>CAXXHY010000055.1:0-244424 GCA_963667575.2 Desulfovibrionaceae bacterium | reverse complement strand
TCTGCGGCCTGCCAGCGAGGGCACCAGGCTTGTGGCAGTGCAGGGCGATCCCGGCTGGACCATGAGCTCCGTACTGAATGATTTCTTCGATAAAAAGGACAACGTCTTTCCTGTGGATATCTCCAACGGCGCGGCCTTTACCCGGCTGGCCCAGGAGCAGAAAAGCCTCTGGGATTGGTTCAATGCGGGCGGTCCGCTGGTCTGGCCCATTATCCTGGTGGGTGTGGTGGCCGTGTTCCTGGTCCTCGAGCGTTTTTTCACCCTCAGCCGTATCCGGGGCAATTCCGACCGCAACATGGAAGTCATCCTGAAAATGGTTTCCACGGGTGAATGGGAACAATGCCGGGATTTTTGCCGCCAAAAAAAGAAATTCCCCACCTGCCGGATCATCGAACATACTCTCAAGTACATGGGCAGCACCCGTGAGCTCATCGAAAACGCCTATCAGGAGGCCCTGCTCAAGGAACTTCCCCTGCTGGAGCGCTTCCTGCCCACCCTGAACGTACTGGCTGCCGTGGCACCCCTGCTCGGCCTGCTGGGCACCGTAACCGGCATGATCAACACCTTTCAGATCATCACCCTTTACGGTGCGGGCGACGCCAGGATGATGTCCGGCGGCATATCCGAAGCTCTGATCACCACGCAGCTTGGCCTGGCCGTGGCCGTGCCCATCATGATCCTGCACCACATTCTGGAGCGCCGAGTGGACAAGATCCTCGGCGACATGGAGGAAAAAGGCGCCAGTTTTGCCGTGGCCCTGATGAAAAAGGGGCAGACAGGCGGCAAGGAGGCCTTCAATGCCGCTGCATGACCTGTTCGAACGTTTGCTGGAATACCTGCAGGCGGGCGGCCAGCTGATGTTGCCGCTTCTGGCCCTGTCCCTGATCATGTGGACCCTCGCCATTCTCAAGGGCATCCGCTTTCTGCGCGAACATCGTCACGAGACCTCGCCGGACAAATGCATGGACTACTTTCGTGGCGAGGCCGGGGCCTGCAAAGCCGGACCGGCGCAATGGCAATGGGACATTCTATCACAATACGTACGCGAACGCTGTGAAGACCCGGAACTGAACCGCGAAATGCTGGAAGCCATCCGGACGCGCCAGGAGTTCGAGGCCTCGCGCCACATCGGCACCATCATCATCCTGGCGGCCGTGGCCCCGCTGCTCGGACTGCTGGGCACGGTTTCGGGCATGATCACCACTTTTGACGTCATCTCCCAATTTGGCACCGGCAACGCGCGCGCCCTGGCCTCGGGCATTTCCGAAGCTCTGATTACAACCCAGAGCGGCCTTGTGGTGGCTGTGCCGGGGCTGTTCCTGGGCGTGCTGCTGCTGCGCCGGGCCGAAAAGCTTAAACGCCGCATGGAGCTGTTCTGCATCGGTCTGCAGGAAATCACGTACCCCGAACCGGACCGGGATTCCCAGGGAGGCCGGCCATGAAAAATATCCGATACGCGCGTGCGGCGCGCACCCGCAGAAGCGAAATCAACATGACGCCGCTCATCGACATGGTGTTCATCCTGCTCATCTTCTTCATCGTCACCACCAGCTTCGTACGCGAAGCCGGAGTGGACGTGCAGCGGCCATCCGCCCGTACCGCCGAAACCAAAGAAAAGGCCAATGTAATCCTGGGGCTGACCTCGGACGGGCAGATTTTCGTGGAGGGACGCCATCTGGATATCCGCTCGGTACGCGCCTACATGGAACGTTTTCTGGCCGAAACCCCGGACGGCTCCGTGGTCATCGTGGCCGACAAGGACAGCCTGACCGGCGCTGCGGTCCAGGTGCTGGACCAGTGCCGCCTGGCAGGCGTGCAGAACATCAGTCTGGCGGCAAGGAAAGAGTGATGCGTCACAAGGCAGGAAGCCCCGGAGATTTCGTAACCGCCGGCATTGCCGCAGTGTTCATCGCCGGGCTGATATACGTGGGCATGCTGCTGCTCAACAGCCCGGGTCCGCTGCAAGAATTCACGGAATTCGACAACGCCATCCGCATCACCAACGTGGAAGAAGAAAAACCAGTGGAACCGCTCAGGCGAAAAAAAATCAAGGAACCGGAGCCTCCCAAACAATTACCAAAAACCTTCGTATCCAAGGCCCGGCCCAAAGCCCAGAAACCACGCCTGAACCTCTCCGTCCCCAGATTCGATGCCGACATGCTCCCCGGTCTGCAAGGAGACATCGCCCTGCCGCGTATGGAGCTGGGCAGCGTCAGCTTCAGCATGGACGAGGTGGATGAACGTCCGGAGGTTTTACGCAGCATTCCCCCGGAGTACCCCTATACCGCCAAACGAAGCCAGGTCACGGGCGAAGTGGTGGTACGCATGCTGGTCACGGCAAGCGGCATTCCTTCCAACCTGAGCATTTACAAGTCCGACCCGCCCGGTGTGTTCGACAAAAGCGCACTCAACGCGGCCAAACGCTGGAAATTCCGGCCCGGACGCTACAAGGGAGAATCCGTGGATACCTGGTGCTGCTGCCCTTCAAATTCGAGTTGAGACAATGAAAATACCGTATATACCTGCCCTTCTGCTCTGCTGTTTGCTGGCGTCCACGCCATGCCGGGCCGAATTGTCCGCCGGAGCGCGGCAAACACTGCATACGGCCCAGCAACTCATTGACGCCAAAAAATACGGCCAGGCAGCGGACATGCTTCAGAAATTCGTCAATACGCAGGGCAAGGCCGAAGCCCAGGTCTGGCTTTCTCTGGGCGGCGCCCTGTACAAGTCCGGAAAAAAAGGCCCGGCCGCACAGGCCTACGCCAAGGGATACGCCCAGCATCCGGGGAACAAGGATCTCTGCCTGAACGCCGGAATCACTTTGTACGAGACCAAACAATACGCCCAGGCCGCCACGTTTCTGGAAAAGGCCTATGCCCTGCAAAAGCCCCGCAAGGCCGAACTGCTGTTTCAAGCCGGGTCGGCCTTCTACCAGGGGAAAAAATACGCGGATGCCGCACGGGTGCTGCAAAAGCTGCTGGCTGCGCAGCGTACACCCAACAAGGACTGGATCCGCCTGACCATCCACGCCCTGCTCAATGCCGGGCAAAACACCCGGGCCGAATCCCTGATTCTGCAATACCTGAATCTCAGTCCGGGGGAATCTTCCTACTGGCAGTTGCTGGCCAGACTGCATCTGAACCGCGGAAAATACGCCCAGTCCGCAGCGGCCCTGGAAATCTGCTACCGACTGAAAACCCCCACCAGGAGCGAGCTCGAAAAGCTGGCCTCCCTGTACAGCTACCAGCGGGCCCCGCTCCTGGCCGCCGCCACCCTTCAACGCGCCTACGGACGCACGCCCGGACCGGACAAGGCGCTCAAGGTGGCCGCGTTGTTCGCAGCGGCTGGAAGGACCGGGCAGGCCGTCCAGTACCTGGACCTGCATGCCGTGACCAACCAGGCCGGATTGCAGAAAGGCAAACTGCTGTACCAGGCGCGCCGCTTTGAAGAGGCCCAGATCGTGTTCGAACAGCTGCTGGCCGCGCAGAATCTGCCGGAAGCCCGTTTTTATCTCGCTCTGTGTGCCTGGGAACGCGCGGACTGGAACCGGGCCAGGCAGGAGCTCCAACGAGTGGCCGGGCTGAAACCGTTCAAAAATCAAATTTCGGGATATCTGAGCGTGCTGACGGATCTCGAACTGGCCCGCCGGGAAGCCGCCCAATAGGGGGCTTTCCCTTATCCGAGGGGTTCCCGGCAGGCCGCACTGCAATTACAGCGAATCGACGAGCGAAAGCAGCTGGTAGACCAGGATCCCCACGCCCAGAGAGAGCGCCGAGGTGTAGGCCACAATGCCGAGCACTGTTTTCAACTGTTTGCCCAGCTCGCTGTAGATGGTGCCCAGGGTGGCCACACAGGGCAGGAACACGCTCTGGGCGTACATGAAGGTTACAGCCCCTGCCGGAGAGACCACGGCCCGTACCATGCCGGGCAGTTCCTGGGGCGAGGCCTGGAAAATGATGGCCATGGTCGCCAGCATGGCTTCTTTGTTCAAGACAGAGGCAAACAGCGCTGTAACCATGCGCCAATCCAGTCCCATGAGGCGGCCGAGAGGTTCGAGCCAGTGCCCTGCAATGCCCAGAAGGCTGGTATTGATCTGGCCGGTGGGAAAATAGGCCGCGAACCAGACCAGGGCGCTGAACGCCACAATCAGAGTGCCCGCCTTGCGTACGAAGGCCAGGCTGCGCGCATAGGCGTGTTTGCCCACGGCTTTCCAGTCCGGCTTCTGATAGGGCGGCAGTTCCATGATAAACGATGACTGCGCTCTGTCACCCGGCAAAAAGCGGTTGAACAGCCGGCAGAGCCCTCCCAGCAGCAGGAAGTTGAGCAGCAAAAGCGACATCACCACCAGCACGGCTGTTGCGGGGGCGAACAGCCACGAGGCTATGGCCGCCGAAACCGCTATTTTCGCGCTGCACGGCACCAGCGGCACCAGCAGGATCGTCAGCAGCCGCTGGCGTTCGGAATCCGCTATGCGGCAGGCCATGGCCCCGGAAATGTTGCAGGGCAGGGAAAACAGAAAGGGAATGAAAGCCCGGCCGCTCAAACCGATGCGGGTCATGAACCTGTCCATGACAAAGGCGATCCGCGCCATGTAGCCCACATCCTCGAGCAGCGAAAAGAGGACATGAAAAGCGGCCAGATAGGGCACAATGCTCACCACGGATCCCGCGCCGCGCACAATGCCCTGCAGCAGGCCGCCCAGCCAGGGCAGGTTTGCCGCGCCGACTCGGGAGACCAGATCCTCTATGCGGAAAACCCCCTCCATAATCAGCAGCGCAGGAGGCAGCCCCAGCAGCATCCCCGCCAGCATGCCGAAAATCAGCACCCCGAGCATGATCCAGAGCCCCCAGAACGGATGAGTGGCCCAACGGTCCCAACGCCGCGTACGTTCCTCGCCGGACAGGGATTTTCGCCCCATGGCGCCCACGGCATTGCGTATCCAGTCGTAACGGTCGGCAACCAGCCGGTCGTACAGGGACGAGTGCTGCCGCAACACGCTGTCAGCGCTTTCCAGCCCCGCGTCGGAGCAGCTCAGGCGGGCGCGAACGTCCTCGTCCCCCTCCATGAGCTTGAGCGCATCCCATGCGGCACGTCCGCCGGAACCGCCGCCATTGCCGAGAACAGCGGTCAGCGACGCATGAACCGTACGCATCTCATCCCCCAGCCAGGAAACAGATGGTCCCTCCCCAGCCGCCAACGGCCGGGAAAGAACTTTTTCCAACTCCGTACGCAGGTTGTCTATGCCCTTGCCGCGACTGGCCACCAGCGGCACCACCGGAACCCCGAGGCGTTCCTGCAGCAACACCGGATCCACGCTGCATCCTGCTTCCTCGGCCAGATCCATCATGTTCAGGCAAAGCAGATACGGGGTGCCCAGCGCGGCTATTTCCGACGCGTAATACAACGTACGCTCCAGACAAAGCGCGTTGACCACCACCAGGACCAGATCCACCGGCCCTTCCAGCACATAATCACGGGCAATACGCTCCTCCGTCGACCCGGCCGTGAGGCTGTAGGTGCCGGGCAAATCCACAATTTCAAAAACACCGCCGTTGCAGCGGATTGCGCCGCTCTTCTTTTCCACGGTCTTGCCGGGCCAGTTGCTCACGGCCTGCCGCAATCCGGTCAAAGCGTTGAACAGCGTAGACTTGCCCGTATTGGGCTGGCCCGCAATGGCGATGACGCCGTTTCCTCCGTTATTGGTCATCATACGCCACCCCGCCTACGGTTATGTTTCGGGCCACAAGCCGGGACAACGCCACTACCGTGTTGCGAACCTCCACCAGCACGGCCCCTCTGCGTCCGTTGCGCAGCATCATGACCCGGCTGCCCCGGACAATGCCCAGGGGAGCCAGGCGGGCCGTATCCTTAGCCGAAGTGTTGAGTTCCAGAACCACCGCCTCATGCGCACGGGCGAGTTCGTCCAGACAACATTGTGTGTTCATATTCTTTTCCAGTGAAACGCCTGTTAGAATTTCAAGGTGAATCCGGCTTCCACTCCCACATTGCGCGGGGTGCCGTAGCGCGCGGGCGTCACGCCGTCCATGACGTTATAGGCCCGGACCAGGTATTCTTCGTCCAGCATGTTCCTGGCAAACAGGGAAACATGCCACCAGTCCCTGTCGTAGCCCACTTTCATATTGGCCAGCGCATAGGGGAGCTGTTTTATCTCGTTCAATTCGTCAAGATACTTGGTGCCGTACACGGTATAATCCGCGCCCCAGAACAGGCCGCTGGAGTGCTTGTACAGCGCCCCGAAGCCCGCTGTGTATTCATTGGTATTGGGTATGCTGTTGCCGGTTACGTCGCCGCTGGGATGGTCTTCGTATTCATCAAATTCAGCGTTCATCCAACCCGCGGACCCGAAGAGATTCAGGCCCTTGACCGGAAACCAGCTCAGGTCCGCCTCCACACCGTAGCTGTGTGCGGCTCCGGCGTTGCGCCTGAACTGTTTGGCTCCGGACACCGCCGTGACCTGCATGTCGGTCCAGTCGATATAAAACAACGCCGTGTTGAACCGCAGCCGGTAATCCGGAAGCTCGCCCTTGTACCCGAGCTCATAGGTGAGGGTGTATTCCGGATCCACCACCATTCCGGCCGCCACCACCGTCGGATCCACCTCGTTGGCCGTGTAATCACCCGACCGGTACCCGCGAGACACCGAACCGTATACGCGGTGATCATCGGTGATCTTGTAGGTCAGGGTCGCGCTGGGCATGGGTGCGAACCAGACATTCGAATCATCATAAGTTGCGGACGAGTCGGAATCTTCCCATTCGAAATCCAGCTGATCAACTTCCAGACGCAAAGCTACGGCAAGCTCAAGGCAAGGAATAATGTCGTAGCTCACCTGCCCGAACCAGGCCGCCGAATAGGTATCGATTGTCGCGGTTGAACCGTCCGCCACGCCGAACATGGTCATATTCGTGGTGTAATCCGTTTCCTCGGCCAGAAAGAACACCCCGGTGAGCCAGCGAAGCCGGGCGTTTCTGTCCGTGGAAGCCAGACGCAGTTCCTGACTGAAGGTGTTGAAGATCTCCTCATACTCCAGATCGATCAGATCATAGGAGCTGAGATCCATATCCACCGCGGTTTCATACCGCGAATTGGAGTAGGAAGTGATGGACGTCAGCTTGCTGGAACCAAAATCATGATGCAGGGTCAGGGCCGTGGAAAGCAGGCCGCCGTCATCCCTGCCGGTGTTTCCGCTGGTGGAAGTGAAGGGATCCCCGGAACCGTCGTAATTGCTCCAGCCGTCATTGGGGCCGCTGTAGGTGTCGGCGATCAGAGACAGCACAAGATCCGTCGAATCGGTCGGCTGCATGTACACCCGGGCGTGCCCCGAGACCTGGTCGCTCCAATCCGTATCCTTATGTCCGGTGATTTCGTTCTGCATGTATCCGTCGCTGGCCTTGTGCTGAAAAGCCAGGCGGTATTGCAGGTTCTTTCCGAGCGGACCGCTGACGCTGCCTGCCGCCCTCTTTGTGTTGAAGCTGCCGTACGAGCCCGAGGCCTCCACGGAGGTATCCTCCGAAGGCCCGCGGGTGATGATGTTGATAACTCCGGCGTGGGTATTACGTCCGTACAGTGCGCCCTGGCCTCCGCGCAGAACTTCAATGCGCTCCACATCGAAAAGCGTATCCAGCCCGGCATACGGGATGGTGACGCCGTCCACGTTGAGGTTCCAGGTTTTGGACATGGTGGTAACACCGCCAATGCCCCGATAGTTGAACTCCGTATAGTGGGTGCCTATCTGCTGTGCCCCCAGGTTGGGAACGAACAGGGTCAGGTCCCGCAAATTGTCCACGCCCAAATCGTCGAGTTCTGCTCCGTCAAAGGCCGAGACACTGGCCGAGACATCCTGAATGTCCTCCTCGACCTTGTTGGCCGTGACCGTATAGGCCTTGAGCTGCAAGGCCGGCGTTTCCTGTTCGTTTTCAGTGGCCCGTGCCGGTTGTGCCCCGCACAACATGAAAAAGAAAATCAAAATCAATGAATATCTGAAAAATCCCTTTACAAGCATCATCTTTCCTCCCTTTTTTCAGCAGCACTCTACAGCAGACCACAGCGGCTGATTGCTCTGCAACGCACTAATTCTGCTCTGCAATGACGCTCCGGAGAAAGAAAAAAAAGACCCCGGCCGGGCCGGGGTCTTCCAGGGAGGAAACAACTGCGTTCAAGCTTTGGGCAGGATGGTGTAATGCAACATGCGGAAAGCGTTTTTCATCACCGGGAGTATCCCCATAAGGGCCATTATGCCCCAGCGCGAGCGTTCCTGGTTCATGTAGCGGGTAACGCCATAATAGCGCAGGTACGGAGACCAGCTTTGCGGCTTTCGATCATCATCGAGCCCCCAGCGGAATACGGCCCTGCTTTTTTTGACCGTGTCGTGTTTGTCAACATTGCGAACTGCCCAGGAGGAACTGACGTCAAAATGCAGCTCGCCCTGCGGAATGCGTTGAGCAATCATCTCCAGCAGCGGTCTTACCTGGACCTCGTCAAAATACATGAACACACCCTCGGCGATCAGAATAAACTGACTTCCGGGATGTTTTTCAATAATCCTGGTCAGCCACTCGTCATCGAACATTGACATGGCCAGATAGGGATTGTTTTCCGATTCAGGCAGCAGCTGCCTCCGCAGCTTGATGACCTCGGGCAGATCCAGCTCGTAGAACACGCCCTTGTTCTTATAGACGCGCTGGAAACGCGTATCGAGCCCGGCCCCGATGCTGACGACCACGGGATCCTCATGCCTGGCCAAGAATCCGGACACGGCCCTGTCGAAACAACGGATGCGGATGGCTGTTCCCACCTGACTTTTATTGCTCTTGCCGTATTTTTCAAAGTCATAGTCGATCTTATCCACCAGTTCACACGAGACGGGGTCGTTGATGATCCCGTTGCCGCGCTGGGTTTCCAAACTGCGCATGTAGAGGGGGATCAATAATGTATCCGCCACGTTGTCCGCCAGGGACACAGTCAATGAATCTGCCATACGTGCCTCCTTTTGCCCGAGACTACCCCCCTGCCAGGCGGAACGTCTGCTCAATAAAGGAGAAAAATCAACCCAGGCGGGAGAATCTGGTCAACCGCCTCCATGAAAACATCTGCCGGAATCGGCGCGAAAATCCTTGGGTTTGACCCCGAAAAATTTGCGAAAGGCCACACTGAAATGCCCCACGTTGGTGTAGCCTATGTCCCAGGCCACCTGGCTGATGTTCAACCTGCGTTCCTGGATCAAAGCCTGGGCTCTGTGCATACGGTCCTCATGCAGGCATCCGAAAGCTGTTTTGCCATACACGGACTTGAAGCCGAGCTTGAGCTTGTTGGTGTTCACTCCCACGGTCGCGGCAAGGTCCGTCAGGCTGGGGGGAAAACACATGTTTTCCCGCAGGATCTTCCGCGCCCGACGAATGCGCTCCACATCCTCGGGATTCAGTACAAAGCCAGAGGGCCTGTGTCCGTTATCCAGAGCATCCAGCTGATAGGCCAGCAACTCGAGGACCTTGCCCTGCAGAAACAGCGAACGGGCGGCTCCCCCAAAAGGGCAGGACATAATCTGATTGGCCGCCACAAGTTGCAAAGCCGACATGCCCCCTGAACGTTGAAAAGGCTCCCCACCTCCATTGAGCACCCGTACCAGGGACTGGTCGATATTCATGTCCGACTCCAGAAACGAACACAGCAGAGAAAGCTCCATTTCTATCCCGATCATCTGGGCGGACTCTTTTCCCTGAATTTCAAACCGCGCCGGAAGGTTCGGCAGGTAATGGGTGATCACGGTATCCGGCCCCAGTTCCAGCTCTCCCAGCCTGGAATGCTGCAGCAGCCTGCTCCGGATTTTTCCCGTAAGTATGTACCCTATCTCGAAAATGTTCTCCGGTTTGGTAAAATCGATTTCCAGCCCTCCGCCCGGATCAACCACAAAGGTGGTCAGCATGAGCCCGGGAAGAATCTGCTCGCGCCGGAAGCCGGACTTGGCGGACTGTTTTGACTCGGCTTTTCCCCGCAATCCGGAAATGCATTCACTTTGTTCGATATATCTATTTGTGACGGTTCCCATATCTACCTTTTTTGGGTGATAATGAAAACCATTTTCAATTAATTGTCAAGTTGACGCCCTCCTTAACTGTCTCAGGCCACCACGCCCGCCTGTTGCGGCAAAGACACATCCGCACTCCAGTTGCGGCAGCGAAACTCCCTGCCGGGTTATTTTTTCTCCCTTGCCAAGGAGAAGCCCAGGCCGATCAGGTCTATAAAAAACAGATACGGTTGTCCAAAATCCGGCGCACGGCGCCGGCAGCGGGCAACACAACTACAAGGAGCGCCTGTTGAAAATTCTAGTACCCTTTTGCCTGGCTTTGCTGCTCTGCGCGGGACCGGCCTATGCGCATACGCTGTACATGACTGTTGTGGACAACGACGACGGAACCATAACAGTGGCCGGCATGTATTCCACCGGAGCCCTTGCCGCAAACACAGAAGTCCGCCTGGTGGATCCGAACGACAAGGTGGTGTTCAAGGGACGGACCGATGCAACCGGCGAACTGGATATCACCAAGCCCGAAACCGCCTACCGCATCATTCTGGACGCCGGTCCGGGGCATATCGCTTCCGAACAGGGTCCACGTTAACATCAACCAAAGGAGTACCACGTGAAACACATACTTTCCGCCTTGATACTGACATGTACCATCCTGGCCAGCAGCACGGCTTCGGCCCACATGTTCTGGATAAATCTCACCGAGTCCTTCAATCATCCTCCCGGACATGTCATGTCCATGTTCGGATTCGGCCATGCCTTGCCCGTGGACGATCTGTTGACCGGCAATTTCGGCACCATCGACATAAACAAATACGAGCTGGTCGCTCCGGACAACAGCCGTTTCGACCTGGGCCTGCCCGATTTGAAATCCACCGCCATACAGCAATCCCCTTCGGGCATGGCAGTGGATTCAGGGGACCTGGGCCTGCGGCGGATATCCTGTACGGACAAGTCAATCAAAGGAACCTATCAGGTCGTGGCCCGCTCCAAACCCATCTTTTTCACCTCCTATCTGGACACCAACGGCAAGCAGCGTATGGCCCCCACAAGCATGGATGCCATCAAGGACCTGAAAACCGTGCTGATGTCCATGAAGTACGAGACCTTCGCCAAATCGTTCTATGCGTTGGGGGAATGGACCGAGCCCAAACCCCAGGGCTACGACCTTGAAATCATGCCTTTGAACGACCTTTCCAACGTACGCGTGGGCGACCTGGTGCGTTTCAAGGTCACCTTCAAGGGGACCCCGGTGAATATTTCGGAAAAGGCTATCAACCGCATGACCTGCGTCAGCAACACCTTTGGCGGCCCGGACAAGTTCCAGCTTGATTCCTACCTGGTGGATGGAATAGCCCAGTTCCGTTTGCCCACCGCCGGGCAGTGGGTGGCCAATGTCTACTTCAAACAGGAGGTGGCCGGCGATCCGAGCCTGGCGGACCTCAAGGGCAAATGCACTCTGGTATACACGGCGGGCACTGTGTCCTTTACCGTCAAACCCTAGCTTACCGCGGGGTCGGCCACGCCGGCCCCTTTTTCTTTCCGACCGGTTTACTCCCTTACACGCAAATCAAACTCCCTCGCCCACAAGACGCTGATGGGCTTTCATGACAAATTGGCATTTCGTGCATACCCCGGACGGCTCAGCCCTCCGAATCTGAAAATGCGAATCAAAATCATTCACCCATGTGCCAAAAAGGAAGGAGACGATGAAAACACAATCACTGCTTGTGCTGGGGCTGATCCTGTTGGGCCTGCTGCTCCCCGCCGCCGCATTCGCGGAGGAAGAGGCTGAAAAAAAATCGGACCAGGAGCAGGCTTACCTGCTGGAGCCGATCACTGTAACGGCCGACAAACATGAGGAAAACGTCCAGAACATCCCCGCCAGCATCTCTGTCATCACCGGGCAACAACTGGAAGATTACGGCATCAGCCAGACCAGCGACATCTTTCAGCAAACCCCCAACCTGTTCATGGTAAAAACCACTTCGTCCAAAGCGGGCGTCGCTTCCTTTACAGCCATTCGTGGTATCACGGGCTTCATGGGCAGCAATTCCGCAGTGGGATTTTATGTGGACGATGTGTATTACCCCGGTTTCGAAGTCAATCTGCTGGACGTAGAACGGGTTGAAATCCTGAAAGGCCCGCAAGGCACTCTCTACGGACGCAACACCGAGGCCGGCGTCATCAACGTGCTCACCAAACAGGCCACCAACGAATGGACCGCCAAAGTTGGCCTGGGCTACGGCACTTACAACACCAAAAACGTCAAGCTGACCACCGGCGGCGCCCTGGTGGACGATACGCTCTATCTGCGTCTGGCGGGCAGTTTCATGCAGACGGACGGATTCTTTTACAATAATTACGACGAGTCGCACCGGGTCGACAAACAGGACGAGGGCGACGGACGGCTTTCGCTGCGCTGGACCCCCACCTCGAAATGGGATGTCAGCCTGATCACGGATTTCCAGTACGACAACGGCAATTATGCCGAATTCGCCCCTCTGGACCAGATCAAGGACAATCCCCACGAAGTGGACGTGGATTACGAGGGGCTGGCCAAAAAATCCGCTGTCGGATCGGCCCTGCGCGCCTCCTACGACCTGGGAGACATCAAGCTTCTTTCCGTGACCGCCTACCGGGACGAAGATTACAAACTCAACAATGACGTGGATTTCTCTTCGGCGGACAACACCCGCCTGTACATAGACCAGCGTAACAGCCTGGGCAGCCAGGAGTTTCGCGTCTATTCGGACGACAAGGACGCCGCCTTCCAATGGCTGGGCGGCATCTACCTGTTCAGGGAACGGGTGGATCAGGATCTCCTCTCGGACATGCGCAACTACAACATCGAGTTCTCCCAATCCGGTGATACCGAAACCACAGGTGGGGCCCTCTTCGGTCAGGCCAGTTATACGTTCTGGAAAAGCCTCAAGTTCACCGCGGGCCTGCGCTACGACAGGGAGCACAAGGACTTCGATTATAAATGGACCGGCGGCACGGCCCTGGGCATAGCCGATGTGGACGGCAGCAACGACAAGGACTTTGAGGCCTGGCTTCCCAAGTTCGCCCTCAGCTACCAGATCACGGACGAACTGATGCCCTACGTTAGTGTTTCCCGCGGGTATAAAAGCGGCGGATTCAATATCAAAACCGAACCCGGCGACGCCTACGATTCGGAATACACCTGGAGCTACGAGGCTGGACTCAAGAGCGAATGGCTGGACAAACGTTTACAGGTCAACATGGCGGCATTCCTGATCAAATGGGACGACATGCAGGTGGAGATTCCGGACAGCATCGGCCTGGACTACACCATCGTCAACGCCGGCAAAGCCACCAGCCAGGGGCTCGAGTTCGAACTCAAGGCCAGACCGCTGCAGGGCTGGGAGATTACCGGCGGCATGGGCTTTACCCGTGCAGTATTCGACGAATACATCCGTGACGGAGAGGACATGTCAGGAAACCGGGTTCCCAACGTACCCGGATTTTCCGCGCAAATCGGCTCCTCCTACCACTTTTCCAACGGCCTGTTCGCTAGCGCCGACTACCAGCGGACCGGTTCCATGCACTGGGATGCGGAAAACACCAAAAAGCAGGGCGCCTATCAGACCGTCAATGCCAAATTAGGCTATGAAGGCGAGCATTACGAACTGTACCTGTGGGGAAAGAACCTGTTTGACGCCGTATACGTCACCCGCGCCTTTAAGATGAACAACACCTGGTACGGCCGCGCCGGAGACCCGATGACCTTCGGGATCGGCGGAGCGCTCCGCTTTTGATCATCGACAGGCAAAAAAATTACTCTAGTGGGCGGGACTTACCCGCCCACTGTTTTTCCACCACCGGAAACAAGCAAGGCTGAAAGAATGCAGCCTCGATAATCAGGATTTCGACAACGGTAAACGCGTCCTTTCCACCCTGGCATCACATCTGAAACCTTGCATTGTGCAGATCAGCATTCCTCAACAAAAAATCTGCTTCCGTACTTGATACTGATAATCAAATTCAGTAAGGTCCTTTCAGTAACTTTAACCGTTAAAAAGGTGCCCCATGGCTTCCGAACTTCCTTCTTCCGATAAATTGAGCTTCAAAATCACCCATCACGGCCGACAGACCTTCGTGATGCAGGATTGCAGAGTCAACCTGGACATCATGACCAAACCGCCCCAATCAGTTCAGCACATCGCGCTCTGCCCCGGAGCAGCCATCTACTTGGCAGACATGCACAATGACCTGAAAAACGAATACAAATTTGAAATCGAAAGTCCGCAATGCAACATTTCCTTTTGTACCGCGGGGCGCTCGAGCACCAGTTTCTCAACAGGAATCATCCCATCCAGCGAGGTGATACAGTGTCCTTCCACCTGCACGTTTTCCTATCTGGATTCCGCCAGGGGAACCTGGAAACCAGGGGGAAAATCCTGCAGTCTGGCCACGCTGAACATCAGCCCCCATGTTTTTTCCAAAGTATGGCAAGAGTTTGCAGATGTTTTACCCCAGGAGTTGAAGCCCTTGGCAAAAGGGGAAAATCCAAAGCAGTTCTATGTCGGACTTCCCATCAGTCCGTCTCTCCAGCTGGTGATCAATTCGCTGCTGCACAGTCCGATTTCCGGCCCCGGGCAACAGCTCCTGCACGAATGCAAAGTCATCGAACTGCTGGTCCATTTGGCTACCCTGCTGAGCAACCGCAAGCAGCTCAATGATTGGCTCATACCGCTTTCTTCCGGCGACCTGGAGCGCATCCATGCGGCCCGGACCCTGCTCGAACAACGCATGGAGAATCCGCCCACCCTGTCCGAGCTGTCGCGAACCACCGGCCTCAACGAGTTCAAACTAAAACGGGGATTCAGGCAGGTTTTCGGCACCACGCCCTTCGGACATCTGCGTACGCTGCGACTCGAACAGGCGCGAAAATACCTGGAAACGGGCGAGATGAACGTATACGAGGCCTGCATGGCCGTAGGTTATTCGAGCCTCAGCAACTTCATCGCCCTGTTCAAAAAAGAATTCGGCGCCACCCCAGGCAAGATGCTGCAATGCTCCCTGCGTGCAAGCCATCGCGAATTGCCGGTTGGTGGACAGATCAGCACGTAAAACACAAGAAGCCCCACCCAACCCAAGACCAAAACCTACACTTTTTATCTGGTACAACCGGAGGCACAACTTCTCAGCTTCAAATAATTAACATCAGGATTAGAGAAGACCGCATTTGCCGCAAAATCCGCCTACTTCGTTAACGAACTCAACGCAATCCACCCGTTTGTCGAAGGGAATGGACACATTACCCGTATTTTCCTGCAAGACCTGGCCGAACAGGCCGGACACAATTTGTCTCTGGTATACCGCACACAAAAAAGACGCCTGGTATAAAGCCGCCGCATACGGTTTCACGTCAGCAGACGAAACCCTTTTCATCCCCCTGATTGAAGCCGCCCTTCTCCCCCCACTCCCTGAAGACAAGCAAGAACTTTTCGACGCGGCAAGGTTACTACTCAAAGAGGACGAACTGCCCCAACAGGATTTCGAGGCGTTACAAGAAAGAATGCTCACCGGGTTGCGCAGCTGTCCGGTTGGCACGCGCTTCCGTCTGCTCAGGAATTTGTTGAAAGGACTAAGATTGAGAAGATGAAAGCAAGGCTTGTTCTTGGGGCGCGGCAGGCGGCAGAGAATATATGTGTTGGTGCTGATCTGAGCGATATTACTCGAAAAAACAAACTTCCTTCTGGTAACTGATTTTCATTACTGGCATCCCTCCCAACATTACTCCGACTTATTGACCTAATCAAAATTAATCACTATGATTATTTAGTAATCAATTTTTTAAAAAACACGAGAACATCATGGCGCAACCATCGGAGACCAAAGTTTTGACCGCGCATGTCCCCCTTCCTCTGGCCGAAAAGGTCGACCAACTAGCCGCCCGGCTTGAGCGTTCGCGCGGCTGGGTCATCAAGCAGGCGCTGGCCGCCTGGGTCGATATGGAGGAAGAACGCGAGCGCATGACACGGGAAGCCCTGGCGGACGTGGACACCGGACGCGTCATTGACCATCAGGCGGTCCAGGCCTGGGCGGACAGTCTCAGCACGGACACCCCCCTGCCTGTTCCCGAATGATGGAACTCAAATGGACCAGCAGGGCCTTGTCGGATGTCGTACGGCTTTATGAATTTCTCGCGCCGGTGGATAAAGCAGCAGCAGCCCGTACCGTGCAGCAACTGACGGCTGCCCCAACCCGCCTGCTGACCACGCCCCGCCCCGGAGAAAAGCTCGACGCATTCTTACCACGCGAAGTACGCCGTATTCTCATCGGACAGTATGAAATGCGTTATGAGATCCGGATAGAAACTATCTGGATGTTGCGCGTATGGCATACGCGGGAGCGGAGGTAAAAATAATAGGAATTAGTATTCCGTCTATACAAAGTTCATTATTAAATGAAATTAAAATAAAACTGCAATCAATAATCATATGTATTTGCTGACTTACATGATGTTGAAGAGTTATCTACCGTCCAGCAAATCCCGAACACACCCGACTACCATACTCCTGGCCTGTCCTGACCCGCTCCTGTAGAAAACGCCAGACAAAGACACATTCGCTCGTTTTCCGTTCCAAGCCAGTCCTTAGAACTTTTCTCTTACAAGCTTCCGAACATACGTACGTATGATTTTGGGAAATCTGTAATGCTAATCCCGAGAATCGCTCCCCCCACAAAAGCAAACGCCCCCCGGCAATGCCGAGGGGGCGTTGTTCAACTACATCAAGGGGGGAATCTCAAGCAAAAAATTCAGATCATTTTCGTCCCAGGAAAACCATCTTCATGCTTCCATGTTCCTGCCCGGTCTGTAGGCTTTGATAAGGATCTCCGTTACGAACTGCTCGCAATTCATGGTTGTCCAGTAGTCGGTCACATAACGTTCGTAGGAGTTCTCGGCCAGCCCGTATCCGTGGGAATTGGCCCACCTGAATATTTTCCTGTAGGTATCCATGATGGTTTCGTGCGGACCGATGTGGTAGCAGGAAGCCATGATACAGCCGCCAATGGCTGTTTTCGCCTCATCGGGGCAAGGCAAAAGCCCTTTTTGCAGAATCTGGATGTCCTGGCTGTCCTCATTCATTCTGCTTTTGAGGGAAGAGAAGTGCAGAATCACGGGACCGGTTATCTCATTTCCCATCTGTTCCAGATAGTTGGTCCATTCGAGGTTGATAATCGAAGCCTTGATATCGTTTTCGTATGTCTGGTCCTGAAACAGCAGTTCGTCCTGCTCCAGGTATTTTATGGAGACATCGGTAATGGTATTCTCGATCACCATCTCTGCTTCGCGGATCAAGTCATACCAGTCTTTTACGGACGTATATTTTCTGCCGATGTGGTTCTGCTCCAGTTCAAGCTCTTGGATTTTGGATAAAAAAGCGCTTTGAATGGAACGGTAGACGTTGTCGCCCTGACTTTGAATGCAATCAAGTATTTCGTCGAGCTTGAAGCCCATTTGTTTGTAATACTTTATGACAGGTACGGTAAGGAGGCAGTCTGTTGTGTAATAGCGATAGTTGTTATAGTCCTGCCTCCTTGGTTTGATAAGACCTATTTTATCATAATAACGCAATGCTTTCTTTGATATATTACATATTTTACTCATATCTCCGATGGAATACATAACTTTTTCGTGCATGGTATTCCTTCCGTATGGTATTAAAGTGAGGGGGATCATAATATCTTCTACCTGGTAATAGTTATATCCTTCGCGCACTATAATGCTCAGAACGTCAGGATCCGCCAGATCGCATCATGCGACTGGTGCATCAGCTGCCCATAGCAGTGTATTTCAAATGAAAACAGTACAAATGGTAAGACTCAAAAACATCTTTGAGGCAGAGCGCACGTTTCAGGAAAAAAAACGTGCAGGTCGTGTCTAAAGGCCGGCTCTGTCCCTCGTACCGCAGGGGGCGTTCTCCCAACCGAACACCCCCTGCCGATAAAGGCATCAATCTCAGCCCTTGATATACTTGTTGATCGTAGCCGCTCCATCGACATTGGCGCGGTAAAATACGCGCAGCGCCTGGTGCGTATCCAGATCAAAACGCGATTCTTCCAGCAAGCCGTTGGCTTCAGCTGTCATCAATGCGTTAATTATGCTCTTTTTATTAAACGCTTGGAAGTGCCCATATTGCACTTTCAGTGCTTCCATCACGTTGTCCACACAGGCTTCTTTAACAGTGGTGAAGTACTTTAATATGGCATAATTAAGCGGCTTCATAATGTGTTCCTCCTGCGCCCTTTCCTTTCAGGAAATCCAAGGGATTCATAGCGATGACGAAAATGCCCACAACCATGATGACGGCGGCTGCCCAGGCAACGGGCGGCAAAGACCAGCCGTCGAAACCAGCGAATACGCCGAGCACTATCCAGCAGCAGAAGGGGCCCCAGAAGGAGAATGTTCCGTTGCAGGACATACCCAGGGCCGCGCCGCACATGGCGTTGCCCTTGTACCACATCATAAAGGTCAGATAGGCGCTCAGGCCGGCCAGAACGAACCAGACCATGGCGCTTCCATCGGTGAAGGCCTGGGTCACCATGCCGAAGGTGTCCACGTTGGAAAGCATGCCGAACAGGGGCACCAGGATGATCAGATTGGAAAGTCCGGAGGTGACCTGGCGGATGGTGATGCCGATTTCAGGGTCGATCATGGAAGTGCCGTAGCCGCAGACACAACCTTCAATGCCCCAGCAAACGGCCGCGACAAAACCGAAAAAGATACCCACGAGCAGACTCGGCGGAGCTTCATCGCCCAATCCCGTGCTGCCGATCATGAAGCTGGCGCCGAAACAGATGGCGATGCCCAAAAGCATGCGGGCGTTCAGTTCCTGCTTGAACATGAATCTGCCGAGGATGGCGCCGACGGCCGGACACAGGGCACTGATGGGCACCACGATGGAGCCCGCCTTCTGCAGGCCGACAACATAGGCCGTACTGGCCAGCGGGCCGCCGATAATGGCCGCGCTAACCATGACCAGGCCTGGTTTGGTTTTGATGCAACGGAGAAAATCGCTGAAACGCCCTCTGTAAAGGGCGATGGCTATGGCCCATACGGCGCTGCAGGTGTCCGTGGTCGCGGCGCCCAGGGCGCTGAGCAGATACATGACAGCAAAGGCGGAAAGCCCGGAGTTGGCTCCGTACCATACCGTCCAGATGCCTTTGGACATCCCGAGAGTCATAAACGCCGTGTAGAACCCGTACAAAAGCCCGGAAAGCAGAGCGATGACGATACCTTGTCTGCGAAAGTCTGAGGCAAGCTTATTTTTGGCGGCCAGGGCCGCAAAATTCGGTTGATCCATATAGGTTTCCTTCCTCTTAAAATGGTTTCACAACGACTTTCCATCGACGCATCTACCACCCGAATTTCTCGCGAGAGCTCCCTAGTATTTGCTAGCATTGCCCTTAAGGGGAAGGTCAACGCCCTTTTTCCGAGTTTTTTAAAATCAGCAATAAATGGCCTGAAATCGCCCTTTTTTCGCGGTAAAAATGGCCTTTTTTCAGCCTTGCCCATTCGGCCATTCCCTCCGGGTATCCCTCTGGAAAACATGCTTTTTCAGTATTGGGCCCCTCCCTGCCCGGCTCGCCGGGGCCTGCAGTCCGGTCCTTGAAAAAAAATTTCCCTGCAACTGAGCAAAACACTCAGGCTGCAGGGAAAACCTTTCATGGAGCAACAGGCGTTCTGTGGCGTTCTGACGGACCAAACCTCCCGACTTGCTTGTATTATTCGCCTGCGAAACATTTTTATTGATTTTTTTCTACGGCTATTGACTTTCCCCTTTAGGAGAAAGCTAAGCTTTTATCACAATCTCAAAAGATACTTTTTTAACGTTGTTGTAAAAATGTATGAGGTGAGGCTCAACTGTTATCAATGTCTATAGCAGCGAAAGGGTGATTTATGAGGTATTATGGTGAAGAGGCCCTTGGCCTTATTGAGACTCTTGGAATGGTTCCCGCTATTTATGGTGCAGATCAGATGCTCAAGGCAGCTGATGTAAAACTGATATCATATGAAAATGTGGGATCAACTCTTGTCACCATTATGGTTAAAGGTGATGTTGCCGCTGTAAAAGCATCAGTCAGTGCAGGTTCTGCAGCTGCATCTGAAATAGGAAAGCTGACAGCACACAATGTTATGCCTCGCCCGATTCGTGGCGTAGGAGACATCGTATCAGTCCATGCCGTGTCGGATGAAATCCAGCCTGCGGAAAGAGTCAGAGCGCTCGGCATGATTGAAACATTTGGAATCGTCTTCGTTCTCGAAGCGGCCGACGCCATGATCAAGGCCGCGGATGTCGAATTGATCGGCTACGAAAACACAGCCTCGGGCTACATTTCGGCGCTGGTACAGGGAGATGTCGCAGCCTGTGAATCCGCTGTGGAAGCGGGCGTCAGGGCAGTGAAGGAAATGGAAGGCAATCTCTACAGTTCGGTTGTCATCCCCATGCCCCATCCCGATCTGAACAAAATTACCAAGATTTATTCCTTCGACAATCTGCTCGGTTAGCGCGGTACGGAAACGTACCTGCGAACCGCCTGCAGGTTTCAAGACTGTTGTGCAAAAGGGCAAAGGGGAAATCCATGATCGCAGATGATGATTTAATCTCCATGCAGCAAGCCAGGATACTGGCGGAAAACGCTGCAGCGGCGCAAAAGAAACTGGCGGCTTTTCCTCAGGACAAGCTGGATCAACTGGTCGCGTGCGTAGCGGACGCGGTTGCCGGGCATGCCCAGGAACTCGCAGTCATGTCCTTTGAAGAGACCGACTGCGGCAAATGGGAAGACAAACTGGTCAAAAACCGCTTTGTCTGCAGCAAGGTGTGCGAAGAACTGCGAAATCTGCGTTGCGTCGGAATCATTGATGTGGACGCGCAGGCGCACACCATGGACATCGGCGTTCCCGTGGGGGTCATTGTGGCCCTTTGTCCGGCCACCAGTCCTGTTTCGACCACCATCTACAAAACCCTGCTGGCCATCAAATCAGGCAATGCAATCATCTTTTCCCCGCATCCACGCGCAGTACAAAGCATCAACCGGACCCTGGAAATCATGATCGCGGCAGGCCAGCAGCACGGCCTGCCCGAGGGTTGCATCGCCTCTCTGCAAACCGTGACCAAAAGCGGAACCACGGAGCTGATGCACCACCCGGCAACATCGCTGCTCATGCTCACGGGAGTGCCCGGCATGCTGCAGGCGGCCCGTTGCTCGGGCAAGCCCGTGATCTATGGCGGAACAGGCAACGGACCGGCTTTTATCGAGCGTACGGCCGATATCCCCCAGGCGGTCAGGGATATCATCAGCAGCAAAACCTTTGACTACGGCCTGGCGCCCTCGGCGGAGCATTCCGTCATCGTGGACGCCTGCATCGCGCCGGAAGTCAGGCAGGCATTCCAGGAAAACGGGGCCTACTTCATGTCCGAAGAAGAGTCCCACAGACTTGGAGACCTGTTTTTCTACCCGGACGGCAGGCGCAAGGGCGGCGCCGTGGGCCTGCCTGCCAAAGAGCTGGCCCGCCGGGCCGGGTTTCCCATCAGCGACAATCTGCAGGTGCTGATCGCCCAGCGCAAATACGTTGCCGACGGCGACCTGTATACCAGGGAGCTTCTGGCCCCCGTGCTTGCCTACTATGTCGAGGACGACTGGATGCACGCCTGTGAAAAATGCATCGAGTTGCTGCTGCACGAAAAAAACGCCCATACCCTGGCCATTCATTCGAAAGATGAAGAAGTGATCCTGCAGTTTGCCCTCAAAAAGCCCGTGGGCAGGCTGCTGGTCAACACGCCGGCATCGTTCGGCGGCATGGGCGTCACCACAAACCTTTTTCCATCCATGACTCTGGGGAGCGGATCTGCCGGATTCGGCATCACCTCCGACAATGTTTCCCCGCTCAATCTCATCTATACGCGCAAAGTCGGTTTTGGAGTCAGACACATGGATGGCCCGGAAGATGCCGTTTTGAATAGGGATTATTTCTGCCTCAAAGACCGCGTGCGGAACGGAGGCGGCGATCCAAGGAAGCTGCAGGCATTACGCCAGGTGTTGAACGAGGCGATCAAAGTGCTGAACAGGCCTGCAGAGAGCTAATGGAGTTATCCGTTAAATGGAGGAAGAACATGGATCTTCAAGATTTTTCAACTAAGCTCGCAGAAGCGACCAAGAATCTGACCCCTGAAGAGCGGGCCTCATTGAAGAAAATCTTTGAGGGTGTTTCCGCTGAAATACTACATGGAACGTCGCCGGCAAGCGTGGTTCCCTGCACCGAAACCACCGGCGTACCCGATGGTCCCACGGAACGCCACGTCAAACTGAAAGACAACTTCCTGAAGCAGGTGCCGAGCATCACCACCTACCGTGCGAAGGCCATTACCAAAATCGCCAGGGAGAATCCGGGCATGCCCAAAATTCTCCTGCGCGCCAAATGTTTCCGCTACTGCTGCGAAACTGCTCCCCTCGTCATCCAGGACCACGAACTCATCGTGGGCGCTCCCAACGGCGCTCCGCGCGCCGGGGCCTTTTCTCCGGACATCGCCTGGCGCTGGATGGTTGACGAGATCGATACCATCGACCATCGCCCCCAGGACCCCTTCTACATCTCCGAAGAAGACAAAAAAGTCATGCGGGACGAACTCTTTCCCTTCTGGCAGGGAAAATCCGTGGATGAGTATTGCGAAGACCAGTATCGCGAAGCCGGATTATGGGAATTGTCCGGAGAATCATTTGTCTCTGACTGTTCCTACCACGCCATAAACGGCGGAGGCGACTCGAACCCTGGCTATGACGTGATCCTTATGAAAAAGGGCATGCTGAATATTCAGGCCGAAGCCGAAGCGCATCTTGAGGCCCTGGATTACGAGAACCCCGAAGATATCGACAAGATTTATTTCTATAAATCCATCATCGATACCACCGAAGGGGTGATCGCATACGCAAAACGACTCTCCCAATACGCCGCGGACCTGGCCGCTAAGGAGACCGACCCGAAGCGCAAGGCTGAGCTGCTGAAAATATCCGAAGTCAACGCCAGGGTTCCCGCCCACGCCCCCACCAACTTCTGGGAAGCGCTGCAGGCCGTGTTTACCGTGGAATCCCTGCTCGTGGTGGAAGAAAACCAGACAGGCATGTCCATCGGACGCGCGGACCAGTACCTGTACCCCTTCTACAAGGCGGACATCGAATCGCACCACATGACCGAATACCAGGCATTCGACCTGGCCGGCTGCATGCTGATCAAACTGTCCGAGATGATGTGGATCACCAGCGAAGGCGGTTCCAAATTCTTTGCCGGCTACCAGCCCTTTGTGAACATGTGCGTGGGCGGCGTGACACGCGACGGACGCGACGCCACCAACGACCTGACCTACCTGCTCATGGACGCCGTACGCCACGTCAAGGTCTACCAGCCTTCCCTGGCCACACGCGTACATAATAAATCCCCGCAGAAATACCTGCAGAAAATCGTGGACGTAATCCGCGCGGGCATGGGTTTCCCGGCGGTCCACTTCGACGACACGCACATCAAGATGATGCTCGCCAAGGGGATTTCCATCGAGGATTCGCGCGACTATTGCCTCATGGGCTGCGTGGAACCCCAGAAATCAGGCCGCCTCTACCAGTGGACCTCCACGGCCTACACCCAATGGCCCATCTGCATCGAGCTGGTTCTCAACCACGGCGTGCCGCTCTGGTACGGGAAAAAGGTCTGCCCGGATTTCGGCGACCTCAGCCAGTACGACACCTATGAGAAGTTCGACACGGCCGTGAAAAAGATGATCAGCTACGTCACCAAATGGACGGACGTGGGCACGGTCATCTCCCAGCGCGTGCATCGCGACCTGGCACCCAAACCGTTGATGTCGCTGATGTTCGAAGGTTGCATGGAATCCGGCAAGGATGTGGCCGCCGGCGGCGCCATGTACAACTTCGGCCCCGGCGTTGTCTGGACCGGCCTGGGAACCTACGCGGACTCCATGGCCGCCATCAAAAAGCTGGTCTACGACGACCACAAGTACACCCTCGAAGATCTGAACAAGGCCCTGGTGGCCGACTTCGAAGGCTACGACCAGCTCAAGGCGGATTGCCTGGCCGCTCCCAAGTACGGCAACGACGACGACTACGCGGACCTCATTGCCGCGGATATCATCAACTTCACGGAAATGGACCACCGCCATTACAAGACCCTGTACTCGGTTCTGAGCCACGGCACCCTGTCCATCTCCAACAACACTCCCTTTGGTCAGCTCACCGGCGCCACGGCCAACGGACGCAAAGCCTGGCAGCCCCTGTCCGACGGCATCAGCCCCAGCCAGAGCATGGACCACAAGGGCCCCACGGCCATCATCAAGTCCGTCTCCAAGATGGCCTGCGACAACATGAACATCGGCATGGTCCACAACTTCAAGCTGATGGCCGGTCTTCTGGATACACCAGAAGGCGAAAACGGACTCATCACCCTGATCCGTACGGCCTCCATCCTGGGCAACGGCCAGATGCAGTTCAACTATCTGGACAACAACACCCTGCTGGAAGCCCAGAAGCATCCTGAAGATTACCGCGACCTGGTTGTCCGGGTGGCCGGATACAGCGCCTTCTTCGTGGAACTCTGCAAGGACGTTCAGGATGAGATCATCAGCAGAACCATGCTGTACGAGTTATAGATCGAAGGATTGTCCGAGGGATTCGGGAAACACTGGCATCAAGGCGGCACCATGATAGAAAGAAAGGCTCTTATCTTCAACGTACAGAAATACAATATGTATGACGGCCCCGGTTTACGGACCCTGGTGTTCTTCAAAGGGTGTCCGCTCCGTTGCCAGTGGTGTTCGAATCCCGAAGGACAGCTCCGGCAGCATCAGGTGCTGTTCAAGCAGGACCTCTGCGTCCACTGCGGCGCATGCGTTTCGGTCTGCCCGGTGGGAAAACATGTCTTTTCCCAGAAAAATCAGCTCCACGAAATCCTCCAGGATGTGGAATGCGTGGGCTGCCGCAAATGCGAAGAGGCCTGCATCGCCTCGGCTCTGAAGGTCGTGGGCGAACGGAAGACCATATCGGAAATCCTGGCCGTCATCGAAGAGGACAGGCCCTTTTACGAAACCTCCGGCGGCGGGGTCACCCTGGGCGGAGGCGAAGTGCTGATGCAGCCGGAAGCTGCGGAAAACCTGCTCATGGCCTGCAAACAAAGCGGCCTGAACACGGCCATGGAAACCTGCGGCTACGCCAAACCGGAAGTGCTGCTGGCCGTGGCCAAGCACACGGACCTGTTTCTCTTTGATCTCAAGCATATGGATTCCGACCGCCATTACGAGCTGACGGGCGTGCACAACGAGCTGATCCTCAGCAACCTGCAGCTGCTTCTCGAGGACAAGTACGCGGTAAAGGTCAGAGTCCCCCTTCTCAAAGACGTCAACGACAGCGAAGAGGAGATCAATCAGCTTATCGAATTCCTGAAGCCTTACAAATCCTACAGGAACTTCAAAGGGATAGATCTTCTTCCTTATCACAAGCTGGGAGTCAACAAATACACCCAGCTGGGCTGGGAATACCCGATCAAGGGCGACCCGTCCCTGAATGATGCGGATCTGGATCGTATCGAAAGCTGCATCAAACTCTACGACTTTCCGGTGGCCGTGGTCAGACACTGATGGAAGAACACCGTACGTCTCTGCCGGGACTAAGGAGAATCTGCCATGACGGCACTTGGACTTATTGAAACAAAAGGCCTGCTTGCAGCCATAGAAGGCGCGGACGCCATGCTCAAGGCTGCCAACGTGCGCCTTTTGCAAAAGCAGCTCGCCACCGGCGGCCTTGTGACCATTACAATCGCCGGGGAAGTATCCGCGGTGCGGGCATCCGTGGATGCCGCGGTAGCGGCCATCAAACGTATCCAGGGCAATGCGGACGCCCTGGTTTCCGAACATGTCATTGCGCGGCCGGATACGGAACTGGAACAGATCATCGCGTTGACTCCCGCCCCCGAACCCGCTGCGGAGCCGGAACCGGCTGCGGAGCCTGTTCCCGCGCAGCAACCGGTTGCCGAAGCGCAACCTGAAGCTTCCGAACAGCAAAGCCCTTCAGACGCGGCTGATCCGGAAGACGCAGCTGATCCGGAAACAACGGCTCCCAAGGATACGGAGCCTGTTTCTCCCGAGCAGGAGCAGCCTTCGGCACAACCAGAGGAGCAGCCTTCGGAAGCGCCCGTACCGGAGCCGGAGGAAGCCCCCAAACCCATAATATTCACCTCCAAGCAATTGGAAAAAATGAGCCTCAACAGGTTGCGGCAGATCGCCAGGGGCATGGAAAACATCGCCCTGTCCTCCAAGGACATCGGATCCGCCACACGGAAGATCCTGATTGAAGCAATCAAAAATGCTTACAGGCAGATAGAGGAGTAGTTCCATGGTAGATAAGGATTTATTGTCCATTCAGGAAGCCCGCGCTCTGGTGCGCTCCGCTCGGGAGGCTCAGGCGGCATTCGCCCAGCTCGACCAGGAACACGTCGACGCCGTGGTCAAGGCCATTGCCGAAGCTTTAGCCCCCCATGCGCAGGAACTTGCCGAACTGGCGGCCGAGGAAACCGGTTTCGGCAACGCGCACGACAAGAAGATCAAGAATATTCTGGCGTCGGAAAAGGTCTATGAAGCCATCAAGGACATGAAGACCATCGGCGTTCTTCATGAGGACAAGGACCACAAGATTGTGGAAATTGCCGTGCCCATGGGCGTCATCGCGGGAATCATTCCCTCCACCAATCCCACGTCCACAACCATCTACAAGTCGCTGATCTCTCTGAAGTCGGGCAATGCGGTGGTTTTCACGCCGCATCCCAGCGCCACCAAGTGCATCGGCAAGACCGTGGAACTGATTCGCGCGGTCCTGAAGAAATGCGGCGTTTCCGAAGATCTCGTCAGCTCCATCAGCGTCCCCACCATCCAGGGCAGCGCCGAACTGATGAAGATCTCGGACCTGGTGCTGGCCACCGGCGGACCGGGCATGGTCAAGGCGGCCTACAGCTCGGGCACTCCGGCCCTGGGTGTCGGTTCCGGCAACGTTCCGGCCTTCATCGAACGCAGCGCCAATATCGAAGACGCGGTCAGCAAGGTTTTCGCCAGCAAAACCTTTGACAACGGCACCATCTGCGCCTCCGAGCAGTCCATCGTCACCGAATCCGTCATCGCGGACAAGGTCAGGGCAGCTGTGGTGGCTCAGGGCGGGTATTTTCTGCACGGCGAAGAGCTGGAAAAGGTCAAACGCGTCATGGAACGTGGCAACGGCTCCATGAACCCCGCCATTGTGGGACGCGACGCCGCCACCATCGCCAAGGTCTCCGGCATAGAAATCCCTCCGGGAATCCGGCTGCTGATCTCCGACGAACCCGGAGTGGGTCCGCACTATCCTTTTTCCAAGGAAAAACTCACGGCCCTGCTCGGTTTCTACGTGGTCGAAGACTGGCATGAAGCCTGCGAACTCTGCCACAAGCTCCTGCACAACATGGGCATCGGCCATTCGCTCGCCATCCACTCCCAGAACGAGGAAGTCATCCGCGAGTTCAGCCTGAAGAAACCCGTTTCCAGAATTCTGGTCAACACGCCCTCAACCCAGGGCGCCGTGGGCATGACAACGGCATTGTTCCCCTCCTTTACGCTCGGTTGCGGGGCCGTGGGCGGCAGCGCCACTTCGGACAACGTCACTCCCATGAATCTGTTGAACGTCCGGCGTATCGCCTACGACCTGGGCAACACTGAGTGCCAGGCCGCACAGGCCGCAGCGGCACCCTCTTCCATCGATGTGAACGCCATCACGGCGTTGATCATGGAACAACTGAAACAATTGGCTTGAGTCCGTTCATGAGTATTCACCGGCAGGCACTTTAGCAAAAAATTACCTTCATAAGGAGTAAACCATGTCAACTTTTTCAAATGCTTTGGGAATGATCGAAACCAGAGGTCTGGTGGGCGCAGTGGAAGCCGCTGATGCCATGGTCAAGGCAGCCAACGTCACCCTTATCGGCCGTTCGCAGGTCGGCGCCGGTCTGGTCACCGTCATGGTCCGCGGCGATGTGGGCGCGGTAAAGGCCGCCACGGACGCCGGAGCAGCCGCGGCCCAGCGCGTGGGCGAACTGGTCAGCGTGCATGTGATTCCCCGCCCCCACGGCGAAGTGGAAATGATTCTGCCCAAGATCGAAGCCAAATAGTTAGCAACACGCAAGGCGACAACCGGCGCTCCTCGATGGCCGCCGGTTGTCGCCAGGTAGTCCCAGGAAAAGGAGAAGGGGTTCTCCTCCCCTTCTCCTGCTCGCTTCGGAAGACAAAACAGGGCGGAATAGCCGCCCGACGGGTTGGAGACAGGCTGCTGACAAATTTCGATTCTTACCGGCAATCCGTAGTGCTGCCCTGCAGCAACCCGTCATGCCGTGGGAGAACCTGCAAGCGGAGCAATAAACATGAACGAAAAAGCAATCAAAGATATCCTGGAAGTAATCGTCCGGAATGTGCTGGGCGAGCTGTCCGAGCATCCCTCCAACGGACACACTGAAGGCGACTCCTGTGTCGCCGCCTCGGACACCATTCCCGTGGAATTGTCCGGACGCCATGTGCACCTGAGCGAAAAAGACGCCCTGGCCCTGTTCGGCGCACCTCTTACCAAGGTCAAGGACCTCTCGCAGCCCGGCCAGTTCGCCTGCAAGGAACGCGTCCGCCTCATCGGGCCCAAAGCCGTCATCGACAATGTGGCTGTGCTCGGCCCCTATCGCGACAAATCACAGGTTGAAATATCCAAAACCGACGCCCGGACCCTGGGCGTTAACGTACCCGTGCGCCAGTCCGGAAACATCGACGGCACGCCGGGCATCATCCTGGCCTCCCAGACCGGCATTGTCGGGCTGGAACAGGGGCTCATCGTGGCCGCCCGCCATATTCACATGTCGCCGGAAGACGCCAAAACCTTCTGCGTCCACGACAAGGATCTGGTCGACGTGCGCCTTGACGGCGAACGCCCGGTGGTCCTCGAAGACGTGCTGGTGCGGGTCAGCGACAAGTTCCACCTGGCCATGCACATCGATCCCGACGAAGGCAACAGCTCGGGCTGGAATTCCAAAATATCCGGCAAAATAGTCGCCAAAAAAAATGGGGCCGCTTATGGACTCTGCAGTCCATTGACTCCCCTGTTCTTGAAGTTCCTTTAGCCGACGCTCCTGTGGCCGATGCCGAGCCCATGGTTCCGGCAATGGCCAGCCCGGCTGAAATCGACTTCGCGGACATCGACCGGAAGCTGAAGGAGCTGGAATGCTGCATAGACAGCTGCGCTCCGGTCACTCCTGACGAACAGCTTCTTGTGGGCGTGGACCTCGGGACCGCCTACATCGTGGTGGTTGTGCTGAACAGCGAGAAAAAACCCGTGGCCTGCGCCCTGGAATACGCGCGCGTGGTCCGTGACGGGCTGGTCGTGGATTACACCGGCGCCACCCGCATCGTGAAAAAACTGGTCCAGCAGCTGGAAGAACGCCTCGGCCGCCCAGCTCACCCATGCCGCCATTGCGGTGCCCCCTGGAACCAACGACTCGGACTCCTGCACCCATCGCTTTGTGGTGGAAGGCGCGGGGTTGGAAGTCACCGGGATTCTGGACGAACCCACGGCAGCCAACGCGGTACTGGGCGTACGCAACGGCGTCATCGTGGACATCGGCGGCGGCACCACCGGCCTTTCGATTCTGGAAGACGGTCAGGTGATCTACGTGGCCGACGAACCCACCGGCGGCACCCACCTGACCCTGGTTCTCGCGGGCAACTACCGCGTGAACTTCGAAGAAGCCGAATTCATGAAAAAACAGACCGAACGCCAGGCCGAATTCTTCCGCGGTGGTCAGGCCCGTGATCCAGAAGATGAGTTCCATTGTGCGCCAGCATATCCAGGGGCGCGATGTTTCGGCCATCTACCTGGTAGGCGGTACGTGCTGTCTGCAGGGCATCGAGAAGGTCATGGAGCACGAACTCGGCAAGCCCGTGTACAAGCCGGCCAATCCGTTTCTGGTCACCCCCATGGGCATAGCCATGAACTGCAGGGCCTAGGAGTTCCGTCATGGAAGTCAACGAACTGGTCGCCACCATTGTCCGCGAGGTGCTGAAACAACTCAAGGATCCGCGGGAAAACTCCTGCGTCATGGTCCTTGCCGCGCGCAAGCCCGAGCTGGAGAAAAAAATCCGCGCCGCCATCGGAGACGAGGCAGAAATTCTCTTTTTCGGCGAGGATACGGGCAAGCGGACGCCTGTCCGCTATTTTCTGCCTTCCTTGTGCTGCGGATCAATGGCCGATCTCGCCCTGGGGCGGACCTCGGATCAGCTGCTTACCATGGTTTTGCGGCTGCTGCTCGGCGGTACGACCATCGAGGTTCTGGAGTTCGGGTACAAGGCCTATGCCGAAACCGCGCCCCAGGCCCTCTACGAACTCTACGTTTCCTACGAAAAAACCCTGGCTTCCTATGGCCTGATAGCCTTTCAGCCCAAAAGCCCGGAAAGCGTCCGGCTGCGCGGATCACTGGTGACGGAAAGCGACGTGCACAAGGCCTCCGAACAGGGCGCCAAGACCCTGCTCGTTCCCCTGGCCGCACGGATAACGCCTTTGGCCCGCGGAGTCCGCCAAGAAGCAGAACATCAACATTGTAAAACAGTTATAAGGTGAAAGCCCTATGCTTATCTGCACGGTGATCGGAAACGTCTGGGCCACGCGCAAGGAAGATTCGCTCAATGGCCTGAAGCTGATGGTTGTCCAGCGGATGGATATTGCCCTGGGTGGATCCCACGAGAGCTTTGTCGCCGTTGACTGTGTTGGTTCGGGCATTGGCGAACGCGTCCTGGTGACCACGGGCAGCTCGGCTCGCATGGCCCTGCGTACATCCGATTCGCCTGTGGATGCGGCCATTGTCGGCATTATCGACGAGGCCAAGGGACATCCGAAGGGCTAGCACATGGACTCCCTGGACACATTGGGCGTGGTGGAAAGCAGAAGCATCGCCGAAGGGGTGGAAATCGCGGACTGCATGGTCAAGGCCGCTGCCGTGGAGCTGATCCGCGCCGCCACGGTCTGCGGAGGCAGATATCTGATTTATGTGGCCGGTGACCGCGCCGCCGTGAGCACCTCCGTCAAATGCGCGCAGGACTCCGGACGCGCACTGGTTGGATGCTTTGTCATTTCCAATATCGCGGCCCAGGTTCTGGACGTGCTGAAAAAAAGCTCCGGACAAGCCGCCAGGGGTGAAGCCCTTGGAGTCATCGAAGCCCGTACGGTGTCTTCCGGCATTCGGGCTGCGGATTCTGCCGTAAAACGCGCGTTGATCCGGCTTTTGCGGCTGGCCACGGGCCAGGGGATCAACGGCAAGTCGTATTTTGTAATCAGTGGTGATGTCGCCGCGGTGGAAGAAGCCGCGGATGCGTCCAGGTCGGCCCTGGGAAAAGATCTTGTTGCGGCGGTTGTCATACCAAGCCCGAGCGTGTCTGTCGTGGAGGCTTTAACAAGCGCTAAGAGGTTAATATGAAAAAGAAACTTATAGAAGTATGCAATCTTGACGACTACATCTGCCAGACCACGGGAAAAATCTATATCGACGGGACCCTTCTGCTGACTCCGGGAGCCAAGGACGAACTGAGCAAAAAGGGCATCGGCATCGTATATGGCCCCAAACCCGAAACCGAAGTTCATGCATCCGAGCCGCATCAGGAAGACCCGCATGCCGACGCACATGCCGACGAGCACAACACGCACGGACACGGACATGACGACCACAAGGGGAAGGCCGTGGAAGATCTGGAAGGACTGCTTCTGGCCGTGGCCGCCATGCTCAAGAATCAATACGGCGTCACCGACCCCGAAGAGCTGAAGAAGCTGTCCTGCCAGGTGGTGAAGAGCATTCACGAACATATTTGAGCAGTGGAGAATAAAAGGAGAACTGTATGATGGACGCACTCGGTATGATTGAAACAAAAGGGCTGGTCGGCTCCATCGAAGCCGCCGACGCCATGGTCAAGGCCGCCAACGTAACGCTTATCGGACGCGAACAGGTCGGTTCCGGCCTGGTCACCGTCATGGTCCGGGGAGACGTGGGCGCCGTCAAGGCTGCAACCGACGCGGGAGCCGCCGCTGCCGCCCATGTGGGCGAACTGGTCAGCGTGCACGTCATTCCCCGTCCGCATGCCGAAGTTGAAAACATTATTCCCAAGCGCCCTGAGGCCTGAGGAACTCGCATGGCAGGCCGGCATTCCACCGGCCTGCATCCGGGCTCACCCTTGGGGAGCGTACAACCCAAGCAGTAAAAACCATTGGAGAGTTCGAGGGTGACACAGTTTTATGGCAAAACAAAAATCTGCTACGGCAATGACGCACTGGATTCCCTCGATCAGGTGCCGGCCACCAAGGCCTTTATCGTTACCGATCCGTTCATGGTGAAAACAGGCTTTGCAGACCGGATCAAAAGCCATCTCGACCGTAGCGGCATCGCGCATCATACCTTCAGCGAAGTCGAACCCGATCCTTCCCTGGAAACCGTGGTTCGTGGGACGGCCCTGTTTCTCAAGACACAGGGGGATCTGCTGATCGCCCTGGGAGGCGGGTCCTCCATCGACACGGCCAAGGCCATCAAGTATTTCGCCTGCAAGACCGGGACGTTGAACAAGCTGCCGCAATTGGTGGCCATACCCACCACCAGCGGAACCGGTTCGGAAGTCACGGCCATTTCCGTGGTCACGGACAAAGCCAACGAGGTGAAGATTCCCCTCAACGACGAGCTGCTGATCCCGGACCACGCCATACTGGACGCGCGTTTCACCAGAACCCTGCCCCCGCATGTGACCGCGGCCACGGGCATGGATGTTCTGACCCACGCCATCGAGGCCTACACTTCCTGCCATGCCAATATTTTTACGAGCATCTACGCCAGGAACGCCATGCGTTACGTATTCGGCTACCTGTACCGGGCTTATTGCAACATGGACGACATGGAAGCCAGGGAAATGATGCTTCTGGGATCCTGCATGGCCGGCATGGCCTTCAACAACAGCGGACTGGGCATTGCCCACAGCCTGGCGCACACCCTGGGCGGCCACTTTCACATTCCCCACGGCCTGGCCAACGCCGTACTGCTGCCTTTTGTCATCAAGTACAACAGCTTTGACGTGGGCGTGCACTACAGGGAAATAGCATCACTGCTGCACCTGCCGGCCTCCAGCGTGGAAGAAGGCGTTGCCAGCCTGACACGGGCCATCCGCGACTTGAACGCATCCATGGAAATTCCCAATCAGATCCGCTTTCTCAAGGTGGAGGAGCACAGCTTCCGGGAACACCTGGATGTGATGGCGTCCAATGCCCTGCAGGACATCTGTACGCAGGGAAATCCGCGCAAGCCTTCCAAGGAGGACCTGCTGAACCTTCTGGAGCAGGCCTGGTAGGCGGCGGAAACTATTGAAAAGGAAAGAACGATGGGAGAGCAGATAGTAGAAAAGATCAAGGCCGCAGGCGTTGTCGGAGCCGGCGGAGCCGGACTGCCCACGCATGTGAAGGCCGGAGCCAAGGCGGAAACCGTGCTGGTCAACGGCGCTTCCTGCGAGCCCCTGCTCATGAGCGATCCGTATCTCATGGAAGCCGAAATCGATACGGTTGTCCGCGGGCTGGAAGCGGTCATGGAATGCACGGGCGCCCACAAAGGCATCATCTGCCTGAAAGGCAAACACAAGGAAGCCATGGAGTCCGTACGGTCCGCGGTGCAGAAGCACGGCAACGGCCGTCTGGAAGCTTTCGAACTCAAGGACTTCTACCCCGCGGGCGACGAGCAGGTGCTCGTGCACGAGGTGCTGGGCAAAACCGTGCCCGAACGGGGCATTCCGATTCAGATCGGCGCGGTTGTCAGCAATGTGGAATCCCTCTTCAACGTGGCACGGGCCATGGAAGACAAGCCCGTAACCCACCGCTACCTCACCGTGGGAGGAGAAATCCGCAAGCCCATGGTGCTGAAAGTCCCGGTGGGAACCCTTGTCTCCGAGGTACTGGAATTCGCCGGCGGCCCCACCATCGGCGAGTACAAGGTCGTGGACGGCGGCCCCATGATGGGGCGCGTGCTGCCCGACACCGCGCGCCCGGTGACCAAGACCACCAGCGGACTGCTGGTGCTGCCGTCCGACCATCCGGTGGTGGCCAGAAAAATCATGGATCCGGCCCGGGTCCGGCGCATAACCAATTCCATCTGCTGCCAGTGCTCCCAATGCACGGATCTCTGTCCGCGCAATCTGCTGGGGCACAGCCTGCATCCGCACAAGCTGATGCGCATCTGGGCCGGGCAGGAACTCTCCAGCCCCATGGCCCGCGAGGCCCTGTTGTGCTCCGAATGCGGGGTTTGCGAAAAATTCGCCTGCCCCATGCAGGTTTCCCCCCCGCGAGGTCAACGCCCAGATCAAAAAAATCCTGATGGGAGAAGGCATTCGCTGGGAGCCCTCGGACAGGCCGTTTACGGCCAACCCTTTTCGCGAGAGCCGCTTTGTGCCGACACAACGTCTGATACAACGGCTCGGACTGACGCAATACGATACCCACCCGAAGTCGGCCGGCGAGTTATACGCCTTCATTGGTCAGGATCCCCCTCCGCCAGCACATCGGCGCGCCGGCCGACTGTATCGTGTCCGTGGGAGACAGGCTTTCCTGCGGCGATCTGATCGGCGAAATCCCGGAAAAAGCCATGGGGCGCGCGCGTGCACGCCAGCATCGACGGCGTGGTCGAGGCCATTGAAGACGGCATGGTCACCATCAGGGCCTAAGAGGAGATAAAGATAATGTTACGTACGATAGGCTGCGTAGAGCTGAACAGCATCAGCATGGGAATGTACACCGCCGACGCCATGGTCAAAGCCGCGGAAGTCCAGCTTGTGGTCTCGCGTCCGACCTGTCCGGGCCGCTACCTCGTCATCGTCTGCGGCGACACGGGCGCAGTGAACAGCTCGGTGCAAACCGGATGCGAACTGGGCAAGGACATGGTCATCGACACCTTCATCATACCCAATGTGCATGTGGACGTGATCCCCGCCCTGAACGGCACCGTGGTGCAACCCGCCATCGACGCCCTGGGCGTCATCGAGACCTGCACCACGGCCTCCTGCATCCTGGCGGCCGATGCCGCGGCCAAAAGCCGGAGACGTGAGCCTGCTGGAAATCCGTTTTGCCTCGGGCCTGGCCGGAAAAGCCTTTGTGGTCATGACCGGCGACGTGGGCGCCGTGCAATCCTCCGTACGGGCCGGGGTACACGGCGTGGGCAATGGGGCGGGCCCCGTGCTCAGTCATGTGGTCATCCCCTCCCCCTGCGAAGAATTCAAGGCGCACCTGGTGTAGCCTCAGGATCAAGGCCGGATTCCACTCAACCGCCAAGGGAGATGCAACGTGAGCAATTTTGACAGCGAACCGAAACAGCGCGTCATTTCAGGAATACGTACCAGGCAAGCAGGTGACCCTCGCCCATGCCATAGCCAGTCCGCAGCAGGGGCTCTACCTGAAGCTGGGGCTGGACATGGAGTCGCGGGGCGCCCTGGGCATCCTGACCATCACTCCCAGCGAAGGCGTGATCATAGCCGCCGACATCGCCACCAAGGCCGGAAATGGTGGACATCGGTTTTCTGGACAGGTTCGGCGGCTCGCTGTTGCTGGTCGGCGACCTGCCCAGTGTGGAATCCGCCTTGAGTTCGGTGCTCGGCTATTTTGAAAACGTGCTGCACTACGCATGTGTGGAGAAAACGCGGTCCTGACAGGGAACGAACCCATGAAACGAGTGCTGCTGGTGGGCGAGTCCCATTCGGGCAAGAGCGAACTTGTCAGGGCGTTGCATGATGCCGACTTCACTTCTCACAGGGCCCTGGCCCTGGAGTACTGCGGCCCCCTATGTCATCTCTCCGGGGGAGTTTCTGGAAAACCGGCGATTCTACTCGGCCCTGATCACCACTGCGGCCGAATGCGATATCCTGCTCATGTTTCAGGACGCCACACGCAACACCTCCCTGTATCCTCCCAATTTCGCCACCATGTTCAACCGCCGGGTGCTGGGCGTCATTTCGCACGCCCAAACACCCGGCGCCAATGTGCCACGAGCCCGGCGTTTTCTGCACAACGCTGGTGTCGCCAACTGCCTTGCCGTACATACAGAAACCGGGCTTGGGCTTGATGCCCTGAAAGAACAACTGCAATAACCACTCGCCGCGCCAGGAGAAAGCCATGTGGATCAGATACAGGAACTGGAGTCTGCGCAAAAAAATCGCCCTGCCCATTTTCATGGCGGCCATCACCGTCATTGCCGTGAGCATCTGGTTCATGACCGAGCGTACGCAGAAACTCGCCATCGACCAGGCCATAGACATTGCGGACGCCAAAGCCATGTCTTCCAGTCAGGACATCATGAATACGCTCAACTCCGCCATGTCCGTCAGCCGAACGCTCCAGGCCGTCTTTGACGAAGCCATGAAGGCCGACCCCATCCCGCAGCGCGCCTATTTCGCCAAAGTCCTCAGAGCCGTGCTCGACAGCCATCCCGAACTTTCAGGGACCTGGGTGGCCTGCCTGCCCAACACCTTTGACGGCCGGGAAGACGAATACAAGGCTGTCTGGAACGGAACCATGCGTGTTTACCATTACCGGAACGGCGGCTCCGTGGAGACCGCCTATGAAGGCGCGGAAACCCTCAACGGAGACTGGTTCGATCTGCCCATGGCAGGCACCGGCGAAACCATCACCAAGCCCTATCCCTGGGAAGTCAACGGAACCACCAACTGGGTGGCATCCACAGGATTCCCCGTACGCAAGGGAAACAAGAACATCGGCGTGGTGGGTGTGGATTTCTATCTGACCGAACTGCAGGAAATGGTAGAAAAAATCAAACCGTACGATACGGGTTACGCCTTTCTGACGGGCAACGACGGCACCATCATCGCCCATCCGCAGGAGGACTACCTGGGGAAATCCTTGACCGAACTGCTGGATGGAGCCCACAGGCAAAGCTGCCTGGATGCCGTGGCATCCGGGAAACGCTATTCCTTCACCGCTCCCAATGTCGCCACGGGGCGTATGGAGTACGTCACCGCCATGCCGGTCAGCATCGGCCACAGCACCACCCCCTGGAGCCTGGCCGTGGCCATCCCCCTGGCAGAAGTGAAGGACAAGGCCCGGACAGTGGCCAATACGGGCATGATCATCGGCGGGGCCGCGGTGCTTATTCTGCTGGTTCTGGTCCTGTGTCTCGCCCAGGTGATCGTACGCCCCATCCTGCGTACCGTGGAGTACGCCCGCACAATTGCCGACGGCAACCTGGATATTTCCCTGGACATCGAACAAAAGGATGAAATCGGCGTCATGGCCGATTCCCTGCGCAAAATGGTCGCCACGCTGCGCGACTTCATTGCCCAGGCAGAGTCCAAGACCCGCCAGGCCGAAGAGGAATCCGAAAAAGCCAGGCAGGCCATGGCCGACGCCGAAGAAGCGCGCAACCAGGCCGTGGAGGCCAGAAAAGCCGGACTGCAGCATGCGGCCGGGCGCGTTTCCACGGTGCTGGACGGCATTGTTGCGGCAACCTCGCAGATGACCCGCCAGGCCGATCTGCTTCTCAACGACGCGCAGGAACAGCGCGACCGGGTCAGCTCCACCGCCACGGCCATGGAAGAGATGAACGCCACGGTTCTGGAAATCGCCCGCAACGCGGGCGACGCCTCCTCCGCAGGCGTTCAGGCCAGAAGACCGCAACGGAAGGCGCCTCGGCCGTGGACGCTTCCAAAGACGCCATGAAAGCCACCAAAGCCGAAGTGAACAGCCTCAATGAGAACATGCGCAAGCTGGAAGAACAGGCACGGGACATCGGCGCCATCATCAGCGTGATCAACGACATCGCGGACCAGACCAACCTGCTGGCCCTGAACGCCGCCATCGAAGCGGCCCGAGCAGGGGAGGCCGGCCGCGGATTCGCGGTGGTGGCCGACGAGGTGCGCAAGCTGGCCGAAAAAACCATGCAGGCCACGCAGGAAGTCTCTTCCTCCATCGGAGCCATCCAGAAGGTGGCCGACACCAACCTCGCCTCCATGGGCAAGGTCTTTTCCAACATCGAAACCGCCGACTCCCTGTCCCTGCGTTCGGGCGAAATGCTGCGGGACATTGTCCAAGGCGCGGAAAACAGCGCCGCACAAATCACCGGCATTGCCGCCGCAGCGGAACAGCAATCAGCGACCTCGGAGGAAATCAACGGCGTCATCGTCAGCATCAGCAAGATAACGCAACGTACTGCGGACAATGCCCGCGATTTCTCCAGCGCCCTGCACTCCCTGGACCAGCGGATCGGCGAACTGAACACCATCGTGACGGATCTGAAACAGGGGTGAACCGTATACTAATGAGAAGCGCCGCCATGGCAGGGGGAGTCTCAGCCAGCTCCAGCCATGGCGGCCGCCGCTTTCGCCATTAACTCCCTTTAGAAAAAAGGATCCAAATCCTTCGAATACCTTTTGTCGTTTCTAAGCCTTGCCCCCGCATGCGCTCCCCCGGACCACCCTGCTGTTCTGTTTTTCCATCCCATCCCCCCTTCAACACAAAGAAACTCGGTCGCAGTTTTTCCCAACAACCCATCCTCATTCCGTATCAGGTGTATTTTTGGGATGAGAAATTCTCTCTCATGATTGTTTTTTCCCCCATGACATGTAACTATACAATTGGAAAATTTTTACGTCTTCAAACCATACATACAGTCGGAGGTATTCCATGATTACAAGAGTTTGGGTGGCCATGGTTATGGGAATCCTGTGTATTCTCCTTGTTCCCCAGCTGTTGTGGGCCGAGGAAGCCGGCTCGGAGCAGGACGAAACCGAGCAGCTGAGCAACGTGCAGGATTCCGACAAGAAAAGCGACATGATGGAAAAAATGATGGGCATGCGCGGGAAAAAGATGAGGATGAGCCATCACGGCATGATGAACATGCCCGACATGGCCGCGCTGATGGAACTGGAACCGGCTCAGCGGACAGCCTACCTCGACCTGGTGACCAAAAGCCAGAAACAGTTTCTGGACATCCGGGAGCAGCTTATCCTGAACAGGATCGCACTGCAGGAGGTCATGGCCGCGCCCCAATTCGACAAAGCCAAGGCCACTGAGCTGGCAGACAAACAGGCCCAGCTGGCAGCGCAACGTCTGCAGAACTCCCTGAACCTGGCTATCGAGCTGCGAGCCATGGGCTTGAGCTCCGAAACCATCTCCTGCCTGGGCCATTATTCAATGTCCCCCAAAGCAGGCAAAGGCATGCGCGGTAAAAAATAGCACAGGCTGCAACGCCGGCAGCCGGTCCGGAATCCGGTTGCCGGCGCTGCAATTCTGCTGCAACCGTGACAAAATCCGAATCCGATTTTATTCTTTCATTGAAAATACAGACTAAAATAGTCGGCATAAAACCAGGACAATCTCACATCGCGCGTTTTCATACGGGCTCCCAGGAAAACGCGCAGCAGACGGCAATGAGGAGGCGTACCCATGCATAACGCATTAAAAAACTCATGTTGTCAACAGTTTTACCGCTTTTTCTGATATCATGTACGTACGATCCGCCAATTCGCAGCACATGGACGGTTGGAAGCACATGATGGGATACGACTTTTACGGAGGAGGTACTATGTGGGTACTTTGGATTATTATCGCTGTCGTGGTTGTTTTCTTTCTCATCGGACCCAATAAAAAAGTCCGATTCCTTTTCCGATCAGCAGCAGGAAAGCGCCATGGACATCCTCAAAAAACGCTACGCCAAAGGAGAAATCAGCCTGGAAGAATTTGAGGAGCGTAAAAAACACCTGGAAGACTGACCGGCAACACAGCACATCTGGCCGTAAGCAATCTCCCCCAGGAGGCCTCCAGGCTCATTCCCGAAAGCAAAAACTGATACCGGCTCCAGCTCGCTGACTCCGCTACAAATCAAACTCCATGTGCGTTTCATCAACCAGCATGGGGTGCTTGCTCTTTTCCTGCGCATTCAGCTGGTTGGCCTCGTAGGAATTGGCAATGACCGTGGGCGTGATGAAAATGAGCAACTCGCGCACTTCTTTGCCGTCTTCCGTATTGCCGAAAAAATAGCCCAGAAGCGGAATGTCCTTGAATCCCGGAATGCCGCTTTTTTTCAGGGAATCTTCATGGGAAATCAGGCCGCCGATGACCAGTGTTTCCTGGTTCTGTACGGCAACCGGTGGTGCTGGCTTCCCGTTCGGAGGACTGGTAGGTCCCGTTGTCCGAGTTGTAGGAGGTCAGGTTGGACAACTTTTGCTGAATATTCATGGTCACTTCCCCGTTATCCGAAACAACCGGGGTCACCACCAGTTCCAGGCCCAGGTCCAGCTGCTCGTAGGTGGAAATCTCGTGATTGTCGTTGTCGTAACGCGTGCCCTTTTTGACGGGCACCTGATTGCCCACGCGCAGTTTCGCCTCCTGGTTTTCCATGGCCAGAATGTGCGGGGTGGAGATGACCCGGGTGTTTTCGTTGTTGGACAAAAACTTGGCAAGCACACTGTACTCATCTGTTTTCAGAATGGACAGCTTCAAACCGGTTCCCGAGATGGTCTGCACGGCATTGACCGTGCCCAGCGCATTGCTGAACCAGGAACCGGATTCGTTGGCGATGTTGGTATGTATGCCGTTGTTGAAGCCCTGCAAAAACCATTCGACCCCCATTTTCAGATCATCGGTAAGGGCGACTTCCACAAACATGGCCGAAATAGAGACCTGTTTTCTGGCAACATCCATTTGCCGGATCAGCGAACCGAGTTCCTCATGCTGCGCCGCGGTGGCCGTGACAATGATGGAATTGGTGCCCTTGTCCGGAATCACGCCGCCCCAGACGCCGTCTTTGGTCAGGCTGGATTCGGATACCTTGGTCAGGGTGGTAGCGAAGTCCTCCGCCTTCATATACTGGATCTTGTAGGCCCTGGGCTCGGGCACGGAATCCGGCTGATCGATCTGCCGGACAATACGTTCGATTTTCTTGAAGTTGGCCGCGGTGGAGGTCACCACCACGTAATTGAGTTCCTTTGCGGCGAAAATGGCGCCGTCCTCCGAAATCAACCGGGCCAGATCCGGAGCGATGTCCTCGGCTTTCGCGTACTTGAGATGAATGACTCCGGTGATCATCCTGTCTGCGTCCACCCCGGTATTCGAAAGTTGCAGGGGGCTCTTGCTGGCGTTCAGTTTGCTCATCACCTTGAAATAGGAATCATATTCGACAACAGCCATCTGCTTCATGTCCAGAATGGAAAAGAGCAGCTCCTTGGCTTCCTTCCTGGTCACGGGATGGGGGGAGATGACCGTCACTTCTCCCTGGATGTCCTCGCCCGGAATAAAGGTTTTCTGGAGCAGTTCGGAATAGAACTCCAGCACCGCAAGGATATCCTCATTCCGGAAGTTGATCTGCACCAGATCCTGATTGTTCCCCGCATAGGAACACGGCCGGAATACGCAGAGCATGGAAAGGGCGAGGGCTCCCGCCACAATTGCTTTTAAAAATATTTTGCCACTAACGGTTGCATGCATGATCGTTACTCATTGGATATTTGTTGCCACGGTCTGCTCCAGGAGAGCTCGAAATCCTTGCCGGACAGGCGCAACACGACCTTGTCTTTTGACACAGCCACGACTTTGGCGTCTCTGACCATATCGCCGACGCCCGCCCTGACTATTTTCCCCTCGCGGATGTCGTGCAATACGGCGTATCGCTTCCCTTTCCGGTCCAGAATCGCCATGAGCGTCAGGTCATCGGTATCCAGTTCGGGGTCTGGCGGAGGTTGCGGCTTTTCAGGGGCTTTTTCCTCCACAACGTACGAACGTTTGGCCACGGGCTTATCCTGAAAGGAAAACGGCGCCGCCAACCTGGAGCGCAACTGCGCGAATTGCTTGTACGCAACCGGATCAACGGAAGAAGGCGCTCCAGAAAAGCCGACCACTGGGGGCGCACTTTCCTGATCGCTCCGGGTTGCCAGCAGGCAGACAACACCGAGCACGCATGCCGCACATACGTATTTGCACAAGCGTAGGACTGTTTTGGCCTGCCCTTTTGTCAAACGCATCTCAGTTGCCCTTCCCTTCAGGTCCGGGCGCCTGTGAGCACCCGATCAAAGGCCTGATTGCGGTCCAGTTGAAAAAATCACCGGCCGGGAGCGATACCTTTTTCTGATAGACGGCTTCGAGGAACTGCTCCTGCCGTTTCAGGAAACCATCAAGCGTACGGGAGTCCCCCGCCGCAGCCGACAAGGTTCTTCTGCTCATCCGGAGTCGTGAAGTGCACGTCCGCGAGTCCCTTACGGACATCCGCATCCGGCATATGCAGCTGTTCCGCCATGATTTGGGCGGCCTCGTCCGGATGGGCCGCGATCCAGGCCGTGGACTCTTCCAGAGCCCGCAGCAGAAAGGCCACGGCCTCCTGTTTCTCCTTGAGCACGTCATCGCGGACCACAAGGTTTTCCATACAGTCCCTGGACAGTTTGTCCGCACTGAAGACCTTTTTGCCCGCATGTTCCTGCAGAAAAAGCGAAAGATAGGGCTCCCACAACACACCGGCCTGGATCAGATCCGTGGAAAGGCTTTGCATGACCAATGCGCTGCTCAGGTTATGGACGCGTTGCGGGGAAAAGGGGATGTTCTCCGCCTGAAAGGCCCTGTACACGATGTACTGGGCCACTCTTCCCGCACCGTAGATGTCCACCTTCTCGAGATCCTTGAGGGAACTGAGTGACGAATGTCCGGACACGACAATGGCGTTTCCCCCGCTGATCCAGGCCAGCGGATAGATGCCCTTGAGCTGGAAGCCCTCTTCCATGCCCGCGATCAGGTCGCTCAGAGGCAGGCACAGGCCGTCCAGATCGCCGCTGCGCATGAGTTCGGACAGCTGGCCGGTGTCGGTGCCCGGAATAAGCTGCACGTTGATGTCCTGGTCCGTGAGCAGGCCGCGCTCCCTGGCCACGTAAAACGGCGCGAACCCGATCCAGTGCTCGAGCCCGATACGCAGCACGTTCAGATAACTGTCCGCAATTTCGCCTTCCACGGTTTCCAGGCTGATCTTGCTCACCTGGAGCCGCGCGCTCACCTTATCGTCCTGCCCCTGCAGCTGCACATCCGAAACCACGAGCACCAGGGGCGATGTTTCCACGAAATAAATAAATTTGCTCACAGCCGCGAAGCTGCCGCTGACCCGCACAAGAATCGGCAGCTCCTGATAGCCGTCCTTTTCCACCATTTCCAGGGGCGAGATCTGATCAATGGCGACCCCCGCCTCCTTGCCGTACAGTTTCACGTCATACAGCAGTTCGCCCAGGGTGTCGGCTCCGCTGTTCTCTATCTCCAGCTTTTCCACCAGATAGCCGCTTTTCGTTGCGGACTTCCTCCAGCTTGGCCCGGCGGCGGTACACGGAAAGCGCGGCGCTCTGATTTTTTTCAATGCTGTTCTGCAAGTCCCGTTTTTCCTGCAGCAGCCCATCAAATGCATCCACCACGGGTTCGATCACCCCCAGGTAGGCCGTCACCGCCACCAGGAAAATGCCGAAAATGGTCAACGAACGTCTGTCTCGGGGAGCCAGAGAATTCCATGCGGACTGTATGCGGCGTATCATGTGGCACTCTCCGCGAAAAAATCCGCCCAGGCCTGGGACCGGGCCTGTATGGTGAACTTGTATTCATTGCTCTCCGCCACATGCTCCAGGGAAGTCAGCTTGCACTGCCTTATTTTCGGAGATTCCTCGAGTTTCTTCAGCAATGGCAGTGACATGCGAGGCGTCCTTGCTGAGCCCGTTGATAACGATTCTGCCGTCACGGGTTATGGATACGCCCTCGAGGCGGGACTCACTGGATGTGGCGTCGGCAATGATCTTCAGCAATTCCAGGCTATAGGGCTTGTCCTGCGCGAACCTGCGAATGGTCTTGTTTTTCTCCTGCAGATTACGAATGAGCTGGGTTGCCTTGGTGGCTTTCTGGGACGCCCTGGTTATCCCGGCGGCTTCCTTTTCCAGCCGCGAGACGTCGTCTTGAAGCTGCGCGAACAGGGTGGCGACAAAGGCGGCTATCAACACAAGGGTGACAACCAGGGATGCGGCCAGTTTGAAGTACCCGCGCCCGTCCAGAGCCTGCTGATCCCCGCGCTGCAGACATTCGCCAAAGGGCAGTCCGGTTCCCGTTGTCTTCTGCGGCTCCAAAAGGGGCAGAATATCCGCCCACCCTTGTATGGTTCGTACGGGCAAAACGTTCTGCTCTCCAGGCAGCATCCCGGACGATTTTTCTGAAAAGGGGCTTGGGGCAGGATCGTCCTTTTGCCAGACCATAAGCTCCACAGGATCAGGCGCGCCCAGGCGACGGACCTCCCGCAGCAGCGCGGCAAGCCACACCTCCCTGCGGGCGCTGTCCGACGGTCCCCATTGGGCAACAGGCAAGGACTGGGGGGAGGCATGACAGAGCAGTTCCAGGCAAACGCGCCCTCAGGATCCGTACAGGACAGCAGGCAGCTGTTGGCCTGCCCCATCAACAGCTCCGGAACCAGAATGCCCCGGACCACAAATCCCGCATCCTCGGGCGCAGGCCACGCAGGCGTCCAGAAATTTTTTGTCACACCAGAAAAGCGCGGCCCGCAAGCCGGTTTGTTGTGAGTCTGCCTGTTGAGAGCTGTTTTTGGCGGTTCTTATCGCCGCATAACCGTCTTCATAGGGTTGCAACAGGCTGCTTTCCGCATAGCAGGTCACGGCCTGCTCCAGGTCTTTTTGAGTGGAGCCGGAAAGTTCCAGACTACGGACCGCGCAACTGCCGGGCGGAATGGCCAGCCAGCAGGCCTGGGAGGATTTTGCCGCGACCTGTGCCCCATGCACTTGCCCAAGCACTTGCGCATACATTCCGTTGTCTTCCCTGCGGTAAACGCCTTCCAGGGCTGCGCGTGAATCCACCGCAACCACATGGTCTACCTTTTTCCCGGTAAAAAATGGAAGCGACAGTTTCATGGGGCGGTTCCCTCATAAGCTGTCTGCCAGTAGGAGAACGCGGCTGTTCCATTGCCCACGTCGCATCTTGCGAACACGGTCAATTCGGAGACGTCCTTCAGAACGGTTGCCGTGCTGGCCATACGAAAATGGGCGGATTTTACGCTCAGAAAGGAAGCGTTTTTTTTCAAGCGTTCCTTTTTCAGTCCTGTCTGTTCGAAAAACCCATCAATGGATTGCGCATTCTGCCCTTCCGCCCTGAACAGCAGAATGGTTTCTATGTCTTCATCGCTGAAGCCAAGGCAGGTGAGCACCCCGGGCCGCGCCGTGTTCAGGTTTATCTTCCCGGACGAATAGCAGGTGACGTTGTTCCCGAGCCGGTGTTCCCGGTCGGAATCCCCGTACAGAATTTCCCTGGTCATGCCCGGTATCTGCAAGAGTTCCTCTATGTCGCATACGGGCCCGGACACGGTTCCGCTATTCTGCCGGGGCGCGTTCTCATCCGTCGTCAGCCTGGCCCGGTACAGAAGGATCTCTTCCGCAAGCACGTTGGTGATGCCTTCGAACCGCACCAGCATTTCCGGGGTGGCCACATTGATATTGAGGCAGGACTCCTCGTCCACCACCCCGTACGTTCCGGATTTTTCCGCCGCATCGTAATAAAAGGGCCTGACCGTATAAGCGCCGTTTTGCAGCTGCACCTTACGGTACGAGGCCTCGTCGGACCACCAGGGGGAGCCCGGACCATTGGCCTTTTCTTCCCCGTGTGCCGCCAGAATACCGCCCGTACGCTGCACTCCCGCACGCGCGACGTAGTAGGCGTCCTGCGCGTGCTTCTGCCAGCTGCTTATCTTGATCTCTGCGCGCGCGTTGAACACGAAGGCCCCGGCCAGCACCGCCAGCACGGACATGATTCCCAGTGTGGCGATGAGGACAAAGCCCTCAGGGGCATTCTCAGGGCTGCAGTGTTTTTTCAACAAAAATCGCATACTCGTACCGCATGGGTTCGGGTTGTGCTGCAAAATTAACGGAAATGGAGAGCAACACGGTTGCGCCACCGGTGGCTCTGTTTCTTTTCACCTGTTTGTCGAAGTGCAACTGCAAAACATCCCGTCCGAGCACTTCGCTTTTTTTTTCAACCATTGCCCTGTCCGCCTTGTCTGCGTCCGCCTCATCCGGCCAGAACTCCTTGACGAGTTCCCGTCTGGAGTTGAGCAGGTACCGGACGTTCGCGGGCTTGTTGTCCGCCCGGATGGGAAAGCCGCAGTGATCGCCCTCGCAGAGCAGATCGGCAACATGTGCGTCCCCCCGGATATGCATCAGATCGCCCTTGATGGCGGAAAAAAAATACCGGGCGTTCCGCAACGGAGTCATGGCTTCTTCCGCCCTGGTCTTGGCCTTTATGGCCGTGTGAAAGGTTCCGTACACCGCGGCGACCACAATGGAACCGATGCTGAGGGCCAGCAGCAGCTCGAGCAAAGTAAAGCCATAACTACCAGTTGGTGATTTCCGCATTGTCGCCGGTTCCTCCCGGCTTTCCGTCCTTCCCGTAACTTAGCAAATCAAAGTCCGGTCCGTTCTTTGCCGGATAGACATAGACATACGGATTGCCCCAGGGATCCAGGGGCACCTCTTTCTTGCGCAGATAAGGACCGCGCCAGTTCCGGGGAATGGGCGGACTCGAGGGCTTGGTTATCAACGCCTGCAAACCCTGCTGGGTGGACGGATAATCGCCCGTATCCAGCTGATAGCTGTCCAGGGATATGGAAAAATTCTCTATCTGCGCCTTGGCTGCCGCCACCTTGGCCTGCTCTGTCTTGCCGAAAAAGCGCGGCCCAACAACCGCCGCCAAAATGCCGATGATGACAACGACGACAAGCAGTTCAATCAGCGTGAAACCGGACAATCCTGTTTTTTCGAAGCGTTTCTGCATTACCAGCCTTCCCTCAATTGCAATGTGAGTTCCAGACGCTTGCCTTCCCGAAGAAGCTCCACAAAAACAAAATGCGTCCCCTTGATCTTGCGCATCACCGCGTAGGAATCGGTCATGCCCGTTACCCGTTCGCCGTTGATCTTGTAGATCAGATCACCCGTTTTGATGCCCATTTCCTGGGCATAGGTCCCTGGTTTGACCTGCGTCACGAGCAATGCGCGGCCCTTGAATTGCCCTGGTATGGAGAAATACCCTTCCTCGACGGACTTTACCTTGAGCCCCAGCATCAGCCTGGGGCCGAGTTTGGCATCGGGCAGAATGTCATTATTGGGCTTGGCGCACCCCCCAAGCAGCACAAGGAGGCAGACCGCCGCACATAGTATTCTGATCTTTGGCATCATCTTCTCAACTCGTTTGTAGGCTTCACTGTCCCTGGGCAATCTGGGACGTTTCCAGGTCCACGCTGCGCATTTTTCCCGCATGTTTGAAACGCACCGAAACAGTCAGCACGTTCACGCCGGAAATATCTCCGGCCTCGCCCCTGGCTTCCCAGACAGCTCCCGGAGGCTGCCCGGACTTGCCCGACAGGCTGAATGGAGCCGTCTTGTCCGCAAAGAGCATCCGGGCCATGACGGACTCTGCCGTAAAATGCGCCTCTTCATACTTTCCCGCCAGGGACAACCCATTCAGGGAAGACGAATACAGCGTCAGGATGGCCGCAAGACCGACGGCAAGTATGCCGCTGGCCAGCAGCACTTCCAGCAGCGTAAAACCGCTATCTATATCACCGCGCAACAAGGGCTCCCGTGGCTCCGTCAATTTCCAGCAGCAGCTGTTGCCTGTTCTGTTCCTCAATCTCGATCCTGGTGTTCACAGTGGTTCCATCCGGATAAAACGGCAGTTGCACGCTTCCGTAACGCACGCTGTGGAACCCTTTTCTGACAGAAGCGAAGCTCAATCCCGAAGGAAGCCGTTTAAAAACCCCGCCTTTGCTCCCGAAGGAAATGGTATCGCGCTCGAGATCCACAACCACTTCCTGCGGCCGCCCGGTTTCCACGGCATGAAACCGGGCCATGCCGACCACGGTGGCGAAATCGGAAAAACACGCGTTCTGTCTGGCGCTTTTGCTCTGCTCAAGCAGACGCGGGAGCGCAAGCCCCGTGAACACGGTCATGATGACCAGCACCACCAGCAGTTCCACAAGCGTGAATCCGCAGGAGCGCACGTCTACCTTTCCACGCGCCTGCGCTTGAACACAAAGCCGTAATTGGCCGTGTAATTCACCAGTTCCCAACCGTCTTTCCCAGTTTGTTCAGATCAATGCCGTCGAGTGTGTGCTCGCCCATGTTGCTGGTGTTCATCATGTTGGGAACCACAACCCTGTATTCCCATTGCGGACGGACCAGATTCTCCAAAAGCCCCTCCATATGCGAGAGGCGTCTGTTCATTTCCTGCGCCTGATCGGCCAGAACCTGCAGTTCGGATAATGCCGCGGCTCCGCTTTTTTCCGCGGCGCAACTTTCCGAAACCAGCGAACATGACAGCAAAAACACCAACGCAACGAATATACACGTAAAAAAACGCATACCGCATCTCTCCGGTTGTTTGCCTGCGCGAACAGCAGTGCCTCTAGCGCTTGTCTTCAACAGCATTATTTTTGCGTAACCACCCGTATGGGGCCTGCTTCTTCAAAATACCCCATTGTGGCAGTATATCCCTGTTCCATGGCCTCTTTCCTGGCCTCAGCAGTCATGTCAAAGGAAAGCATGCCCACACTTGGCGTATCAATAAACACCGTTCTGTACGCGTTATTGGCCATTCGCGGCATGACGTTGCCGTACAGTCCGAGCGCAACGCGTTTTACAAGATCATAAAAGCAGGTGATCTTGGTATAGTCCGGAGAATAATAATCCGAAGCCGGAGAAAGTACGAAACCAAGACTTTTGGCACCTATGGTATCAAAATACTCAATGGGGTAATTGTACGTGGTTCCGCCATCGACAAGATAGTCTTTTTTGCCTGCAGTGGTACGTATTACAGGCGTAAATGCGATGGGTATGGCCATTGACGCACGTACTGCTTCTACGACATCCATGTCCGGCGTCGTATCTGCGGAGAGGAAACAGGTTTTGTTGTAAGAAGTACTGTACGCGACAATGATCAAATCCCTTTCCTGGCCCTTTTCCTTGCCCTCTGCGAGTTTCTTTTTGAGTTCAGCAAACGTGATTCTGCCGCTTTCACTCAATTTTTTTTCCCGGATTATCGATTCCAGTATGGCTTCGATGTTTTTTCCGTCGGACAACCCATAGGTATTGCTCAGGACTTTAAAAATCGCAGGCATATTCTTCAAAGTCGTAAGGGAAAAGAAATCCTTGAGGATCTTCAACAGCGGAATATCCTTCTGGCATTTTATCAAGGAAGGCCAGTCTATCCCGTCTATGATTTTATCGGCTTCATCAGCTGTAAGTCCCACATAGAATAAAAATGAAAATATCGCTCCCGCAGAAGCTCCCATATAGCGTTTTACATTCAAAAGCTTTTTATTTTCTTCAAGATACCTCATGACACCGGCGTACGCCACCCCGCTTGCGCCGCCACCGGAAAATATCAATGTATCCGGATCCAATACCCTGTTTTCTTTTGTTGGTGATTGCCCAGGTACATAAATATAACCAGGGTATTTCTGACGTGCAAAAGCACTAGAAACAGATAAACACAACAGACAGACTACCATGAACAGCATAATGCTTTTTTTCATATTCCCCCCAATGGAATAGTATAATTAGTCATGTATAGAGCACTTAAGAATCTACTCTTGCATACCTTTTACAACTGCTTCTAAAAACAAATCGACGCCAGAGATCACCTTAACCGGCCATCAAATTCATTTGAAAAATGGGAAACAACATGGCCATGACGATAAACGCAACAAGCCCGCCCATGACCAGAATCATCACCGGCTCGATGAGCAAAGTAAACGATTTGACCAGCTGGTCGATGGTCCGTTCGTAGGTTTCAGCGACCTTCACCAGCATCTGGTCCAGGGTGCCGGATTCCTCGCCGATGGTGGCCATTTCACTCACATACTTTGGGAAAAAGCCTGTCTGTTCCATGGCCGTACCCACAGGGCTGCCTTCCTGAACCGCCTTGCGCACCTTTTCGAGGGCGGCCTCCATGGCCTGGTTGCCCGTGACTCCCCTGGCCGATTGCAGGGATGCGAGCAGGGGTACGCCGGAATTCAGCAAGGTCCCCACTGTGCGGCAGAACCGGGCCATGCTCACGGTAAGCAGCAGTTTTCCCAGCACAGGGGCCTTCAATTTCAGGAGATCGACCTTCAGTCTGCCCTCGGCTGCCTTTACGTATTGCCTGTAGGCGATCCACCCCGCGCCGATGACAAGAATCACGGCCCACCAGCCGTTTTTGATAACGTCCGCGCATTGCAACAGCACCAGTGTGGGCCAGGGCAGAGCCTGCCCCATATCCTGGAACAGCGTGGCAAAACGCGGCACCACGAACCCCACCAGCACCACCACGCAGCCCACCATGGCCAGAAACATGAAGGAAGGATAAATCATGGCGCTGCGCACCTTGGAACTCAACTCTTCCCGGGATTCCCGCATCCGGGCCAAACGTTCGAGAGCCGTGTCCAGAATGCCGCCGGACTCGCCCGCGCGCACCATGGAAAGATACAAGCCGTTGAACAGATTGGGATACTCGGCGATACATTCCGAAAAGCACGCGCCTGACCGCAATTTCTCCCCAATGGCCGCCACTGTTGTCTTCAGGGAAGGATGCGCACTTTGCTCCTGCAGAAAATCCAGGGACTTGGCCAGAGGAAGGCCCGAGCCCAGGAGCGTGGCCAGTTGCCGGGTAAAGCCGGTGATGTCCTTGGATTTGATGCGTTTACCGGCAAAAATGGACACCCGGCCGGAACCTGACGCGGACAACGTATAGTGCGTCTCTTCCGCGGCGGTAAGGGTCAGCGGTACGACCCCCTGCCGTCTGAGCAGCACCGAGGCCATTTGCTTGTCCGCGGCATCAATGGCGCCGGTGACGTTTTTTCCCGCACGGCTCGCAGTATATTCAAAGCGTGCCATGGCCTACTCCGCCGCGACCCTGTTTACTTCGGCTTCCGTGGTCAATCCCGCCCTGACCTTGCGCATGCCGTCGCTGCGGATGGTGTGCATGCCTTCCTGCAGCGCCTGTTCCCGGATTCTGGACGCATCGGCTTTTTGCTGAATCAGATCACAAATCGCATCCGAAACCACCAGCAGCTCTATCAGGGCCATGCGTCCCTTGTAGCCTGTTCCGCGGCACAGCTCGCACCCCACGGGCTGCCAGGCTCCGGATGCGTCCTGTTTTTTGCAGGAACACAGCTTGCGAACCAGGCGTTGCGCCAGAATGCCCGCCACGCTGGAAGCGATGAGATAGGGCTCCACTTCCATTTCAATCAGCCGGGTAATGGCCGAGGGCGCATCGTTGGTGTGCAGCGTGGAAAGCACCAGGTGACCGGTCAGAGCCGACTGTACGGCTATCTCCGCTGTTTCGCCGTCACGGATTTCGCCCACCATGATCACGTCCGGGTCCTGGCGCAGAATGGAGCGCAGGGCGGCGGCAAAGGTCATGTTGATCTTGGAGTTGACCTGGATCTGGTCGATGCCGGCCAGCTGGTATTCCACCGGATCCTCGATGGAAATCAGCTTCAGCTCGGGGGATTTCACATGGTTAAGCGAAGCGTAGAGCGTGGTGGTCTTGCCCGAACCCGTGGGACCGGTGACCAGAATGACCTGGTTGGACCGGGCCAGCAGGCGCAGCCATTTTTTCAGAGTCTCGGGATCGAACCCCACTTCCTCGATAGACACCTGAATGGAGGATTTATCGAGAATACGCATCACCGCGCCCTCTCCGAACACCGTGGGCGTGGTGGCCACGCGAATATCGTATTCGCGGTTGTCGGATTTGAGCTTGATGCGTCCGTCCTGCGGTACGCGGCGTTCGGCAATGTCCAGGTCCGCCATGATCTTGATGCGGGAAATGATCGCGGCCTGATACTTGCGCGGAACCGTGGTGGCCACCTGCAGAATGCCGTCTATCCGGTAGCGGACTTCCAGGCCGTTCTCGTACGGGGATACATGAATGTCCGAGGCCTTGCCCGCGATGGCTTCCATGAAAAGCGTATTGACCAGTTTGACCACAGGCGCGGCCTGGGCCATGTCCTTGAGGTCTTCGATATTGTCCAGGTCTTCCAGACTCTCGTCGTTGAGTCCGGAAAGCATGTCCAGATTGCCCTTGCTGGAGTAGCTGGTTTCGATGAACTGCTGCAGCACATCGGCCTGGGCGAGCAGCAAGCGTACGGGCCGGCCCAATGCTTTCGCCAGTTCCAGGGGCACTGTTCCGAGAAAAGGGGTGGCAACGGCCAGGGAGACAGACGTCTGGTCCGCCCTGTCCAGAGGAATGATCTGATGGGTCTGGGCAAAATGTTCGGGGATACGCGCCAAAAGCTCCAGGTCCACCAGTTCGGCCTGGTTCAGATCCACCCACTCCATGGCGAAACCATTGGCCAGCTCACGCAGAAGATCTCCGTTTCCGGACGGATCGCCTGCTTTTTTTTGCCAAAAAGCAAGCGCCTCCTCCACGAAAAAGAACGGATATCGTGCGGACGCGGTCTGACCTTGCAATGCATTCATGCGTTGCCGTACTTCCCGAATGATATGCCCAAGGAGTGACAGCCCTTGAAGAGCCGGCACAATGGCCCGCTCCCCCGGCAGAGACCCCATACGGAACAATTAGTTGGCTACGCCGTCACGGCATCCAGAAAACCCATGAAGACGGAAGAGGTTGTACCTCCCCGTCTTCATGGAACAAACTAGCGAATGCTTATCTTTGTCTGATGCAACAGCAGCATGACAGCGCAGTGCCGAAAACCGGCAACGTCGTCAGTTCTGCATTGCCCCGAGCCAAATCTGCACGTCCTTGAACAGTTTGTCCGGCTGCTCGGACGAAACAGAATGGCCGGAAGAGTCGTAATGCGGATAATACAGACTTACGCTCGACTTGGGATCCTTCAGGCTTTCCTTGAACGCGCCGCCTTTATAAATAATCTCGAACGTGCCCGGCGTATTGGCATGCCCTCTTTTGTAATCAACTGTTCTGACGACACTTGTATGTTTTTTCAGAGCTTCCGGAATGGCCGGCGAATAGATGACCAGGTCTTGCTGCGCATCCGTCAGAAAGGTGTCGACGAGTTGCACGTTTTCCAGAAACATCTCGCCATAACGCGAGAATAAATCGGCATTGAGGCCGTATAACGTGGTGCCCAAGGAGGCGATGAAAGCAATATAAATCTGCGTGTTCATAGGATCCATGTAGGTATCATGCGGGCTCAATGTTCCAAAAAAACCTTCCAGTGTCTGGCCTGGCAGATCCTCGAGGCCAGCTTCCAGCATAGCCAGGTTCTGATCTTCCTGGAACATGGACAGAAAACGCGAATTAAGGGGATGCTTCTCTTTCAGAAGATCTTCAGACATTTCCTTTCCGAATGCATCGGTCAGGATTTTCCGTGCGTTTTCCTCAGATTCTTTCTGACTCAATTTCTTTTCACCAGCTTCGTTCTCTGCAAAGGCTTGCTTCTCGGAATCTGCCTCTTGCTGCGCTGCGCCGCTTGCCTTTTTGTCGTAATTTTTTACGACCTTGAAAGCATACTTGCGTTCGCTGGCGTACATCTTCTTGATATCCTTGGGATCATATTTCAAAATCGTTTTCAATACTTCATAGTTACGCAAACTCCTGGCCGCGAACGCTTCGAGATCATCCGACCAGGATGCAGGCTTCACGTCATTGTAAGAATCTCTTTTAAACTCCCTGGGCATGTGCCACATGAGAACACAAGCGGATTTCGACCCTAACGGGGAGGCGCAGTAGAGCCATCCATTACCATAATTCATCCAGTTTTTGCTTGGAAAAGGAACTTTGGTTTCTTTGGCAATGTTCTTTATGACATTGTCATGATAGGGAGAACGGCCGTAAAACATTTCCCCTTGGATGCTGTCCTGGTACTTTCCGGACAAGGAAGGCTGGATCAGAATCTGCCTGCCGAATTGTTCCGCCACCCGCTCAGGCGTCAGCGGTTTCACCAGCTCCGGGGCGTTGGTGGAATCAACGCCAACAGGCTGCGTCGAGTTGGAATCCCCGCCTTGTTTTTTTTGCTCGAGCTCATCCACGGCTTTGAAGTGGGCGATGATTTCATCCACCAGTCCCTGGTCCCCCAGAACGCCCATCCCCTTCTCGCTATACCGATCGCTGAAAAGAAGCATGTTCAGCATGGTGGAAACCCTTGTTCCGCCGTAACTTTCTCCAACCAGAATAACTTCGTTGCCCAGTATTTCCTTATGCTGGGCCAGAAAACGCAGAATTACGCGAACAATGTGGTCCGCATCGATGACGGGATTGAAATTCCCCTTATTGAAAGCAGTAGCTCTTCCAGCCCAGGTGGTGGAAAGTTTGCTGACAAGATAGGAAAACCCCGTACCTGGAGCGTCAATATACAGAAGATTGCCCATGGCGGTCCAACTCCAGGGGTTCTCGGCATATCCTTTTTTGCAGTCTTTCTCCCCGGCTTTGCAGACGCGTTCCCGGTCGAGCGTATAGGGCGCCGTGTTCATTGCGAACAGGTTGGTCGCCGTGGCAGCGCCAGGGCCCCCGTTGAGCATGACAAAAAGAGGCTTTTGATCCGGGGCGTCGTCTGCAGGGAAAAAGCTATAGAAAACTTCATTCTGTGCGGTTTTCAAATTCATTGGCCGCAGACCTTTAAGGCGCAAACTGTAGCTAATGGGTTCCAGTTCGATGTACCCGGCCACCGGATCAAGCGAAGCAAAGGCCGGTGCGGAAGGCACCAGCAACACCAACAGTACGGCGCAAAAAAACAAATTGCGCACAAATCGCAAACTTTTCATGTAAAATACCCCCGTATTCGCAAGAATTTGCGCTTGGAAATTATGTTCTTGTGTCAAAATAGACTACGCTGTCCCTAACGTTTGACGTCCGCACAACAACAACTTTTTCATAGATCAATTCAACCAAAGCTGCAAATAATAACTGCATAAATGTATATCCAAATTTTTCACAAAAATAGACATACTATTTGAGTGGGAATATACTTACTAAAAATTTCCCCCTTTTCGGGTAATTTTCAGGACAATTAGTACGTATCATCTATGGACACTAGATTGGTATAACGTACGTATTCCAATAGCACGGGTTGATTCTGCAGACTGCAAACCAACGACACAAAGACTGCCCATTTTCCGTACACAACGACCAGATACTGGCCGCCAATTTTGCTGTCACCTGTTTGAGGCAAGAGAGCCGGCTCAGGTGGCCGGTTCGGCAGTCTTGTCCACCCCGTTCGTTGGCCCCGCCCAACCAAGGCTTTTTCAAACACCGGCAACGTACGCCAATGTTATGGCATTGAATTTGCCCCTTGATGCTGCGGCACCGGAATCACAGATGCTGTTCCGGAATCGTCTCAACCATACAGCAGCAAGGAGATCAGGGCATGAAACAACTCATTGGAATCGCATTCTGTCTGGCATTGCTCGCCACCAACGCCTTTGCGGGCACGGAAGTGAACATGTCCCTGGCGGACAAACAGAAACTGGAAACTTTTTGCAGCACTTTCTCGGAGGTATGGATGGAGAGATTCCCGAAGGGCGGCCTCACGGACGAAATGATGCTCGAATTCGCCAAAATCGTCGCTCCGCAAGAGGGGCTGGAGGAGCAGGAAAACTTCATATTGATTCCCCTGGAACGGATCGACGAAACCACTGAAAAATATTTCGGCAAGCGTATCTCCGCGAACAGAAAAAATGACTACCGCGTTCCCTTGGCGGGCGGGGAAGCCTGGCGTTTTTCCCAGGTCGACAAACTCGAGCAGGTGGGAGACAACCTGTTTTTTGCAACAGGCACTATCTTCATCACCGGAAGCGGCTCAACTCTCGACCCGCACGCCACCCCTGCGGAATGGGAAAAAGAAGACGAATGGGCCGACAAGGTGGGCACATTTACCGCACTGATCCGCAAAACGCGTCAGGATGGAGAAAACAGGTACGCTCTTCTGGCCTATACGCCTCCCCAATCCCCAAAATAGGCGGCGCAGCGTCAGTTCAAGCTGACACCGCGTATCAGCACTGCAAAATGCAATACATTCTCGCCGGATCCATTCACTGGCTGCATCATGGAGAACCCAATATTGCAGACCATCCATGAAAGTGAAGCCTGAACGGCTTCACTATTCTGCCGCATACCGTTAAAAAAACTCGATGGTACTTTTTCACGTCCCATCGAGTTTTCTTATTCTCCTAGATTTCGTTTTGTTTTAGCTGCAAATACCTTGCCCTAAAATTGAGATGAAGTTATTGCTCTTACTATACATCTAAATAAAACAGCTTTTTTTGTACAAGCAAAAACATAAATCTTTTACATTTTAAGACATACACGACGCGTATCATTATATAACAAAAGAGATGTTCAATGTACAACATGCTCATAATATATGCACTTACTATCATCTTTCTCATTTCAAGCTGTGGTTGGGGTTTTTTGTATGCAAAAGCAACATCACAAAAAAGTATTCCATTTTATATACTGTCCGCATATGGAATAAGCATACTATTAGTTATTGGAGGATGTCTCAATGCCCTTCAAATGGTATCAAAATTATCATTAACCAGCATCATCATAATTGGAATAGCAAACTATATTATTTTATTTGTTCCAAACATCAGAATCAGGCAATTAAAAAATAGTATTTTCATACTTCTTTTCACGTTCATCTTTATGTACTTTTATGCACTGTATCTGGTCCCAACAACTACGTTCAACCTGGGTGACGACCACAACAGATACTTTGTTTTCATAAAACGGATGTTGACAACTGGTACCGCCTATGGAGATCCTCTTATTGGGATTGGTCAGAATACGCTGGGCGGGAACACCTTCCTGCAAGCGTTCATACTCTCCTATCTACCTTTCAGTTATGCGAATTTTATTGACATCTGTTTTGGTCAATTGATGCTGCTCCTAAGTGTTTTTCTCTTTTCACTTGATTTCACAAAAAAGAATGTCTTCTCTATCTTGTTATTACTAATAGTATTTTTTATAAATCCACTCAAAGTCAACACATCTACTTTATATCTCGGATCCTTTTTGACTTTTGTCTTACTCATAAAAGTATACCACATTTTTGCTAACAATGATTTCACTAGCAATTCGTATCTGCATATCGGCCTGCTTTTGGCTGCTCTTGCATCACAAAAAATGAATCTTGTCATTTTCCTTTTGTTGCTGATAACCTTGTTGTTTCTTTATTCTACCTGCAAACACTCATTTGATCCTCTAAAGTTTTATCTGAAAGTGATATTCAGTGCTTTACTGTTCTTATCACCATGGCTCATCATGTTTTTTTCTCAATATCTATCCTGGCACAAAAATACATACTATATTGATATGCCAACTATATTACACTATTCTATCAATACAAATTTTTATTTGTATTCTTCATCAATAAACAGCACGGCAAATGTCTTCATTTATACTTTGACAATTATCTTAACTACCCTCCTAGGAGTATTTGCATTTTATAAGAAAAATAAAACTTCGGTATTTTATCAAATGAGCGCATTCTCTTTTCTTTTTTGTTTTATTCTCTTTATAGAACTGTTTGGATTTTATTTTTGGGGAAGATATCAGAGTTTGAGACTATTTATACCATCATTTCTGGCTATTTTTCCGTTTTTAATGATTATCTCGCTTAATACATTTGATAAAAAAAGTTATTATAATTTCCTCTTATGTAGCTTAATTTTACTTATGTCGTTAAATTTCGTTAATTTCTATCATCGCTATACATATGCAATAAATGAAAATATGATCCTGGATTTCAAAAACTCTGCAACCACTTCCAATTTTAAAGAATCTTCAAGAAAACATTTGACTGATGAACAATACTATAAATCCTTACAAGCACACATACCAAAAGGAAAATCAATACTGGTTTGGAGTTCAGCAGCTTACAACTTTGATTTTCAACGCAATCATTTATTTATGGTCGTGCCGAATGGTTTGATGTTCAGTAAATCAATGATACCTAAAATGCCTTATATCATTTGGGAAGACAGTAAAAAAAATCACTGGGAACTGTCTAAGAAATTTGCATTGACAGGGATGGGATATCAAAAACAAGAATTTTACTTCAGAACAACGGATGCACTTAATACATTTGAAAAATTCAAAGAAAATTCAAAAATCATCTATCACGATAAAAAATATATAATTCTTGATACAACAGAAAATTGAGGCACAATGCAATGTATCTTGAGCCTGCAATCTCAAGCAATTCATCAAGCACATTATAAATATCCTGTCCTGCCTTGATGTTTGGGATACTTCTTGCCCCTGAGCCCAGCAATTACCTGAGCTATGGAGTTTCATGAACCGGTTGTCCATTTTCAGGGCACAGGGGCAACCATCATACGCAGACCTGAACAAAGCAGACGGCGCCCCTGTTCCACTCATTGCGCGTGAAGCGTTCCCTTGATGTGTTCGGCGGATTTTTCCAGCGGATCTTCCTCCCCTTCGCCCAGAGATTCGGGATCCCAGGCTTCGGGAGTGGGACGGCAGAGTTTCTTGACCTCGTATTCCCCTGTTTCGGCATTCAAAGAGGCTATACGGTAATCGCACAGGTCGGTGCCGTCGAACAGAATACGGGTTTTACCGGTTTTCAGCGAAAACAGGGCTACCGAGACAGGCGGATCGCACGCCCCTCCATAGCTGCAGGTCCTTTTTGAATCGATATCCGCGGGCGTATTGTAGACCACCTCATCCAGCCCGTTCCAGAAGAGATTCACTTCGGGTGCAAAGTGCACATAAGCGACCGTACCGACGGGTTTCAAATCCGCCGTATGGTATAGATCCCAGTTGCAGTTGCGATTGAGGCACGTACCTGCTGCCAGGTACTGCCCGCCAGGTGACAGGCGTACGTCCGAACAGAATCCGGCGTTGGGATACTTGAAAAATTTGAGCATCTTGCCCTTTTCATCGAAAAAATACAGTCCGGTGGCTATGCCCTGATCACGGGTGGTTTCTTCGCCCACATCGCAAAAGATCATTTCATCCGAGGCCGTCCCCAGGTAATCCCTCATCTTGTCGCAATGGCTGCCATAGCCCTGCAGAGGCGTGACAACCCCGCCATCGACAACAACGGGTTCGCCATTTTGCATTTGCAAGGCAGGAGCCGCATGGACCGGCAGCGCGCACAGGATCAGGCTGAGCATGCTACATAAAACAACTGTTTTCATTACATTCTCCTAGAACGGGTTCCTTCCGATTCGTACGGACACCGAAATTCGAAATACTTCACACTTTGGCCCCGGAAGAATGCACAAAATTTGCCAAAACAGCCGCATGGCGCCAAGACGCTGTTTTACGGCATGTAACATTCAAAATTTTCAGGTATTTTAAATGAAATACTCTGAAGGGGAATGACTTTGATCACATGCCTGCAGCACTGGCCATTTTCATGCTGATCAATGCAACGACGACTCAATGTTCACCTGTTGGTTTGCAACAAAACTGCAAACCCGGCTCTTGCCAACCCAAATTTAGGCTTTACAGTAGGAACCAATGCAGCATACGTAGATTGCAACGCACTTGGATCTGCAATGCTCCGTACGGCATTTTCAGACAAGGGCTTCATCATATAAAAACGACGGCCTCGGATAATGACCAGCAATGCCGTTGGCTGGTCAAAATGCTGAATTTTTAAGCATTTTTAGTTTTTCAGCCGTTCGCGGGCTAAATGCCCAGGTAGAGGGATGTTTCGTGATGGATACGACAACTCAAAAAAAATCAGCTTCGGTCAATAAAACCCACTCAGCCAAACGCTCCTTTCATCGATTCCAGTCTCGCCATTGCGGCGGCATCGTCAGCATTATCATCCCGGAGATGACGCTACCGGACCTAGGCTGATCCCAGGCCCCGTATCGCTTCTTCGGCAATGTCCGCGGGCTCCGGCAACAGGGCCGCACCCGGGGCATTCGTGAATGCATAGTGACGCGCCGCAAGCTCAAATGCACCAGTATCCGTACAGTTCGGGCTCCATTTCATGGATGTGTACATCCGTGTTCATGATCCGGATCAACACTCCGCGCTGACGATTTTTTCAGAAACGGACAGGTGCATCACAAGCAGCCGTGCAGGCGCAATATCCCAAGGCGCAAGCCTTTGCTCAAAAAATACAAGGTACTTTGATCGCAGCCTGAAGCTGCGGCGGGCCTTTCAAGATATATTGCGGAGTAAGCTCATGCCGAGCCAGAAATTTATCGATGCCGTTGAAAAAGCATTCCCAAAAGACCAGGTGTATCTGGACGAAGTCATCGTGCACGCCTTGTCCCTTGATGCCAGTTTTTTCGAACCTCAAGCCAAAATGCTGGTGGACGTACGCAATGAAGCCGAACTGGTCGCCCTGCTTGCCCTGGCGCGCGAGCACGGCGCCGGACTGACCTTCCGGGGCGCCTGCACGGCCATTAACGGCCAGACAGTGGGCGAGGACGTCATGGTCCGGTTCAGCGGACCGGCCTGGACAGGCATCAAGGTGCTGAACAACGGCGAATCCATCTGGGCCCAGAGCATGGTTCCCGGCGGCACCATCAACGGCGCACTGGCGCCCTACGGACGCATCATCGGTCCGGATCCCGGTTCCATCACCGTGGCCACACTTGGCGGCATGGCCGCGGACAACTCCACGGGCATGTGCTGCACCATTGATCAGAGTATTTTTCACACCCTGGAGACCATGCGCGTCCTGCTTGCCGATGGAACGCTTCTGGATACGTCCGACGCGGAATCCTGCGCATCGTTTCGCAAAAGCCACGCCAAGCTCCTGGACGGCCTGGCGGACATCCGCAAGCGCATCCTGGCCGATGACGCTCTTGCAGGAAAAATCAAGCGCAAATACTCCATCCGCAACACCTCCGGCTACAGCATGAACGCTTTCACGGAGTTCGAGGATCCCCTGGACATTCTCGTGCATCTGATGATCGGGTCCGAGGGAACCCTGGGCTACATCCTGGATACCCGTCTGAAAACAGTTGTTCTGGAGCCGCACCGGGCCACGTCCTTCATGCTCTTCCCCACCCTGGAAGACGCCATCAGCGCCATTTCCCTGCTGAGCAAGGAAACCGGCCTGGCCAGAGCCGCCGAACTCATGGACCGGGTCACACTCAAGGCCATTGAAACCTTTCCTTCCACCGATGACATCATCCGTACGCTGGACGACAAGGCCTGCGGCGTCATTCTGGAAACCCAGGCCAAAGACCAGGAAAACCTGCAGAAGCGCATCGAAACCATCCTGGAACTTCTCAAGGATATCCCCCGTATTGTGGATCATGAATTCGTCACGGATCCGGAAGCCTACAGCCGCATCTGGGATATGCGGCGAAACACCTATCCGGCCTTTGCCGGATTCGGCGGACCGTCCGAATTTACCGTTACCGAGGACTGGTGCGTACCGCCGGCAATGCTCGGCGAGGCTGCCGAAACCTTGCAGAATCTGCTGGAAAAACACGGCTTCCGCGGCGGCATCATGGGACACGCCTTTCACGGCAACATGCATTTCATTCTGTCCGTGCCTTTGGGAGACCCGGCCGCGGTACGGAACCTCAAGGGGCTTACCGAAGACATCGTGGACGTGATGATCAACCACTTCGAGGGCTCCCTCAAGGCGGAACACGGCACCGGCCGTTCCATCGCCCCCTATGTCGAACGCGAGTGGGGACCCGAACTTTACGCCATGATGAAGGAAACAAAGGCGCTTCTGGATCCGCAGGGCATCCTCAATCCCGGCGTGCTCCTCAATGACGACCCCGAATGCAATTTCAAGGGGCTCAAGCAGCCCTGGGGACTGCATGACTTTGTGGACAACTGCAACGGCTGCGGCTTTTGCGACTCCGTATGCCCCACCAGAAGCATTGGATTCGCCCCTCGCCAGCGTATCTACGTCAAGCGTACCATTGGCCGGCTGCGCGAACAGGGAGATACGGAAAAGGCCCGGCACTGGGAGGAGATCTTCAAGCAGTACGGCCTGGACATCTGCGCCACGGACGGACTCTGCCAGATGCGCTGCCCCCTGGCCGTGGACACGGCTTCCTACACCCGCTACCTGCGCCATGAAAACCTCAGCGATTTCGCCAAGAACACCGCGCGCCGTATCGGCAAGAACTTCTCCATGGTGGCCGGAATGGCATCCATGGCCCTGAATACGGGAAGAAGCGGCGAAGGCCTGGTGGGGCATGGCGGTGTCTCCGTCATGGACAGTCTGAGCAGCAAGACCGTGGGGCGACACGTTCCCGACCTGATGGCCATGAAACTCAGGGGCGGCACACCCGCGCCCGCGCCCAAGGCACGTTCGGAGCAAAAGGTCGTCTACTTTCCCTCCTGCGCCGTACGTACCATGGGCTACGACAAGAACGAAGGACCGGGCCAGAAACCCCTCATGGACGCCACGGTGGAACTCTTGAACCGCGCCGGATACGAAGTGATTTTCCCCGCAAAGATGAAGCAGCTGTGCTGCGGCAAGGCCTTTGAAACCAAGGGATTGTCCGAGGAGGCCGACCGCAAGTCCGACGAACTGGGGCAGGCCCTGCTCAAGGCCACGGAAAACGGCCGCTGGCCCGTGCTCTGCGACACAAGCCCCTGCCTGGCCCGGATGAAGAAACATCTGGACAAGCGCCTGGCACTGTACGAACCCGTGGAATTCGCCCAGAAGTTCCTTGCCGACAAACTGCACTTCAGCAAATTGTCCCGAACAGTGGCCGTGCATCCCACCTGCTCCACCCGGACCATGGGCCTGGCCAACAACCTGGTGGAAGTGGCCTCCATGTGCGCCGAAAAGGTCGTGCTGCCCGAAGGCGTCAACTGTTGCGGGTTCGCCGGAGACAAAGGCTTTACCCATCCGGAGGTCAATGCCTCGGCCCTGGCCGCGCTGCCCGCACAGGTGGCCACCTGCGACGAAGGCTACAGCACGTCCCGGACCTGTGAATCCGGACTGACCCTGCACAGCGGCAAGCCTTATTTCAACCTGTTGTACCTGCTGGAAGAAAGCAGCCGCATCAACCAGCAATAGTTTCCCATCCCCGCCCCAGGGGAGAATGAACGCAAGGCGGGGTCCGTGAGGGCTCCGCCTTTTGTTTTGGCGGGTATGCGGCCGCGTTCGCATACCCGTCTGCAATACCGTTACATCACAAACACTTTCCGCAATCGTCCCCCAATACGCGCAACTTTGCTTTTTTATGGACACAAACTATAAAAATACGCTATTCTTATAATTCCTTTTTTTGCAGCCCAGACCCAGTAACCATAGTTCAACTGGTCGCAAACACGAACTTTTTTGACCAACTCAAGGAGAGACAATGAGCAAATTGATCAAAGAAGATGGCGATGCCGGCAGACTGCATATCGACACCCCGTTTCTGGGGGAATCCCTGGTCAGCAAGGAACTGTTGCGGCTGACTGAAAAAAAAGAATATTTCCGGATGCATCCGGACGTGAATCTGCTCAAGATCGGAGGGCAGTCCATCATGGACAGGGGGGCGAAAGCCATTCTCCCCATCATGGACGTGCTCATCGAGGCCAAGGAAAAACATAAACTGCTGCTGATGACCGGCGGCGGCACGCGCGCACGCCATGTCTACAACATCGGCGTGGATCTGGGCATGCCCACGGGCGTGCTTTCAAAACTTGGAGACAAGGTTTCCTGGCAGAACGCGGAAATGCTGTTCGTGCTTCTTTCCAAGCACGGAGGCGTGAAAATCGGCCATGGCGACAACCTCGAACAGCTCACCATGTTCTGCAGACAGGGCTTTATTCCCATCACCTACGGCGTACCGCCCTACGGATTCTTCGAACATCCGGCAGAGCTGGGCTCCATACCGCCCCACCGCACCGACAGCGGCGCCTTCTTGCTGGCCGAAAACATCGGCGCCAAATCTTTGATTTACATGAAGGACGAAAGAGGGCTGTACGAGAACGACCCAAAGAAGGCCAAGGACCTGGACAAGCTGACCTTTTACGACAAGCTCTCCGTGAGCGAACTGATCGAACTCGACCTCGAGGACCTGATCATCGAGCGCCCGGTCATCAATTTTCTCAAAAACGCGAAATGTTTGAAACAATTCCAGATAATCGACGCGCTCAACCATCCGGAGCATATTCTTGCCGCCCTGGATGGCGAGCATGTGGGCACCATCATTTACAAGGATTGACCAAGGCTCAAAAAAGGCTGCCCGGCATTTGCCGGGCAGCCTGGTGTTCGAAGTTCAACTTTTGCCGCCGCCTTTCTGCTCGCCATCCTTGGGCAGATAGACAACTTCCGCCCCCGCGTGCTTGGCTATGGCCTCGAGCTCCATCTTCCGGATATGATCCGCCCGGAATTTGATCTTGCCATCAGCCACTGCCACGACCCGATACCGGGGCTTGCGCTCGCCTGTTTCAATTTTTCTCCGCTCACGTACGAAAATAGTGGACATACCTGTCTCCTTTCCATCGGCTATTGAATCCGCAGTGCAGGAAAATGCGGGTTCTCAACCTTGTCATTGCATGTGTCCGCTTGAGCGGGGAGCTGGCGATCAGCCGTGTGCACGGCCAAGAACCAGAGAACGAAATTTCTGAGCACCCTAAAAGAACACTCGCCGCATCCCCTTTCAGACGGTTATGTTCTGGCGCCGCCCTTGCGTTCGCCGTCCGTGGGCAGATAAATCAGCTCGGCCCCCACATGTTTGGCGATCTCTTCCAGTTCGAGCTTGCGCAGATGATCCGCCTTGAATTTCAGTTTTATATCCGCAACAGCCACAACCCGATAACGGGGTTTACGCTCGCCCTTGTCCATTTTTCTCCGCTCACGCACATAAATGGTTCCCATAGCTCTCTCCTTGCTGCGTTAGGGTTACTCCTATGGACAGAATATATGTGCTGCAAACATATATGTCAACAACAGCTCTTAGTTTTCCGTTTAAATAAGCTATACCAACTTGATATTACAGCATTTAAATAGATTAAATTTTATGTAATTTTCTAACTAGCTGTTTACTTGGTTTTTTTTGAATTGAGAGAAATGGTTTTCCAAGTCGGGAATCTCCGCGGAATTCGTCCGGAGCACCCCATGATCTTTTTCATAACCATCTGATACAATAATCTATTTTTCAAGATAGACCAGCCAAAAAATCATCCCGAAAGCTGCTTGTACGAACTACTTCACTCTGGTACTTATCTGCTACACAATCTTATCGTGAAAAGTCATACTTTTTGACTTTTCTTGCTCCGGGTTATGGAACGCCCCACGCCGCAGGCTGGATAAGGCGACGTTAGCCGTCAGAGCGCGCCCACAGGTGTTTTGCGCTCTGATTAATCTCAACCAGGGAAATTACCATGGCAGTGTACATTGGCTTGGATGATACGGACGGCAAAACCAGCCTCATGGGCACGGGTCGTCTGGCTCGCGGTCTGGCAGCAAAATTTTCCGATAAAGCCGACATCTGGGGTATCTTGCGCCATCAATTGCCCAAGATGGACGCCATTCCCTACACGTCCAACAACAGTTCGGCCTGCATCGTGCTGAACCCCGTTGACGGGCAGCTGTCCTTGCAGGAGATCATGGAAACAGCCGTCAATCACGTTCTGGAGCTGGCATCCGAGGAAGGCGATCCGGGGGTCTGCGTTCTGGACGGGAGCGAATGCGCCGCCGATCTGGTGAACTACTCCGTACGGGCAACCGGCAAGCTGATGTACCAGAAGGACGCCATGCAGGTGGTGCAGCAGGGACGTCTGCACGGCCTGGGCGGCAGCAACGACGGCATCATCGGCGCGGCCGCGGCCGTGGGCCTGACCAGATACGGCTGGTGCGGCCGCTTCATCGAATACGGCCCGCTGCGTACCAGCGGTCTGCCCGAGACCATCGGTCAGATCCAGGACATGGGCATCCGCGTCATTTCCGTGGACAGGGACCCTGCCGTGCCCCTGGCCGAAGACCTGCTGGTGGGCGAAAAATGGATCCGCCCCTCCCTGTGGAACAACGAACCCGTGCTGCAGGTAGTCTGCGACTCCCCCCGGCTGCTGGCGTACCGCCCACAGCAAACGCCCCAAACACCCCACCCCGCTGGCCGCAGCCGTATAATCGGCAGGCCGCCGGACAGATCATGTCCACAAGGCATGCCATCTTTGGCGAACAAAAGTACGGGATCAGGAATGGTCTGCCTGATCCCGGGCGACCTTCAGACCCAGGTTCCCTTTCAACGCAAAGCAAACTGATAGGGGATCAGAATCAACGTATTGACCGTTTTTCCCAGAATCTTTCCGGGAATAAAACGCGTTTTCCGTGCTGCCGCCAGAGCAGCCTTGTCAAACACCCCCTGGGGCTCTGAGTACTGGACGGAACATTGCCGGGGTTTGCCCTCCATGTCCACGACCACACGCACCACCACTTTTCCCTGCAGATTTTTTCTACGCGCATTGGCTGGGTATTCGGGCATCACTCTGCGGGCAAACGCGGGCCTCTGATCAACAACATCCACATCATACGCCTGTAACCCTCCAACACTGCGCGCCACTGGGCCTGCGCCTGTTTTTCCCTGTGACTCTCCTTGTGCTTTACTTCCCTGAACGGTTCCTGGGCTGGCCTCGGGTGTTGCCCGCTTTGTCGATGCGCTTTTCGTTTGTCTGACCTTCTGGTGTTTGGGCTCGGCTGCCTGCGGTCTGGAGGGCACGGTTCGCCGCTGTTTTTTTCTGATCACGGATTTTTTCTTCTTGACCGGCACTGGAGCCGCCAGAGACTTGTTCTCTGCTTTTTGCAACGGTTCTGGACGCGCTTTGGGGACTGATTCAGGTTCGGGTTCGGGTTCGGGTTCGGGGACTGGTGTGAGGTTTGGAGCTGGTTCGGCAGGCGCCGGAGCCTCAACAACATCCCCCTGTAGGGAGTCCCCAACCGGTTCGCGGGGCAAGCCTGAAACAGTTGAAGCCGGAACAGCAAATTCAGCCAGTGATACGTGATAGATCTTTTCAACCGGCCCGGATTGTTGCCCTGAAACCACAAAAGCCAGAGAAAGCAAAACCCCGTGGAGCAAAACGGAAAAAGCCAGGGTTGCGAATCGGATGTTTGTCATGGCGCAAAAGGAGTTTCGGTCCCGGAAGGAGCAACCGGCGTCGCATTTGTCTCTGTCGAAGCGGCCACCATGCCCAGATCATCGATTCCCGCAGCACGTATGCGCCCCATGACATCCATGACGGTGCCGTAATCAACATGTCTGTCCGCCCGCAAGAAGAGTTTTTTATGCTGCTCCAGCACGGAATTTTTAAGCACAAATGGCAGCTCTTCCAATGATACCGGGTAGGTATCCAGATACAGACTGCCGTCCTGCTTCAAACTCAGCACAAGAGGTTTGTCGTCGGTGGGCAGCACTTCCGCGGCCTGGGTTTCGGGCAGTTCCATTTCCAACCCTTCAGTCAGCATGGGCGCCGTGACCATGAAGATGACCAGCAGCACCAGCATCACATCCACCAGAGGCGTTACATTGATTTCCGCCACAAAATCATCCTGTTCAGATGTACCCGCCATGCCTAGCTCCTCTGTGCGCCGAACTTCAGACCAGCTGGATGTTGCAGAGCCTCATGCTGCAACCTGCTCAGAAGCACTCCCGCAAAATTGACGCAATCTTTTTGTATGGAGCCCAGTCTTGATTTGAAAACATTGTAGCCGCAGGTGGCGGGGATGGCCACGAACAGGCCAACGGCAGTGGCTATCAGGGCTTCGGCAATGCCCGGCGCCACTGTTGCCAGGGAAACGTTTTTCATGGCCGCGATGGCATGGAAACTATGCATGATGCCCCAGACGGTTCCGAAGAGCCCCACAAATGGAGCCGTGTTGGCTGCCGTGGCCAGCAGCGCCAGAGAGGATGAAAGCCTGCCCATTTCCTCGGCAATCCCGAAATGCAGTGCCCTGCGGACATTGTCGTTGAGCAGCTTTTCACTGTCGCCGGTACTGTTGATCCGGTTGAATTCGCGGATAGCCCGTTGCGTGATGCCGAACAGCGGGGACTCCGGCTCCTGGGCCAGAAGCGGCAATCCCGCATCCAGGGCCTCGGCGGCGTCAAAACGCGCCAGCCCCGCAGTGATTTTCCTCCTGGCCCTGTGCAGGCTGATCCATTTTCCCGTCATGTAGGCCCAGCTCAGCAGCGATGCCGCCAGCAACAGAACCAGTACGCATTTTGAAACCAGCGTTGCCTCCACAATAGCCTGAATCATCGAATCCATTTCAACCTTCCGTATTTCCTGTGCTGCCAATACAATGCGTATCGACAACCTGTTCGATCAATTGAATCGTACCCTTTTCCAGCCGGAATACCCGTTCGGTTCCGTCCAGAACATCTTCCGCATGATGGGTCACCTGAACAACGCCGATACCTTTGCCCCGCACGTTTTTTTCCAGAAGTCTTTTGAGAATGTCGCGCCGGGCATGGTCCAGTCCGGTAAAGGGTTCATCCAGAAACAAAATGCGCGGAGCAACGGCCAGGGCCCTGGCCAGGGATACGCGCTGCCGCATGCCGCCGGACATCTGCGCGGGGTACAGATGACCGGAATCAGACAAGCCCATGGCTTCGAGCGCGCGTCCGGATGCCTCTCTGGCTTGTTCCCTGCTGCAGATCAGGGGCAGCATGACGTTCTCCAGAGCCGTACGCCAGGGCAACAGCCGGTGTTCCTGAAAGACAAAGCCTATCTGCCGCGTACGGATGCGAATCTGTCCGGCCTGCGGACGCAGCAGGCCCGCGGCCAGCCGTACGAGGGTGGATTTGCCTTCTCCGCTGGGGCCGGTGACAACCAGACAGGATCCTGCGCGGATCTCCAGATTCACACCCGCCAGCACCTGGCGTCCGCCATATCGGAAATGCACGTCATGCAATGAAATTTCCGGTTTCATCGGACACCTCGCGGTTGCAATTTCGTGCGCAGAGCACGCAAAAGCGTTGCTTCCACCAGACTGACCAGCAGCATGCTCAAAAGCGCCACTGCATACAGCTGCCCGGTGTCCAGCCGGGATTGCGCTACCGCAAGGGTATAGCCCAAGCCCCGGGACGCTCCGAGAGTCTCGCCCAGAATGGCCACGCGCATGCCTCCGCCAAGAGCCACGACACAGGCAGACAGCAGTGGCGCGCTGACACCAGGCAAATACAGGGTTACGAATCGTTTGCAGGCGCCCAGCCTGTAAATCCGGGCCATTTCGCACAACTGCGGATCAATGGACCGAATCCCCTCCTGTACGGCCAGATACATGGTCGGAGCAACGGTAAACCCCACAATGGCGATGACCATGACCGACCCCACGCCGCACCAGAGCATGGCCAGGATAACCAGAACCACACCCGGCACACTGGAAAGCACCCAGCGAAAAGGTGCGAGCAACAGTGCGATTTGCGGCCACAACCCCGCCCCACAGCCCACAAAAACACCTAGTGCGGTTCCCAGCGCAAAACCGGCCGAGACGCGTTCCAGGGTTATCAGCAGATCCGCGGTCCAGAAACCTTTCTCCAGCAGCAAATTCCGCAGTGCTTCAAGGGTTTCCAGAGGGGACGCCACGGTCAGGCCTCCTCCGGCATTGCCGAGAGACTGCCAGACGCCGACAAACAATATGATGCCGAGCATTCTCCAAAACCATTCACGGCCCCGCATTTTCCAGCTCCCAAAAATCCTTTCCAGGCATACGCCCTCCAATGGAGGCCGGATCCTGTTCGAACATTTGCTGCAGTAAGAACGTCCCCGCCAGCCTGGCGTTTTCTGCTCCCAGCAATCTGGAGGATTGCAGCACACTCTTGGCAAGGTCCGGGGAAGCTGAAAGCAGCGTGTCCAATTCCGGATAGAGGCTTTGCGTCAATGCGCGCCCCTCTTCGGGATGCTGTTCTGCCCAGGACATTCCCCGTGCAAACGCTTTGCAAAGAGCTTTGCAAAACTGTGCGTCCCCGGCCCGCTTGCCCACTACGATCAACGCCGCGGTGGGCAAGATTTCCTGCTCGGGGAACACCTGCAGCCACAAGCTGGAAAGATCCAAATTCTTCACAAGAGCGCCCTGTCCCGTCTGAACAGCCAGGGTTGCTGCCGGCTCGGCCAGCAGGGCATGTGTTCCCCTGGCCAGCCGCAACAGATTGACCACTTCCATGGCACCGCCCGTATGCCGCGTACGCACCTGCACATCACATTTTCGTGCCAGGGTAGCGAGAATCAGCTCTGGCATGTTCCCCGGACCGAACGGCAGCAGAATCTCCCTGCGGGACAAGGCCTGAAACCGTTGCACTAGAGGAAGTGCAGGTTCCACCGAATTTTGAGCGGACACTATCCAGAGCGGAGAAGTATACACGCCCAGAACCTTGCAGGGTACGCCCTTGCCGTACAAAACCGATGCTCCGGGCAGAGTCTCGATGACGGCATCAACCTCCCCTCTGGCCACATAAGCCCGCAATTGTTCCGGCGAACGCCAGCCAAAAAACTCGCAACGCATTCCTGGAGTCGCCGCTTCCAGGCGTTGCCCCGCGCGCAGCAAGGCAACGGCCTGCGGGACCCGGGGAGCGGAAAGACGGACAGAGCTCCGTGTTTCCGCTCCCCACGCGCCCCAGGGCAAAACAAGCATGAAGCAGAGGCTCAGCAGCACAGCATACCAGTGCTTCATTGCAGTCCCCCGCCATCGGCCTCTTTCCTGAACACTTCAAAATCGGACGCCCCGAAAAGCATCTGAACTTGTTGCACAGAGACCCGCGCAAGACCTGCTGCCGCTGCTGCGGACGCTATCTGTCCCTTGGAAAAGGAAACATCCTGCCCACCGAGGGCCAGCGTCAGACGCGACAGCACCATTGCGGCCGGCGCTGTTTTCTCTTCGCATATTCCTTCATGAATACTGACGAAATATCCTCCGGGGCGGAGCGAATCACGGATTTTGATCAAAAACCGGGGCAGATCCCGCGCATAGTACAGACTCTGACAGGACCAGATCAGATCGAAGTCCCGGCCAAAGGGAACCTGATTGTAATCACCGGAAAGGCAACTGATACGTTGGGCCAGACCGGCATCCGCTGCTTCTTTGCGCGCAACCTCCAGCATACGGGGAAAGTCGCACAGTACCATACGCAGTTCGGGCAAGCGGTCCAGAATGCTCAGGGCGATAATGCCCGGCCCGCACCCCAGATCAAGCATCTTTCTGAAGCTTTTCGCTTCAGGCAGAGCCGCGGCCTTGTCCGCCAGAAAATCGGCGGCTCCCGCTTTCTGGTATCCGCTCAAGCCTCTGACCGACTGTTTCCAGTGCTCTTCGGCATGGAGAGCGTCTTTTTCCGGCAGCGGAATTATTTTCCCGAAAAGCAGATCCTTCAGCTGTCCGAGGTTGCGATGCTGCATGCCGCGCAACATCACGACAAGATCCCCCAGATAGCCCGGCTTATCCGTACGCAGGTATGATTCTGCAAGACCTCCGTTGCTGTACATCCCGTCAGCCTTGTTCAGCAGCCCCGCAGCCACCAGCGCATCCAGAATATAGGCCAGGCCGTCAGTCGTAACCGGACCCAGCCTCGTCGCAATGCTTTTCAAGTCACTGGAATCATGCAGAATATCCGGCAAATTCAAATCAATGGCCAGCTGCAGCAGCGCCATTTTCACGGGAGCCACCAGCCACTCCGCAAAACAGGAAAAGGGCAGCGGCTCGCCGGAAGACAGCTCTTCGCTGCAAACACACATTGTCTCATACATTTCAGAATCTCCAGGCTATGGTAGTACCTATGGTCAAGGGCATGCCGTCTTCCGCAAGGGTCTGATCATTGGCCACGACTTTTTTCGTGACGTACGAGTCATCAAGAATGTTCTTGCCCCAGACGGAGAGTTCCCAGTTTCCAATCCGATAGCCCAGTTTCAGATTGAGCAGCGTGTAGCCGGAGTCGCTGAGAGTGTTTTCCGCGTCAAAATACTGCTTGCCGGAACCGAACAGATCCGCCTGCACAAAAACGCCGGAGTGATGCGTGTACCCCAGTCCGATGTTGTAGGTGAGGTCCGGAGCCCAGGGCAGCCTCTTGCCGTCGTAACTCGTGGTGGTGCCGTCGGCAGTGACGGTCCAGTCGTCAATTTCGGACTCGACGTATCCCAAACCGGCTCTCAGCTCCAAGCCGTCCAGCGGATACGCCTTGGCCTCAAATTCCACGCCGCTGGAATGCGCTTCCGCCGAGTTTGTAAACTTCCAGGCGCCTATTCCATTGTCCGTGTCTTCCTGGCGGACCTGCTTGTCTTCGATCGTTGAATAGAAAACATCACCACTGATGAGCAGTTTGTTGCCGAACCAGTTGGTTTTCATACCAAGTTCATAGTTGGTGCTGTATTCGGGGTCGTAGTAGCAATTGTCCTCATTGCTGGCCGTAAACACATTGAACCCGCCGGGCAGATAGCCCTGGGACCAGCTGGCGTATCCCGTCACATTTTCCGTAAAATCATAGGACAACGAAGCCATGGGCAAGAGTTCGATGTATTCCTCATCCTTTCCATAGCTGCGGGAGACTCCCGCACCGGTCCGGTATGTCTGCTCGCCATCCAGATGCGTATATTCCGCACGAAGCCCGGCAGTCAGTCTGAGATCTTTCAAAATGGAATAGGTCGCCTGCCCGAACAAGGCCCCTGTATTTTCATCATAATCCGTATTCAGATAGGTGGTTGTGGCAGCTTTTGCTCTGAGGCGGTCCATATGGATCTCGGAGGACGAATGCGACAGAAACACCCCGCCCACCCATGACAAACGATTTTCCCCGTTGGAAGAAAAGCGCAATTCCTGGGTGAAATTGTTCTGATCTATTTGCATGTCCGAAACCGCCACGTTCGAGGAAGTTCGGTCCATGTCGTAGAGCATGCTGTAGTTGTAGTTGGTGTAACTGGTGACCGAGGAAACTTTCACCTCTCCTGCCGTGTATTCCACCGTCAAAGCCGGCAGAATCAAATCGGATGTGGCCTTGTCGTCCGCATCGGAAAGCACTTCATACTTCCCCGTACGGTTCGGGCCAGTCAGAAAGCGCATGGCTCCCAGGCCGTTGTCGGTATGAGCGCCGTCAAAGGAAAAGCGTAAGTCCAGGTCGCTGGTCGGCGTCCAGCGCAGCACTGCCCTGCCCGAGGTGTTTTCCTTGGAAGAGGCCTTGTCGTTATCCTTGTAGACATTTTCAGTATAGCCATCGCTTTGATAGCGCAAAAAGCTGCCGGACAGATAAAACGTATCCTCCACAAGAGGGCCGGAAAAGGAACCGCTGGCCCTGAGGGTGTTATAGGATTCATAGCTCGTGACCGCGGACAGATGAGGAGTGTTCCCCGGTACCGTACGCTTGATGGCCACCACGCCGGATTCGCTGTTCTTGCCGTAGAGCGCGCCCTGGGGACCGCGCAGGACTTCTATGTCGTCAATGTCTTCCAGGTACATGTTCTGCATATAGGACAAGGGGTAAGGGATTCCGTCCACGTACAGTCCGGCAGGAGACTGGATGGCGGTATCCCAGGTGGAAAATCCACGAATGACTATTTCATTCCCCGATCCCGTGTTTTTCATGAACACGTTGGGGAACAGCGAAGTGGCGTCCTTCAATGTTTCGGCATTGATATTTTCAAGCTCCACATTGGTGGCTGTTGATATACTTGCAGCAATATCCTTTTCTTTTTGTTCACGTTTCGTAGCGGTTACCGTTATCGGAGCCATTTCGTACGCACTCTCGAAGGCATCAGGTTGTTCGGTCCCCCATGCCTGCAAGGGGAAAAGAACTGCAGCGGTCAACAACAAACTGATCAACAGGCGCATCGTATATTTCCTCCTTAATGTTATTGAAAATGATTTTCTTTTTCATTACTGAAGTCGGAAGTGATGCGCTAACCGGAAAAAGGAAAAAAACTATCCCTGCCGGGGAAAACCGAATCATGGAAAGTCAATGAGGGGAATATGGCCAGTCAGGAAACGCTCGTAAAAAACTATGCCGGAGCTGCATTGCGGGTAACCCCCGGAGCCGAGGCCATCGAGCTGCGCCAGGGACTGATGCTGCAGCTGACCTGTCTTGATCCGGATACCAGGCTCACTGCGCGATTCGCCATTGAGAACTCACCGGTGATTTTCGGCTTTCTGCTCGCCGGTTCGAATCACTGCCGCTATGAGGAGGGTCCACTGAGTCGCAAGGAGCGTATTCTTTGCAGCGGCAGCAACGGCATAACCTACCTGCCGGACACCAGCGGTTCCGTGGAATGCATGGGAGGCATGCATCGCCTGAGCATCCTCACATCCGCCGATTTTCTGGAGCCCTATCTGGAGCAGAAAATGAAAGGGCTGCCCAATGGATTCAAGAGCGCGTTGCTCCAGAAAAAAGACCCGCTGCAATGGATCGGATTGAACACCCCGCAAAAAATGCGTCTGGTCTCGGACATTCTGGCCACGGCCTTCACAAACCCATTGCACAAGCTGTTTCTGGAAAGCCGCGCCCTGGACCTCATCGGCATGGAACTGGCCGAATATCTGCACGGACATTCTCCGGGCAGCTCACCCGTGTTGAACTCTGCGGACAGACGCCGTATCCGTGAAGTCCGGGATCTGCTGGTAAACGATCTGCAGAATCCACCCGGCATCGTGGACCTGGCCCGGCATGCAGGCATGAATGAAAAAAAACTCAAATCCGGCTTCAAGCAGATGTTCGGCATGCCGCTCTTCACCTATTACCGCCATCACCGGCTCGAGGTGGCTCACGGCCTTCTGGCTTCCGGACAGATGAACGTGACCGAAGCAGGAATATACATCGGATTCCAAAGTCTCGGACACTTCAGCCAGGAATTTCGCAAAAAAATACGGCGTATCCCCCAAAGACATCCAACCCCGCCATCGCATCCGCAAAAACAACTCCGGGAGTTGACCCCGAGTAAAAACAAAAAGGATGCTTTCGGGCATCCTTTTTTCATCAAAATCAGTTACCCCCACCTCACACCGCAACTCTACCCCGCCGCAGTTCGTATTTCGAATGGAACACGTAGAGCAGGAGAAAGCCGGCCAGGGAGAAGGGGACGCCCGCCAGGGCGGTGTACTGGTAACCGAGGTTGCTTGCGACCTCCCAGCCGCCCACCAGGGCGCCCAGGGCGTTGCCCAGGTTGAAGGCCATCTGGATGCTGGCGGCTCCGAGCAGTTCGCCGCCTTCAGAAAACTGGATGATCAGGATCTGTTCCGGACTGGAAAGCGCGAACAGACAGGCTGAGCCGAGAAACATCAGGATCACGGCGGCCCAGGGGTTCTGAGCCAGCAGAAAAATGCACAGCAGCACCAGGCCGCTCAGCAGCTGGATATCCCTGGCGACGCGTCCGGGCATCAGCCGGTCCGAGGCCTTGCCGCCCACCAGGTTGCCCACCACCATGCCCATGCCGGCCAGCACCAGAAGCGCCCCCACCATGGTGGCTTCGAATCCGGACACATGGGTGAGCATGGGGTTGATGTAGCTGTACCAGCAGAACATGCCGCCGTTGCCGAACACCGTGGCCAGAATCACCAGCCAGGGGGCGGGCATGGACAAAAAGCGGAACTGGGCTTTCAGGCCGCTGTCGCGCACCTTGCCCACGTCCGGGACAAACAGCCAGATGCAGACAAGGGCCACCAGTCCGGTCAGACTCACGCCCCCGTACACCACCCGCCAGCTCACATGCTGGCTGAGAAATGTTCCGAACGGTACGCCGAAGAGATTGGCGATGGTCATGCCGGCGATCATGATGGAGACCGCCTGCGTTCCCTGGCCGGGTTTCGCCAGTTTGCTGGCGATGATGGAGGCCACGCCGAAATAGGCGCCGTGGGGCAGACCGGCCACGAAACGGGCGGCCATCAGTCCGGCATAGCTTGCGGCCATGCCGGCGCCCAGATTTCCGACAATGATCATGGACACGATGCCGAGAAGGATGTGCTTGAGCGAATGCCTGCGGAGAAAGACAAGTACGCAGGCTCCGGCGCAGACGCCCAGGGCGTATGCCGAGATGAAATGCCCTGCCTGGGCGTTGGAAACATGCATGTCGTCGGCCAGGTACGGCAGTATTCCCATGGTGCCGAACTCGGCAATGCCGAGGGCCAACGTGCCAATTGCCAGAATAATGAGACTTTTTTTCATTTCTAACTGCTACTCAAAAAAAAAGGTCCTCCGAAATAGCGGACCGTGGGGCGCTGTTTGCGATTGAGACTCCGACGTCTTGCAAGGCCGTAAACCGGGAAAAACAGACCCGTGTTATGGCCGCGATGGATATATAACCATCGGATTCGGGGCGTCAAAGGAAAACACAGCGAAAAAGTGGGATTTTTGCCAGCCGAATAGCAGCGAAAGTCCTTGCCTAATCGTGATTGCCGAAAGTACGGGGACTACAGGATTCCGACAGCCTGCCTATTGAAAAGAAAGCCCGGATCATGCCTGCATACAGGCATGATCCGGGCAATCCTACTGAGGTCGCTCTTTCCGGTTGCGTCTGACAATCTTACAGAGTGGCGTAAATGGCTTCCGTGGCATCCTTGATGATTTCCACGGCCTGGTCGCAGTGCTCCTTGCCGAGGATCAGGGGCGGCACCATGCGGATGGTGCTCGCGCCGATGGCGGTGACGAGCAGCTGGCGTTCGTAGCAGCCCTGTTTGACTGCAGCGCCCACTTCCTTGTCGAATTCCGCGGCCACCAGCAGCCCCTTGCCCCGAACTTCCTTGAGATGAGGAAGCGTACGCAGTTTTTCCATGAAATAATCGCCCATTTCCCTGGCATTGGCTGCCAGGTCATTGTCCAGCAGTTCGCTTATCTGGGCCAGAGAGGCGGCACAGCAGACCGGGTTGCCGCCGTAGGTCGTGCCGTGGGCGCCCAGGGAAAAGGCCGAGGCAGCTTCGTTGGTGGCGCAGACCGCGGCAATGGGCATGCCGCCGCCCATGGCCTTGGCCATGGTCAGGATGTCCGGTTTGACGCCGTAATGCATAAAGGCCATGACCTCGCCCGTACGGCACCAACCGGTCTGAATCTCGTCGAACAGCAGCAGCAGGCCCTTTTCCTTGCACAGCGCCTGAATACCGTCCATGAATTCCTGAGTGGCCGGAATCACACCGCCTTCGCCCTGCACGGGTTCCAGCATGATGGCGATGGTCTGATCCGTGACCTTGCTCCGGAAGGACTCCACATCGTTGAATCTGGCATAGGAAAAACCCGGCAGCATGGGCTTGAAGCCCACCTGGCAGGCGTTCTCGGGCTGCCCCGTGGCGGTCATGGCCCCGTATGTCCGGCCATGAAAGCTTTTTTCCGCCGTGATGATGTGGAATTTGTCCGGTCCGTATTTTTCCACCCCGTATTTGCGGGCCATCTTGATCATGGCCTCGTTGGCTTCTGTGCCGGTGCTCTGGTAGAAAATCTTGTCCAGCCCCACGGTGGTGCAGATCTTCTCCGCCAGCAGCGCCTGGGGAATGGTGTAGGGGTAGTTGAAGGTGTGAATGACCTCGTCCGCCTGCTGCTTGATGGCCTGCACCACTTTGGGATTCCTGTTGCCGGTGCTGTTGACCGCGATGCCCCCGTAGAAATCCAGGTAGGCCTTGCCCTGTTCGTCGTAAAGATACATTCCCTCGGCTTTGACGCAGACAAAATCAAAGCGCTTGTAGGTTTCGATCATGTACCGGCTGGCCAGGGACTTGATCTCCTCAGCCGACATTTCAACCGCTTCAAGCTGCATTGTACTATCCTCTGGAACAATTTAATTTTGTATTGTTATTTACAGGCACAGCTTCCACAAAGGGACAACGCCCTGCCAGGGAAACATTCCCCGTGCCCGGATTCTGCGAATCGCACTATCTCATTGAGAATACCGAAGGTCCTCGATGTCCGGCATCGGATCAGTCGCACGCGTTTTTTGCTCAGCCCATGGCCTTGCGGTAAAGCGCTTCGATATCCTGCCTGGTGCTCTGACGCGGGTTGACCAGAATATTGCCGCTTTTCAGGGCATCCTCGGCCATTTCCGGGATCTTCTCCGGATCCACACCCACAGCCTCGAGGTTCGGCGGAATGGCCAGAGCTTCCGTCAATTCGCGAACCGCTTCCACCAGCATGGCCGGCGCAAAATCTCCAGCCTGTTTTCCGGTGAGCCGCTCGAATATCACCCGGTATTTTCCGCTATCCGCCAGGGCGTTGTATTCCAGAACCACGGGCAGAAGAATGGCGTTGGCCACACCGTGGGCTATGTCGAAAAAGCCGCCCAGCGGGTGAGCCATGGCGTGCACATTGCCCAGCCGCGCCAGGTTGAAGGCGATTCCGGCAAAGGTCGAACCGGCGAGCATGGCGGCGGCCGCCTCCTCATTGCTCCGATCCGCGGTGAACGTCCGGATGTTGCCGCCGATCATGCTGATGGCCTTTTCCGCCATGGCGTCGCTGAAAGGCGAGGCCGCTTTGGAGAGAAAGGCTTCCACGGCATGCACCAGCGCGTCGATGCCCGTGGCCGCAGCCACGCCAAAAGGCGCGGACGCTATCAATCCGGGGTCCAGAATGACATGGGAGGGAAGCAGCGCGTCGCTGAACACCGTGAGCTTGTAATGGCGGCTCCGGTCCGTGATCACCGAAAACGCGGTGACCTCGCTGCCCGTGCCCGCCGTGGTGGGAATGGCGATGAGCGGCACAATCTTGCCCGGAACCTTGCCCCCGCCTTCATATGCGGTGATAGTTCCGCCGTAGGTCGCCAGAACGCCCACCGCCTTGGCCACATCCATGGGGCTGCCGCCGCCAAGGGCTATGATGCCCTCGGCGCCGGATTCCCTGTACGCGGCAGTGGCATTGTCCACTGTCTCCACGCTGGGGTTGGCCTCGATATCCACAAAACGCTCGCAGGAAAGGCCCGCTGCTTCGAGGATGGCCGCAGCCTGGTCAACAACTCCGATCCTGTTCAGCACAGGACCGGAGATAATGAGTACTTTTTTCAATCCGCAGGATCTGACGCAATCGGGAAGCTTCTTGAGACTGTCCTTCCCGAAAAAGATCTCCTGCGGTACGGCGAATAGGAAACTGTTCATCGTAGTGGTGTTCCTCGTTTTCTGTTTCCGCGCCAGCTATCAGTTGTTCGCTTCGGCCACGGATGCCACGGAAGGCTGAGGAATCTCGGGAAAACCGATTTTGCGCGGTACGAGGAACAGCTTGGCCAGCACATAATAGCTGCCGCCGGCAACCAGGGAGGCTGGGAAGGCAGCTCCGCAAACCCGGAAGATGGATTCGATATGCGGTACGCAGGTTATGGGGTTGTAGATGGCCACGGACAGAATGGTTCCCAGCGCACAACTGAAGACAAAGTAGAGATTGATGCCCTTCCAGTAATAATAGGCGCTTTGGGAACTCGTATCGTAGACTTCCTTGAGGTTCAGCCGCATCTTGCGCAGCAGGATATCCACCACCCAGACCACGCCCAACGGCCCGAGCAGCGCGCCGTACAGGGCCACGAAGGCGCCGTACTGGTCATAAGCCGCGGGTACGAGAATCAGGACGATCACCAGCAGATTGATGGACAAAGCCTGCAGCCAGGAGAGCTTGGGCCAGACCACCCGTGCGGTAAGGGCCACGATGTACATGGTGCAGATGCCGGAGAAGATGTTGGCCACTCCCAGAAAGACCATGTAGAGCACGACCCAGATTCCGCCAATGTCCTTGAGCAGATAAACGGGGTCTGTGACGCCGGCAACCAGGCCGCCGGCAATGGCCGGCACACAGGCGATTGCCCAGATCGGTCCCCAACCCCACCAGGTGCCGTAAAAGGAAGCGGATTCTGTCTTGGCGAGGCGGCAATAGACAGCAAAGCTGAAGGGCCAGCTGAAACCGAGCCCCACGTTCATCTCCATGGCGATCATGAAACTGGTCCAGGGATCCTTGTGAAATCCTTCGGGAACGATGGAGGCAATGTGCTCCCAACCGTAATGGGAAAAAATCTTGTAGGTCATCAGAACCAGCAGGAGCAAAATGAATGGAGTGACGATACGGAAGAAGAACTTCAGAACCAGGGCCGCTTTCCAGAGAATGATGAAAGCAATGCCCAGGGCCACGAACGCCCAGAGTTCCGCGTTGGTATAAAAGCCGTCCATGCCGAGAAAACCGAAGGATTCATGGACCGTACGGCCGAACATCACAATGGGTACGGAGGTGAAGCCCAGATACATGGGCGTGGTGACCAGGATGACGATGAGCAGCGTGCCCACCGGACCGGCCACGGAATTTGTGATGATGCCGTTGTCCAGTCCCCAGCGGGTCACAAAGGGGCCGATCAGGTTGTGAAAAAGCAGAGGCAGCGAGCAGCCGACCATGCAGGCGATGATGGCCAGGGGCAGCGGGGTCGCCATGCCGGTCCAGGCACCGAGGACGAGCATCCAGGTCGCCACGCTGAAGGAAACCTGAATCATGATCATGTCGCCCATGCCCAGCACCCGTTCGTTGGGCAGAGTCGGCATCCTTGTTTTGACGACTTCTTCACGGACCATTTCTGCGGTTGTTTGTTTTGCCATGGTGTTATCCTCCAGTCGGCAAGGAAAAGGGTTCTGTTACCGGAATCTCATTTTTTTCATGCCGGACGCGCCTGACAGGCAAAACGCATCCGGCATTTATTGGGAGAAGAATCCATTAAAAGGGACGGATCACGATCAACCGGGAAAATACGTGGGAAAGACATCAACGGCGCCCCACAGGAAAAGCACGACCATCACCGCTGCCAGAAAGACCGCGGGCCAGGCATCCCTGGTGGTAAACGGTTTGACTGCGCACTCCGCTGTACCTGGTTTGAAATCATAGTACTGGCTGATCCGTTTGTTGGTTTCGATTTCAATCAACGTGGTGAGATCCAATTTTTCGGACATGGCAAATTCTCCTGATATGTTGATGCGTTTGCTGCAATTTGCGACATTCTCATGAGCAGAGAGGAATGCCGCAGAACGCCCGTGGCCGTTTCTACCAGCCGCCTTCCGCGCGGCGGTCGTATTTCACGTCGCCGTCCAGATCGAAGACCAGCAGTTTGCGTTCGGTAAAGGTTTCCAGGAACCACTGGGAGAGTTCGCGGCCCACACCGCTCAACCCTGCGCCGCCAAAGGGCGCCAGCTGATCCCAGTAATTCGAGGTTTCGTTGATGTTGACCGAACCGTGGGGCAGGGCCTCGCCCACCTTCCAGGCAGTGGCGAGGTCGCGGGTCCACAGCGAGGCTATCAATCCCAGCCCGGACTGGTGGGCAATCTCGATGGCCTCTTCAACGGACTTGATCTTGATGAACGGAGCCACGGGCCCGAAGGTTTCCTCCTGGGCGATGAGCATGTCGGTGGTGACGTCCGTAAGGATGGTGGCCGGATAGTAGAGATCCTTTTCCGGGCCGATCTGTTCGATCTTGGCACCCTTGGCGCGCGCGTCTTCCACATGGGCCTTGATTCTGGCAAGAGTGCCTTCGTTGCAGAGCGGGCCCATCTGGGTTTTTTCGTCAAAGGGATCGCCGATAACCAGCTTGCGGGCCTCTACGCGGAATTTTTCCAGGAATTCGTCGTAGACGTCCTCATGCACAAGCAGACGCTCCGCGGAAGTGCAGACCTGGCCCGAATAATAGAAACAGCCGTTTATGGCACCGGCCACGGCGCGGTCGATGTCGGCATCCGGCAAAATGATGAAGGGGCCGTCGCCGCCCAGCTCGAGCAGATGCGGACGCAGTGCGCACTTTGCGGCGATCTCGCGTCCGGTCTTGGTGGAGCCCGTGAAGAACACACCGTCCACGCCTTCGGCATCCACCAGGGCCGCGCCCACATCTCCATGGCCCTGAATCACATTGGCCACGCCGTCGGGCAGTCCGGCTTCCTTGAAGAGATCCGCCACCATGGCGCAACAGACCGGCGAAAAGTCCGAAGGCTTCCAGATAACCGCGTTGCCCGCTGCGATGATGTGCGCCAGGGCGATGGAGGAAATATCCGTGGGGAAATTGTACGGGGTGATGGCCGCCACAACCCCCAGGGGGCGGTGATTCATCACCAGCCGCTTGTTGGTGGTGTTCTCCTGGGTGGACGGCAGGGACAGCCCGCGAAAACGCAGAATTTCCTCAGCGGCTTTTCCCCAGGAAGGAGCTGCGTATTCGAGCACCTCTTCACGGGCGTCGGTAATGGTCTTGCCTATTTCCGAGGTGATCATTTCCGCGATGGGCTCGGCGTTCTCCAGAAACAACTGGTGAATACGCCGCAGGATCCGGGCTCGCTGAGTGTACGGAGTTGCGCGCCAGGCCGGTTGGGCTGCCCTGGCCGCTGCTACAGCCTTTTTGACATCATCGGTATTGCACCGACCAACGGAATGCAGCAACTCCCGACTGTGGGGATAGCGTACGTCGAAGCTGCCCCCCTGCCCGTCAACCCATTGGCCGTTGATCAGTGCCCCTTTTGTGGGGACGGCTCTGGTTCCTTTTGAATTCATCGCATCCTCCTGTGTATTGGTAAAAATTTTCCTACAGCTGATTTCCGGGAGTCTTGGAGACGTTCACACGCTTGTTTTTGTTTTCAAATTTGTCTCGAAAAAGCCAAAACTCATATACAATTCTGTAATTTCATGATGTTTCTTAAGGCTAAAAACCCGCCAATCGTTTGCTTTTTACAAAAATGTAATCAAGCAGACAAAAAAAATACTCCTTCGGAGAGGAGCATTTTTCACAATTCCCTGAATTTCATCTATAAATTCAAGTCAGCGCCGAGACATTCATCTTTTGCCGATCCTCTGCTTGGATGGTTAAAAAATGTCCCGCAACAGGACTTTTTACAATACTGAAAAACAGGGTAGGAAATAGGTATGGATCATACCTGATCGAGAGACTCATCAAGAAAGGTCTTCAGATTCATTTTCTTGCCGTTCAGCCCCAGTTTGCGCCGGATGCTGCGCCGCTGGGTCTCGATGGTCTTGCTGGAAAGATTCAATAACTCTGCGATTTCTTTGGTAGCTTTGCCCTGCTTGATAAGCTTGGCGACAGAAATTTCCGCGGGGGTCAGATTGAAATGCTTGGTGGTCAGTTGGCGTGAAAACGGAGAAGTGATCTCATCGAGATTCGTGCGGATCACATTCAAGTAGATCTTCTGGGTATCGGTCAGCGCCTCTTCCTCGATTTTCATCAGGTAGGGAATGACCATTTCCAGAACATTGGCGAGCATGTTCTCTTCGATCTCCCTTTTGTTTTCACCGCTTTTTTTGAGAAGAATCTTCAGGGCGCTGTTGAGTTCCAGCAGGTGATTCTGGCTTTCCAAAAGGGACTGCTGGCTTTCCTTGAGCTTGCGCGTACGTTTTTCGATTCGCTTTTCCAGGTCCTGGTTCAGTTGCGCCAGTTCCTCTTCGGCCTTTTTCCGACGTGAAATATCGACTTTCGTACCCGTCATACGCAGGGGTTTATGGTGCTTGTCCCACTCCACCACCTTGCCCGCGTCCAGCACCCAGACCCAGCTGCCGTCCTTGGCCCGCAGCCGGTGCTCGCACTCGTAACGCGGCAGTTTGCCGGCCAGATACTGCTCCAGGATGAGCATGACCCGGGCTCTGTCGTCCGGATGCACCAGATTCTCCCAGGTGGAAAGATGCGGTTTGATCTCATCCAGCGTATAGCCGAGAATGGCGGCCCACTGTTCCCCGAAAATGACCTCTCCAGAGGGGATATGCCAGTCCCAGAGCCCCGAATCCGTGGCGTAGATCGCCAGTTCGAGACGTTCCTGGGTCATTCTGGACTCTTTTTCCGCCAGACGTTGCTTGTAGATGTTTTCGATGTGGATCAGGCGCTGGTCCGCATCGAGCCGGGTAGCGGAAAATTTCAGCCCCGGATGTGTCCGGTCATGGTCTTCCTGATAATGAATGGTCTCCGAGGAATAACAACTGGTCAGCCAGGCGCTCAGTTCGGGATACTCCGCAAAAACCTGATCCACCGGACAGTTCAGATGGTCGGGGGAGATGTTTTCGAGCAGTTCGGCAGCAGCCCTGTTGTAGCCGCTGAGACAGATCTGTCCGCCAGTACGGTCGAGAACGAACATGGGGATCGGCGATTTCTCAAAAATAGCTCTGTGGTTCAATGAACCTCTGCTGTCTTCTTTTTTATTGTGATCTGTCATAGCAGTCGGGCTTTCATGAGAAACGGTCGCAACAGTGTGGAAAATTCAAGGAACATCTCGTTATTACTGACATCCGTCACTTCAGGGGGGCTTTGATTCTGCAAAATGTCCCAGGAACGGAGCAGAGGCCATCCGTTCAGTGACAATCCGAAACAGTCTGCAGAAGGGAATTTTTACAAGGCTGTTTCTGCATTCGCAAAAAGCAGCCGCTGTTTTTTGTAACAGAGCACGTTGCTGACATCAAGATTCCGTGCTCCAGCCATCGCCATCAGTTACATCTCTGCCCTGCATTTTTTCCGCCTTCCGGACACCAAACCAACATACGCACATTTCAACCGTCTCGACATACTGCCGTCCAATCTTGTTGTATTGATGCCCCCTTTGGACGCACGGATGCACCGCTTCCTTTTTACCCTTACGTTCTTTTGTTGAGTTGTTCGAAACAGAACGCGTATTAATGTATTCATACTATTTTGGAATACAAATTTATGCTTTTGTATTGATTGATTGCGAACATGCGTATCATGAGCAATGTATCTGTAATTTATCCTGTTTGAAGTAAACTAGTCTCGTTCATAAAAATACGTTTGAAGATCTCATGTACCTAAAACTCATAGATTACACTGATCAATAGCACAAAATTGATAAGAATTATTGATTTGATATACATTTTTTATCCGTGTTAGCTACGCATTTATAGATCAACATTGCGTTAAAAAAAAACGCCGCAATGCCCAGTGCAAGCTGCACAGCCGGACATCAGACTTTTTATACCAAAAGAGAATGCTATTGAAAGAATCACAGTCTGTTGAACAGCCTCCTGAGCGCTTCCCAGGAGATTGTGCAATGGCACAGAACAGTCCGTTGAAACAGTCCCCGGATATGCCTTTGAAAATGGCGACATCCGGGATTTTTCATTTTTTCAGCACCCCGGCGGGGCAGACCGTGACGGCCCTCGAGGACGTAAACCTGGAACTGGAAGACCAGGAATTCGTGGCTATCGTGGGGCCCAGCGGATGCGGCAAGAGCACCCTGCTGAACATCATGTCCGGGCTTGTCGCTCCCAGCAAGGGGCAGGTATTTTTCAACAACGCCCCCCTGACCGGCATTACGCCGCGTATCGGGTATATGTCCCAGGCCGATACCCTGATGCCCTGGCGCACGACCCTGGAGAACATCGAACTGGCCATGGAAATCAGGGGCATGCCCAAAAAGCAGCGCCGCGACATCGCCAGGCAGCTCATAGACACCGCCGGACTGCACGGGTTCGAAAAGAGCTACCCCCACGAGCTGTCCGGAGGCATGAAAAAGCGGGTGATGATCATGCGCCTTCTGGCGGCCGACGCCGAGGTTCTGTTCATGGACGAACCCTTTGGCGCGCTGGACGTCTTTACCCGGGAGATGCTCCAGGGGGAAATTCTCAAGCTCTGGCAGACCACCCGCAAGACCATTTTGTTCGTCACCCATGACCTGGCCGAAGCCATAACCCTGGCCGATCGAGTCATCCTGATGACCGCACGCCCCTCCACGGTGAAGAACACCTACACCATTCCGCTGGCACGTCCGCGTTCGGCCCTGGAAACGCGTTTTATGCCAGAGTTCGTTGAACTGCAGAAACTGATCTGGAACGATCTGCGGGATGAGATCCTGAAAACCAATGGAGCGGCTTGTGGCTGATTGCACGACGCATAAATCCCAGGCCCGGACCGCGCTGCTCCTGCGCTGCGGCCTGATCCTGGCCGTACTTGTCATCTGGGAATCCCTGGCCCGCTTCCACTGGATCGACACCTTTTTCTTCGGCCAGCCCACGGCCATTGCCCAGGACATGCTGGAGGCCTTTACCAGCGGGGAGATCTGGCCGCACATCAAGATAACCCTTGGAGAGGCCCTGGCCGGACTGGTGCTCGGGTCCGTAAGCGGCATCCTGGCGGCCTATGTGCTGGGCAAGCTCGACCTCACGGCCCAGGTGCTGGATCCCATCATCATGGCCTTTTACGGCATTCCCAAGCTGGCTCTGGGGCCCATTTTCATTCTGTGGTTCGGCCTGGGCATGCAGTCCAAGATTTTTCTGGCCGCGCTGATGGTCTTTTTTCTGGTTTTCTTCAATGCCTACGCCGGGTTCAAAAACGTGGACCAGGCCCTGATCAATGCGGTCCGTCTGATGGGAGGAACCACCCGCCAGGTGACTTTCAAGGTGGTGCTGCCCTATTCGCTGCCCTGGCTCATGGCCGGACTCAAGGCCGGACTGGGAGCGGCTTTGCTGGGCGCCGTGGTGGGCGAATACATCGGCGCCAGCGCCGGACTGGGCTGGATGGTCGAGTTCGCCGGGTCCATGTACGACATCCCGCGAGTCTTCACCTGCATCCTCGTACTTATGCTTTTGATGGCCGTGCTCAACGCCGGCCTTGGCTTTCTGGAGCGCTGCCTGCTCAAGTGGCGTCCTGCCGAACACTCGTAACCCAGAGGAGTTCTCTGAAATGAAAAAACTGATGGCTGTTCTTCTGCTGTGCGTCTCGCTGTTTCTGATCCAGAGCGGGTCCGTGGTTCAGGCCGCGGAAAACATGGTAAAAATCAAGATGGCCCAGCCTGGCCAGGACAACTACGGCATTCCCATCTACCTTGCGGACAAGCTGGGATACTTTGCCGACGAAGGCCTGGAAGTGGAGTTCGTCAACTTCAAGTCCAGTCCCTTGTCCGTGGCCGCCATGCTGGCCGGAGACGTGCAGTTTACCCTGACCAGCTATGACCAGGCCCTGAAAATGTATGAAAAAGGCCGCGTCCTGAAAAACCTCATCACCACCACTGCCAAACACCCGTGGGCGATTCTTGCCCGCCCGGAGATCAAGACCGTTCAGGAACTCAAGGGCAAGACCATTTCCGCCAAAATGCCCGGCTCGGGTCCCAGGGCCTTTGTTTCCACCATTCTGATCCACTACGGACTGGATCCGGACAAAGACGTCAAATTCGCCGCCCTGCCCGGCTCGGCCATCATTCCCTCCTATGAGAACAAGGCCATCGACGCCACCTTCGGCAGCGGCCAGATCAAAGCCGAACTGCTGTCCAGAGGCGCCAAGATTCTGGTGGACATGAACGATCCCGAACAGCACCGCGCCATTCTGGGCACCGACACCTATCCGCTGAAGGTGGTCATGGCCACGGAAGATTACATCAAGGCCAACCCCGAAGTGGTGCAGCATTTCATCAACGCCATGGTCAAGGCCATGAAATGGGAAGAGACTCAGGACAGCGCCAAGGTCGCCGAACTGGTTGCGCCCTATCTGCTCGGATCGCAGGATGAAGCCATCATTGCCGACATTCGCAAGAGCTTCAGCCACGACGGAGTCATCACCCCCGACGGACACAAGGCCATTGTAAAAATCACCAAGGATGTGGGCCTGATCAAAGAAGACATTCCCATGGACAAGGTGGTTGACCAGAGCTTCCTGCAAAAGGCCCAGAAACAGGAAAAATAACCCGCTTACCAGGTTGCCGGGCTGCCGAGCAGTCAGAAAACGAGAAAAGCCTATGAAATCCGATTCAGTACGTACGCTCTGCCAGATCTGCCACAACAACTGCGGAGTGATCGCAACCAGAAAAGCCAACGGCGACATCGGCCTCAAGGGAGATCCCGAGCATCCGGTCAACCGCGGCCACTGCTGTCCCAAGGTGCTGGCCAATACGGAGATGCAACAATCTCCCGACCGGCTCACCCATCCGCTGCTGAAAACCCCTGGCGGGTTCAAGCGCATTTCCTGGGACGAGGCCCTGACCATTGCCGCGGACAAGCTGTCCCGGATCAGACACGATCACGGTCCGCTCAGCCTTGTCCGTTTCAACGGTGCGCCGGTTTCCTACAAGAGCCGCGACGCTTTCGCGGAATTCATGGGCGTCTATGGTTCGCCCAACCTCACCAGCATCGGCAACATCTGCATGGCGCCGCGTATGCTTGCCTACAAATCCGTCATCGGCGCCGCGCGGCCCGAGCCGGATTACGAGAATACGCGGCTGGTCCTTTTCTGGGGCAGCAATCCCGTGGGGATCGAACGCTATGCCGCGTATTCGGCCTTTGACGGGATGAACAAGATTCTGCCGCGCCTCAAGGAACAAGGCGTGCGGACCATCTGCATAGATCCCTTTTACAGTGAAACCGCCAGACAGGCGGACCAGTGGATCAAGATCAGGCCCGGCGGCGACAACGCCCTGGGCCTGGCCATGATCAACGTCATCATCACCAACGGACTCTACGACAAAGCGTTCGTGAAGAACTACACCACCGGATTCGAGGCCCTGGCCGAACAGGTCAGGGAATTCACTCCCGCCTGGGCGGAAGTCCATACCGGCATTACGGCTCTGGACATCGAGGTCCTGGCCCGGACCTACGTCACGGGCGGCCCGGCCGCCATCTACGAAGGCAATGGTCTGGACATGTACACCAACGGCTTTGACGCGGTACGCTGCATCGCCATCCTGGCCGGACTCGCGGGCAACGTGGACGCGCCCGGCGGAAACGTGCTCATGCCGTTTCCCCATCCGCCTTCCCTGCCCACCCAGGCCACGGACAAAACCGCGCGCATCGGCTATGACCGCTTCCCGGCCACGGTGCATGTGCCCTTTTCACTGATCAAGGACGCCCTGCTGAGCGACCGGGAGGACAGACCACGGGCCATGATCGTCCATCACGGCAACCCCGTGCTCATCCAGGCCAACCCCGCCCGTACGCGGCAGGCTCTGTCAAAGCTGGACTTTCTGATGGTCTGCGACATCTTCCCCACCGCCACCACCCAGGAAGCCGACCTGGTGCTGCCCTGCACTACAGCCTTCGAGTCATACGGCTACCGGGGATACTCCAGCACCCGGAGCGCTTTTCTGGCCCTGGCCAGGCCCGTGTTCGAGCCGGTGGGCGAAGCCCGCTCCGTATTTGAGATGGAATACGCCCTTGCACAGAAAATGGGGCTGGGACAGGACTACCCCTTCCACGACGACATCTCCTGGATCGACTTCATGGTCAAACCCAGCGGTGCGAGTTTCGACCGTCTGGACAAGGAGCAGATCGCCTATGTTGGGGGAGGTATCCGCTATCGCAAGTACGAAACGGAAAAGTTCAATACTCCCACCGGAAAGCTGGAATTCTATTCGCACTGGTTCGAAAAGCTCGGGGTTCCCCCCCTGCCCGGCTTTCATTCGCCGGCGGGCGACTCACTGACCACGCAAAGCCCGGACGGCAACACGTTCTCCCTGCTGGGATCCAGCAAAAGACCGCTGCAGTTTGTGCATACGCGCTTCAAGAATCTGCCGCGCGCTGCCAAAAGCCATCCCGAACCCCTGGTGTATCTGAATCCGGAGGATGCCGGGAAACGCAGCATACGCGAAGGACAAGTCGTGGAAGTCCGCTCCCCCCAGGGCAGCATCCGCCTCAAGGCCAGCATCACCCCGGACACCAGCGCAGGCCTGGTCTGGGTAGACTTCGGCTGGGGCAACCCCACGGACGGCCTGGCCAGCATCAACGAGCTGGTTAACGACACCAGCCTGGACGCCATTTCCGGAGGCACGCCCAACAGACTCTTCAGCTGCGAAGTCCTGCCGCTGACATAAGGTTTTACCAAAGCCCGGACACAGCAAAAGCCCCCCGTGGATTCAATCCTCGGGGGGCTTTCTCGTTTCGGTTAGTTGTGCTGCCCTTTATGTTGTTGGAACAGCCAGTCCCGTATGCCTGGGATGGAATAGGCGTACTGCCAGGTGTAGCGATGGTCGCCGCCCTTGAAAACGGTATAATTGACAGACGCGTTCTGGCCGAGCATGGCCTCCACATCGCCTTGCAGCGTTTTCCGGTCCGCCTGCGCATCCCATTGGGCCTTGGCTATGGTGGCGCCGTTTTTCTGCAATACCGCCGTAATGGCGTCCATGCCCGGATGCGCCTTGGTGTCACCTTCGGAAACAACGATCCAGAGAGGCTTTTGGGCCAGGGGCGCCACCAGGTCCGGGTTCCACTGACAGGCCACCAAAAAGGAAGCCGCAAAAAAGTCGGGATATTTGATGTCCATGGCTATGGAAGTCATGCCCCCCATGGACTGGCCCGTATTGTAAATGCGGTCGGCATCAATGCTGTATTCGCTCATGAGCGATTTGATCAGGTCTATGGTCACATCCATGTCATCGGAAGCGTGCGAACTGTCGTCCACCATGACGGCGTTGTACTGCGGAGCCAGAACAAAGCAGGGATGTCTGGCCTGGTCCTCCTTGCTGGTCCAGACCACGGCCCCCAGCCCCTGGGTCAGGGTTTTGATATGATTGTTGCTGACCGCGCCGGCATCGTGCATGAACAGCACCAGAGGATACTTTTTGGCCGGGTCGTAGTTGGCCGGCACGTACAGATTGTACATAAGGCGTTTTTTGTACTGCGCATCATGAAAGGTCCGCTGCCGAAAATCCTTGATCTCCGGGAGCAGCATCCGGTTGCTTTCCATGGCTTTGGCAGAAGACGAAATCTTTGCACCTTCCGTGGTGTCCACTTCGCCGCTCTGGATGATTTTAACCTTCAACATCTCCGGCGTAGCGGGCTTGTCGGACACTTCCCCCAGTTTGGGGCCGCCAAAGCCCGGTTGGCCGCCTTGGCCCGTTTCTTTGGGACCGCCGCCCATGCCGCCGCTTTTCTTGCCCATGGCGGTCTTCAGCTCCACAATGACAAAATTGCCCGGCTTGCCTTTTGAAGAAATTGCGGCCTTGTCGTTCGTATAGACCGCCGAAACCAGCCTGCCCGGCACCTTGTAGTCATCCGTACGCAGGGTTGCCGCATCGATGGGGTCTTTGTACTCCACGGCCACTGCTGCAACTTTCTGCCCGTCGCCAAGGATTTTTGCAATGGCGGTGACGTTCATGACATAGGGATGGTTCGGATACTGCCAGGCGGCAATCTTGGCTTTGGCTGCTTTGTCGCCCAATTCCGCACCCTTGGCATACCACTCCATGGCCTTTTCCATATTCTTGCCCACACCCAGGCCCTGCTCGAACATATTGCCCAGAGCCATGATGGCCGGCAGGCTGATCTTGTCGCCCCGGTCCGCGGATTTCAGATACAGAGCGTGGGCCATCAGATAGTCCTGCGCCACGCCACGGCCCTTTTCGTACAGCTGCCCCAGCCTGTACTGCCCTGTGATGTCGCCCCGGTCCGCGGCCAGTTTGTAAAAATGGGCGGCCTTTTCATAATCCGCTTTCCGTCCCAGGCCGTTCTCCCAGATGATGCCCACGTAGCGGGAAGCCTTCATGTCCCTGGCTTCCGTGGCCTGCATGAACAAGGACAGGGCCCTGTTGTAATTCCGGCTTACGCCATCGCCATCCAGGTACAGAATGCCCAGCTCGGTCATGCCGCGCGCGCTGCCCTTGTCCGCGCCTTGCTGAAACAGAGCCAACGCCTTTTTGGGATCATGGAGCCCGTAACGCCCGTGCAAATAGGCTTCTCCCAAGCGGACCAGGCCTTCGGGATTCTTGTGATCCGCCGCCTGCTGGAGATACTCCAGGGCCTTGGCGTCATCGCCCGCCCGGTTGGCCTTTTCATAATTGCTCATATAATCCGCATCCATTTTCGGCTGCGGTACGCCCGTACAGGCGGCAAGAACCAGTGACATTGTCAACAAGCCGGCCAATAGTTCAACAAAACGCATACGAAACCTCTTTTTTCCTCGTCAAAACATCTCTTCCCAAAAAAACCGGTTGCAAGGTACGTCCGCTGCAACGGTTCCTGCTTCATTATGGGGTGCATGAACGTTTCAAAGGGCTCCCATACTGAGCCTCAGCCCCGCATGGAACATAATAATTGTTAAAAGTATTAACAAATTTCCAGGTGTCGGCCAAATTTATTCAGAATCCTATTGCGTTTTCTTCAGAAGCCCAGGATCTTTCGCCGAACTGATGAGTCCGAACAGCCGGTCTGAATCAATGGAACAAAGCCAGGGAATGCCGCAGCTCTTTCCCCAAAAAAAGAGCAGCGCCTGGTAACATGGGCAGGCGCTGCTTGATCGGGGAGCACACATGTGCTCTAACGCAAAAGAAATTTCGCTTGAAAGGCAGGTTACGTGCAGAAGGAACAGCTCACCACCCTGAAGCAATACTTCTCCTGATACATGTAAAGCATTAGGCTATACATATGAAATAATCACTAATAATAAAATTCTGAATAGGAAACAAAAAAATTGTTAAAATATTAACAAATAGTTTTTTAGATAAATCATTAATCGAGCATTATTGCATTTCAGCAAAAATACAAAAGGACTGACTTCACATGGCGGGTTCGAATTTATTTGAGGCAATTCAAAAACACCGATTCGCTGGGAGCCTGGGGCAAATGAAGGGCAATTCCCGGCCGGCAACGTCCGGAAGCTGAAAAATATCGTCGAACGCACCCCAACCAAAGCCAACCGCTCAAGCCACGCAGCCGCATGAGCAAGCTGAACATCCCTGCGGACGCTCGACAAAGGAGGAGTGAAAATACCACGGGTGGATTGCATCCCCCTGCCAGAACAGGCAGGACGATATGAAATGAAAACGGGGAAAAACCGGGAGCATCTGAAAGCCCGTGCAAGGCGTACGCCTGGTGTCCGGTCCAGATCAGCCAAAGCAGCCCCAATCTGAAGCCAGGATCTCAAAGCCCGAAATAGGCCTTGATTCCCTCCAGGACGCTCGAGACAGCCACGGAAGCCAGGATAAGCCCCATGACGCGGCTGATGATGCTGGCGCCGCTGTTGCCGATGATACGGTGCACCTTGCTGGCCATGAGCATCAGCGTCAGAGTGATGACCAGGACCGCCAGCATGATCAGGGTGGTTTCGACCTGCTCCCAGATGTTGAAGCGGTCGTTTTCCGTAAGCAGTACGGCCGCGAGCATGGCGCCGGGGCTGGCAATGGAAGGCACGGCCAGGGGAAAAATGGCTGTTTCGCTGAAATCCTTGACCATCTTCATCTCTTCCTCGGGCTTGCCCTCGCCGAAAATCATGGAAAGCGCAAACAGAAACAGCACAATGCCGCCCGCGATCTCGAACGCCTCCAGCGGAATGTTGATGGCCTTGAGAATCAACTCACCAGCAGCCACGAAAAAGGTCAGAATCAAGGCCGAGGCAATGATGGCCCTGACCGCGATCTTCCGCTTGATGTGCTCCGGGTACCTTTGGGAAACCGAAATGAAGACGGGAATGGTGCCAATGGGGTCGATTACGGCGAAAAAGAATACGAACGTGGCAATGATATCACTCATGCGTGCTCCCTGATCAGCGGCAAATCAACAGTGGTCGCCGGGAATGTGTATTGCGGTCATTTGGTTGCGAAAAACCGTTATGCACCAAATAGACCGGCTGACAGCAGTTCTTACGGCGTTGTCTCAAATACCAGCGATATGATCGTCACGCTATCAGAAAAGCAATCCGAAGAACACCATCCGAACGGGCGGCGCGGAAATTGGCCAATGCGGGGTCAGTTTTTTGGGCGGAGAGTTATCGTATCGCAGGGGCCATGATCGGGTGGAGGTCGGGATTCACATGGGACCATTTCGCGGGCAAAGCATACGGAAGTGAGATTTCCAGGATAATCCCTTCATCCCAAAGCCCCAACGGGGCGATATAATTACAGCCAGGGTGCAACCCTGGGAAAAATGCAGAGGTATTTTTCGAGCCCTGAAGGGGCGGCATGGCTACGCAGAACTCCGGCGCGTTGCCATGCCGCCCTTACAGGGCTCGTTGGTTCGCCCGACTCATACCCAGGGCGGTGCCCTGGGCTATAGATAAGTCGCCCCGTTGGGGCTTGGGGGGGGAAATGCCGGCGATGTGCGAATGTTATGGGAGGCTGGAATACGACAGCCTTCTGAAAAATGCTGCCCGTTGTGGCAGGCCGGTCACCTCCGGGACATCTCGGCCCTTTCGGATTTGCCCAACAGCCGTACCCAACCACAAATCATCTCCAAAAGCCCCAACGGGGCGACATAATTACAGCCCAGGGTGCAACCCTGGGAATACTACGGGAAATATTTTCGAGCCCTGAAGGGGCGGCATGGCTACGCAGAACTCTGGCGCGTTGCCATGCCGCCCTTACAGGGCTCTTTTTTTCGCCCGACTCATACCCAGGGCGTTGCCCTGGGCTATAGATATGCCGCCCCGTTGGGGCTTGGAACGGGGAAATGCCGGCGATGTGCGAATGTTATGGAAGGCTGGAATACTACAGTCTTCTGAAAAATGCTGCCCGCTGTGGCAGGCCGGTCACCTCCGGGACATCTCGGCCCTTTCGGATTTGCCCATCAGCCGTACCCAACCACAAGCCATCTCCAAAAGTCCCAACGGGGCGATATAATTACAGCCAGGGTGCAACCCTGGGAAAAATGCAGAGGTATTTTTCGAGCCCTGAAGGGGCGGCATGGCTACGCAGAACTCCGGCGCGTTGCCATGCCGCCCTTACAGGGCTCTTTTTTTCGCCCGACTCATACCCAGGGCGTTGCCCTGGGCTATAGATATGCCGCCCCGTTGGGGCTTGGGGAGGGGAAATGCCGGCGATGTGCGAATGTTATGGAAGGCTGGAATACTACAGTCTTCTGAAAAATGCTGCCCGCTGTGGCAGGCCGGTCACCTCCGGGACATCTCATATCCCCCCACCAGCTAAAAGTTTTGGGGATTCTTAAACCCCTTTTTCCCAAAAGGGGTTTAAGCCGCCGGAGGCACCCTCCCTCCCACTCCCTTTCTCCTTCCCCCTCCACCCCTCTCTCCCCAAACAAAAAAACAGCGCCTGGGGGCATATCCAGACGCTGTTTAATCGTTTGAGCTTCCCGGAACATCCGGGGATGCTCAAGCGCAGAAGGAGTCTCGTTTATTGGGTGTTGTGCTGTGCGCGGAGGTACTGGGTATTACCTGAGCGGAACTCAACTTCTTCCTTGTATGTGGGGGGCAAGGCCGTCCTGAAATGCGGGCAGGTTTCCTGACGCATCAAAGGACATTTCTAAAGCATCCGAGAGTATTTCCACTCCCGGGCGTTGGCGCATTTCATCCAGCATGCATTCCGAGACATAGAGGTATTCGAGCTGGAGCGTATTGGGAATGCGGATCATGCGGATGGCTTGCGGCGTATGCGATTCGCAGGTCTTCACCGCGGCCTGGATGGCGGTCCTGTCATTGGGCATGGACACGGGCAGAGACCCGGCGGCCAGGACGCCAGAGGTCAGGCAGTTGGTGTAGATGGTTTCGCGGTTGTATTTGTTGCTGAGCTTGTCCGTGACCACATCGGCGCGTGCAACGCCGGTGGCATTGCCTTCGCTCTTGTCGGTCACATCCAGTACGCAGATGCGGGAAACATCAGGGCCGCCGCTGATGGCGGTTGTCGACGGCCTGCCCGTGATATTGGTATCCATGCCGCTGCCGGAGAATTCCTTGCCGATGTTGTCCACCACCAGCACGTCCAGCGGCCCGGAGGCCAAGGGCTCGTCAAGGGGTCCGAGGGGCAGGCGCGGCATGGCGTGCATGGCCACCTTCAGATATTCCCGCTCTTTTTCGATCATAGTATCGGGTTCGAGCACCACCACCCGGGCAAGTCTGTCGTAGGCGTTCTCCATGGTGGCGACGCCGAACAACACCTTGCAGGTGGCAAGTTTGATCCGCGCCATTTCCACCACAAAGCGGCCCACGTAATTGAAGCCCCAGGCGTGGCAGTTGTCGGCCCCGGATCGTTTGCCCAGTCCGATGGAAAGCATCTTCACCACGCCGCTTTCGTTTTTGTAACGAAAGGCGCTGTGCGGTTTGATGCGGTTGAAAAGCACTATGCCGTCAGCCTCGTAAGCCAGCTTGTCGATACGAACTTCCATGCCGTTGTCCAGCTGGCCCAGTTTGACCGTATCCATTGACGAACGAATGGGGCATCCGGCGCTCTCTTCGGTAACGCCCAGATGCGCCAGCATGGCCTGCTGACCTTCCGCGGTGCCGCCCCCGTGGCTGCCCATGGCGGGCACGATAAAGGGCTCTGCCCCGCGATCCTTGATTTCCTTGATAAGCGTACGCACCAGTTCGGGCAGCCGGGCAATGCCTCTGCTGCCGACGGTTACCGCCACGCTCATGCCGGGTTTGAGGGCCTGCCCGACCACCGGGGCCCCGGCCAGGGCCGCATGTACGGCCGGTTCGGGTTCCACCTCTTCAAGAGTCCGGAAGGTCTGGCGGATCAGGGCCATCTTGGGGATGGTCACATGTTCGACCAGTTTCACATAGCTGGGAAGCTCGGAAGTGCTTGTTGTCATTGTTCTTTGTCTATTCGTAGATTTCAGGGTTGAGCACGCGGGGCGTACGCTCGCCGGCCAGGATCGTTTCGATGTCCCCGATATTCATCAGGCTCATACGCTCCACTGATTCCTTGGTGTCGGCGCCGGAGTGCGGGGGTGAACACCACACGGGAGCTTTTGAAAATGGGATGGCTGCGATCCGGCGGCTCCTGCTCGTAGGCGTCGATGCAGGCGCCGAAGAGCTGTTCCTTTTCCAGGGCTTCGGCCAGGGCGTCCATGTCCAGGACCTCGCCACGGGCAAAGTTCATCAGGGTGGCGGTGGGCTTCATCAGCTTGATCTGTTCCGCGCCGATGAGGTGGCTGTTGTCCTTGCCGCCGAATACGTGCAGAGAAACGTAATCGGATGCGGCCAGCACTTCTTCCATGCTCATGAGTTCGATGCCGTATTTTTCCACAAAGTCCATCTGCGGATACAGGTCGGATGCGACAACCCGCATGCCCAGAGCCTTGGCTTTGACGGCCAGCTTTCTGCCGATGTTGCCCAGGCCCACGATGCCCAGGGTCTTGCCTTCGATTTCCGTGCCCACGTAGCGGACCCAGTTGCCTTCCACCACGACGTTGTGTCCCATGGGGATACGCCGGGCCAGGGAAAACATGCTGCCCAGAACCAGCTCAACCACTGCGTTGGCATTGGTGCCCGGGGCATTGAGTACGGGTATTTTGCGGGCCGTGCAGGCCGGGATGTCGATGTTGTCCACACCCACGCCATGCTTGAGCACGGCCTTGAGTTTGGGGGACTTGCTGATCAGTTCCTCGTCGGCGCCGATGAGTCCGACAACCAGAATATCCATGTCAGCGGCATGTTCCAGCACGCCTCCATGGGGAACATTGGTGTCGATGCAACGGAACAGGTCCCATTTGCGATCGATGATCGCCTGGGGAGCGCTGCCGATGGTGGCGAATCCGGGCGAGGTGGTTACGACGGTAGTCATGTGAATATCCTTCTTGCGTACGATACGGGTAGTCTCGGAGACATTGCCCGGACAGGTCATGTCCGCCATCCGGGCAACGGTTCCGTATGTGTTACACTTCGATTTCGAATTTTTTCAGAACAGCCTTGATCTTTTCGTCCAGTTCCGGAGTGGGGATCAGAGCCGGCTGTCTGCTGGCGCCCACGCTGCTGTCCAGGAGGTACAGAGCGCGCTTGACCATGGCCGGGGCGAATCCCAGGGCGTAAAGGTCAATACGCAGCTGGGTGAAGCGTTCCTGATGCTGCAGAGAACCTTCGATGTCGCCCTTTTCAAAGCTTTTGCAAATGGCGTTCATCAGATCGGGCATGACGTTGGCCAGGCCGGAGATGCAACCGCCGGCGCCCTTGGAAAGCGCGTAGTGGATCAGGGAATCCGGGCCGGAAAAGACGTCGAAGTCATCGCGTCCGCGGGCGATATCCAGGTACTGATCCAGGGTTTCCTTGCTGCCGCCGCTGTCCTTGATGCCCAGGATGTTGGGATGGTCGGCCAGTTTTGCACAGGTCTCGGGCTCGATGTGATTCTGCGTACGGGCCGGAATGTCGTAGAGGTAGATGGGCTTGTCGATGGTATCGGCAATGCGGCTGTAGTGGGCGTACAGACCTTCCTGGGTGCAGCCGATGAAGTACGGGGTGATCACGGCCAGAGCGTCCACGCCCAGAGTCGCGAACTCCTTGGAGAGCAGAATGGTCTCGTAGGTGGAAGGCGTACCGGCGTTGACGAAAAACCTTTACCTTGCCGGCGGCTTCTTCAACCACCTCGGCGCAGATCCGGACCTTTTCGGGAAAGGTCAGGGCCGTGAAATCACCGTTGGTGCCGCAGGCCAGGATATTGTTTCCGGCCGCAACCTGACGGCGGACCTGTTTTCTGATGGCGGCGTAATCAATGGCCTCGTTATCGTCAAAGCAGGTTACCAGTGCAACAAAGGGCAATAATTCTTTCATTGGTATGCTCGAGTTTTGTTAGAGGATGCTGGTGTATATGGCGCGAATGTCGTCGCGGGTCAGTGTCTTGGGGTTGTTGTTGAGCAAGCGCTTCACTTCCAGAGCCGCGTCCACGATGGTATCGAGGTCTTCGGCGGGAATGCCCAGTTCGCTCATTTTGGCCGGAATGCCGAGGTCGCGGCTGAGTTCTTCCAGCGCGTCCACGAAAATGTCGGCCTTCTGCTCATCGCTCTTGCCGGCCATGTCCTTGCCGCACAGCGGGGCGATGGCGGCCAGCTTGGCAACGCAGGCGTCCTTGTTGGCCTTGAACACCGGGGCCAGAAGAATGGCATTGGATACGCCGTGGGGGATGCGGTAGCGTCCGCCCAACGGATAGGACAGCGCGTGCACGCCGTTGGTTCCGGAGCAGGCGATGCAGATTCCGGCGTAAAAGGAGGCCAGGATCATCTCCGCACGGGCGTCCAGATCCTTGCCGTTGGTGTAGCATTTCTTGAGGCTCTTGAAGATCAGGCGCGTGGCTTCAACGGCCAGAACGTCGCTCAGCAGGTTGGCCTTGTTGGAAATGTAGCATTCGAGCGCGTGGCACAGGGCGTCCATTCCGGTGGAAGCGGTAATGGGCGCGGGCAGGCCCAGAATCAGCTCGGGGTCCAGAATCACGCGATCGGGCATGAAGGCGTCGCAGACAATGCCCACCTTGAGCTGCTGGCTCGGACGGTAGACAATGGCGTTGGGCGTGGCTTCTGCGCCCGTGCCCGCGGTGGTGGGAATCATCACCAGCTGCGCGTTGCGTTCCTTGGGAAGCTTGCCGTCGAAGAGATCCACAATGGAGGGGCCGCCGTTGAGCATCACGGCCACCAGTTTGGACATGTCCATGACGCTGCCGCCGCCCACGGCGACAATGCTCGTAAGATTCAATTTGGAAAGTTTGGCTACGACTTCGGTTACCTGATCTTCGGACGGTTCCGGCGGAACTTCCAAAAATTCATGCACTGTATCCGCGCCGGCCTTACACTGCTCCTTGACCTTCTCCAGAATCCCGGTGGAGGCGACGCCCTTGTCGGAGAGCAGCAGTACGGTGCCGCCTTTCAGGCTGTCTGCCAGGGTGCTGATCTTGCCGGCACCAAATTCGATTCCGGACGGAAGCAGGCATTTGAACATTTCCATGATTTCCTTCCTTTCGCCTCCAGACTGCGAGGCGTTCTGTTATTGGGCCTTCCGGCCCGAGGCCAGCATGGCCGCATATTCTATTGCGTTTTTCATACTCATGTGTCCGGCCACGTTCTTGCCCGCGTTCTCGAACGCGGTGCCGTGGTCCACGGACGCCCGGACAATGGGCAGCCCCAGAGTCACGTTGACTCCCGTGAGTCCGGACCATGTCTTGGTTTTGTCGTCGTACTTAAAACTGATGAGCTTCATGGGGATGTGTCCCTGGTCATGGTACATGGCCACCACCAAGTCGTATCCGCCGCCCAGAGCCTTGCAGAAAATCGTATCCGGCGGATACGGTCCGCCCACATCGATGCCTTCGGCCTGGGCCTGCTCAATGGCCGGAGTGATGATCCGCTGCTCCTCGTCGCCGAACAGACCGTTTTCCCCGGCATGAGGATTCAGTCCGGCCACGCCGATACGCGGGGATTCTATGCCGAGACTTTTCACGGCGTTGTAGCCGAGGCGGATGACATCCAGCACGCGCTGGGTGGTCATCTCGGGGCCGACCTTGGCCAGGGGTTTGTGGGTGGTCACATGGGCGATACGCAGCGGACCGTCAGCCAGCATCATGCAGTACTGGCTGGTCTTGGTCAGCTTGGCGTAAATCTCCGTATGTCCGTCATAATGATGCCCGGCCTTGTTCATGGCTTCCTTGTTCAGCGGAGCCGTGACCGTGCCGTCTATCTCGTTGGCCATGGCCAGCTTGATGGCGGTTTCCACGGAACGGAACGCGGCGTTGCCGCAGCGAGGGTCCACCTTGCCGAGTTCGTAATTATCCAAATCCAGCCCCTCAAGGGGATAGACGTCAATGGTTCCCAGAACTCCCTTGGCGTCAGCCGGAGAATCAACCACATTGACCTTCTTGTCGGAATGAACAATTTCCGTAACGGCATGACGCATGACCTGGGGGTCGGCAATGACCACCGGTACGCAGATGTCGTAGATATGTTGTTCGGACAAGGCCTTGACGATGATCTCCGGGCCGATGCCCGCGGGGTCTCCCATGGTGATGCCCAGTATGGACGTTTTTGCATACTGCTACCCTTGTATCGTTGAAAACCGGGAAAAGCGTTCGGCGAGATCGAGCAAAAGATTGCGGTCGCCGAATCCTCCGGCTTTGGTTATGAACCAACGTTGGCCCAGGTCCGGGATTTCGCAGGATCCCAGCACCACTCCGGGCACCAGTTCTTCCTGCAAGTCGATGGACTTGATCCCCATGGATCTGGCCACGGCCATGGCTGTATTGCCGCCTGTGGCGAAAATGATGTCAAAAGGCGTCTGACTGATGATCTCCCGGCAGACATGGCCGAGGAATCCCGCGATGAGCTCGCCTTTGGCACCGGATTTCTTGTCTTTGTCGTTGCCCACATGGGTCCGCAGCAAAAGGTGCTCGCTGCCGGAGGCCCTGGCCAGGTCAACCAGACGCGCACTCTCAGCGGGCAGCTCCTCGCAAGCGGCCCTGGGGCTGAGTTCGATGCACTTGAAATCGCCCTGCGCACAGGCCAGATCAGCCTGTTCGCGAGACACGGGAGCCAGACTCCCCACCACGGCCAGAATCTTTCCCAAAGGCTTTTGAGAAACCGTATTGCAAGGCTGATCGCTGACATGGGCACGGGCCACGGCCTCGGCCAGGCCCGCCGCGCCTACCGGCAACAGTTCGGGCATGTCTTTTATGAGCTTGCCAAGGATCAGCAGATCGTCATTGTCCACGGCATCCGCAATGATCAGCCGGCATCCGTCATCCATGCACTGCCGTACGCGCGCTTCCAACTCTTGCGCGGAACCGTGCAGATCATCCAGGTTCAGCGAACCGGCCTTGAGATCGCACTGCCCGGCCAGCAACTCCACCACTACGGAAGTGGTCAGCGGGTGAAAGGGATCATGTCCGGACCGCGTGGTGTGCAGAGGTTCGTTGTCCAGAAGGATCACTCCGTCCACACAGGTTCTTCCGGCATTGGGCATGGCCGTGCAAATCAGCGCGGCCTTCCGGTCCGTGGCCTCCAGGGCGGCAAGGATCTCGCTGCCCGGATTGCCGCGCATGGTTGAATCTATTTTTTTGAAAAAGCGGCGTATCCCCGCTTTTTTGCAGAGACGTACAGTCTCGGTTACCTGCTCGGCCGCCTGACTTGCCGCCATGAACCGTGATTCGGTAGTCAGGGCGACTGCATTCAGCTTCGGGAGAGTGTCATTCAAGGCCGACAACTCCAGAAACAGAGAGGTGTTCCCTCCCAATCGGGCAAAATGGATTGCTGAATCCGCTGCACCAGTATGGTCATCCGCTATGATAGCTACCGTATTCATAATCATACTTCTTCTACTGCTCGGCAGATGCGTTGGTTGTCTTCACAAGTGGCGGATTGCTATTGTTTTTTCTTCTTTTTCTGTATTTGCTGATCATGGGCCAGACCAGCGAGAGCGCGGACAGGATGAAAAATCCGATGGTGATCGGGCTGGAGCAGAAAGCGAGCACATCGCCGTCAGTTCCCATGAGTCCCAGGCGCAGGTTTGATTCCGCCATGGGGCCCAGAATCAGGGCGATGCACAATGCGGCCTGCGAGAAGTCGAACTTGTGCATGAAATAGCCGAGCACGCCGAACCCGAGCATGGTGTAGAGATCGAAGGTGTTCATGTTGATGGAATACGATCCGATGAAGCAGAACACCGCGATGGCGACCGTGAGAATTCTTTTGGGAATCTCCAGGATCTTGGAAAAGAACCGGATGCCGATCATGCCGAAAATGAACATGAAGATATTGGCGATGAACGAACCGGTGAACAGTCCCACCACGATTTCGGAATGCTCCTGAAAAAGCATGGGGCCGGGGGCCAGGCCCTGGATCATCAGGCCGCCCATAAGTACGGCCGTGACCACGTCACCGGGGATGCCGAGAGCCAGCAGGGGCACCAGCGCGCCGCCGCAGACCGCGTTGTTGGCGCTTTCCGTTGCAGCCACGCCTTCGATTATGCCGGTACCGAATTTTTCCGGATGCTTGGACGTGCGTTTGGCTTCATTGTAGCTGATCCAGGAGGCGGTTCCCGAACCAGTGCCGGGGATGATGCCCACGAAAGTGCCGATCAGCGAGCCGCGCAACAGGGTCGGAATGCTGCGTTTGAATTCTTTTTTTGTGGGCCAGACGCCTGAAATTTTGATTTTCTTGATCTTGTCGTCGAGAATGTTTTCCAGCTGGACAAATACTTCGGACACGGCAAAGAGTCCGATCAATGCGGGAATAAAGGCGAATCCGGACGAAAATCCCTGAAGTCCGAAGGTGAACCGCTGCGCACCGCTGATGGGATCCGCGCCGAATGTGGCCAGAAACATGCCCAGCAATCCGGATATGACGCCTTTGACGGTATCTCCCGAGAGGCTGGCGATGATGGTCAGGCCGAACAGGGCCATGGCGAAATACTCGGACGGGCCGAATTTCAGAGCCACGGCGGCGAGCTGCGGCGCCAGGAAAGTCAGGATCACCGTACTGATGATGCCGCCGATAAAGGAGGCAATGGTCGCCATGCCCAGGGCCTTGCCTGCCTCGCCTTTTTGCGCCAGAGGATAGCCGTCCAGCACTGTGGCCGCGGCAGCGGGCGTACCAGGGGTTTTAACAAGGATTGAAGAGACACATCCGCCGTATATGCCTCCGATGTAGATGCCGATGAGCATGTTCAGCCCCTCGACCGGGTCCATTCCGAAAGTCAGAGGGATGAGCAGTGCGACGCCCATGGTGGAAGTGAGGCCGGGCATTGCGCCGATAAGGATGCCTCCAAAGGTGCCGACGGCCATGGACCACAATGCATGTGGCTGCAATACCGGTAAAATTGCTTGTAAATAATCCATACTGATTTCTCTGTTTACCGATTAAGTTCGAGGGGATGCTCCTTCCGGCCCGAAACTGGTCGGATCGGGCCGAAAGGAGAAGAGAGCACTAGAGTTGATTATTGCTTCTTGTCGTTCATGCCGTACATGCCGAGATCGCGAATGATCTTTTCGGCAACCTGGGAGTCATGATCCACCAGCTTCTGGTAGTCCTCGCCCTTGCGGTAATCGAGGAATTCACCAAGATTTTCCATCTTCTTGAGGTAGTCGGGATCCTTGAAGGTCTTGTCCAGAGCGTCCTGCAGCTTGGCTTTCACGTCCGCGGGCAGTCCTTTGGGAGCGATAACGCCCTTCCAGGAAGCCCAGGTGAAATCAACGCCGATCTCTTTGGCTGTGGGAGCATCAGGAAAAATTTTGATGCGTTCGGGTTCCATGACCGCGACAACAATGAGGTTGCCGGCCTTGACCTGGCCCTGCAGCTCGGCCGGGCTGGCCACAACGGCCTTGATGTGTCCGCCGACACAGGCGGTTACCGCGGGTGCGCTTCCACCAAAAGGCATGCTCTTGATCTTGATTCCGGCTGCCTCGCCGAAACCCTCGGCTGCGATACGGCTGGCGCCGCCCGCACCGGACATGCCCACGGTCAGTTTGTCAGGATTGGCTTTTGCCCATTCGATCATGGACTTGCCGTCTTTGAAGGAGTTCTTCTTGTTGATTGCGAGCAGCATCAGGTTGCGGGCCATCAGGGCTACATAATCAAAGGAGTCCTTGGTGTAGTCGATGCCGCCATAGCTGGGGAGCATACACAAGGGGCCCTGCGCACCCATGCCCAGGAGATATCCGTCGGGCTTGGCATGGGCCACGTTGCCTGTTCCAATGGCGCCGCTGCCGCCGGGCTGGTCCACGACAACCACTGGTTTGCCCAGATACTTTCTCAACACTTCCGCCATGACGCGTGCGGAAAGATCTGTTCCGCCACCAGCCGAATACGGCACGACGACCTGAACCGGCCTTTCGGGATAATCTCCGGCCATGGAGATGGAAGCAAAGGGAATGGTGATACAGACGCAAAGGATCGCTAAGATCAGCCTTTTCATAGTGTTCTCCTTAAAAGTTGATGATGTATCTACAAAAATACAATATGCCCTGCCTTGTATTTTTGCACCATGGATGAATATATTATGGAATGTAGACGCTCAGAATCTTTGTGAACACCAGATAAACGCCTACAGTTATACAAACTGGAACAACTAGAAAATGCATATACCTGCGCTCCTTGAGAGTAAGCATGGAAAGAACAAAGAAAATGCAGGTGCTGATAAGATAACCAGCCTCAACGTAAAAATACGCATAAAGAATCATATACACGAGAAAAAGCGAAAGCTTGCTGAGCACCTTCAGATTGATACTGGGAGATTCGGATTCCTGGACTTTCTGTTTCTGCCACAAGGCTCGCCCCAGAAGCACCAGGCTGCAGCAAAACATGCAGATAACCATGAGCCAGGGGTAAAACGCCGGCCCCAAATCGGTACTGACGCCGCCGGTGGAAAGATTATGCGTGAGCATTGCCGCAATGCCGCTCATCACCAAAACAACCAGTGCCAGCCATAAGTCCTTGGAAATTCGCATACCTTTTTCTCTTTCTGTTATGTTCGCCCAGGCATCCGCTTTTCAACGATCAGGGATGCGTTCTTCATATTTCGCCTTTAAAAGCAATCCCTGTGCCACGAACATAAACACCTGAAAATATGATGATTATATTTTATTTCATTTCATCCGTTGCAACAGAACAAGGAAAAATGCATAATCAGCTGGTGCATTTTGCACCTACATTCACACAGCCAAAAACCACTGCTTCCTCATGGTGAAGTCGGCAGTCATTTTTGCGTACCAGAGAGGAACCCATGGACATCGCCTTTATCGCTCCTTACGAAAATATCCGTACTAAAGCTCAGAGTATCATAGAAACAAACAACTATCCTGCGAAAACCTATGTGGGAGATTTGCAATCCGGGGTGGAGGCCGCCCGCCAGGCCATTGATGAAGGGGCGAAAATCGTTATCAGTCGCGGCGGAACAGCCAGGCTGATCAGGGAATCCCTCGGCATCGAGGTCATCGAGGTCGGCGGTTCCATCTACCGGGTGCTCGCCTACATTCACGAAAACACCACTTTGGACACCAAAATCGCCATTGTGGGCTTTCGCCAGTTCATCAGCCTGGTGCAGCCTGTGTGCGACATTCTCGGCCGCACGCACCGGACCTTCATTCTCAGCGGCAGCCAGTCCCTGGATTCCGTCACCGATGAAGTGGTGGACTGGAACCCCGACGTGGTCATCGGAGATGCCGTATCCGTACGCATGGCCCAAAGCAGGGATCTTCACTTTCATCTCATCGAATCCAGCATGGAAACCCTGGTGGACGCCTTCGAACAGGCCAGGCTGGTGCTCAACAATATGCGCCGGCACATCGACAACGCCGAAAAGCTTTCCGCAGTGCTCAACTGTACGAAGGAAGGCGCCATCCTCATCAACAAGGAGGGGCGCATCGAGGAGGTCAACAAGCAGGGCTGCCGCCTGTTGCGCGATCAGCGGCAGAACATCATCGGCAAAACCAGCAAGGAACTCTTCCCCACGGACGAACTGGAGGAAGCGCGCGCAAACCGGAAACGGGTCTCCAACATCCTGGTGCATCATCACAATACGCAGCTGGCCCTGGAGCATGTGGTGATCGCTCCGGAAGAAGACTGGTCCGGCTCGGTGGTGCTCTTTCAGAAGGTCGAACAGATCGAAGAAGCCGGCAATGCCATTCGCAAGAAGCTGCTGGACAAGGGATTTTACGCCAAATACACCTTTGGCGACATTCTGCACCAGAGCACGGTGATGCAAAACCTGCTCATGGTGGCCAGACATTACAGCGGTATGAATCTGAACATCATGATCCAGGGAGAGACAGGAACGGGCAAGGAACTTTTCGCCCAGAGCATCCACAATGAAAGCCCGCTGGCGGAAGGACCCTTTGTGGCGGTCAACTGCGCCGCCCTTTCCGGAACCCTGCTGGAAAGCGAACTGTTCGGTTATGCCCCCGGAGCCTTTACCGGCGCCCTGCGTACGGGCAAAACCGGTCTTTTCGAGCTGGCCAACGGCGGCACGCTATTTCTGGATGAAATCACCGAAATGGACATCTTTCTCCAGGCCAAACTGCTCCGCGCCCTGCAGTCACGGGAAATCATGCGTATCGGCGATAACAAGGTCGTACCCATTGATGTGCGGGTCATTTCAGCCACCAACCGCAATCCGCACCAGTCCGTCCGGGACGGAAAACTCCGCGCCGACCTTTTTTTCCGGCTCAATGTCCTGGACCTGCAGATACCCCCATTGCGCGAACGTCCGGGCGACGCCCAGTTTCTGTTCCAGCAGTTTCTGTCCAGCCATTCCGAAATCCCGGTTTCACAAATACAGCCCCCCCGCCATTTTCTCGATGCCCTGGAAAGGTACTCCTGGCCGGGCAACGTCCGTGAACTCCAGAATCTGGCCACCAAATACTTTGCTCTGCGCGGTATGCCGGACTACGACTGGCTGCAGCACCTGACCCAGGAATACGAGTCGGCTCTGGATCCAGTCACCGACCAGTGCCGCCCGCTCAACGAGGTCATCGCCGAATACGTACAGCGTACGCTGGCCCGTGAAAACGGGAATATCGCCAAGACGGCCACCCGCCTGGGCATCGACAGAAACACGGTCAAGCGCTGGCTGGCCAAGACCTGCGCCAATGGAGAAAGCGACTGATCCGTTTCCGGCCATGCCAGACCTGTGGCCCCCGGCAGCCCCCTCCTTTCCTCTGTACGTCTTTTGGCGGACAGACGCCTGCCTGTTTTTCGGGTAGCTGTTTATCCCAAAAGCTATCCTGAGGAGGATGAGATGTTCAAAAAACAGTACACCACTGTGTTGGCAATGCTGACCGTTTTTCTGCTCCTGGCGGGCACCGCCCTGGCCGCGGAAATCACCGTCATGAACGGTACTTCCTTCGAGCTTCACGGCCTGGCTCTTTCCGCCAGCGAGTCCAATGATTGGGGAGACGATCTGCTGGGCGATGACATTCTGAAACCGGGCGAAGGTCTCACTATCAACCTTTCCGGCTCTTTGAGCGGATGGGATATGGCTGTGGTGGATGACGAAGGCCAGCAACTGGAATTCAAAAATCTCAATTTTTCAAACGTGCACAAAATCACTCTGCTGAGCGACGGTACGGCGGTTTTTGAATAAGCCTTGGGCGCGCACACCGGGAGCGGGCGGATTCCGTCTGCTCCAGCCCCCACCTCTGCGAAAATATTATTTTCCGGCAGATACACAAAAATTCCACTTCCTCCATTCTCAAAAGGCACTGGTCAGCTGCAGCCCGGTCTCTTCCAGCATGTCCACCAGCCCCAGGACCACGGACAGCAGGGTGATGAGCATGCAGACGCCCGTGAAAACCAGCCCTGTGCGGCGTTTTTGCAGGTAAAAGGCCCAGAAGCACCAGGCCCAGAAGACAAAACCCATAATTCCGCCGATCAACAATGATTCCATCTGCCTTGACACCAGCAATACGCCCATGAACCAGAACTGCGTCAAAGAGACCAAAATAAGCGCCGCGATACTGCCGGCATAACGAGAAAGCATGCGTTCTCCCTGTTCGATAGGGTTACTGGTTCCAGATACCGACACCTGACAAGCGATTGTCCGCCACATGTTCCAGTTCGAAAAACAGGATATGTTCAAAGCGGAACACCGAGGCCACCAGATTGCAGGGAAACTGGGAAATGCGTTTGTTCTGCTCTCCGGCGGCCTTGTTGTAAAACCGACAGGTCTGTCGAATGACCTCGTCCAGACCAGCCAGTTCGGTACGCAATCGAAGATACTCGTCGTTCCTGACCAGTTCGTTGTTGTTTTCGGCAACAGCCAGCAGGTTGTTCAATTCGCAGGATAACAGGAACTCGGCCCTGGCCTGCGCAGCCATGTCGCCGCTGGCGTTCATGGACTGTATGCGGGCGACCTTGATCTCCTGATACAGGCTGCGCTGGTGGGTGCCGCGGCTTTGCAGCATTTCCACAAGTTCAGGAATCAGATCCTGCCTTTTCTTGAGGCACATCTCGACTTCGCACCAGGCATCAGCCACGAGGTCCTCCCCGCTCATGCAGTCATTGTACGTCACAATCAGGTAGACAATACCGATGACACCTGCGGCGCAACTGATAAGCAAAGCCATCATACGTCAGAATCCTTTCCAATACGGCCTGCAGACGTCAGCTATTTCCTTTTCCAGGCTGCGGCGCACTCTTCCATCCCGTTTTCACTCAGGGTGAAAACCTGCTCCGGAAGCCAGCCATCATGCTTTGTTCCTTTTGCATCAACATAACGGACCTTGAGCCAGCGGCCCTGAAGAGCCAGCAGGCTGACAGGAGAGCCCTGGGCGATACGCAGCAGTGGCGGGCTTTGATTGTCGGGATTTTTGATCAAAGAAGGATCACCGTCCTCTGTTCCGCTGGCGCAGATGCCCAGCACGCTGCCATGCATCCAGCCCGAAGCGCCATCCGCCTGGACCTTGAACCAGCCCTTCCTGGACGCGCTGACGGTTGCCAGGCGCATGTCCGCCTGGGGGATGACATGCACGACCTTGCCGGAAGGCGTATCGCGTACGTTGGTGCCTTTGGGATCCTTGTCCACCACCAGCACGCGCGCCGAAAAATCCTGGGCCTGGACGGGAAATGCAGGCAAAAGCAAAGCCAATGCCGCGAACAATACCAAAAATTTCATGGTCTCTCCTTGATAATGTAGTACGTCGGAACCAATGCGCAGTTGCTGCCGCAGTGGAAAGCAGGCCAGGAACCCTTTTTTCCCTGCGGCAGATCACCGCCGTCAGACAGGCACTGCCCATTTTTCGGGCAGATGGCCAAAATCCTGCCATGACCGCGCCAAGGGGCACACCCATGCCGTTGGCGAAAATGCGCCGGACAATCCCGGCTATTCCTGTCCCAATACGCTGAGGGTCTCGAGCGAAGCCACCATGACCGTGATCACATCGTTGGATTGGCTGATTCTCATGGTGTAGATCATGCTGTCTCCGTATTCCTTGGCAAGGGCGTTCTCGTCCTCATTGCCCGCCTTGAAAAGCTCGGCCATGCGCGTACGCATATCCAGCGGGCAGTACAGGATGGAAATGCTGCCCCCGTCCTGGTCCGCGTAGTCTCCCAGGGCCTGGACCATCACTTCATTGAGTTCGTCATCGCTCTTGCCCTTGGATTTCATTTCGTACAACTGCTGCTGTTTTTTCTCGCCTTTCACTTTGCGGGTTATGGTAAGGGGAACGGCCAAACGCTCTTCCATGGCCTGGAGCATGCCGTAAACCATTGCGTTGGAGGTCAACTTGGTAGCCAGAGACACGATAGCCACGTTGTCGTCCTTGAGAATCAGGACCACGTTCCAGGAAGTGCCGTCCCAGTCGACCTTGGCCTTCATCTGGGATTCTCCCGCGGCAACAGCGCCTTTTTCCTGGGCATCCGCCCTGCTCATGCCGGGGTAGAATATATCCAGTCCGCTGGCTTCTTCCGGCGGGTCGGATCCTTCCTGGGCCCAGGCGCAGGCGGCGCAGGCGCAGAGGCAGAGGGTCAGAATACTTGCGATCAGTGTTTTCATTGTTGCTCCAAACAAGGTTGTTGTGACGGAATTGTCGCGTTTTTACCGCAACTTGCATGCCAACTGTACGGAAAACCGTTGCGCCATGCTGCTTATTCCTTCAGATTGATGGTGGCTGAAGCGCCGCTGTATTCATCGGCCCGCTTCAATTTGATCTTGCGAAATCCCACGGTCCATCCGTCCTTGATGGTTTCTTCCCGTTGGCAGTTGAAACGCTTGCGCCCCACCGACAGCTTCATGAATTTGCCCGTCCATTGCAGCTTTTTCTGCCCTGGTCCGGGCACGCTCTTGGCGTAATACCCCGTACCATCCAGGGTGAACGTCACGTCGATTTCCTTGGGCAGCACTATTTTTTTGCTCTTGCCCGGAGCAATGGCATACCAGCCCACTTTCCGGTCATTGGCCGTATCGAACCCCACGTAGGAGATGGCCACCAGCACTTTCTGACTGGTTCTGTTGTTGAAAGTCAGGCGTACGCGTCTGTCAGGACCGTCGGCATCAGAGGCCTGTACGCTCTGCACGGCCGCAGCGTACATAATCAGGCCGCACAGACTCAGCACAGCCAGCACTGCGCTCCATCGGGTATTCTGCAACATGCTTCCTCCTCGGAATATTTGTCGTCCCGCCTTTGCAACAGCGGAAAGGCGGAAGTTTCAGCGGTCGTTGCACAAAATCTGCCAGCAAAGCTTGCAGGGCCGCACATCCCGGCAATTGTCCGTATTTCGTTTTCAACTGCGGACCGCTCTGCCTGTATTCTGGGCAGGATTCTTTGAACAGAATATGCTTGAGGTTTATCCTACTGAACTATAAGAATATTTTTCCATTGGCACTGCTTCTGCTTTACAGACGCCAACAAGCAATGCGTCAGCTTGCCAGGCTGCAGGGCAGGCTGATTCGTGGGACATTTGCTTTTTTCGGGGGGGAGGCTATTCATTTGAACAGCACAAGCGTATTTTGCAGCATGCAAGACCACAACGGTATGGGAGAGGAACTTGGAATTTCAGGTCAGCCGCTCGCAAGGGGCGTATATCATAACACTATCAGGACGCTGGGATACCTTTTCCGCTGTCGCCTTTGAAAAGGCGGTCACGGATCTGGTGGAACAAGGGTTGCGACTGGCCGTCATCGACCTGTCCGATGTCGACTATGTGAGCTCGTTCGGTCTGCGCAGCCTGCTGAATTTCGGCAAACAACTGGAACCGTTGCAAGGGCTTATCCATGTCTGCCGCCTGCAACCCCAGGTACGCAAAATCTTCATCGGCAGCGGCTTCGGCAGCCTTTTCCCGGATTATCCGGATGTGGATACCGCTCTGCGGGCCTTCAAGGACCAGACATGAAGCAAAACGCCATTCCCTGGCGTTACCGTCTGGAAGTTCGGCAGTCCGTACCGATTCTTATCGGCCTTGCTGGTGTTCTGGTGCTGCTGCTGTCCCTCGGGTACCTGCACGCGCGCGAGCAGATTCTCGCCACGGCGCGCGGGCAGCTGACCCAGCTGGAAGGCAATGTCCTCCGTCAGGAGGATTACCACCAGCGCTGGATCGAACGAGGCATGCAATCGCTGGTGCGCCTGGCCGCGACCATCCCCGGACTGCCTCCCGAAGAACAGAAGCGCATGGACAAACGCATCGCCTCCAGCATTTCTGACGAATACGGGCACAACCATGTGGAAATCTTTTTCCTGGACGACAAAGGCGATGTGATCCTGCGCCGTTACAACACCAAAGGGTTGCTGTACGCGGGAAAAGCACCAGGCAGCGAGTGGAACGCGCAAACCATTCCCACTGTCACCAGGCCTCTGTGGCATCCGCCCGAGCTCAATGCAGAAGGAAATCTCACCCTGCATTATTCCGCGCCGCTTGTGAACGAAGCCGCCGAACCGGGCACCCCCAACACGGGCATCTGCTGTATCATCCACGCCATTCCCCAATTTCCCGAACAAATCATTGCCAGCTCTACGTTAAAAAATTGCATTCCGTTTTTCATGGATCACAATGGCGCCTGGACCCTGCATGAACAGCTCGATTCCGCCCTGGAAAAATTGAAGAAACGCATCCTGGCAGCCCCTTACGGCGTCAGCAACCTGCTGTGGAAAGGCCGTTCCTATACGGCCGTCTACATGCCGCTGACCGGCGGTTCCCTGCGCATGGGCGTGCTCATCCCCAGGGCGAATCTTTTCGGCAACCTGGACAGACTGACGCGCACCCTTGGTCTCATCGGTCTGACTGTCCTGCTCCTGGCCGCGTACAGCCTGCACCGAGCCACCAAGACCGTGCTCAGCCCGTTCGCTTCCCTGGGAAAACTGGCCGAACGCCTGGCCAAAGGGGAACTCGAGTCCACTGCGGATGCATCGGAACGCCGGCACCCGCCCCGCTTTCCTGACGAAGCGCAACGACTGCGCATGGCCACGGAAAGTCTGCGTCTGGCCCTGCGGCAACGCGTGGGGGATCTCACCCTCGTGGGGCAGACCCGCGAACGCCTGTTCGGTGAACTGACTTTCGCCCGTACGTTGCAGGAGTCACTGCGTCCGCAAAAGCTCCCGCCCACGCCGGGCCTGGAATTGGATGCCTTTGTGCATACTGCCGGCAACGTCTGCGGCGACATGTACGACTATTTTTTTCTTTCGCCGCAACAGCTCTGCTGCATCATGGGCAATGCCGTGGAACGCGGCGTTCCTGCGGCACTGCTCACGGGACGGGTCATCCCCCTGCTGCACGAACTGCTGCTCTCCGGCATTTCTCCCGGCAAAGCCCTGGAAAACGCCAACCGCATCCTGGCTCCGGATTTCTCTCCAAAGCAATCCATGGTCAGTGCGCTCGTGGGGGTTCTGGACATTGCCACCGGACGTTTTCACTGGGCCTGCGCAGGCCAGTTGCCTCCGTTTCGCAGCCTGGCCGGCCAGGTGGAGCAACTTGCCTGGACAGGCAACGTCCCTCTGGGCATCCGCTCCAAAGAACAGTACGCGGAGCAGGAAATCTGTCTCCGGCCGGGAGAATTGTTGTTTTTCACGGAGCAGAGGCTGCTGTCCACCTCCAGTCCGGCGGGAAAAGCCTATGGGGAGGAAGCGCTGCAGCGTTTTCTGGCAGGACGCAAGGATGGAAATATCTCGGAACTGCTCCACGCCCTGTACGCGGAAATACGCACTCATGTGGGCGGTCCGCCTCTGGATGACCTGACCTTTTTCGCCGTACGCTGGCTTGGGGCAGCCGCCGCTGCAGAGCGCGGGCTTGAATGATGCGCAACCTGAACCCGCAATGCGGATTGCTACTTGCCGGAAGCGCTCGTGGCCCGCTCCAGCTTGAGGCGCAGCCCTTCCCGGCTGATGCCCAGAATCTGGGCTGTCCTGGACTTGTTGCCGCCCAACCGATGCAGAGTGGAAAGAATATGCGCGGCTTCCACATCCGCCAGGGTGGGAATAGCCGACTCCTCGAGTGCTTCAACAGCGGCGTACCGGATTATGTCCGACGGCTCGGAAGCGCCCACGGCGCAGGCGTACGGAGTTTCCGAGGAAGCAGAAGCGCTCACATTGGGCGAGAGATCACCCGGGTTGATATTCGGGCCGCCGGCAAGCAGGGCCGAACGCTCGAGTTCGTTTTCAAGCTCCCTGACATTGCCGGGCCAGTCATATTCCAGAAGCAAACGCATGGCTCCAGGGCTGACATGCGACGCGGAAATGGGCGAACGCTCGGTCAGGCGCGCCAGAAAAAGCCGGGCCAGCAAGGGAATGTCCTCCCGGCGCTCCCTCAAGGGAGGAATATGCAGGCGCATCACATTGAGACGGTAAAACAGATCCGCGCGGAACTCCCCTGCGGCCACGCGGTTTTCCAGATCCCGATGAGTGGCCGCCACAATGCGCACCCCCACGCGGATGGGCTTGCGTCCGCCCACGCGCTCCACGGTGCCGGTTTCAATGACATGCAGCAACTTGGCCTGACTCTCCAGGGGCATGTCCCCGATCTCGTCCAGCAGAATCGTGCCTCCGGAAGCCTGTTCGAAACGCCCCATACGCGCCTTGACTCCGGAAGCGACTCCGGCTTCTATGCCGAACAGCTCGCTTTCCAGCAAAGACCCGGGGATGGCCGCGCAGTTGATGGCCACAAAGGGGCCGGAGCTGCGCTCGCTCAGAGCATGGATATGGCGTGCGAAAATGCCCTTGCCCGTACCGGTTTCGCCTGTGATGAGCAGATTGGCGTCCACCATGGAAGCCCGCTCGGCCTGACGCATCAAAGGCTGCATGGCCGGAGCCGAAGCCACCGGACGCGTGGCCGCGCTCTTGCGCCGCAGTTCTTCGCGCAGTTGCTTGTTCTCGTTGGCCAGACGATCCTTGTGCCAGACAAGCTCTTCCCGTGTGCTGGTCAGCTCCGAAATGGTCCGTCCGAGTTCGAATTCGCGGGCCTCTATGCGTACGAGCATCATGCCCAGGGCCTCGGCAAGCACGTTTACAGGATTCCCCTGGCTGTCGCAGGGAGGCAGGTCAAAAATGGCCTTGGCCTCCTCGTATTCTCCTTGGGTGACTTTTTCGCAAATACTGGTCAATTTACTGTAAAGCTCAGGGGCATTCAACGCGAATTCTCCTAACATTTTTTAATAAAATTTCAGATTCTTTTGGTAACGCGAACGATATGCCCAAAAATCTGGCAGTGCAAGTTGTTCATATCTCTCAAGAATAAATACAAATCATCGTATGATGCAGCATAAAGTAACAAAAACCGTGCCGGACCGAAAAAGAATCGGTAAAAAATCGCCGCCCGCTTCACATTTCAGTGGTTCGCATGTGGAAAATTTTCTGCTGTCTCTGTCCTTTGACGCGCGTCTGGACACCGTGGAAGGCATTCTTTCCGTTATTCAGGAATGGGCTGCGGAACAGGGCATTCCCCGGGAAGACGGACTTTCTCTGAGGCTGGTCCTCGACGAACTGCTTACCAACATCTGCATGCACGCCGGACAGCCTGAAGCCAAACGGCTGGTCGACCTGCGTCTGCAATATCTGCCCGCAAGCGACATGCCGGAAGAGGCCATTCCTGGCGCCCCCAGGAAAACACGGCCTGAGGATGAAGACCTGCCGCAAGGCATCGTCCGCATCTCCCTGCGTGACACCGCGCCGCCGTTCAATCCTTTTGCACACGCCCCGGAGCCCGTATCCGATATCGGGAACACCCCTGTGGGCGGACGCGGTCTCACGCTGGTGCGTCTGCTCACCACGGCCGCAGATTACCAGTGGACGGGCAGCGGCAACTGCCTGAACCTGGATATGCCCCTGGTCGGCAATGCAGCGCAATCCTCTGAAACGCAACCAGGCCCAAAGGCCTGGGCCGGATCTCCACGCAACTGGCTGGATCGCTTGCGAGCTCTCTGGGCAGGCAACCTGGCGTTGCGCCAGACCGTACGTTTCACCGTAAGCGCCATTGTCCTGCTTTGGGGAGGCATGGCCCTGTATCTCGCCGAGGTGAAAAAAGAACAGACTGAGGGCGCCAGGACCCTGGCCAATCAGGCCATGTTTACGCAGTCCAATATTTCTTCACATTTTGTGGCACGCGTGGCCAAGGAAATCGGCGTTCTTGTGGACCTGGCCCGCAATATTCCCGACCGGACGCTGCGGGCGCAAAACCCGGATGCGCTGGTGCATGCGCTCGAGCAGACCGCGGCTTTCCGCTCGCTGACAGCGGAACTACCCATCCTCGGGGTTGCCGCCGGGCAAGGGAACAACTCCTGGTTGTACCGCTCCATGGACGGACAGATCACCCGCCAGCCTCTGCAACTGCCCGCTACGAATCTGGTGGCCCCAAACAGCGACTCGGCCCGCTGGAAGGGGCTGTTTCTGCCCTTCAAGGAAAGCGGTCCGCACGCAGCCATGATCTACGCTGTTTCTCTGACGGATTCCGGCAATCCCGATGACGGCTGGATCGGCGCCGTCCTGGTCATGCCCTGGATCCAGGGAACCCTCAAAGCCCTTTCCGGATTCAAAAACGCCATTCCCTTTTTTCTCAATGCCACAGGCCACTACGTCATCTACCCTGCAGGCCGGCAACTGGGGCAAGGCCCCCAAAGCCTCGCGGAAGAAGCGACTGAGCTGAATAGTCCCGGACTCGCGACTCTTGAAAAAAACATTCTTGCCGGAAACAAAGGCGTGCAACAGCTGCGGCCCGTGTTTCACGGCGATCCCACGCCCTGGGATCTGCCCTGGAAAGGCCCCACGTCCCTGGCCTATTACCCCATGCACATTCCCGGATGGTATCTCTGCCTGCTGGTTTCCAGCAATGAACTGGGGGACGCGCCCCACTCCCTGCCCACGGGCTTCTTTTGGCTGGCCATTCTCGGTCCGGCGTGCATCGGCAGCCTGACCTGGCTGGTCACATCGCGTACGCTGCGTCCGCTGCACGAACTTGTCGGCGCTCTGGAGCGATTTGGCCGGGGCGACATGAACGCCCCATTCCCCACACCACACTTTGCCGATGAAATCGGCGTCATGCTGGCCACATTCGAACGCGTCCGGGCAACCGTACGGGCTTCGTTCAAAAATCTGGTCAATACTGCGGCGGAGCAGCAGCGCATTCAGAACGAGCTGGCTCTGGCCCGAAATATTCAGAAATCCATGCTTCCCGGTGTGTTTCCCGACCTGCCCTGGGCCGCGGTGCATGCGGATATTGAAATGAGCCGGGAAGTCTGCGGGGACCTGTACGACTGTTTTGCTCCCGATGCCGATAATCCCGAGAGATTGTGCTTTGTCATGGGCGACGTCTGCGGCAAGGGCGTACCCGCGGCCATCATTATGAGCAGAACCATGACCCTGGCCCGGGCCTTTCTCCAGGAAGGGCTCTCCCCGGCCGAAACCCTGGCCCGTCTGAACAACGCGCTGCTGCGCAGCGACAATTCCTCCATGTTCGTAACCATGCTGGTGGGCATCCTCGAACCCGACGGCAGCTTTTGCTGGTCCAGCGCGGGACACCCGCCACCCCTGGCCGGGCCGGCGCCCCTGGAGCGCACAGTATTGGGAACAGTACCAGACCCGGGCCCCACCCTCTTTTCTCCCCAGCTCTGCACCATGCCCCCCCTGGCCCGGCGAACTGGTCCTGGGCGTGCGCAGTGGTCAGAAATATTCCACCTTCACCATCCATCTCGCGCCGGGGCAGTCGCTGCTGCTGTACACCGACGGAGCCGACGAAGCCCAGGGCCCCCCCAGGCCCGGCGAAGATCTCAACGAACTGTACGGCGATGAGCGCCTGACCCGCTCCTTTGATCAGGCCTGCCGGACCACCGGCCCGCTTGCCGCGGACCAGCGCCCGGCCGCCATTGTGGCCCAAGTGCGATCGGATATCGTCCGCCACATGGCCGGGCAGACGCCCGTGGACGACATCTCGCTCATGGTCGTGTGCAGAACCTCCGGCATTGCGTCGTCCTGAACCCCGACGCCCAAAAATTGGGCGAACGTTTCAGTCCTTTTTCTTTCCTACTCTAAAGACCGCCTGCAACCGGCATGTCCGCATCGCTGGTTTGCTCTTTGCATAATCAGCTCGTCGCGCTTCGGATACTTTGCCGGAAAACATGCGCGGAAGCATATTTTGGAGTAGAATACCTCATGAGTGAAAAAAGCAGACACCGGAGCTTTTCGGCAGGAACTTTTCTGCTCTATGTCCTGTTCTCGTGGATGGGTGCGCACATGGCCTGTGCCGCCGCAGAACACCCGGTTTACAAAACCTACGCCAACGACCGATACGGCTATTCCATCAGCTATCCGGACATTTTCTGGTCGCGCTTCGAGGCCGACAACGGGGATGGCGTACGCCTGAAAACCGCCAACGGACAATGCGAGCTGGCTGTCTGGGGAGAATTCAACATCTTCGACCAGGACGCCCGGACGCGGCTCCAAAGTACGCTGGAACAAAAGGCCCATATTGTTCCCGGCTCGGCTGCCAGCGGCAAGGGATGGTACACCGTGACCTGTACGGACGACGGCGGCATGAACGGAGTGGAGCACCATTTTCTGGAATACGGCATCGTCACTCCGGACAAGATCGCGGTTTTCACCTTCAGCTATCCCCTGGGGCAAGGCTTCGAGAACATCGCCGGCCAGCTGAGAAATTCCCTGCAGCTGGGCAACCGGCCCGGAGAAACACTGCAGCAGTTCAACCTGCATGACTGGAATCCGGAGTACGCGCTCGATCCGGATGAGGAAAAGGTATACCGGATTCAGGGTGAAACCAGGCAGTACGCGGGGACTCCCACGCAGACTTCCTGCGACATGGGCACGTATTACTGGTTCCCCGTATCGCCAGAACAGAGCACTGTGCTGCGTGGCAGCCGCCGGGGCATCTATTTCTTTTCCGAAACAGGCGCGTTCATCTCCTTTTTGCCCTGCAATGCCGCGGAATACGCCGGTGAGGTACGAGTCAGTCCCACAGCAGGACAGCTGCTCATCGATTTCGGCACCGCGCCCGAACGCAAGCTGGAGCTCTACGACTTCCGCACACTCCGGCAAAAGCGCGTATTTGATGCCATGGAAAAAATCGTCTGGCTCGACGACCAACACTTTGCCATGACTTTCATTGATCAGTCAGAGGAATCACGTCCCGGCAATGCCCTGGAAAGCGGCTGGCTGTCCGTGGCCGTATACGACACGGTCGCGAAAAAGCTGGACTACGTCCGCAAGGCCACGCCAACCAGCAACTTCCTGCTGGACTCCGTGGACAGGCAGACCATGAGCTTCAGCATCGGCGAACGCTGGGTGCGGCAACCGGCGGACTGGACTGACGAGGAAAAAATCGGAGCCCGCCAGCTTGCCGTGCGCCTCCAGCCTCAAACAGCTGTACCTGTTTCCGGGAACTGAAAACATCAACACAGCGAGGATTGCAATGCGTCTCAGAAATTGTCTTGTTGTCTGCACTTTGAGTCTGCTCTTTTGCGCAGCCTGCGTACTGCCGGCAATGGCCCAGGAAAGCGGCTCTGCAGCCGGGCTCTGCGCTTCAGATGAGACCGTACTGTTCAACTGTCCGGTATCTAAAAAGAAACTGCTGTCCATCTGCGCATCAAAAAACTACGGACCGGATACCGGATACATGCAATACCGTTACGGCCCGCAGGGAAAGCCCGAGCTGGTCCTGCCTGCCAAGAAAACCGCGCCTGCCCGTTCGGCCAAAAGCGGCACCTGGATGTTTTCCGGCGGCGGCGGAGCCTATGTCCGCTTCGATAACGGTAAAACCTCCTATTATGTCTACACCGCCATCGGGAAATGGGGCGAAAACGGCGCACCGCTGAGCAAAGCCGGCGTTGCGGTGCTGAAAAACGGCGTACAAAAGGCCAACATCCTCTGCAAAGCACCGGAAACATCCGAACTGGGACCGGTGTTGTTTGATCAGATGGGATTGCCTGCGGACGAGGAAATGTTGGAGCTTCCTGAGTAGGCCTTGCAGGACGGACTTCGAACTGTCAGACAATGCTGCCAATTTGAAATTTTTCTGTTATAATACATATGTTTTTCAAATCGGCTGCATTGTCATGAGCAAACCGATGTTTCAACCTGCAAAAAATCGGGAAGTTTATGCGTTTATTTATTATCGCCCTGTTGTTTTTGCTGCTTGCAACTCCTGCTGCGGCAGAAGAGACTCTGGGCGAGGACGTCCAGGAATTTTTCAAAAAACTTCAGCAGTTGATTCGCGACAACAAGCGTGAAGAAATCGCTAAACGCGTCTTTTATCCGCTGTCTGTGGACGGAACCAGCGCAATTCTGAATCAGAAAGACTTCATCAGATCCTATGATTCCATTTTCAATAAGGAAGTCAAGGATTGCGTTCTCGGGCATGACACACGGGGAGAACTCTCCATGTCCCATGACTCCTTCAAAGCAAACTGGGGATGCGTCTGGGCAGACATTTTCGATGACGGAAAAATCTATCTGTATGCCGTCAACACCAGGCAATAGCACCCAGCTACGTACGTGTTGAACAGTACGGATGCACGACGCCTCTTCGGTGCAATGCGCGGGAGGGCGTCGTATGACGCGGGCGTTAAGCCCCTGGCATTATGACAGGGACGTGAAAAAGGCGTTCATTTCCTTCAGGTCGAGTTCCAGCTGACGCAGCTCCTTTTTCCCGAGTGCGGCTGTCGCGCTGTTTTCCAGCGTACGCTGTATGGGCAGAATCCTGAAACAGGCGTGTCCGGGCTGGCGGTCGCGGATGGTTTTGGTGGGAAGAGCTTGTACATTGATAAGTCTTTTGCTGCCGTCCGGTTCGATGCACAGGTCCATGCTGAAAATGACGCCCAGGTAGGTGTACTTCTGAAGCTGGTTGGCAAGGAAATTCCCCATGGAATAGATCACCGCCCTGTCCTGGCCGTTGATACGCACCATTTCCATGGGCTGGGCCACGTGGGGATGGCTTCCCAGTACGATATCCGCGCCGTATCCCAGCACATCCCCAACGAGCTTTTTCTGCTGCCCATCGGGATGACGGACGTACTCCGTACCATAGTGCAGAAACACGGCCACGAAATCCGCCTTCAGTTTGCGGGTTTTTGCAATGTCCCGTCTTATGACCTCGCGATCGATCAGATTCACCATCCAGGGCTTGTCTTTGGGAATGGGCATGCCGTTGGTGCCGTAAGTGTAGGCCAGCACTGCCAGGCGTACGCCGTTTTTCTCCAGAATGCGTATGATGGCGGCATCCTCGGCCGAAGCAGCGGTTCCGGTCTGCAGCAGACCGTTTTGTTCCAGGATCCGGTTGGTGCGGATCACACCCTGGGCGCCCATATCCATGCAGTGGTTGTTGGCCGTACACAGCAGGGAAAATCCGGCGCCCGCAATGGCCGGGGCAAGAGAATCCGGGGCGTTGAAGCGCGGATAATACAGCCAGCCCTTGTCCTGCCCGGCCACCCGGGTTTCGAAATTTCCCAGGACAAAATCTCCCTGGCTCAACACCGGCGCCACGTCGGCGAAATACGGGACAAAATCATAGCTTCCGTCCTTTTGCAGCGCGTGCTTGACTATCATGCTGTGGGTCATGATGTCGCCCACAGCCATGAACCTGGCAACGCGCTGTTCCGGCAACGCGTCCTTGAGAGTGAGCCGCTCTGCTATGGGGTCCGGAATGCCGAATCTGAAAGAACGCAAAAGGGATTCGGGCGCCACAGCCATGGCGAGCCCGCCTCCCAGTTGCCGCAAAAACTCTCTTCTTTTCATTGACTACCCCGAAGAAATTCGCTGCACATCTGTAGTGAAAGGAATGGCCCCTAGCAAGCGAATTTATTCCCCTCCGAAGCAGAGGCCATCCCGTCTGAACATCTCGCCTGCGGGCCTAGCCGAAGCTGGCCTCCTGAGTGCGACTCAGGCGCAGCAGCCCATTCCCGGTTTCGGAATCCACAGAAAGCTCGATGCGCAGTTCTTCTGTCCCGAACACCATGCGAAGTTCGCCTTCCTGGTCCAGAGACTCGGCAACCTTGTCCTTGAAAGCGTCCCAGGCGGCGTCTTCTCCGTCGAGACCTTCCACCAGAGTGGCCGAGGGCTCCAGCTCCTTGCCCCGTGCGTCAAAGGCGCTGGCAATCTTGCCGCGCTGCACCAGCAGAGGAAGTCCGCCCACCTGCTTGAATTCTTCGATCATGGAATCCAGCATTTGCAGGGTAAAAGGGCTGCTGAACTCCACCGAGGAGACCAGAGCTTCGCCCTTGTTGTTCTTCATGTCGTCATAATAGCTGAAACCCTTTTCGGTCAGGCTCCAGGATACGGAACCAAAGGCGAGAACGAACTGATCGCGTTCCTTGAGATTGTCGTATCCGGGTACGGCAAATGATTTCCAGTCGGATGCGGTCATGCCGAAAGCCAGACTTTGCACAAGGGCCACCAGCGGAAGTCCTGCGGCACTCGTATAGTATTCGCCGGAATTCTGAATGAGCAGCAAAGGATAGCGCTCCTCGGACTGTTTGCTGGGGGTTTCCCAGTTAAGGGCCATGGACTGGGACCCTCCCAGGGAGGGCTCGAAATAGAACTGCCAGCCGGTCCCATCGTCCAACAGCACGTAAAAACGCGAACAGTCGGGATCGTCCGGGATTTGTTTCGAGTCCACTTGCAGGGTCGATTCCTTGGCCACCGGACCGAAGACCTGCTTTCCGGCGCTCTGCGGATCACCGGCGCAAAATGCGCCTTTGACGCCGGTTCCCAGGCTGTTTTCAAAAATGAGCTTGCCCCCGGCCGCCCAGGCGGGCTGCGCGCAGACCGCCACCAACATCAGTGCCGCAAGGCAAATGGTGCGCATCGAATTACTGTGCATGCGTTTCCTCCAGAAAATACCTGTTGTGTGCGGGAGTTTTCGCACGTTGAAAAATAACTCCTGGCGGCATGCCGCCGGATGATAGCAAAGCAAGATTGAAGCCATCCGGATTTACGTATCTTTTACGGAAGCATGAAAGGAAACTACGTCAGCTTGTGTTTGCAAAAGACAAAAATAGCGGCGTGACCAGGATTTTTTTCAAGAAATTCCAAAGGCAGCGTACTCGCAGTCGGTCGCCGCATGACCGGCTGGCCAGAAAATGGGCAACACTGGCAGTTTCCCGGCGTCCGGAAAATGGGCAATGCGTCCGGAGCCTGCCGTCGGAGCGGAAGGACGGCAGGCGGACACGCATGCATGTTTCAATCAAGCCGCTGCCTTCACAACTGTCAGTTGCCAGCCGGCGTCAGGGTGATGGACCGCATATTCATCAAATAGTCCCCCTTGGAAGGATCTCCGGTGGTGACGTACAGCATGGTTTCGCCGGCAGGCAAAGCCAGCGTACCGGAGGAACTGAACTGCTTGTAGTTGCCCCAACCGCCCGTGAAACTGATGGGGATATCCACACGCTGGCCATTGTCAGAACCGGCAGCCACTGAAACCAGCGCCTCGCTCTGGGGTTCGCGCGAACAATTCAGACTCAGGGAATAGGAACCGGCCTGAGGCAGGGACACAGGAAACACCGCGACTATGGCACTGTTTTGCTTCCAGCCGCCCAAATTCTGTGCATCTTCAGGACCTTCCAGAATCACACCCGGCGCATTGGTGATATCCGCGTCTTTGGCGAGCACCGTGAGCCCGGACTCGTCCGCTTTTGCCGCCTGGGAACCTCCCTTACGTACGAATTCGCCGGGAATGCCCTCAAAGACCAGATTACCGCTTTGCGCATCGATATGCCCGGTGGATTTCAGCGCGTGCAGCACCCCTTTGTCATCCACGGAACAGGTGCTGACGCCCGCGCCATCGGGCTTGCTGTAGGCCATGCCCTTGTTCTTGATCTGTATGGAAATGGAAGCGGTTTCATTGTTCCAGCTCCCGTTGTACGGAGCGAATGCGGCGAATTGCGATACGCCCTTGCCCTGGCCAACGGGCCAGAACACGCCCTTGACGCCGTCCATGACCAAACCATTGTCCGCGTTTTTGCGGATCATCGTATTCCCGGCCATCTGCAGGCCATCGGACGTAATCGTATATCCTTCGTAGACCTTCATACCATGGGCGGTCTGCACGGTGACGCCGGAGCGCGAAATCTTCAACTGGCAGAATTCGCTGTCGTTTTCCCAATCACCACGGAAACCGTCCTGCGCGCTGGAAGCGGTACCGGCCGTGGCTCCGGAGGAGCTGTCTCCATCGGCAATACGGACGTAGATTCCATCCAGCCCGTCGCTGCCCCTGATAGTCAGGCTGTCCGCACCCTGCTTTTTCTCCACCGAGCAGTTTTTGGAACCGTTTCCCCACAGCGCGCATTGCTGCCGGACCGGATTATACAGGCCGAAGGCCAGTGCAACGCCGTCAGTATCGCTGAAACGCAGGAGATTCGGGCCGCAGGCCAGAAGCCGCACGCCGCTTTCCGCATTGCGCCATTCGCCGGTTACGGATTCCTTGTCGGCCGGGCTTTCCGGAAACACAGTCATGAACTCCAGCCCTGCGGAGCCTTTCTCCGCCGCGAACTCGATGGAAACGGCGTCCGCAAGCCCCATGCGATCCGCGCTTTTGCTCTGAAGCTGGGCATGGAGGCAGCTGCCGTCATTCAGCAGCCAGAACCAATGGCGCAAAAAATCCTTTTTGCCCATGAAGGTCTGCACCTCATCCAGTTCCAGGTGGTTGGGCGTAAGATCCCGGACAGTGCACTTGTCCGCATTGTCGGCATCCATGATGGACTTCCGCAGCAGGTCCGCCATGGACTTGGCGTTGATTTCCTTAACCGCCACGTCGAACTGCACGGCGTCGGGCTGCGCGCCGTCCAGCACCCAGGTATGCACCTTGCCGTACTGTCCCGACCGTTCGCTTTCATTCGTATTGGCTGCAAACTCAGCAGGAAGCGTAATCCGGCTGCCGGTCAACGGTTCGAGGTACTGGACCTCCCCGGCCATGGCCGCCCTGGGCATCATGAAAATCAGCAGAAAACAGGCAAGCACGGCATAACAATGAGCTTTCATTTCCTTTCCTTGCAAAAAAATGGTTGAGATCAGACGCTGTCGCGAACAAACGCCTTGTCACCGGGCACGCGTACGGCATGCGCGGGGTAACGGAAAACACCCTGGCCTTTTCCGTCTGCAGGCGCGAACCAATAACGGCATCAATTGCAAAATGTATGCAGAGGCGAACATAATGCGTTGCGACCGGAAAGCGGTCTCAAGGCCCTTTGACTTTTGCCCGGCTCCGTGCAACTTTGCCTTATTTCAAGGAGAAGAACATGAAAGCCATCAATTTCAAGGATATTCCGGCTCAGCCTCTGACCAAGGCCGGCCCTGGCGTGTCCATTCGCGTGGCCATCGGCAAGGCGGATGACGACGTGAATTTCTGCATGCGGATCATCTCAATCGAACCGGGCGCGGAAATCCCCTCTCATACGCATGACTGGGAGCACCAGCAGTTCTATCATTCGGGCACCGGCTACATCATCAAAGACGGCAAAGAGGTCCCGGTCGGCCCCGGCAGCGTGGTCTACGTGGCCCCCAACGAAGACCATTTCGTCAAGAACACGGGCGATGTCCCTCTGGAATTCGTCTGCCTGGTGCCGGAAAAGGCCCCGGAAATCTAACTCTCCGCACCCATCTTTCAGCACCAGCAAAGGTCCGGACGCATACGCCGGGTCTTTGCCGGTGCAGCATTACCCTGCTTTTACACTCCCAAAGCAACCTTCCCCAATCCACAGGGACTCCGACTCCTTTTTTCAATTTCTGTATTCTTTTGCCTGAAAATCCCCTATAGTTGAGACAAACCCCAAGTTTCTTCACCCGTACAAGGAGTTCGGCCCCATGAAACGCGTGCCCGGTTGTACGTCGCTGTTGCTGGCCCTGTGTATGCTTTTTTCCCTGGATGCCCTACGTCCTGCATACGCAGCTGACCTGAATCTGGAAAAAGTGCTTCCCGCATGGGAGGCGTCCATAGAGAAAGCCCGCAAGGACTGGGAGGTGCCGGGTCTGGCCGTGGCTGTCGTGCATAGGGACAAAATGGTCTACGCCAAAGGATTCGGTCAGCGCCAGCTGGGGCAGGTCTTGCCCGTCACCCCGGAGACCATCTTCCGTATCGGGTCGACGTCCAAGGCATTTACCGCGGCTCTGATGGCCATGGAAGCGGACGCGGGCAAGCTGGCCTGGAAAGATCCTGTCATCGCCCACAAGCCGGACTTCGTCATGTACGACCCCTGGGTCACCCGCCAGTTCCAGGTCTGGGACCTCATGGCCCAGCACAGCGGCATGCCCGCCTATGCCGGGGATTTCATGGCCCTGCTGGGGTTTTCCGACGCGCACATTCAGCAGGTCATGCGGCATATCAAGCCCGTAAGCAGCTTCCGGGCGGAATACGCCTATGTGAACAACCTCTGGCTCACGGCCGGGGATATCATCGAAGCCAGCAGCGGCAAGCCCTGGGACGTCAACCTGGCCGTGCGTATTTTGCAGCCATTGGATATGCATGCCTCCAGCGCCAGCATGCGGGACTATCAAAACGCCAAGAACAAGGCCGTCCCCCATATCCGCTTCAATGGCGAAATCGTTCCATACCCCGAGGTTAGCGACTGGACCTACATTTACAACCCGGCCGGAGGCATCAACTCCAACGTTCGGGACATGAGCAACTGGATGCGCCTGATGCTCGGCAAGGGGGAGTTTGAAGGCAACCGGCTGCTGAGCGAGGAAAATGTGCAGTACCTCACCTCGCCCAAAACCATCCTGCCCACCATGGGCAAAATGCCGGCCAGCTACTACTGCCTGGGCTGGGTCTACATGAGCTCCCGCCCCTATCCGGCGGTCTGGCATACGGGCGGCACTTCCGGCATGTCCAGCCTGGTCATGCTGGTGCCCGAACTGGACCTGGGGTTCGTCTGCCTTACCAACAGCGGAGGCAACAACCTCTCCCTCAGCCTGGGACTCGAACTCTACGACCTGCTCGTGGGCGCGCCCGACACGGACTGGAACCGCTTTTTCCTGGACAAGGCCAAAGAAGCCGAAACAAAGCAGCAGGCCGAAAATCCCCAAAAACCCGATAACGCTTTACCGCCTCAGCCCCTGGAGAACTACGCCGGAGCGTACGCAAACCCGCTCTACGACACCGCCCATGTCACGACGCACGACAAGGGCCTGATCCTCAGCATGGGGCCGCGCAAACAATCCTTCGCCCTGGTCCCCTGGAACCAGGACATCTTCACCTTCAAGGACCGCATCTTCGGGGACGACACCTGCTATGTCAGCTTCGACTCCCGACCTGAAGGAATCAGCGGCTTCACCCTGGACTGCCTGGATACCGACGGCATGGGAACATTTCAACGCACGGAGAAGGACAGCTAACCAGTTGGTTATTCAGATAATATCGAATCATTACGAGGACCGCAGCTCTTTTTTGATCTAAGTCATATCCATCGCGGCCCGCTCGGGGTATACTCCATGGTCAAGGAGTATACCCATGGGAGCTTATGTTTTGGATCTTTGCCGGGGCATGCGTTCCGGCTGCCGGTGCGCCCTGCCCGTGCCGGAAAAATTTGGTTCGGGGCTGGAAAGGGTGCTCGCGGCCGCGCCCTCCCCGGAAGCCTTCTCGAATCTGGGGCGTCCGCCTCTGCGTCATGAGCGGTTCCGCATTGCCGTGTGCGCCTGCCCCAATGGCTGCACGCGCCCGCATGTGGCGGATCTGGGCATCATCGCCTCCAGGCGCGTGGCTGTCTCGCCGCACGGCTGCACGGGCTGCGGCGCATGCGCGAAGGAGTGCCCGGACGGGGCCATCTTTCAGGAAAGCCGCAGCAATCTCGCTGTCATCGACCGGAATATCTGCCTTGGCTGCGGCAAATGTGCCGAGGTCTGCGTACAGCAGGCCATACTCTCCGGGCCGGTGTCTTTTCGCATTCTGCTGGGCGGACGCCTTGGGCGGCATCCACGGCTCGGGCAGGAACTGCACCAGCGTCAGTCCCCGGACGCCGCGCTCGCGCTGACAGGCCGCTGCCTGGAAGCCTACAGCCGGCAGTGGGAGCCGGGCATGCGCTTCAGTGATCTGGTCTCGCCGGGATTGCAGCCGGGGCTGCCGTCCTGGATACTGCCATGACCCTTCCGGGTCTGGCGTCGCTGCTACTGGGACTGGCCGTCTTTGCGACCCATGCGCTGCGTACGGGGCATAACGGGCTGGCCGCGGCCGTGGTGGCCCTGTACGGGCTTTTTGTCTGGCGGCGGGACGTTGCCCCGCTTATCCTCGGCCCGGCGGCTCTGCTGGCAGGACTGGCTCTGGCCCAGGTCACGGGCGAACTCATCGGCTTTCGCCTTGCCGCGGGCCTGCCTCATGTCCGGCTGACACTGATCATGTCCGCGGCCATTGCCTTGTGCCTGGGCGGCGGACTGTTCGCTTTTTCAAAACCGGCTGCGGCTTTTTTCAAAGACGGCTCCCGCCAATCGCCTCGCCCGCCGGAGGCCTGGTTTCAGGCAGCGGCCTTCTGGCTGACCACCGGGCTGCTTTTTACGGCCTGGAGCAAGGTGCCTTTTCCCGTGCTGCTGGCGGACAGGTTCGCGCCGGGCTGGGGAGCGCTGCAAATAGTGCTTATGGGACTGTACGCGGCCTGGCTCACAGGCCGGATGCTGCATGCGCAGCGTACGGGTCCGCTCCGGTCGCGCTACTGGGCCTTTTTTTCCCTGATATTCTTCGTGCAGCTTGGTCTGGGGATGCTCTGGTCCGCGAAATTTCTGATGACCGGGGCGCTGCATCTGCCCGTGCCAGCGCTTATCGCGGCAGGTCCCGTCTACCGCGGAAGCGGTTTTTTCATGCCCATCCTGTATCTTTCCACACTGCTCCTGGTGGGGCCGGGCTGGTGCTCGCACCTGTGTTATATTGGCGCGGCCGATGACGCCTGCGCGCGACTCGGCCGCAACACGCCCAAAAAATTGAAACTGGCCAGACTGCTGCCCTGGTGCCGCGCTGTGACGCTGCTCCTGACCGTGGGAGGTGCCCTGTGCCTGCGCATGCTGGGTGCGGACTGGCGTACGGCCGTAGTGCTCGCGGCCGCGTTCGGAATCCTGGGACTGGTCGTCATGACCACGCTGTCCCGCAGGACCGGGGTCATGATCCACTGCACGGCCTACTGCCCCATCGGACTGGCAGGAAACATCCTGGGGCGGATTTCCCCCTGGCGCGTACGCCTGGCCCCCGGCTGCGACGGCTGCGGCCGCTGCACGCGGACCTGCCGTTACCTGGCGCTGACACCTGAAGATCTGCGCAAAGGGCGGCCCGGTCTGTCCTGTACGCTCTGCGGCGACTGCGTGGGCGCCTGTCCGTCCGGGCGGCTGCGCTTTCATTTTCCCGGACTTTCCCCTCAAAACGCACGCGCCGCCTACTTTACGCTGGTCGTGGCTCTGCACGCGGTGTTCCTGGGAGTGGCGCGGATCTGACCTGTCCTTTACGCCACCTCCTGCGTGGCCCCTGCAGCACAACTCGCGACCATATACTTTTACCCGCGAGATTGACACTTTGGTTTACTTGGCGTAATTGCCAAACGAATATGAAATTGTGAGCACGGCGAAGAATCGAGTCTTGCACCCGAGATAACATATGGTTGCAGAAGATTTTACAGTGTTGTCCGCAGTCGTTGATCATGCGTCTGGGCGATCATTCTGTTTGCTGTCGCATGAGTCACCACGTTCCAGGCAAAGGCAAGCTGGCCGACATAAGTCCGGACTTTTTTTTAAACTTTCATTTGGCAATTTCGCCAAGTAATAGGTCTTACAGCACAAGATACCGCAACACACCATTCAGGAGGCTTTACAATGTCAGATTGCAGTTGTGCCTGCGGGGGCGCTCCCCGCCTGTTGTTTTCCTGCTCCGGAGCCGCCGATGTCGGCGAAATAGTCGACCGGGCTTCACGGGAGCTTTCGCGCCAGGGCAACATCAAAATGTTCTGCCTGGCGGGAATCGGCGGACGCGTCTCCGGAATAGTAAAAACCACCGAAGCCGCTTCCGAAGTGGTTGCCGTGGACGGCTGTCCGCTCAACTGCGCGCGCAAAACCCTCGAAGAGGCCGGTTTCACCAATTTTCACCACGTGCAGCTGGATGCGCTCGGACTGAAAAAAGGCCAGTCCGAAGTCAGTCCGGAAAACATCGGCCTGGTTGTCACGCAGGTGAACGAACTCATAGGGGGGTAAGAATGAACAAAAGGCTTCCCACTCTTCTGTTCATGGCCATGATGTCGTGTCTTCTGCTCTGCCCTTTGGGAACATCGATGAGTTTTGCCGGGGAAAGCCCTGCGGAGCTCATTTCCGGAGCTCCCCGCCAAACGCCCATTCCCGGAAAGATCACCATGGTGGACCTTGGCGCCCACAAATGCATTCCCTGCAAAATGATGACGCCGATCATCAAGGAACTTTCCAGCGAATATGACGGCAAGGCCGCCATCGTTTTCATCGATGTCTGGGAAAACCCGGATGTACCCAAGCAATACGGCATCCGCAGCATCCCGACGCAGATCTTTTACGACGCGCAGGGCAAGGAGCAGTACAGGCACGAGGGTTTCATGGACAAGGGCGCCATTGTGGAAGTTCTGCAACGCCTGGGAGCCGGTTAGGCCATGGATGATTTTTTCATCCTGATCAACCAGTGGATGGGCAGCGGTACGCTGCTCGGCGCTTTGGGCTGCTTTCTCTGGGGCATGGTCAGTGTGTTGTTCAGCCCCTGCCACCTGGCGTCCATTCCCCTGATCGTCAGCTATGTCGCCGGACAGGACAAGGAAGTCAAAGGCAGGCAGGCGGCTGCGTACGCGCTGCTGTTCACCCTGGGGCTGTTCACCACCATCGCGGTCATCGGCATCCTCTGCTCGTTGCTCGGACGCATGCTCGGGGATATCGGCCCCTATTGGGTCATTCTGGTCGGACTGGTTCTGCTCTGGGTGTCCCTGGACATGCTCGGACTGAGCAGATGGTCTTTGTCCGGCGGCGGCCTGTCCCGGCTCAAGGTTCGCGGGATGACCGGCGCGGTGGTGCTCGGGCTCGCGTACGGAGTGCTCTCCGGCTCCTGCACCTTTGGATTCATCGCGCCCATTCTGGCCATCATTACCATTCAGGAGAAAATCGCCACCGGCCTTGCCTTTATCATTCTTTTCGGCATCGGACACTGCCTGCCCATTGCCGTGGCCGGCAGTTCCACAGCCCTGGTAAAAAAGCTGATGGCCAATGCGGCCTGGCAAAAGGGAGGCGTTGTTCTGCGCCGCTCCGCCGGTGCGGCCATCGGCCTGCTCGGGCTCTATTTCATCATTCGCCCCTTTGTCTGAAGTGCGTGAATGCAGCGCACCTGAAGCACACGGGGAAAAACATACGCCGCGAACATGCTGCAAGCGCGGCATCTGGAGAAGATCATGAACACACTGGATGCGGTCCTTTCGGAAATGGATCTGGCATTTTTGGGAACCGGTACGCACAACATAGGCGTGGAGGCCTTGCGGAAAAACCTGGATAACGACCACATGCTCGTGCTAGACGTACGGACACCCGAAGAGGTCGCCAAGGTCTCCTTTCCTTTCGCAAAGCACATCCCGCTGAACGAACTTCCCGCCCGTGTCGGTGAACTGCCCAAGGACAAGCTGATCGTTCCCTTTTGTTCGGGGGTATTCCGCGGCGCAGTGGCCTATACCTACCTGCGCGCGCAAGGCTTTACAGAGGTCAAGGCGCTGACCGCCAACTACGAAGAACTGGTCAAGGTTTTCAAACCCGGCCTGCTCTACCAAAAATAACTACATTGGCGCCGTCCGCTGCCATGCAACGGACGGCGCGTTCCATCGGAGGCATTCCCGTGGCCGCTCTCGCGCTCATCACGTTTTTTTCCTTTGTTCTCAGTTTCATTTTCGCCCTTGGCGGTGTTGGTTCGGCCTCGGTGCTCATCCCCATGCTGACCTGGCTCGGCGTACCTTTCGCCCTGGCTCGCCCCACCGGACTTTTTGTAAACACCATCAGCATGGCGGGAGCCACCTACTCCAACATCAAGGACAAACGCCTGGACTTCAGACTGGGCATCCCCATCATCGTCACATCGGTATTCATGGCTCCGGCAGGCGCCTGGCTGGGAAGCCGCATCCCCTCGCGGGTGGTCATGGGCTGTTTCATCGCCTTTCTTGTTTTCTCGGGCTTGATGATGCTGCTGTTCAAAACGTCCAAATACGCTTCGCAGTACAGGGAAGACCGGCCCGTGGGCTGGCCCGCTTTCGTGGGATTGCTGGCGGGCTTTTTTTCCGGGCTGCTCGGGGTCGGGGGCGGCGGTTTGATCTCCCCGATGATGATTTTCAAGGGGTTCAATCCCAAAAAAGTCGCCACCATCACGGCCTTTTCTGTCCCTTTTTCCTCTTTCACGGCCTTTCTCGCCTATGCCGCAATGGGGTCTGTTTCCTGGAAAATTTTGATCTTCGCCGGAATAGCGGCCTGGGCCGGCGGCTACCTGGGCACGAAAATGATGCACCTGAAATTCCAGCCCGAGACCGTCAAGCGCCTTCTCGCATGCGTACTGCTGCTCATGGCCTGCAAACTGCTGCTGCAACTTCTCATCTAACACCGGTTTTCTCCTGAGGATTAAAACCCGCCGGGGGCTTACTCCCTGATGTTTCCTGTGCTATTGTGGCTTCAAGGAATCGCGGCAATCCTGCACAACCCCCTGGCTCATCCCTCAGGAGGACGCCATGCGAATTCTTGCCATCAACGCCACGGCACGCCCCCAGGGCACCACCAGCAGGCTGGTGGAAAAGGCCTTGCAGGGCGCTGCCGCCCAAGGCGCGCAAACCGAACAGATCCTGCTCTGCGAAAAGGACATCCGCTTCTGCGCCAACTGTCTGAGCTGCTACAACAATCTGGAAGCGGACATCGCCCCCTGCTCCATCAGTGATGATGTCGGGGAGATCCTGGAAAAAATCCGGGAAGCCGACGGCATTGTCATGGCCACGCCCATTCACAACGGGTTCGCCTCCGGTTTGATGACCACCTTTGCCGAACGCGCGGTCTGGACCCTGTGCAAACCCACAGGGAGTTTTCTGGATCTGAAAGGCTGCCCCGAACCCCGGCTGACGGACAAACCAAGAGGTTCGGTGATCATCGCCAGCGCAGGCGGCATGCCGGACGAACTGCGCCAGTACTGCGACCTGGCCACTCCCTGGCTCAAGGACCTCTGCCAGATATTCTACAACGGCGAAGTGGTGGGGGATTTCTACGCGGGCGCCCATTACCCGCGGGCCCTGGCAGACGACGAATGGTCAAAAGCCTACACCATACGCGCCTTGACCGACAGGCAGCTCGAACAGGCCTACACCCTGGGCGCGGCCCTGGCCCACAGGCTTGCCAAAGGACTGGTGCAGCCCTACAGCGCGCAGCGCATAGAGGCCGCCTATACCGCGGACTGACGTCTTCCGCCCTTCTCCCACATCTGAAAAGACACAAAAGGAGCTCGACATGGAAGAACTCAAAGGGATTCCCTACAGCCTGGCTGAAAATATCGCCTACGCGGACGGATCAGTGGTCAGCAAAACACTGATCCAGAAAGAAGCGGGCACGGTAACACTTTTCGCCTTTGATACGGGCCAGGGGCTGAGCGAGCATGCTGCGCCCTTTGACGCCATGGTCTACATTCTGGACGGAAACGCGGAAATAACTCTGGGAGGTATCCCAAAGGCCGTGAAATGCGGCGAGATGCTGGTGATGCCCGCCAACGTGCCCCATGCGCTCCATGCCGCGGAACGGTTCAAGATGCTGCTGATCATGATCCGCGGGGAATAAACACGGGAAAACAACGTGAGCGCGTACGATATCCTCTTTTGGGCCGGAATCGCCATCCTTTTCGCGGCCTCCCTGGTATTGAGCATGCTTGGTCTGAGGCGGAACGTCTGGTATCCCAAGCGCAAGCCGCTGTTTTTTCCCCTCGATCCCCTGGAATTCAAAATTCTGCTGGGGTCGGTACTGATCATGGCCCTTGGCGGCGTGCTTGTTTTCCTGGGAATAGTGCTGCAATGAAAACCGACAACAAACGGACAGCGCCCTGGGCCATGCCCTTCGGGCGCTGTCCGTTTCCATGCTGCCTGAGCGCTTACATCCTGCCGAGCAAGGTGCCGGTATCCACCATCTCCGCATAAAATATCTGCAGGGCGGCCAGATAGGCCGCGTGCACCTGCGCAGCCGGCACTGTCACGCCGCCGAACTCCAGGGCCCTGGCCGCGCAGGCGTCATGCGCCACCACAACCTCGTAGCCCATGTCGCTGGCAGCGCGTACGGTGGCGTCCACGCACATCAGCGTCATCATGCCCACCACCACCAGTTTTTCCACGCCAAGCGTCCGCAAGACAGCTTCCAGGTTGGTCTCCCGGAAGCTGTTGGGATAGTGCTTCAGCACCACGGTCTCATCCGCCAGGGGCGCCACGGACGGATGGATTTCCGCCCCGCTGGTGTGGGGCAGGAAAAACCCCTTGGACGGATCCAGGGCTTCATGGCGTACGTGGACCACGGGCAGCCCCTTTTCCCTGAAGGCGGCCAGGATTCCGGCCGCGTTTGTTGCCGCGGATTCCGTGCCTTCCAGTTCGAAGGCGCCGCCGGGAAAATAATCGTTCTGAATATCCACAATCACAAGCGCTGTCTTTTGCATGGCTGAATCTCCCTTGCTGTTTTGGTTGCGGGTTGCGTACGTCCCCGGATATGAGGAGAATAGTCAGTGAAGAAGTTGCGGATAAGAGGCGCAATGGACAAAAACAGGGCAAAAACAGGCAGGGCAATATGATCGAAGTGGCAGTGCTCGCGGTTCCCGGCTGTCTGCATTCCGCGGTCTACGGCGTGGGGGAGATCCTGGAACAGGCCAACGGACTTCACAACGGATTTCACGACGGACCTGACAGCGGACTTGGCGACAGCCCGCTGTTCCGCTGCAGCGTACTCAGTCCGGACGGCGAGCCCGTGGACAGTTTTACCGGAACGCGCATTGGGGCTGCAGCCGCTCTGGCGGACGTTACCCCGGACATCCTGGTGCTGCCACCCATCATCGGCTCAGTGGACCGGGCTCTGCGGCAGGAACAGGTTATTGCGCGGCTGGCCGACCTGCACGCGACCGGCAAACAGATCGCCACCATCTGCGCGGGCTCCTTTTTGCTGGCCGAAACCGGACTGCTGGACAAGCGCGCGGCCACCACCCACTGGATGCTTGCCGAACAGTTCCGTACGCGCTATCCCGCGGTGGACCTGCAGATCGAGCGTCTCCTGGTGGACGGCGGGGACTACATCTGCGCCGGGGGCGTCTCCGCCTGGATGGATCTGGCCCTGCATCTGGTGGCCAGATACGCGGGGCGCGAAACAGCCCTGCAGTGCGCCAAGATCATGCTCATGGATCCGCACCGCGAATACCAGACGCCCTACGGCCTGGGCGGGTTCCGCAAAAACCACGGCGATGCCGCCGTCCTCAAGGCGCAATCCTGGCTGGAAACGCACCATGCGGAAGCCCTGCGCGTACGGGATATGGCGCAGCAGGCCGCCCTGGGGGAAAAGACCTTTCTGCGGCGCTTCCGCGCGGCCACAGGCAAAACCCCGCTCCAATACCTGCAGCAACTGCGCATCCAGGCAGCCCAGACTTTGCTGGAAAGCACGGACAAAAACGTGGAACAGATCGCCGAATCCGTGGGATACGCGGACTACAGCGCCTTTCGGAAACTGTTCAAGCGGATTCTGGGCAGCACGCCCTCGGCCTACAGGCAGCGGTTCGCCCTGCCACGTCATTGTCAATGATTGACGCGTTGTTCCAAACGCAATACAAATGTATCTGGTAAAAAAAGCAGGTAATGGAATCTGTTCTCCTGCCGAATACGCCGGAACAATTTATCTGTGGCCCGATGGCCTGACCGATTCGGGGCATGGTTGTACCCGGCGGCATTTCGATCCGATCTGAGCAGGTCAATCCTGTTGTGACGCCTAACATTTGAGTCGGGACAGAACCATGACGGAACTCGTTTTTGTCGCAACTACTGATGAAGGAATCGTCGATGTATTCAGACTTGATTCCGACTTCAACTGGGTCACACACTTTGAAAAGAGCATTCCTCCGGAGTGGGTGCTCCTGGAAAACAATATCTGCCCGGATTGCGTCTATGCGAAGTCGGGATTGCAATATTGCAAAGCCGCCCTCGGACTCTACTCTTCGGTCAGCTCTTTTTCCAGCATCAGTTCCATCGAAAGAATCTCCCTGACCACAATCACATCTGCCGAAAACATCATTTCGAGATGCACAACAGCCCAGGAAGGACTTTCGATCTTGTTTTTTGCAAGCCTTGTCTTTTCCGGCTGCAGCAAATTCAACAAATACAAATGATCCTGGGACTATTACAGATTGCAACATGGGCATCTGGAAATGTTCTATACGCTTCTGTCTTCTTATCTTTCCAGAACATTTTTGATTGAAGGCTGCAACAGCGTTGATATTTCGAGTACAATCAAATCTGAATTCACGATATTGTTCGATACGCTTTCCCTGATAATTGAACGAATCAAAAGAGCCTCGCAAAAGGATTCGAACCTGAATGCGCTGGCCCGTCTTGCGTCCATGAGCTATCTTTTTGAAATGAAATACGAAGTTTTTCTGAAAGAATTAAAGGAAAAGATCATAACATGACAGCGGCATACCTTGTTTTCGGCTTTCCGGCCCTGATACTGGGCGCCTACTTTCTGATACGGGGGTCGAGCAGCATTGCCGCCCGTTTCGGCATCTCCGATCTGGTGATCGGACTCACCGTGGTGGCCATGGGCACGTCCCTGCCCGAACTGGTGGTTTCGCTACTGTCCGCGTCACGGGGAATCGACGATGTGGCCCTGGGCAATGTGGTGGGCTCGAACATGGTCAACCTGCTGTTGATTCTGGGTCTTTGCGCCGTCATCCAGCCGCTGGAAATGCAAACCAGTATCCGCTGGAAGGAAATTCCTTTTTCCCTGATGGGCACAGTGGTTCTTCTGGCGTTCATGAGCGACACCTTTCTTTCCAACGAACCGTCCGCGACCATTTCCCGTGGCGAGGGCATTGCCTTCATCATGTTTTTTCTGGTCTACCTCTATTACGTTTTTTCAACTCTCAAAAAAGAAGAAGTGCATGACGACGCCGCGCAGCAGCAGGACCCCGTATTCAAAGCCCTGGCGCTGGTCATCCTGGGGCTTCTCGGTCTGTATTTCGGGGGCGACTGGATAGTCAGGGGAGCCACTGCCCTGGCGTTGTCACTGGGCATGAGCCAGGCGCTGATCGGCGTGACCATTGTGGCCGTGGGCACTTCGCTTCCGGAATTCGCCACTTCGCTGGTTGCCGCCCTGAAAGGCAACGCGGATATGGCCGTGGGCAACGTCGTGGGATCCAACATCTTCAATATTCTGTGGATCCTGGGCCTTTCAGCCCTGATCACTCCGCTGAAATGCAATCAGGCCCTGATCGTGGACGTTTCCATTCTGACCGTGGCCACATGCGTTTTTTTTATCTTCACCTTCACCGGCAAAAGACACAAAGTGGACAGATGGGAGGGCGCCCTGTTCGTACTCACCTACGCCGCCTATCTCATCTACGTCCTGCATCGCGGGTAACCGAAACCAGCCAGGCGAACAACGCAAAAAACGCTCACCACTGACTCCAGCTGAAGCCGGTGTTTTTCTTCTCCAGCGCCTGTTTGCGCGCCTTGAACATCATGCCCAGACAGGTCAGGAAGGCCCAGAGTCCAATCAGCGAAATGTACAGAGCATCACGCAAATGCTCTTTTATACCCAGAACAAAAATTATTGCGCTTGGCAGAATGACTTCACAAAGTACAAAGGAAATAAAAATATACGTGGCAATTTCTTTTTTTAGATATATCAATACAATCATTAAAATCTGAATCGCATTGAAACAAAGATAGAGAATGCACCAATTAGCTATTTCAGGAAAATCAATACATGCATTTATCGATTTTTTAGTAGAGTAGTATACAAATGAACACATGAAAGCAAAATAATAAAGGCTGAGAATTTTTTTGAGAATCCATACAAGTCTTGTTTTCATGATCAATTGCCTGATTGAAATAGTCTTTGTATTGTAATTCTCTATTTTCCATAGCCTGTTCACTTAGCTATTTCAACAGGTGCTGTCCAACAATCGTATCATCGCGTATGTTCCTTCATACCATTATTCTTTCAACACGCCCGTCATCCCGGCTCCACGTCACACCCATGTAATGCCTTTGCGGCGACAGCTTTTCAGAACAGCCGCTCTCTGGCCACCATGAACTCCCGACAGCTATCGGAACTGATAGAATCAAGCCTGCATAAATATGCACCAACCTGTTGACATTGAACAGTACGGGCAGTACTTCATCACCATGCTACATTTTATCAAACAATTATATATAGACACATATAAGGTTATAATAAGTCCCAAAGAATATTTTTCCACAATGCCCGAAACCGCACCTCGGTGGGACCCCATGGTGCGGGCTTTGATTTATGGATACATTTCCGAGTTATTTTTCCACTTGCAACTCGCAAAGCCCGCCGCAAAATTTTCTGCATTTACGCTTATAGACCCGTTTATCCAGCTCTTTGTGGCTGCCCTGATAATCAAGGCTATCACGAGCCTGACCAGACCACGTCCTTCGTACTTCATGTGCGTACGTTGCTGTGTAGCATTAATGCCCTTTGCTCTGGTCTCTGCTCTTTTGGGATATGTTGTTTCTTTATATCATGTTGACCTAAAAATACAAATCAGCCTTCAAAATTTAATCGGCATTTATTCAATGGCAATATCCTTTTTTGCTTTTACCTGTTTTCTTAACAAAAGCACAAAATTTTCTTATATTATTATATTCATAGGTCTTATTCTCAATGTACTCGCTTTATACTGGACGTGGATGGGAAATTTACTAGATCTGTATCAATCTCAAATGAATCTTGCGGGATAGACGGCAGGCGCAAACAGGTATCCGTTGCCTTTTCCACTCATGAACTCGTACTATTAATTGAGAACTGCATTTGCGGCTTCCCGCCGCGCACGTTTGCCGCCGTGCGCAGCGGGAGCCCCGACACAACAGCTATTCCTTGACCACCATAAGTTCGCGGTCCGTGACGATCACGTTCAGGCCATCCTTTTTCCAGGAATAGCCGTCATCGGTTTTTTCGCCCGGAGTCTGCATGTCCGTTTCCATGATGGAGCGTACTTTTTCAGCATATTCTGCCTTGAAAACCATATCAAAGCCGTAAAAGGCCATGTCGTTGAAACGCAGGAAAAGGGACAGCAGCGGCACGCCGTCCAGCGAAAGATCCAGGTTTCCTTTTCCTTCCATGAAAATCACGGCCGAAGGGCCTGTTTTATAGATCCTATTCAGGCTCTTTTCCGACAAGCCCAGATCCGGCAGTTTTTCCTTGGTGGTTCCCCAGGCTATGCCCCGGAAACCGTCCTGATAGCGCGAAGCGCAATGTGCCTCGCTTACCAACGCCAGGGCCAAGATGGCCGCGACGATAGCAATGAATCTCTTGTGCATGTTGTCATCCAGTCCGGTTAGCCGCGCTTCCATTTTCGCTGGTTCCGCGGCTGGTTAGCTGACAGCTCGAAATCCTAGCCATAGCCAGAGCTGCGTATATCATCCGGCGCGCGGCCGGGGTGCCGCGCCACCGATCATTGCTGTACATCTTCCGGAAGATACGAATAATCCAGCATGGAGGTGATATCGATGCGTTTTTTCAGCATCCCGTAATCCACCATGATATCTCGCTGACGGTTCAGACGTTCGACAGGTTCTATGAGCTGGTATTCCCTGAGTGCGCAGATCATGCACACATCTTCGTCGATTTGCGTATACTTGGGAATGTGTTTGCGGGCCCGGGTTTCATGCTCTTTGATGAACTCAAAAGATTTAATCAATCCTTGAAGTACCTTGCGGACGGACTCTCCGTTTTCGGCAAGATACTCATCAGTAAAATACAACCCGGCGAATACCCAGTTGGGCACGATATCGTGAAAAGAGGCCAAAATCCGACTGGCGCCATGCGACTCCAGCATGGCAGCGATGGGGTCTCAGACGACAAAGGCGTCCAGGCTCCCGGACCTGAGCGCAGCCTCGTACTGCATGGGGTTGTCCGGTTCGGCTCCCCAGAGCGGACGGATGTCCTTCATGTCGTACCCGCCCAGCCCCACGGCGTGTCGAAGCATGGTTTTAGGATTGATCCCCGAGCCAGACGCTACACGTATTCCTTTCAAATCACTGAGTTCCTGGTACTTTGTGTCCTTGCCTACATGAATGCCGCATTTGGTGCCGGGGTGCGCATGGCCCATCCAGGCGACAACCTTGATGGGCAGATCGCGTTCCGCCAGTTTGCACAATGAGGCAAGAGAAATGTAGCCGCCGTCCACATCCCCACGCAGCGATGCGGCTAGACAGTTCTGCTCGCCCTTGATGAATACGAGCTCCACATTGACGCCGCATTCCTTGAAAAATCCTTCTTCCACACCCACATAAAAAGGCAGGTCGTCGATGCTTCGCCAGTAGACGACCTTGACCGTGGGCAGCTCGCCCTGCTCCTGCTGCGCATCCGCCGCCTGAACCAGGCAGGGAAGCAGCAGGAGCATGCCAATGAGGCAGAGCGTACGGCCATACCGCAGTGCTAGTTTCATAGTCACCTCTCATAATGGAAGTTTTGCCGGGGTTGAGCCTCAGGAACCCCCCAGCGAGGTTTCTACATGCCAGCAGAGGATCCTCTGCTGAATCAACCTGGCTATACGGTCCAGGGTGAAACCAATGATGGAAAGAACGAGAATTCCCGCGAAAACCAGTTCGGTATCAAAAGTACGCTGCGCATCGATGACCAGGAATCCGATTCCGGAATCACTGGCCAGCATCTCCACCCCCACCAGAGACATCATGGAAAGCGCCGTGGAAATGCGCAGCCCGGTCATGATCATGGGCATGGCCGCGGGGATCAGTACGCGCGTCCAGAGCTGACGCTGGCTGGCACCGAGGGAACGCGCCGCGTCGACGAGTTTTCTGTCCACACCCTTGATGCCGGCGATGGTGTTCAAGGCAATGGGAAAAAAGCAGGACTTGAAAATGATCATGACCTTGGACTCTTCTCCGATGCCGAACCAGAGAAAAAAGATGGGAATCAGGGCAAAGGTGGACAACGGCCGGATCAGCTCGATGAGCGGATCGAAAAAATCCTCCATGACCTTGGACCAGGCAATGAGCAGCCCCAGGGATACCCCCACCACGGCGGCCATCACATACCCGATGGTGGCGCGCACCATGCTGATGGCCACATGATCCAGCAGGGTTCCGGAAAGAGTGATGTCCAGCAGCGTTTTCAGGACGTCCGTGGGCACTGGCAGAAACCAGCGCGGCACCCAGCCCATCCGGGCCACCAGCTCCCAGATGGCCAGCAGCAGCAGCGGGGATACGAACTTGCGGTAATTCCAGGAGCCCAGTTTTCCCCAAATGGCTTTGAACAGCCCGTGCAGATGACGGGCGCTTTCAATCTCAGCCGTTTTGCCAACAGATTCGCTTACACTTCCGTCCATACCATACTCCTGAGAGTCATTTCGTACTCTCTGAACGCCTGGGTTGTTGTCATCTCGCGCGTCCGCGGCCTGGGCAGATCTATGGTCAGGGTCTCCTTGATGCGCCCCGGCCTTTTGCTCATGACCACGACCCGATCAGCCAGGTAAACGGCCTCCACAATGCTGTGCGTGACAAACAGCACCGTGCAGGTGGTTTCGCTCCAGATCCGCAGAAGTTCGGTCTGCAGGCTTTCCCTGGTCAGAGCGTCCAGCGAACCAAAGGGTTCGTCCATGAGCAGCACGCTCGGATCATTGGCCAGGGCCCGGGCAATAGCCACGCGCTGGCGCATGCCTCCGGAAAGCTCATGCGGATAGTGGTCTTCAAAACCTTCCAGCCCGACCAGCTTGATGAAATGGCGGCACCGGCTCTCCTGTTCCTTTTTGGAAACGCCCCGCAAGGAAGGCCCGAAGCCCACGTTGCCCTTGACTGTTTTCCAGGGGAACAGCAGGTATTCCTGAAACACCACGCCGCAGCGGGTGTCCGGGCCCTTTACCCGATCGTCTTCCAGGTACAGTTCGCCCGAGGTGGCATCCACCAGGCCCGCAACCATCATCATGAAAGTGGATTTGCCGCAGCCTGAAGGGCCGATAACCGCCACGAATTCGCGCGGGGCAATATCCAGGCTGACCTTTTGCACGGCGGTGACATCCTCGCCCTTGCCGCCGCTGAAAACCTTGCAAACATCCCTGGCCCGGATCATGGGCTTTACCTTTGTCGGGGTACTTGGTGCGATGTTCATGCGCAGACTCTCATTTTCTTGTTTTTCAGTGTCCGTACCTGTTCCATGAACCCCTCGATACGTACCTTGAGCTGTCCCTGGTCCTGTTCGGAATAATCAGTCACCACATGCAGGAAAGGCAGACCGAGCTTGTCCCTGACCAGTTCCCTGACACGGCAGGACTCAATTTCGAAGGGCTGGCAGAACTGCCAGGCCAGATCGATGACCCCGTCCGCTTCATATTCCTCCGCCAGCCTTTCCAGATCGACAAAACGCTGGTTGTTGGGGGTCATGCAGGCGCAGGTGACCCGGAGATAGCGCTCCGCGATGGCTTCCAGGGGCGGCAGGGATTCGTTGATGAGATCCTCCGTACGGGTGACACCGCCGCAGCCTTCCTGGCAGACCACCACCCCCGCCCGCCTCTTCCAGCAGGCGCAGCACCTTGTTGCAGCCCAGGCTGCTGCCCAGGCCAGTCCAGAGAATCCGCGGCCTGCCGGCCTCGCAGGGAGAAAGATTTTGAGCATTGCGGGACTCCAGCTCCTCTGCGAACTCCCGCAGCAGCGCGACATACGCATCGTGATCCGTATAATATTTCAAAGCGGAGGTGACGTTGACGAAATCCAGCCCCGTGCTCGGAGGGAGACTGTGGCGGAAGGCGGCATAGATCCTGGTCATCAATTGGCGCTGCTCATTGCCCTGGCGGATGGCGCGCCGCAGGTCGTCATCTGTGATGCGGACGCCAAGCTGTTTTTCCAGAAACTGCTTGGCTTTCATCACCTCGGCAAACCAATGCACCAGCGCTTCGGGCTCCTCCGGTTTTTGCGGCAGGTCCAGGACCAGCAGCGGTGTGTACCGCCCGAGCAGTTCGTACATTTTTTTCCTGCCGTCACAGGTAGTTTCGGAGATGATGCAGTCTGCAAGAGGGAACAGCGGACAGGTGCCTGAAACAGCCCTTCCAAAGGTGGCTTTGACCTTGGGGCACTGGTCCACGGAGAGGATTTCCTCCGCCTTGGCAATGGGTTCGAGGGTGGTACCGCAAAGGCCCACGGGAATGGCTCCCGCGGCAAGGATCAGTTCAACGGGGCTGTAGGAGCAAAGACAGCCCACCACTTGTTTACCTTCGTCCCTGGCCATCTCCAGAGACAGCGCGAAATTGGTCCTGACTTCCTGAATGGTTTCCTGAACGTTGAAATCCATAGATTCTCCCAGGAAAGTTTCCACATCGTTTTACATGGAACGGCTCCCGACCACTGCGGCGCCCAACGCGCCGACGAGTTGAGGATCCACCTCGAGCGGTGTCAGACGAACGTCCAGACAGACACTTATCTCCTTTGCCAGGGAATGATTCTTGGCGACTCCGCCCACGAAAGCCACGGGAGGATTTACTCCCACGCGCCTGGCCATGGCGCTCAGACGGTGCGCAAAGGCCCTGTTCAAACCGGCTGCGATGTTCTCCATGCGCTGCCCCGACGCCAGCAGGGAGATGATTTCCGACTCCGCGAACACGGCGCACATGCTGTTGATCTCGCAGGGGGCATCGGCCTGTAGTGCTGCTTCGGACAGGCCGTCCAGGTCCACTTCCAGCGCCCTGGCAGCAACTTCCAGAAAACGCCCCGTACCTGCGGCGCACTTGTCGTTCATCATGAAGTCCACCATGTTGCCCTCGTCATCGAGACGAATGACCTTGCTGTCCTGACCTCCGATGTCGATGACCGTACGTATGGCGGGATTGAGAAAATGGGTACCCATGCCGTGGCAGCTCAGTTCGGTCAGGGTCTGGTCCGCAAAGGGCATGGACACCCGGCCGTAGCCCGTGCCCACAATTCTGCGAATCTCGCCGGACGATCTGCCCGTGCGCTGAAGAACTGCATCCAGAATGCGTTTTCCCGTATCGCCCGGCCTGGCGCCCGTATCCTGAATAGCGCTGGCAAGTATGCGGCCGTTGTCCAGTATGACCACTTTGCTCGTACGAGAGCCCACATCAATGCCCACAAACACAGCCGCACCCCGATTTTTTTTGTAAGCTTCAAAGCATTTTAAATAAGTACGCCATGAATAATCACAATTTTCGATATTTGGTCAAATTTAAAAAACATATAAATAAAAGCCTTATCGAGAAGATAAGCTGATTGAATGTAAACAAGCATATATTCATAGAAAGCCTTTGGATTCGGTAAATACTGGGCAGGAGGCATAATGCCGACCAGGATGATAGGTAAACAAATATGTAAAGTTTACCCAGGGGACGGGCGGAATAAAAAAACCGGCGTCACAAGATTTGTTTCAGCGGCATTCCCGGAATGAATGCCGTTGGGAGGCTTGTGACGCCGGCTTGGGAGGACTCCTTGTCAGGCAAGGAGAGAGTATGCAACGTGACGGTACTGCGATAGTCGGAGATACAGATGCATGGGCTGCACAGCCGCACCGTCACGCCTGGTCCACCGCCATGGCTATGGCCTGGCAGGAATCCTTAATTATTGAAGAACTTCTTGTTTACCCAATGCTTGGGCTGTCCTTCCTTGGTGGTGCGGACAACTTCCTCAAAGGACTTGCGCTTCATGTTTTCCAGCGCTTCCTCGGAGTAGTAGCCAACGTGGGGAGAGAACAGTACGGAGTCGAACTCGGCCAGCGGGATGGGCTGTTCCGGGGGTTCGACTTCCAGAACATCCAGGGCCGCGCCGAAGATCTTTCCTTCCTTCAGGGCCTTGTAGAGATCGTCGTTGGAGACGATGGGGCCGCGCGAGGAATTCATTACGATGCTGTGGGGTTTGAGGCGGCAGAGGCGCTCGTAATTGACCATATGTTCGGTCTCGGGAGTCAGGGGCATGTGGATGGAGATATGGTCGGCCAGGTCGAACAGACCGTCGATGGTATCCACAGGCGTGATGTCCCGTGCCGCGAACACTTCCTTGGGCAGGTACGGGTCATAGCCGTAGATCTTCATGCCGAAGCCCTGGGCGCGCTTGGCGGTCATCTGGCCGATCTGGCCGCAGCCCACGATACCCATGGACTGGGTCTTCAGCAGATGGATGGGGCGCGCATCGGCCGCATCCCAGTGCCCTTCGCGTACGCGCTTGTTAAGGTGGAGCACCCGGCGGTTGATGGACAGGAACATGCTCATGATGTGGTCGGCCACTTCGCCCTGCATGTAGTCGGGAACGTTGGCCACCATCACGCCGCGTTTGGCGCAGGCTTCCAGGTCGATATTGTTCACGCCGATGGCCGAACGGACGATGATCTTGCACTTGGGCATGCGGTCCAGCAGATCGTCGTTGATCTGCAGGTACTGGATGACCAGGGCGTCGCAGTCCGGAATTTCCTTGTAGATGGCGTCATAATCAATGGTCTTGATGAAAACGGTTTCCGCATCGAGTTCTTTGGCGACTTTTTCTTCAATGCTGTAATCTTCACCATAGGGTTCGACATTCACAATCTTGAATCTGGACATATGAAACTCCTTGACGAGTATGGTATCTTTTTGCGGCTTTCAGCCGTAAGCTAAGAACCTAAAAAGGTTTTTGACAAAGATTCCGACGCATCCAGCAAAGCCTTGATGCATTTGTCCTGGCGCGAGGTGTCCGCCTCGTAGCGGAACTGCGGCATGGAAATACTCACAGCGGCCAGGGGTTCGTTGCTCTTGTCCAGAATGGGGATGGCAACGCACCGTATATCCAGACAATGCTCCTGGTTATCAAGGCTGTAGCCCCGCTCGCGGATCAAATCCAACTCCTTCAGCAGGGTCTGTTTGTCCGTAATCGTAAACTCCGTATGTTTGACGAACTGGAACCTGTCGCAAAGGTTCTCCACATACTGCCTGTCATAGTAGGCCATGATGGCCTTGCCCGCGGAGGTGCAGTACATGGGGCGCCGCTGTCCGACCTTGACCACAAGTTTCAGCATGTCGGCGGTCTCGTATTTGTCGATGTAGACCACTTCCAATCCATCGGGGATGCTGAAGTTCACGGTTTCGCCCGTAAGTTCCATCAGCTTCTTCAACTCGACCTTGATCTGCGGGCCGAAATTCGACCTGCGCAGAACGCTCTGCCCCAGGGCAAAGAGCTTGGTGGAGTTGGAATACAGCTGGGTCTTGGGATCGCTCACGATGAAATTGCGCTCTTTCAACGTGGCCAGCAGCCTGAACGTGGTGCTCTTGTCGAACCCCAGTTGGGTGCTGATGTCCGTAACTCCCAGTTCGCCGTGTTCCCCGAGCAGTTCAATGATGCTCAAGGCCTTGATCACACTTTGTACGTATCGCTTGTCAGCCATGCGCCACCTGTCGTTTGGTTAAGGAATTCAAGTTCGTCATTTTCATATGTCCTCGTCGTGTATTTCCGCTCTTAGCAACTACTATACGAACTGTGTCAAGAACAAAGATACCTGAGGAACATACGTAAGCAAGAGGATCAGTGCGAATAGAATCATCAACATCGGGAACGACCTGACGATAATCGACTTGAATTCCACATCGCGCCGCAGACCATTGGCCACGAACAGGTTGACGCCCAGGGGCGGAGTCAGCAGGCCAACGGCAAGGTTCACAACCATGACCACGCCAAAGTGCAGCGGATCGATGTGATACTGTCCGAGCAGCGGCAGCAGAATGGGGCCGAGCAGAATGATGGCGGCGTTGAGTTCCATCAGGCAGCCCACGAACAGCAGGAAGATGTTGAGCATCAGCAGCATAATGAACCTGGATTCGGTGATGCCGGTCATATAGCTGGCCACGGTCTGGGGAATCTGCTCGGCGGTGGTGATCCAGCCCATGGCGGTGGCGCAGGCAATGATGATCATGACCATTGCGGACGGCACGGCCGCGCAGTGCAGACATTCGTACAGGGCTTTGAAATTGAGCTCCTTGTACACGAAGAGCCCGATGATCATGGCGTAGAGGCAGGCAACGCCCGCGGCTTCGGTGGGGGTGAACACGCCGCCGTAGATGCCGCCCAGAATGATGATGGGCATGAACAGGCACCAGAAGGATTCCTTCAGGGCGGCCCATTTACCCATGCGTTCCATGGCGTCCGCACGGTAGCCGTTCTTCTTGCTGATGATATAGCAGACGAACATCAGCGAAAGGCCCATCAGAATACCGGGAATCATACCGGCCGCGAACAGCTTGCCGATGGAACTGTTCATGGTGACGCCGTAGGTGACAAAGGGAATGCTCGGCGGAATGACCACGCCGATGGTTCCCGCCGCGGCCAGCAGGGCCACGGAAAAGCTCTTGTCGTAGCCGGACTGGATCATGGCCGGAATCATGATGGAGCCGATGGCCACCACAGTGGCGGGCGCCGAACCGGAAATGGCCGCGAAGAACATGCAGGCCATGATGGCGATGATGCCCAGACCGCCGTATACGTGGCCGACGAACGCAGTGGCAAAATCGATGAGCCGCTTGGAAATGCCGCCTCGGTCCATCAGTCCGCCGGCGACCATGAACAGGGGAATGGCCAGCAAAGGAAAGGAGTCGCAGCCGGAAAACATCCGCTGGCTGATCAGAAACAGGGGTACCTTGCCCACGGTCCAGATGGCGATGAAACTGGCAAAGCCTATGCTCAGTGCGATGGGCACATTGAGGACAATCAATACAATCAGCGAGATAATCAGTATTTCACCCATTACAGCATCTCCTTCGGACAGCTTTCTTCCTGTGCAACTTCGGATTCGTCCACAATGATCCGTGCAATGTAGTGCAGCATCATCAGAAAACAGCCGATGGGGATGGCGATGAACACCCAGCAGATGGGGAAACGGAGCGCGGTGGAAACCTGATGCGAAGCCTGGAGGCGCAAAAAGAACGACATTCCTGTCCAGGCGATGGTTCCGCAAAAAATACCCGACAGGGCGAAGGTGATAATGGACATGGTCTTTGTCATGTTTTTCGGCAAAATACGCACAAAAACATCAACACCGATGTGCGCGCTTTTGTACACCCCGAGGCTGGCGCCGATGAACACAGCATAGATGCTGACGTAACGCGCCACTTCATCGGTCCATCCCATTCCGATGTGCAGAACGAATCGTTCGAACACACCCCACAGGGTTACAAGAATCATTGCGAATAGCAGCGTTGAGCATAGAAATTCCTCTATGCGTACAAGCTTATTCTCTAATTTTCGTATTGTCTCTTGCATGACCATACCTTCCAGTGAGTTTTTTATTGCAAGATTACAAATTGCAAAGGTGATGATGCCTAAAAGATTCCCTATACATGCTTATTTTTTGCAGGTGCAATGTAGTTCATCAAAGATTACTTGTAAAATTACATCCAATGATGAATAATCGTTATCAAAAGTGTTATTAGGTCCAACGGAATGCCAATGCATTGGCAACTGTGAGGACTGTGCCAGGCATTGTGTTTCACAACCACAAATGACTAACCCGACTTCTGGAAACTGCGTTAAATCATATTCTGGCAACACGTTGCAGCCTTTTTTTTGCAATTCTTCCAGCAACTGAGTCAGCCAACCGACTCTGTCGTAGACTTCTCTGCAGCCGCCGCAATATCGAATTCCTAGTACATTCATGGCAATACAATTGTTTTTTTGCCAGGAGAGGGGGCCCTGACCCTCCCCTGACCGGAGTGTGTCCTTTCTGTCCTACCCAGTGGGCAGAAGATCGTCGTCATCGATACCGCAGAGGCGGCGAGCCAGCTTTTTCTTGAACTCCATGTCGGCCTGTCGCCCGATCATGATACGTTGAGCCTGGGGGGATCCCGCCCCGTGCATGGACTCGGTCAGGTAGCCGACAGCAATGGACCCCACAGTCATGCTTTCGATCAGCCGCAACATGCGCTGGCGCTCCTCAACCGTAAAAGCGGGATCTCCCACCATCAGCTTCCGGCACCATTCGCCTACTTCCTCGGATTCGAAATCCTCGTTGGAAGGCATGGTGACCATGAGTCCACCTGCGATGTCCTGGGCAAGGCGGGCGATTTCATAAGGCAGGCGGGTAACGTTCTGCTTGCAGACATTGGCAAGCAGCATGTCTATGATGTATCCGCCGGACGCTGTGGGACGTCCTTCGGACGAACATGCGATGCCTCCGCAGTATATGGTCTCATTGAGATGAACCATCTCGATGATCTTGTCTTTGATATGGGAAGCCTTGGGGCATCCGTTGTATTCGGCAATGGCCTGGGCGGCGCCGATGAGCACGTCGCCGTTGCCGGATTTGCAGCCGCCGTAGGACTGGCGGTGGAACCCTGCGAAACGTTCTACCAGCACGCCGGAGTAATCATACTCGCCGCACATGTAGACGTTTTTCCAGGGCACGAAGGTATCTTCGAAAATGACGATGGCTTCCTGTCCGCCGTAGTTCAGGTTGCCCACGTCAATCTTGGTCTTCTCCATTTTGCGCGTATCGCTGGCCTGGCGTCCGTAGATGTACAGGATGCTGGGGTCATCGGCGGGAACGGAAAAGGCCACGGCATAGTCTGCGTCGGCTTCGCGCATGGTCAGGGTGGGCATGACCAGCACTTCGTGGGAATTCAATGCGCCGGTCTGGTGCATCTTGGCGCCGCGGACCACGATGCCGTCCTCGCGCCGTTCCACCACGCGGAGGAACATGTCCGGATCGGCCTGGCCGCTGGGAGCAGCGCCGCGATTGCCCTTGGGATCGGTCATGGCGCCGTCCACGGTCCAGTCCTTTTCCTGACATTCCGCCAGGTAGGCCTTGAATCTCTCGTGATATTCGGTGCCGTGCTTCTTATCCATTTCAAAGGTGGTGCTGTAAACCGCGTTGATGGCGTCCATGCCCACGCAGCGCTGGAAGCAGGAACCCGTCATACGACCCACCAGGCGCTGCATCTTGACCTTGTTGAGGAGGTCTTCGGTGCTCTGGTGGACGTGGGTGAAGCGGTTGACCATCTTGCCCGTCAAGTGGGACTTGGCCAGCATCAGATGCTGGTGCTCGGGCTTTTCAGCGAGTTTGTAGGTCATGGCGCAGCAGTTGATCGAGGGGCGGATCAGCGGATGATCCACGGGATCGTCAATAGGCCTGCCGAAAATGTACACGCGTCTGGGGCGCAGATCGCGCAGGGACTGAATATATTCTTGTGCCGTCATCATGGTGTTTTGCTCCGTAGTGTCTGTGCGGCTCTGGCACCGCATCCCGTTGTTGGCAATGAATCCGCGGGCGAATCCTTTGAGGCTTCCCAACCCCCCTTTGTCTTGCCGTGCAAAGGGGGCTGGGCTGCCGAAGGCTTATTGTTGCCCTTTGCCGTCAGATACGTTCAACAATCATGGCCATACCCTGGCCGCCGCCGATGCAAAGTGTGGCGAGTCCGCGCTTGAGCCCTTTGTGCTTGAGCGCGTACAGCAAAGTGGTCAGAATCCGTGTGCCGCTCGCCCCGATGGGGTGGCCGAGGGCAATGGCTCCGCCGTTGATGTTCACACGGGAAAGATCGAAATGCAGTTCCTTGCCCACGGCGATGAACTGCGCGGCAAAGGCTTCGTTGGCCTCGATCAGATCCAGGTCGGAAACGTCCATTTTGGCCTTGGCCAGAGCGTTCAGCGTGGCAGGTACGGGGCCGATGCCCATGAACGCGGGGTCCACGCCGCCGGCCGCATAGGAAACGATGCGGGCCAGGGGCTTGAGCTTCAGGGATTCGGCCAGAGAGGCGTCCATTACCACCATGGCGCCGGCGCCGTCGTTGATGCCCGAGGCATTGCCCGCGGTGACCGTGCCGTTTTCCTTGAAAGCCGGACGCAGTCCGGAGAGTTTTTCAAAGGTGGTATCCGGACGCGGGGACTCGTCCGTATCGAAAATCCGCTCGGATTTCTTTTCCTTGATGGTCAGGGGCTTGATCTCTTCCTTAAAGGCGCCGGAGGCTACGGCTTCCGCGGCTTTGCGCTGCGAATCACTGGCCATGATGTCCTGATCCTCACGCGTGATGCCGTATTTCTCGGCCACATTTTCCGCCGTGATGCCCATATGATAGTTGTAAAAGGCCTCCCAAAGACCGTCGTGAATCATCACGTCCACAAAGGTGGTGTCCCCCATGCGGGCGCCCCAGCGGGCCTTGTCCACCAGGTAGGGAGCGTTGGTCATGCTTTCCATGCCGCCGGCCACAACGCACTTGGAGTCGCCGGCCTCGATGGCCTGCGCTGCCAGGGCAATGGTCTTCAAACCCGAGCCGCAGACCTTGTTCAGGGTCCAGGCCGGTTTCTGATAAGGAATTCCGGCTTCCATGCTGGCCTGGCGGGCGGGGTTCTGCCCCTGCCCTGCCTGCAGCACGTTGCCCATGATGACTTCATCAACCAGATCGTTTTCTATACCCGCGCGGGCAATGGCTTCCGAGATGACCTCGGCGCCCAGCTTATGCGCGCTGAATCCGGACAGACTGCCGCCGAACTTACCTGTGGGGGTCCGTACCGCACTGACTATGACTGCATCGTTCATGACTTTCCTCTGCTTCTTCTCATATTTTCCAGAACGCGGAAGATTCGACAGCACGCTCTGGCAGCAGGAGCCGCATTGCTGGGCCCCGTTTCGTCACTTGTTGTAGACGAAGAATCCCTCGCCGGTTTTGCGGCCCAGCTTTCCCGCGCGTACGAGCTTGCGCAGCAAAGGGGCTGGGCGGTATTTGCCGTCCGCAAACTCGTTGTAGAGCACCTCCATGATGGCCAGGCAGACATCCAGTCCGACCAGGTCTCCCAGAGCCAGCGGCCCCATGGGATGGTTGGCGCCCATGCACATGGAGGCGTCGATGTCCTCGGCGCTCGCCACTCCTTCGTTCAGAATAAAGGCGGCCTCGTTGATCATGGGAATCAGGATGCGGTTGACCACGAATCCGGGCGCCTCATCCACCATGACCGGAACCTTGCCCATGGATTCGGCAAGGGCCTTGATGGTCGCGCAGGCGCTGTCCGAAGTGGAGGATCCCTTGATGACCTCCACCAGTTTCATCACCGGCACCGGGTTGAAAAAATGCATGCCGATGACGCGCTCCGGATGCCTGGTGCCCCCGCCTATGGCCGTGATGCTCAGACTGGAGGTATTGGAGGCGAAAATGGTGGTTTCGGGCAGCAGCGCTTCCAGATCGCCGAAAACCTTTTGCTTCACCTCGAGATTTTCAATGATGGCCTCGATGACCACATCCACGGGGCCGACTTCGGACAGGGACGTGATGCCCTTGATGCGGCCCATGATTGCGGCTTCATCTTCGGCCGAGATCTTGCCTTTGGTTGCCAGCTTTCCCAGAGCCTTGCCTATGCGGGCCAGGCCGCCATCCACAAAACGCTGCTCCGTATCTCGCAGAAGCACGGTGTGCCCGCTTTGAGCAGCTGTTTGCGCGATGCCTGCTCCCATGGTTCCAGCTCCAAGGACCAGAATGGTGCTCATATATCTATTCCTCGTTTTATCTGTTTGATCCTGTTTCCGCCGGTGGGCATTTTTGCCTGCGGAGGAAACTTATGCGTAAATTTTAGGTAATAGTTCTCTGTCCCCATTAGAGCCGTACCCGGTTATTCAGGGGCGTTATCGGGAGTATGTTTCTCTTCAGGCACGTCACGCCGCTTGGCGAGAAACTCTCCGGGAACAGAGGCCTGCTATTTTTTCTTGTCTACAAAGGCCTGCATGAATTTTTTCTGGTCCGGATGAGAAAAACACATCCCACAAGCCTGGGCTTCGTAGCTCAATCCGGCTGCAAGTCCGGAATCCAGTCCGGCATTGATGGCCTGTTTGGATTGAGCAACCGCGAAGGTGCCGTTCTTCGCAATCTTTTCAGCCAGAGCCTGGGCTTTGCTCTGCAGTTCTTCCGCCGGGACAAGCAGATCAACCAGGCCGATCTGATACGCTTCTTGGGCGCGGATTATTTCACCGGAAAGAATGAGGTATTTGGCCCGTCCTGGTCCAACCAGACGCGCCAGCCGCTGCGTGCCGCCAAAACCAGGGGTGATGCCCAGGCCCACTTCGGGCTGGCCGAAGCTCGCGTTGTCGGCTGCGATGCGAATGTCGCAGGCACAGGCCAGCTCGCAGCCGCCTCCGAGGGCATACCCGTTGATCACGGCGATTACAGGTTGGGGCAAGGCTTCCAGCTTGCTGAAAACCCGTTGTCCGACAATGCTGAACTGCTGGCCTTCCGCCGGGGTCTTGGAAAGCATTTCCTTTATGTCCGCACCGGCCACAAAGGCTTTGTCTCCCTGGCCGCTCACAAGCACGACCTTGACGTCGCTCTGCGCCGCAATGCGGTCCACCGCTTCTTCCAGGGCGGATAACACGGAGCTGTTCAGGCTGTTCAGTTGCTTGGGTCTGTTAATGCTCAAGGAGGCAATTCCAGCGTTCACTTCCAATTGAATCATTTCCTGCATGGCTCTTCATCCTTTTGGCCGGAGGCGTTCGAAAAACTGCGTTCTTACAAGTTGCCCGGGGACATTCGTTGGAAATCTGTTCTTTTGGGGGGGGAGTGCGCAATGACGCACTCCCCTCTGTATCATTAAGCTTGATGTCTATTTAGCATGCTTGGCTTCAACTGCATTCACTTCTTTCATGAAGGCATCCACCGTCTCCGGGGAAAGCGTTTTCTTGATCAGTTCGATAACAGCGGGCTGTACCTTGGCGCGGAAAGCCTCATGTTCCTCAGGAGTCAGGGTGGTGACAATCAAGCCGTCTTTCTGCATCTTTTCGATGCCCTTCTGAGTCTGTTCGGCGTTGAGTTTGCGTTCTGCAACAGCAAACTCTTTGGCGCCTTCGTCCACGATCTTCTTCTGGGCATCGCTCAGACCTTCATAGAAACCATTGTTGATGACCAGCAGGTAGGGATTGTAAACGTGCTGATCCACGACCATGTACTTCTGCACTTCGTTGAAACGCATGGATTCGATCAGAGATACGGGGTTTTCCTGACCATCCACAACGCCCTGGGACAGTGCGGTGTAGACTTCGGAGAAAGGAATGGGAGTGGGGATGGCGCCCAGCTGGCGAACCATTTCCATGTGTGCGGGGTTCTCCATGACGCGGAGCTTCAGGCCGGAAAGGTCGGAGGGATTGTGAACTTCGTTGTTGGCGGTGGTGAAGTTACGGAAGCCGTTTTCACCGAAAGCCAGGCAGCGAACGCCGGTTTTGTCCAGCAATTTCTTGCTCAATGTGTCACCGACAGGTCCGTCCATGACTTCGTACGCGACTTCACGCGAGGAGAACAGGTAGGGAATGTCGAAAACCATGATGTCCTCAAAAATCGTCGGGAAGGGACCAGCGCTCAGGGCGGCCATTTCGATGCTGCCCATCTGCACGCCTTCCAACTGCTCGCGTTCGGCTCCAAGCTGGCTGGCCGGGAAAGTGTTCACTTTGATTTCGCCGTTGCTCTTTTCCTCAACGTACTTTTTGAAAACCTGGCATGCTGCTTCGAGCCGGTCAGCAGTTGCGGGAGAGGAATGAGCAAGTTTGATCGTCACTTCCGCGGATGCGACCGATGCGATCATAAATACGCCTATCAAAGCCATAACACAGGTTAACAGCTTGCCTTTCATCACGTTCTCCTTTTGGAAATTAATGTGGACCATAGTATCAAGACATGCCTTAGACTTATTCCGACTAATAAATTCCTTTTTTTGTTCAGGTCTTGCACGGTGTCCCGTGCAAGACCTGGTTCAAGGATTGGTACAACGAGGTAAGGTATTCGGAAAATTACCCCGGCCCAACCGGGTTTACAGTTTTGCCATGCGCTCGTAGGCGGCATAGCGTTCTTTTGCGGCATCCTCAGCGTACTTCAGCAGCGCATCGGCCTTGTCCGGGAACTGACGGTACAGTGCGGAGTAACGTACTTCCGTGGTGATATGCTCCAGGAAGTTTGCCGTGGGAGCCTTGGAATCCAGGGAGAATGGATTCTTGTCCGTTCCCTTCAACAGCGGGTTGAAGCGGTACAGAGTCCAGTAACCCGCGTCAACGGCATGTTTGGCCTGGTTCAGAGCCTGAGTCAGGCCGCCTTTGATCCCGTGGTTGATGCAGGGGGCGTAGGCGATGATCAACGAAGGACCAGGGTAGGCCTCGGCTTCCACAAAGGCGCGCAGGGTCTGGGCCTTGTCCGCGCCCAGGGCCACCTGGGCCACGTAGATGTTGCCGTAGGTTACGGCCATCATGCCGAGGTCTTTCTTGGGAGAGGGCTTGCCGCCGGCAGCGAACTGGGCGATGGCGCCGGCCGGAGTGGCTTTGGAAGCCTGGCCGCCCGTGTTGGAGTACACTTCCGTATCGAATACGAGGGCATTGACGTCTTCGCCGAAGGCGAGCACATGGTCCAGACCGCCGTAACCGATATCGTAGGCCCAGCCGTCGCCGCCGAAGACCCAATGCGAACGCTTGGTGAAGTAGTCCCGCATGTCATACATCTTGTTCAGCAGCTGATCGGTGCCTTTGGCTTTGTCCAGCGCCTCTTCAAGTTTCGTGGCACGTTCGCGGGTGCCGTCGCCGAGCTGCATGTTGTCCAGCCATTCCTTGACGACAGCCTTAAGATCAGCGGGATATTCGCCTTCCAGCACCTTGCCGGCCGCCACAGCCACGTTCTCGCGCACCTGCTTGGTGCCCAGGGCCATGCCAAAACCGTACTCGGCGCAATCTTCGAACAGGGAGAAGCCCCACGCGGGCCCCTGGCCTTTGGCGTTGGTCGTATAGGATACGGAGGGAGCGCCTGCAGCCCATACGGTCGAACAACCGGCCGCGTTGGACATCATCATGCGGTCGCCGAACAACTGGGTGACCAGCTTGCCGTAAGGGGTTTCGCCGCATCCTGCGCATGCGCCGGAGAACTCGTTCAATGGCTGCAGGAACTGGCTGGTCTTTACGGTGAGTTTGGTGCCCTTTTCCAGAGGCTTGTAGCCGATACGCTCGTTGGCGAATTCCCAGAGTTTTTCACACTGCGGACGCTGTGCTTCCAGCAGAGTCATTTCCAGGGCCTTTTCCTTGGCAGGACAGGTCTGTACGCACAGGCCGCAGCCGGTGCAGTCCAGGGAGGAAATGGCCAGATGGAAGAATTTTTCCTTGTTTCCCTGGGCCGGCAAGGTCTGGAAGCCCTCGGGAGCGTCGGAGATTTCCTCGGCAGTGGCCAGCATGGGGCGGATGACTGCGTGGGGGCAGACAAAGGAGCACTGGTTGCACTGGATGCAGTTGTCGGAATTCCACTTGGCGGTCCGTACGGCAACGCCGCGTTTTTCGTAGCCCGTGATTCCCAGGGGCCAGCGGCCGTCCTCGTAGCCCTTGAAGGCGCTGACAGGCAGGTCGTCGCCTTCCTGGCGGTTCATGGGGATGACCACCTTCTTGTAGAATTCGGGGTATTCCTGTTCCGCAGCCGCGGATCCGTCCGTGCTGTCTTTCCAGCTGTCCGGAACCGTGACCTTGTGGATGCTGGCAACGCCCCGGTCGATGGCGGCATAGTTCATGTCCACCACCTTCTGACCCTTCTTGCCGTAGGATTTGACCACGGCGTCCTTCAGGTACTTTACGGCATCGTCAATGGGGATGATGTCCGCAACTTTGAAGAAGGCCGCCTGCATGATCATGTTGATACGCCCTGAAATGCCGATTTCATCGGCAATGCTGATGGCATTGACTGTGTAGAAATTGATTTCGCGTTCTGCAAGAACACGTTTCATGGCGGCAGGAAGCTGAGTGTCGAGCTGCTCGTCGCTCCACATGGTGTTCAGCAGAAAGGTGCCACCTTTCTTGATGCCGCGCAATACGTCGTACAAATGGACATAGGCCTGGTTGTGGCAGGCAATGAAATCAGCCTTGTTGACCAGGTAGGTAGAACGGATGGGCTCTTTTCCGAAACGCAGATGCGAAATGGTTACGCCGCCGGACTTTTTGGAATCATACGCAAAATATGCCTGGGCGTACATATCCGTGTAATCACCGATGATTTTGATGGCGCTCTTGTTGGCGCCCACGGTGCCGTCCGAACCAAAGCCCCAGAACTTGCAGGACGTCATGCCTTCCTGTTCGATGGTGACTTCGTTTTCCGGAGCCGGCAGGGACGTCATGGTCACGTCGTCCACGATGCCCACGGTGAAAGCGTCTCTGGGAGCATCCTGCTCGAGGTTGATGAACACGGACTGCGCGTTGGCCGGAGTGAAATCCTTGGAAGCCAGGCCGTAACGTCCGCCCACGATCAAAGGAGCGTTCTCCTTGCCGTAAAAGGCATCGCGTACGTCCAGGCACAGGGGTTCGACAGCTCCGGGCTCCTTGGTGCGGTCCAGAACAGCGATCTTTTTCACTGTGGAGGGAATCACCTTCAGCATGCGTTCGGGCAGGAACGGGCGATACAGGTGCACGTTGACCATGCCCACTTTTTCGCCGCGCGCACGCAGCGCATCAACGGTTTCTTCGATGGCGCAGCAGCTCGACCCCATGGAAACGATGATCCGTTCCGCGTCCGGCGCTCCGTAGTAGTTGAAGAAATCGTAATCACGGCCGGTGAGTTCGTTGATGGCTTTCATGTAGCCTTCCACGATGCCCGGAACCGCGTCATGGTAGGGATTCAGGGATTCGGACAGCTGGAAGAAGACATCCGGGTTGTGCGTCATGCCGCTCAGTTCGGGATGGTCAGGATTGAGTGCGTGGTGGCGGAACTTTTCCAGTGCTTCATAATCAATGAGCTTTTCTACTTCTTCGTATTCCAGAACCTCGATCTTCTGGGTTTCATGGGAGGTACGGAACCCGTCAAAGAAATGCAGGAAAGGCAGCCGTGCCTTGATGGCGGACAGATGCGCCACGGCGCCCAGGAACATCGCATCCTGTACGCTGCTGGAAGCCAGCAGGCAGAAACCGGTCTGCCGGGTGGCCATGACATCCTGATGGTCGCCGAAAATGCTCAGGCTGTTGGAAGCGAGCGAACGCGCGCTGACGTGGAATACGCCAGGCAGCAATTCACCGGCTATTTTGTACATGTTGGGGATCATCAACAGGAGCCCCTGCGAAGCCGTGTAGGTGGTGGTCAGTGCGCCACCTTGCAGCGAGCCGTGCAGGGCTCCGGCCGCGCCGCCCTCGGATTGCATTTCCACAACCCGTACGGTTTGGCCAAAAAAATTCTTTCTACCGTTGGCAGCCCAATCATCGACCAGCTCAGCCATCGGTGAAGACGGTGTTATCGGGAATATAGCAGCCACCTCTGTGAAGGGGTACGAAATATAGGCAGCAGCTGTATTTCCATCCATGGTTACCATCTTGCGTTTTGCCATGTCTTTCTCCTTGGTCAGTAGAACGGCTCTCTCGTGATTTATTTTTGTGTGCCGCTATACGGCATCTCGTGCCGCAATCAAAGAGTGGCTGAATTGCAGTGGGGTGTCAAGAAATTTATGATTTTTTGTAATATACTTGTCACATCTGACTAACGAAATACTATAATATCAGTATGCTAGATAAAAAATTTTTTCTTGCAATTTCAATATGCGGCACAGTGATGTCAATAAGCGGCACAAAATACACGGAAAAACAGCCGAAATTGTCTTCTGAAAAAGAGAACTTATTTATTTGGGAGTTTTGATTAAAGATAATAAAATATTGAACAGTAGATCAAAATACATTGAAAAATAGCTTTCCAATTTGAAAGAGGGCTTTTTTCATGCGTAAGGAAGGAAGACCGGAGTCAAAGGCTGGACAAATCGATGCAAAAAAGGCTGGCTGGAGCTTAAAATAAACGTGCTTTCAAGAGTTTACCCTTTGCCTCAAAAAGGATACTTGAAAATTACATTTAAATTCAAGCAAAAAGCATGCAGTTGCTTTGGAGATACCCATGCAGAAAAATATCGCCCTTGTTGCGCACGATAATTGTAAAAACGACTTGCTGGAATTTGTGGACGAAAACGCTGAAAAACTGGCCTGCCATCACCTTTTCGCCACTGGCACCACAGGTGGACTGGTGGAAAAACTGCTGCTGGATAAATTCGGAAAGGAAGGTTGCGGGGGCCACCCCATCTCAATGCAGAAAATGAAATCCGGCCCCCTGGGTGGAGATCAGCAACTCGGCGCACTTATTGCCGATTGCAAAATCGACACCCTGATTTTCTTCTGGGATCCCATGCAGCCGCATCCCCATGATGTGGATGTGAAAGCCCTGCTGCGCCTGGCCGTGCTGTACAACATTCCCACGGCTTCCAATCGTTCATCCGCGGACTTTCTGATCAGTTCGCCGCTCTTCGGCACGGACTACAAAATCCGTGAAACCGATGTTTCCGCTTACCTGAAACGGAAAATCTAAAGCCGGCCGCTCAAGAAAACTGAAAAAGGCCCCCTGTCCGCATCTTTCAACGCGGACGGGGAGTCCTTTCATGCAACCTGAAAAAGCGCTGTTTACGCTTTTTTCCAGGACTGAATTTCTATTATATTGCCTTCGGGATCGCGAAAATACACGAAACGCAGCACACCCGACATTCGGGTACTCCCGTTCGACGACCTTCCCGAGCGCAGACCCACCATTAGCCAGACCCTTGGCCAGAATATCGTCGACATCCTCGACTTCAAAGGCGATATGGGTGAAGCCCGTACAGTTGGGCATTATCTCCGGCTGCTCGCACATCGCATCGTAGCTGAAAATCTCCAGCGTGGGCGCTGGTCCGTCATAGCCCGGCAGCGCCAGATGCACCCCTTGCAGATGCGCGTTTGTCAGGCCCGTGCCCGTATCCAGCCAGTCTCCCGACAGGTCCCTTTGGGGCGGCACCATGGTGCAGTCAAAGACGTTGATGTAAAAATCAGACAACGTTTTCCAGTCCCTGGCGGCAATATTCGTATGCGCGAATCTCATGCTGACTCCCTGGCTGTTTTTACAGTGCAGAAATTTTTACAATTTCTTGAACTGAGAGATAAGGAAGGCCACGCCATTGGCGTGGCCAGCGGCGAATGCCGCGGAAGCGGGCCGTTAAGTATTAACCGCTTCCATTAATATTTTGCACAATCCTCTGAGGATCGCTTTTTTTCGGCAAATGCAATCTCGCCGGACAGAGTCCGGCGTACCGGGCAATTCTTCAACATTTCGAGGATCTCCTGTTTGTCGTCTTCCGACAAGGGACCTCCCATTTCCACAGAGTACCTGAAGCAGGCCCTACCCGGCTCGCTTCTGTCCAGTTCGACCGTGGTCGCCACATTTTCCACAGGCAGCGAATGCTCCTGAGCGTACATCCGCACGGACATGTTCATACAGCAGGCCAGGGCTGCCTCCAGCATATCATGCGGCCTGAAACCATCGCCATGGCCCCCTTTTTCGGGGGTATTATCGCTGACGGAAACAATTTTTCCGTTGGTAAAGGACACCTTGAAGGGTTCTTTTTCACTTGCAGTCTTTATCATATTTCTCCCGATCTGAACTTTGAGATTCTGATTATTACGGCAGCAGCAGCACCCGGTACTGCGTACTCCTTTTGTCTGCTTTCAGGAAGCGGGCTTTTAAGCGTTTACATAAAATTAATTATCACAGTTTCATCATTATGTTTTCTATATAATACGCAAAATATACTGCAAAAACCTGTAATCAAACCCTACGACGTCCTTTTTTTACCAAACAAATACCAATATACACATATATCATCACATGAATAAAATCATTAAATAGAAATACAATCTCTGCATGTATAATCATTCCATAACAGAATACAAGCGATAATAAGGCATAAATAAACATGATTACAGCCATAATATAGCAAGACATCCTGTTTCCGGTATGTATTAAAATGATAAGAACAAATTATAAAGCGCTGATGGCAATCAGAGGACTGTACTATTGTATTTCAATATCATTAAATCTGTAGAAATAAATTATAATTCCGCGAATTCCTCCCAAAAATTGCGCCCACAACAGCACAAACAAAAACACTGTTTTCACGGATTTTTTTGACAAAAAGCGCTTTATCCGCATTACCACAGAGTTGAGAGTACTTATTGAACCATCCGAATGTATGGGCATCGGGTATCCTTTTCTCAAGAAGAATTGTCAGATGCATCAAACCTGTCCACTACTCATCTGTCGTATTTTTTAACCATAATGGTTTAAATAATGCTTTATAAAGTCTTACAGCTATGCAATAAGATCAGCAACAATTTTGTTGGCATCAGAACATTCCTCTGGAAAAGCTCTGATACATTGCAAGTTACTCCGGATTCAAGTCGCATCAGAATCGTTTGATTAGCCGCAGATACGCATTGCAACGTCTGTTTACAATTTTCATCTCATGAACCTGAACGGCTGCCCAGACGTCCGCGCCTTCATTGTCAGGAGAGTTCATCATGCGCCCCACCGGAACAATACTTGTCCATTCCATCCCCACGAAAGAAGCTGCGCAAGAGGTGTTTCGCGCCCTGCGAACAGTGCATTCGCAAGCTTCCAAGCAAGAGCTGATCGGTTTGATGCGTCAGCGACCCGTACGCATTCTCGAAAATGTCAGCGCCCTGGATGCAGCTGAAATACTCAATTTTTTCCAAGCCCACGGCATCAACGCCACATTCGAGGCACAGGATTCGGAAACAGCCGAACCGGCTCCGGCAACCCCTGTTTCCCAAGCTGTTTCCCCGGCCGTTCTTCGGGACCAGCCCGGAGCAGCCATGAATGCCGCAAGCTCGGAAACGGGCCAGGCCATTCACGGTCGAAAAAAGCGCAGGGGTCCTGCCTGGTGGATAAGGCAAAGCCTGGCCATGGGACTGATCGGTTTTGCCTTATTGTCCGCGCTTTGGTTTTTCAAACCCCAGGTGATCATGCCCCTGCTGCCCTTTCTTCCCACCAATCCGCGGGCTCCGCTGGCGGCCATCGCGGCCACGACCAGTTCGGCACTTATCAAGGACGTGCCGTCGGTGTTCAAGGAACCGCCGGAGCCCAGGCTCAAAACCACTCCTCTTCCCAAAATCACGCCCGTACGCCAATCCCCGCCTTCCGTCCTGCAGGTACCGTCGGACCAGCTGATGAGAGCGTTCGAGCTCCGTCACAGACTGCTGCCGGACCAACGCTTCATCAAAGCGCTGAGTTTTCTGGCCGATACGGACAATGACGAGAAGAAACACTGCACAGTGGGAGAACTGCTCTGGAGCGAGAACGAACTGGTCATTCCCCTGCTGCAAAACGGACAAAAAAAAGACCAGCTGCATGTTGCTCTGCCCCTGACCTTTCCCGGTATTCTGGACGGACTCCAAAGCTGGATGGGACTGCTGGAAAAACAGGGATATTCGTTCGCGCTTTCGGACGCTCCCGTGGTGCAGCTCCCCTTCAAGGAGGCTCTGGACAATATTCTGCAGGTGGACCAGCGCAACATCCTCAACGCCCTGTCCCAGCTGGACATGCTCTGGCGTACGGGTGGCCCCAATCGCAAACTGATCGGACCGGCCCTGCGCGCCAACGCCCTGCTGGCCGTGACGCTGAACCCGGATCCCATGCAGCGGGCCGACGCCATCGCCGCGGAAACCCTGGGGTTGCTGGCCATCGAACGACATGCCTTTCCTGCCGCGGACAGTCTGGCAGACACCTATATTGTGGCCAATTCGCTGGGCTATGATAACTACGCAAAATCGCTGCAGCTCCCTGCAGTTTCCGAACCCATCCCCACGGTACAAGCATTGCTGCTGAGCTATTTGCAGGACGACCTCCGTACTCTGCAGACCTTGCACGACAAACAATCATCCCCCTTGAGCAGCTACCTGCTCGCCCGTTGTCTGGCCGGATACGGAAACCCGAAAAAGGCGGCCGAACTGTTCAAAGCCCTGGACGAGGCTCTGCCGTATCGCTTTCCCTGGCTCTGCGAAGCATTCGACATCAACAGCCTCGCTTCTTCGCAGCAGACCACCATCACCTATCCGCTGCTGCTGCTCAATGAACTTGTCCCCGACGACGCGTCCGGAGGCAAAAAAACGATCATGGACCAGTACGCGCGGGGCATTGTGGCCAATGAAACCGTTATCCCGGCGAACAGATCCCTGGAGGGCAGCATTTCCTTCGAAGCCTTTGACCAGCTCCTTGCCCGCTGGCAGCCCTACACGGAGCAGGAAGCCTCGGGCTTTCTGCTGGATAACGACAAAGCCAGACTGGTGATGCGCTGTCTGTACGAAGGAGCCATGGAACAGCGCTTTCTGCTGCTTTTCCGCAACTGGAACGTCCTGGAAAGGGCCCGGACCTTTGCGGTAAATCTTCTGGGAAGCTACAAAATCAACAGACTGGCCAAACTGTATCTGGCCAAGGTGCTCACCAATCTGGGGCAGAATCAGCAGGCCCTGACCTACGCAAAGCAGCTGTATTTCGACAAGCAGACCAAAGGTTCCCTGGCCACCCAAACATACGATGTTCTCTGGGAACTGAACCGGGATATGGTTTCCACCTCCACCATTGCCGGAAGGCTGGACTCCAGACCGCGGAACTACGCTGCTTTGGGTAACATGTTCCTTGTACAGCAAAATCCCTTGCTGGCGGATAAATACTACCAGCTGGCGCTCGATGGCCTCAGCCCCAAGGTCTGGCTTCTGGAAAACATCGAACAGGTCACAAAATCAGGAGACCTTTTCAAGGATTATGTCCGGAAGTATCCCGACGATGCCTCACTCCTGGGCCGGATCGGCCAGCATTTTCTGGATAAAAAAAACAAGGCGGGCTTTGCCGCGGCATTGCCCTACTACGAGCGCGCCCTGAAACTGCTCCCGGACAATTACTATTACATCATGATGGAGGCCTGGTGTTTGCGCGAACTGGGCAGAGGCAACGAAGCCGTCACAATGCTCAAAGACGCCATCAGCCGCTATCCCAAGAGGGACTTGCGCTATACGCAGCTGGTATGCTGCCTGGCCAAGAACTACCTGCAGCAAAAGAACGGCCCGCTTGCCGTGGAAACCATTCGCGAACAGACCGCCAGCTACATGAACGAGGCCCTGATCACCGGAGCCAAAGCCTACGAACTCAACGGCAATACGACCGCCGCCCTGGAGCACTTTCTCAAGGCAGCCGAACGCTATCCAGATTCGGAATACTCCCAGGCCAGCCTGGCCGCTTATTACTGGAGGCACGACCAGTACGGACAGGCAGCAGAAGTGGTAAAAGCAGGATCCGCACGAGGATCCTTCTATTACAGCTGGTATTTCGACGAGTTCTGCGAAAGTTTCAAAAACCGTCCTGCCTCGGAAGGACTTCAGGCCTTTTCCCTGCTCACGACGCCCGAAAGGCCCGACTGGGAAGCGGACAAACTGGCGGAAGTACTTGATAAAAAAGGGCTGCACCAGCTGGCTTTCGATATCGCCAGCCTGCGGATTCCGGCCAATCCGCATTACGCCACAAGCCGCTATATCCTGCTCAACACCATCGGCCCCAAGTTGGATGATCCGCCCGACACCCGCACTCCGCTGTGCAATCTGGTCAAGCTGGACTACCGCAAGGACCGCCTGCAGAACATGCTGATGCAGGACGGGAAATACGCCATGGGCCTGGACATCTACCAACACCCGGAGAAATTCGACAACAACGTACGCCATGCCATCATGCTCAACAATCTGATCTGCTGGCTGCGCCTGGACAAAAAGCCCGCGCAACTGGAAAAGACCTTTGTGGAGTTTTTCAAACAGGACAGACAGAGCTTCATCATGCTTCCCGGACGCTTTCTGCTCGGCCTGATCAGCCAAGAGGAATTTCTGGCTGCCGCGGATACGCTGAACACGCGCAGCATGGCCTGTTACTATGTCGGGCTCAGAAAACGCTTGCAGGGCAACTTTGCGGAAGCCGCCCGCTGGTACCAGATCTGCAACGAGACCCAGGGCAAGGTATACGAACGGATCTGGGGCGTCATGGAAATGCGCCGCTGGCAGGACATCGGCATCAGCAACCTGGCCGGGCTGCGCAAAACAGACAAACCTTCTCAAACCGTGGCCATGGCACAATAGACAGGCCGGATATCTGGCGAACGGCTGCCTTGTTTCCTCTTCAGCTCTAAGCTGCCCATGGCGACTGCTCTAGATCTGGGAATGCCTAAAGTTCCACTGCGGGCATTCCCAGTTTCAGACCCTTTGCTTTTTATTTTTAATTTTATATTTATTTTTCACTAATATTTCATTAAAATTTACCGATAGTACACGAAACAATGTTGTACCTCTTATCTCCCGGACCTGGGCTGCCATCCGTGATATTTTTAATAATATTGTTGCAAAATACACCCTGTGTCTATGCAACGCCCATGGCCGAAACAACAATGCTTCCGGAGTAATTCTATGCCTCTCTGGTTCGGTTGGATCGAAGTTCATGCTGTGGATCATTGCAACAACAACTGCAGATGGTGCAACAACAGTTCGCCTTTCTTTGCAGAGAGCTTTCATGAAGCCGATGAATATTTTCCCTGGCTCGATATATTTGTAAAAAACCAGATTCGTTACAATCACATCTCGATTATGGGCGGCGAACCCTTTTTGCATCCCGATCTGCCAGGATTCATGGAAGCGATGCAACGGCGCTACAATAAACCGATGATGCTGACGACCAATGGCTTCTGGTTGTGCGAAGAGGCCATCAAAGCCTACCATCCGGTCTGGAAGCTCACAAAACTGCTCTTTATTTCCTATTATCCCAATCTGCTCAAAACCATCGGGGGCGAGGCAAAAGCGGACGCACTCCTGGATTCGCTTGGACGCGCCTATCCGCACATGGAAATTCGAATCCGCAGGAAAAATCAATTTACGGAACTGGACTATTCATCCGCTCCGCTGAATGTGGAATTTTTCTGCAACATGTCCGAATGTACGGCGCTCAGGCCGGATGGGACCCTGGCCCGCTGCGGTTTTGGAGCCTTTGCCCATCAAAATCCCTACGTGGATTCGGAATTTTTGGATTCGCAGGAAATGTATTTCGACCTCAAGCTTCCCTTCAAACCGGGCAGGTTCTGGCATTGGAGAAACCGCTGGCCCCTGGATTCCTGCGCGCACTGTACGGGAATTCTGGACAAACAGACCTGCTGGAAAATCCAGAAAGGGACCCAGCGACGGCATCAGGACGAGGTAAAAATACACATAGGTAATGCGGTGAAGCTTTATAACGAGGGCCAGCATGACACGGCTCTCGCCCGCATGGAGAACCTGCGAGAGGCGTACCCCAAGGCCAAGGAGGTCTGCAACGACCTGGGGGTATTGTACTACCACGAAAAGAAAACGGAGCAAGCCATCCAGCTTCTGGAACACGCCCTGGAGCTGGATCCCGAATACAAGGAAGCCAGGTCCAATTACATCACTTTGCTCAAAAAAAAGGCCATAACTGCGCAAAAATAACCTGGCACAGACACGGGCCTAATCTTTGTCCTCCTCCCAGGCCGGGAGGTTGCGCTTCCAATGAGCCGGATCCATGCGCCCCCTGTAAGCGGGCAGTTCCAGAGGCGCGTCAGTGCTTTTGAACTGCGACCAGACCCGATTGAGGCCGCAGGTGCCATAAACGCGTACGCGCTCCACCTCTTCCAGATTGAGCACGTCGGTCATGATTCCGGCGTTTTCACTGGGCAACTGCGCGCGCAGATTGCCCTCGGGGTCCACTATCAGGCTTTGTCCGGTTCCCGCAGGTGCGGCGGCATTGACGCTGACCACGAAGACCTGGTTGAAGATGGCGTTGGCCCGTACCAGCACGCGTTCTTTCTCGCGGTCGCAGGTGGACGTCTGCACCTGATTGACGATGACCTCGGCTCCCAGCCAGGCCAGCTGGCGGCAGACTTCCGGGAACCAGATGTCGTAGCAGATGGCCAGCCCCAGGCGCCCGATGCCCGGCAGATCCACCACCACAAAGGACTGCCCCGGCGTATAGGGCTCGTAGGGCCGCCAGGGAAAGCACTTGCGGTAGGCGGCCAGCAGTTCGCCCTCGGGGGAAAACAAAGGCGCCGTGTTGTACGCGCCTCCCTTGCCGTCGTCTTCGCACACCGTCCCCGGCAGCAGCCAGACGCCCGCGCGTCGGGCAATGGCCGCCAGCTTGCGCATCAGCGGACCATCCATCTGCTGCGCCTTTCCCACCAGCTGCTTTGCCCGCTCATCAGGCGGACCATCCGCAGGAAAAAGATGGCACTCCGGATAGATTACAAGCCTGGTACGCGGGAAATCCGCCAACAGTCCCGTTATTTCATCTTCAAATCCATCCAGCTCTGTTTCAAAGGGTCTTGCCGCGGACTGCACGGCGAGTAGAGGAAGATTGCGGGCCATCGTGTTGTTGCTCCAATGAGATTGAGGTGCTCGCGTGGTCGGTGCCTGATCAGCGGTGATACGTTTTGCGCGCCAGAGATGACTGTACCCTGGAACAGCTTAAAACAACATCACCCAAAAGTCCGCATCCCTCCAGGATAAGGCAAGAGTCGAAAACTACGCAAAAAAAGGGACGCCCTCCTGAGAAGGCATCCCCTTTTGGTATCGCAAATTGATTACTGTATATTATGGATGCGTACCGCTTATACGCCGACCTTCAAGCCGGTATCCGTACGCAGTCTCGAGCGCAGGCGGCGTTGCCCGCGACGAATAGCTTCGGATGCGGCAATATTTTCAAGCGGCAGCGGAAGCAGCTGAATCACAGGCTGCGGCTGCATCACGGTATGCAGAATAGGCTGCATGACTGGCTGCATGACAGGCTGCATGACAGGCTGAGCCTGACGCGGCTGTGTTTCAGAGGCGCTCACGGTTCTGGTCAGCCAGCCGTTGCGGTGCGGCGTTAACAGCGCGTACAGGCTGATCCAGCTCAAACCGATAACGGAAAAGCCGATATACGGGAAAGCCCAGAGGCAGTCCCAGCCGCCATGGCGCAGACGGTGCACAGTTGCCGGCACCAGGCCGCTGACCAGCATGCCCCAGATGAGGTGATAGCCGAACAGCAAGGGCGCCATGAGAATACCCCAGAACATCAGTACCTTGAAGAATTCTCCCACCACCAGCCGCGCCAGCTCCACAGTGAGATTAATCCGTGCGCCGGACATGGCTTCTGGGCGAACTCTTTTGAAGATGAAGCGGGACATGGCAATGCTCTCGCGGATGTTGCTGCGCGCCCAGCGCAGGTACATCTTGCAAAGATTGGAGTACCGTGTCGGCACATTGGTGTAGACCACGGCATTGCTTTCGAAGTGCGTCAGCCAGCCCTGCTTCAAAATGAGGTTGGTCATGGCACGGTCTTCGCCGATGTTTGCTTCGCGTCCCAGGAAACGCTGGTGCAGCCATTCATCCAGCACGGGCTCCGCGGCGGCACGGCGGTATCCGGACAAGGCGCCCGGCGTACACATGACCGTGTTCACCCGGCCTTGCGCCTGCCGGTTGAAATCAAAGGAATAGGTGAAAACCACGTCCAGCATGCGGGGAATGATGCCCGCTGTCTTGTTCAATACGCGTACGTTTCCGGCCAGGGCACCCACCCGTCCGTTGCGGCTGAAGGAGCTGACCATCTGACGCAGGGCCATGGGATCCACTTCGCTGTCGCTGTCTATGGTAATCCAGACATCGCCCGTGGCGCGTTTGAAGCCCTCGTACAGGGCATGTCGTTTGCCTTTGTTCTTGGGCTGGCGAATCAGCTCCACGATGGAGCCCAATTCTTTGCGTCCAGCCTGCATCCATTGCCAGGTATCATCGCGGCTGCCGTCGTCCACGCAGACGATCTGCAGCTTGTTTTTGGGATAGTTGCTTTTGGCCACGCTGCGCATAGAGCCCAGCACCTGCCGGCCTTCATTGTAGGCCGGGATAATCACCGTACAAGATAAAAGTTCGTGGTCTTGGCAAACAGACATTTTCCGGTGGCTGAGTACCAGCAGTACCCGCCAGATAAAAACAGCTACATTGATCAGGAGCAGAAGTTTCGCAACAATCACCACGGGCGATTGCCGCATCTCTGCCCAGATACTTCCCAGCTCTTCCCCATAGTTCAGGGTCACGAGCACTACCGCCAGAACCAGAGCGGTCACTCCGGCCAGGATAAGCAGTTTGTCCTGTTTATTGTGGTCGGTCTTGCCCAACCCCGCAAGACTGCCTTTGATTCGGTCCGCTGTTGCGGATTCTTGAAGATGACTTGTATTCATGTCTTTCTCCTCACTACTAAATGCAATACCTGACAGCCTGGACTTACGTTGACCACGAGCAACAAGCCAGGATGAAAGGAGTTTTTTACATAACTTTTGCAGATGGAAACACCCCGGATAGGCTTAATCTGCTCATTGGCAAAAAAAGTCAACAAGTTTTTATTCTACAATATTACTGTATTAGCATTATTTCTAAAAAAACTTTTTTAAAAAAACTCTGGAGAAGGGAAAGCCGTACATGGAAAGATAGCATACTAGCAGGAAGTATAGCCAGTTATTAATGACCGAAGGTGCTCAATGAATATCAGATTGCGAATAATTTTGAAATTTTACTTTTCTATGGATGGAAAAGCACTGCTGAACGTTCTATTTCATCAATATCAAAAAAATTGAAATGACAAAATTATCATTATAGACTCTTACTTCTGCGTATTGGATGCAAAAGAATCCTGTCCAAATCGCTTGAAAGTAATTCGATTTTCATCAATTCTCTGGAATTAAATCCAGGTCAACGTATCAATCTCATTCATTTCGAGACTATTAAAATGCTATACTGCATTAGGCAGTGCCTAAAAAGGCCTCGGATTCCATTCAATACAGGTTCAAAATCTGAAAAAACAACTATTTTATTTTTAAATATATACGTCCATTTTTTATAAGAATATTCAATTCGCCATGATTTTCCTAATCAGGTAGTAAAGCAGTAACCATATGAAATCATGTCGGATAAAACAATACAATAAATACGGTATTGGCGGATATTTCTCTCCGATAAGGCCGCAAAAAGAAGTTTACTCACATGCAATCACTAGCCATTCGTCTGCACCCCGGACAGGATATCCTTGCCGAACTGGAACACCTGGCCCAGGAGCGTGCCATAGAAGCCGCCTGCGTTCTCACCTGTGTGGGCAGCCTGACATCCGCAGTGCTGCGTTACGCCAATCAGAATGAGGCAACGCAACTGGACGGCCATTTTGAAATCGTCTCGCTCACTGGCGTACTGTCCCGACACGGCTCCCATTTTCACATTTCCATTGCCGACACCACCGGCAAAACCATCGGCGCGCACCTGCTGCCGGGAAGCAAGGTGTACACCACAGCGGAAATCGTGCTGGCCATTTTTCCCGAGTACAGCTTTGCCCGAACCTTTGACCCGCAAACCGGTTACCCCGAGCTGGAGATCAACCCTTTAACCCGCGACAAGGAATAACCCATGAGCATTGGCGAACAGATCAAAAACGATTTTTCAACGTTCACTTTTGTCCTGATCGCAGTGGCGATCGTCCTGAACATTGCCGTCGGGCAACTGGTCTCGCTCCTGAGCCTGCCGATCTTTCTGGATTCCATCGGAACGGTGCTGGTGGGGATCCTGGCCGGTCCGTGGGCCGGTGGCCTGGCCGGACTGCTGACCAACCTGATCTGGGGCCTGCTGACTTCCCCGGTGGCCGCGGCCTTCGCTCCGGTGGCCATGGTCATAGGTATCGTGGCCGGACTCTGCGCCAAGTACGGTCTGTTCAGATTCTGGTGGCTGGCCATCATCGCCGGTGTGATCATCACCATTTTCAACGCCGTGGTGGCGGTGCCCATCCGTCTCTACCTGTTCGGCGGCATCACCGGCAGCGGCGCGGATTTCGTCACGGCCTACATGCTGGCTCTGGGCAAGGATCTTTTCGGCTCGGTGGTCGTCACGGTCTTCACCTCCAACCTGCTGGACAAGATCGTTACCGCGGTTCTGGCTTTCAGCATCATCAAGGCTCTGCCCGCACGGACCATGGCCCGCTTTCCCCGTCTGGCCGCCTTCGGCAACGGGAGCCGCGCCTGATCCCGACCGCCGTCGGGACACTCGCCTGAAACAGATGCGTACCAAGTCTGAAAACATCACGCTGTACCGCCCGGGAAACTCTGCACTCCACAACCTCCACCCCTTCAACAAACTTTCGTATGTTTTGTTGACAGGGGTGGTGGTGTATTGCGCACCAGGGGGTCTGAAACCCGATGCCGGGCTGCTGGTCTTCAACCTGATGCTTGCCGCCTGGTGCGGCATACTGCCCGCGGTGCTGAACATCTCCTGGCGGACACTGCTGCCCCTGGCCCTGTTCATGCTGCCCATCCACGGTTTCCTGTATCCAGGCAACCATACGCCGTTGTTCTCCAGTCACGGGCTGACAATCTATCTGGAAGGGGTCTGGTTCGCCGTAACCATCCTCCTGCAGCTCGCGACCATTCTGTTCGCATCCCTGCTGGTGGTTTTCACCACCCATCCGGCGGATCTGATCAGCGCCCTGACCCGGAGCGGCTGTCCGGCCTCCATGGCCTATCTTCTGGGCAGTCCGCTGCTGATGCTGCCGGCCATGCGCGCGCGGATCAACGTGATCCAGGCCGCCCAACGCGCCAGGGGGCTGGATTCCGAGGGCAACGTATTCAAGCGCTTGCGCTTCCTTCCCACCCTGCTCGCCCCCTTCGTGCTCGGGGCCTTTGCGGAGATCGACCAGCGCGCCATTGCCCTCGAACTGCGCGGATTCAGCGGATCGGGCTCCAAAACCACCCTGCGCGAAGTCCCCGACTCGTCCGTACAACGTATCCTCCGCTGGCTGATGCTCATCATTTCCATTCTGCTCCTCATTTACCGGGTGGTTGTCTGAACATGCCCATACTGCAATGCGAGAAACTTTCCTTTGCCTATCCGGGAACCGCGCATAACGCCCTCAACGAACTTTCCCTGAGTATCGAACCCGGCGAATTCGTGGCCCTGGTGGGCGCCAACAATGCCGGCAAGTCCAGCCTGTGCTATGCCCTGACCGGCGTGATTCCGCATCTTTACCATGGCAACATGCAGGGCATCATCCGCGTGGACGGAAAAGATACGGCGGACTGCAAAATTGCGGATCTGGCCCGCACCGTGGCCTTTGTGATGCAGAAACCCGAACACCAGCTCTCGGGCGTCCGTTTCACCGTGTTCGAGGAAGTGGCTTTCAACCTGGAAAACCAGGGGATGGGAAGGGATGACATCCGCAGCCGCGTCACCAAAACACTGCGTATGCTGGGTCTGGAAAACCTTGCCCAGCGTTCGCCTCATCATCTTTCGGGCGGCCAGTTGCAAAAGGTCGTTTTGGCGGCCGCGCTGGCCGGCGATACGCCCGTGCTGGTTCTGGACGAGCCTACGACATTCCTGGACCCGCTGGGAGCCTTGCAGATTTTCGAACTGCTGCAGCAGTTGCGCACGGCGGGAAAAACCATCGTGCTTGCCGAGCAACGGCTGGAGAACATCGCCGCGTTCGCGGACCGGGTCATTGCCCTGGACAAGGGCACTGCCGTGCTGGACGGACCTTCGGCGGAGGTCCTGGCTTCGCCCGTCATGCGGGAGATCGGGCTGGACTGGACCCGTTACACCAAAGTGGCCGCACTGGCGCGAACCAGACACCTCTGGCCCGGTAATGCCCCTCTGCCCGCAACCCTGTCTCAAACCATTCGCGGACTCGAAAACATGGGCACCGAAAAGACCAAGGCCGATCTGTCATGAGTATTGAACTGGACAATCTTTGCTTCAACTATTCCCCGGACTCCGAAGCCCTGCGCAGCATCTCCCTGCGTATCGGGCAGGGAGAACGGGTGGCGCTGCTGGGGCACAACGGATCGGGGAAAAGCACTCTGGCCAAACACCTCAACGGTCTGCTGCGCCCCACCCAGGGCACAGTGAAAATCAACGGGCAGCACACAGCCAGGCGACGTGTGGCCAGTCTGGCCGGCCAGGTGGCCCTGTTGTTCCAGAACCCCGACGACCAGATCTGCAAGCGTACGGTCTGGGAGGAAGCGGCCTACGGTCCGAAGAACCTCGGCCATGCACCCGAGCGGATCGAGGAACTTGCCGAGAGCTCTTTGGCCGCCCTGGGGCTGCTCGAACAAAAACAATGCAACCCGCACGACCTGGGGTTCAGCGAACGCAAGCGGTTGGCCATGGCCTCGGTACTGGCCATGGATACGGACATCCTGGTGCTGGACGAACCCACTTCCGGTCTGGATCCGCATGAAATCGCGCTTTTGGAGTCGGTTTTGAAAAAGCTTGCTTCGGAGGAGAAAATCGTGCTGGTCATCAGCCACGACATGGATTTTGTGGCAGAAAATCTGGACCGGGCCGTCTGCCTGGAGCAGGGGCGCAAAGTTTTTGACGGGCCTGTGGAGACCCTGTTTCAGGATGAAGCCCTGATGCGGCAATGCGGCTTGTTGCCGCCGCAGATTGTCCGGTTGGGGGCCCATTTCGGCCTGCAGCCCGCTCCACGTACTCCTGAGGAATTCATTGCGGCCTGGGCCCCGAACCGGGACTGATCAAGAAAATACCTGTCGAACCGGCGACGTCCGCTCAGATCACCTGCTGACGCTGCTGGCCAAGGCCGGTGACGCCCAGAGACATGACATCGCCCACCTTCACGAATAGCTGGGGTTTCTTGCCCATGCCCACGCCGGGAGGCGTTCCCGTGGTGATGATGTCGCCGGGATTGAGGACCATCAGCCACGAAATGTAGGACACCAGAAACGCCGCGTTGAAAATCATGTTCGCGGATGTTCCGGTCTGCATACGCTCGCCGTTCAAATCCAGCCACAAGTCCAGATTGCCGGTGTCCGGCAGCTCGTCTCTGGTCACCAGCCACGGACCTATGGGGCCGAAAGTGGGGTAACTCTTGCCCTTGCACCAGTTGCCGCCGTGCTCCAGCTGATATTCGCGCTCGGACAGATCATTGCAGATGCAATAACCCGCCACGTATTCCAGAGCATCGGCCTGCGAAACGCAATTGCAGTCTTCCCCTATGATGATGGCCAGTTCCACTTCCCAATCGGTCTTCACCGACCCCTGGGGCAGGATCACGTCGTCATACGGTCCGCAGATGCAGGAAGGAGCCTTGTTGAACATGATCGGTTCTTCCGGAATGGGCATATTGGATTCCCTGGCATGATCCGCGTAGTTCAGCCCGACACCGATAAAGTTGCCGACCTTGCCCACACAGGCGCCGATACGTACGCCTTCTTCCACCAGGGGAAGCGTGGCGGGATCAATGGCGGCCAGAGCGGCCAGGCTTTTCCTGCCCAGAGCCTTTCCGGACAAATCGTCAATATGTCCGGACAAATCCCGAATCCTGCCCTCTGTATCAAGAATGGCCGGCTTTTCCTGGCCTAAGGGCCCATAGCGCAGCAGTTTCATGGAATATCTCCTTTATCGAGGATTTGCGGGCATTAACCGGATTGCTTAGAAATTAGCGGATCTGGATTCTGCCCTGCTGGTGCTGCTCACTCTGGCACTATTTTCGAAAATTGGCAATATTTTCGAAAATATTTGCTTTGTTCGAAAATATGAACTAATGATTTTCGTAGCTGATCCCTGCTGATAGTACAGAGAGAACAAAGTGCTCACCACTTCGTAAACTCCGGTAGCAGGAACGATCACGCCGCAGTCTGGTCAAGCGGCATGCAGCAAACCGGCGTGCCATGGAAGGAACACAGGAGCAGCAAAAATGCAGAAATCAGACGATACCGATAACAAAGCCCCCAGCCTGAGCGAGCAGGCCTGCACGCGCATCAAGAACGCCATCCTCAACGGCGAACTGCAACCCGGCGCGCCTTTGCCCTTCCAGAAACTGCAATCCATGTGTTCCATGAGCGTTTCGCCCGTACGGGAAGCACTGGTAAGTCTGGTTGCCAAGGGGCTGGTGGAAGTGGAGCACAACCGCGGATACCGGGTTGCGCGTCTGACAGTGGAAGAACTGCGGGATATCACGCAGTTTCGGGCCAGGGTCGAAGGCTGGGCCCTGGAATTGTCCATGCAGCTCGGAGACGACGCATGGGAAGGCCGGGTGTTGTCCGCGGCCCATCGTCTCAACCGGCTGCAGCGCGAATCCCCCTGGAGCCAGGAGCGCTTGGACGCCTGGGAAGCCCGCCATGTGGAATTTCACCAGGCCCTGATCAGCGCCTGCGCCTCCCCCATTCTTCTGCAAACCTGCGACCAGCTTTACGACCGTACGGATCGCTACCGGCGTATCGCCCATACGCTGGAAAAAGACGACCGGGACGTGGAATCCGAACACCAGGCACTAACCGACGCGGTTCTGGAGCGCGATGTGCCGCGCGCCCAGCTTCTTTTGAGCAACCACTACGGCGCCACAGTGGCCCTGGTGGAACGCTACCTCGAAAGTATCGAAGACGCCTGAAGCAAGGAAATTTCACCATCTCGCCGTGCGCCCTTACCTGGCAGAATTCACGAACTTCAGGCGCGATCTTACCGCATCAGGCAAGACACCATCATCATTTCTGGCTCTCAGCCTATACCCCCTGTCATAGACTTAGCCTCATTCGGTATAGCAGCTACGAACACATATTACCAATGATGCATTTAAACCACTAAAAAACTGAAAAATATCAACAACAATTCAGGTTAGTTATATAAATGTAATGCCTTTCTTGATTTTTTCTATATAAAGTATTGAAAAACTATCCTTACCATGTAATAATCTCCTCAAAAAAAAGGGGATTTCCATGATAAAATCACAACGGTCCAGAATTATTGTCAGTTTATCATTGATACTCAGCCTGATTTTTTTAACGGGTTGCCCCAAAGGGAGCAGCTTCACACAACGTACGGTCAAAACCAACGACCAGGTGGGCTCCTGCCATGTCACTGTCATTGCCGTGGCCCCCTGGAACACGTTTGTCAGCGAACTCAAGCCAAATTTCAATCTGGCGATAGATAAAGCGCTTGACCTTGCTGATTATATAGTGGCATCAGTAAACATACTGTTGATACCATGATTGCTGCAGCGATTAAGGCGAACCTTGTTGATTTATACCCACCCAGCAACACGTCTGCCCAAACGTACCTTGATAGTGCTACAGACGCTGAAGCAAGCGCGGAAACAGGAACAATGGCAACTGTTGATGCGGATTCCACTGAACTTGCCATTCCGCCGCTGACTAAATATCTCACAGCCATGTCAATTTATCAGGAAGTTAAACTGCTTGATAAATACCTAGATCATGCAGCCTTACGCCATGACTATGATCCATACCTGGTTCGCCTGCAGGTAGGAGTGTCCCCGCGTTCGAGAAACTTGCCCTATGACGCCATTTCAACAATCTCATTCTTCAATAACGACGATGGGTGTGAAAATCCCATAGTCATACCGCTTATTGTCACTGACAGCCTTGAATATACCCAGGCCACCCGTTCAACCCGGGATGCACTTTCTCTGGCCATTGGCATTGGTGCAATGATGTCCAAAGCAAAGGTGAGCGGTAGTCTCAGCAGCATTACTGAAGAGCTCAACACATACCTGGGACGTGATTCCAATAGTCTGTTTTCGATTTCACGCTTTGCCCCAAATACCATTCTTGCTAGATTCGGAGCTGAAACAATGGGTGCTGACGCGTACGAACTCGTACCCAAGACACATCAGGTTTCTCTTCTTGTCCTTGTCAAAAACAAACAATGCGGAAATTTTACAATCAATAGCAACGGCATTTTTTCTCAAGTTGTTGATATAGTGGCGCGCGCGGATTTTTATAATGCCCTTTCCGGAGAACGGGTCGACTGTAAAACCATGGACAGCGTCATAAAAGGAATCAAACTAAAAATTAAAGATATCTTCGGAGTCAATATAGAAAAGTGTGTGGGATTTGCAGACACAGAAGCAAAAAGCAGAATAAAAGCTAAAATACAGGAGGTCATGCATGATATTTACAGGAATGATTACAAAAACTACAACGAGAACATAACATCCTTATTGAACACATGCACTAATTCATCAACTGCAGATATATCGCAAGAAATGCGACAAGCCTTCTGGGCTACTCTGAATGCGTATCATAGCGATTCCCCATTCTCATATTCAAAATTCGAAGTACGATCTTTACCTAAATTGGACTTTGCACAAGTACTTCTTCCTGATAAAAATTCGGCAATCAGTGTAATAGACAATGGCTCTACAATTCAAGCCACACTCAAACCCGGCTATAATTTAGATGAAGCAATTTTTACAGCAAAGCTGGCTCTCAAGCGAGGTGAGAATAATTATATCAATTTTTATGCTGACAGCATAGAAGTTACAAGTGACGGGCTGGGTTTCGTACTTACTTTTCCATCACCCAAAAAATATGACATTGACATCAAATCTACCACAGGACACTTCTTGTCATTGTACAAATCCAACTTGATCAATAGCACAAAACCAGCATCCTATGAAGGAGATGATTATCGAATATATCCTATGGTCTCTTACCAGAAAGCGGACAGTGCTACTTCCGAAGATCCTTCAATAGTATTATCCAGAACTTCGGAGTATATTACAATCTCCAAAAAGGTATGCCGGTTCAAAGTCACCATAAAGCCTGAAAACAGTAGCAAAAAGTTCCTTCTCAAAATAGCAGGTGGCTATATTACCGACATACAAACTGATGAAAAGAATGCCGTTACAAAAAATGGTGAAGAGTTGTCCGTCACCAAGAGCACTTATGTCTCTCTGACTCTGGATAACATTGTTGTCGGTGAAAATTTTACCATCACCTCTTATATTGACAATGTCAAAAAAGGCTCTCTGGCTTTTACGGTAAAAGAGAAATAAGCCTGACCACAACAAAAATACCATGTCGGCACTCCCTGGCTTAAGCTGGTATGATACCAGAAAAGGTGAAGCTCAAAGGAGGCCGACATGGCTGAAATCAAGATATCATCATTGCATCGTTTTGTTGAAGCCTTTTCCGGTGGAACAGTTTGGGTAGGCGTAGATGTCCACAAGCGAAGTTTCAGTGTGGCTCTTCTCAGACCCGATGGAATGATCAAAGATTGGACGTGTCCATCCGATATCAAAGCACTTACTCGAGCACTCCGTTCTTTGCCTGTAATAATTGGGGCCGTTTGTTATGAGGCGGGACCTACCGGGTTCGGTTTGGCAAGAAGCCTTGAGTCTGTCGGAATCAAGGTTATCGTTGCCGCTCCGAGCAGAATACCGCGTCCGGTTGCCGCGACGAACAAAACCGATAGCCTGGACTGCCGTAAACTTGCGGAGTTGGCCGCTTCAGGCCTTATTCGTCCCATCGCCATTCCAACTGAACAGGAAGAAGCTTTCCGTAGCCTTCAACGTCGGAGGCACCAACTGACCGATTCATTACGCAAGACAAAGCAACGCATTCGCGCTTTATTGCTCTCATTGAACGTGCCAGAACCGCCCCAAATCGATCACTGGGGAAAGACGGCCGTAAGCACACTCAAAACGTTGTTGCTTCCACCAGGCGCGCACGACACCCTGCAAAGTCTATTAGAAGAACTTGAATATTTTGTAGCAGTCCAGCGGCGGGTAGATCTGCGATTGCGTACCATTTCCCAGGAACAAGACGAAGCAAGACGCATTGCCTCCATGAGGTCCGTTCCTGGAATCGGTGAGGTCGTAGCCACCACTTTTGCTGCGGAGCTATTCAATCCTGGCAGATTTGCTCGAAGTGAAGAGGTTACGGCGTACCTTGGACTGGCTCCGGTAGTACGGCAAAGCGGGTTAGCCAAAGGCACCGCCCGACTGCGCCCGGTAGGACAACGACGGTTACGAAGTCTGCTGATCGAAGCTGCGTGGATATGGAAACAACGAGATCCTTGGGCAAAAGAATTTTTCAATCGAATTTTGAGCAGACACGGAATCCCCCAAAAGGCGATTGCCGCACTTGCTCGAAAACTGGCTGCGTTGCTGTGGAAGCTCAGCTTACCACCAGCAGCTGCATAAACTGATCGCGACGGGCTTTTGGTAGCGCAGACTACGGAATTAAAAATGGCGATCTCCAAGCGTACCGAATCGGTACTTGGTGCCACAGAGCACGAATAAGAAAAGGAATACAACTTATTAGCCGACATGGTGAGGATATCACTCGGCCTAAGAAAATAAGAGGAAAGAAATCTGGGAGCTCTTGACATGGGGCCGCATAAGAAAAGCCCGATCCAGAGGGGCATGTCTCTGGATCGGGCCCGATCGAGCCGGTATTGTCCGGCTCCCTTTGCCAAAGGGGAGCGTCACGACACAAGGCAAGCGTCCCGTAACGTCCTGGCGGAGTGAAACTATCTATATATAGCGGAAAAACCCATTTTTGCAATGCAGACCTGGCGTCAGAATCCCCCTACTCCAGTTCATAACATACTGCCGGGTCTGATGATTTCCGTATCGTTCTGATCCTGAGAGGCGATCATGATGGTTTTTCCATCTGAAGTCATGGCCTTGCGGGCATGCTGATCCAGACCGTCGTCCGTGATGACCACGTCGATTTCACTCATGGGCACGGCCTTGAAAAAACCGATCTTGCCGTACTTGGTCGAATCGCTGATCAGCACACGCTGGGCCGAAGCGGCCACGGCAGCCTTTTTCACAGGCACCTTGGACTCCGTGGGAGTGGAGATGAAATGCATGTCCCAGGAGGAGGCCGAGATGAAACCTATGCCGATATTCAGGGAAGCGATGAAGCGCGCAGCACTTTCTCCAACGCAGGACTCGTTCTGCCGCAAGACATAACCGCCCGTATGGTACAGTTCGCAATGTGAATTTTCAGTGAGATACGAAACCACGGCAAAGTCATTGGAAACCACGGTTATGTCATCCCGCTGAGCCAGTTCAATGGCAATGGCAAGACAGGTGGTCCCTGCATCCAGATATACGGTTGCATTAGGGACAACCAGCTCTGCGGCAGCTTTGGCTATCAAAGCCTTTTCGCTGGCCTGCAGAGTTTTCTTGACCTTTCTCGAGGGTTCGGCGTCGATATATTCAGCCATACGCACCCCGCCAGAAACCGTGATGACATGGCCCTCCTGTTCGAGAGTCTGAATATCGCGCCGCACTGTCATATGCGAGACGCCCAGGGATTCAGTCAGTTGTGCAATACTGACTATTTCCTGTCTGGCCACCAGATCAAGAATGGTTTGCTGCCTTTGCGCTGGGATCACTTGCTTACCGCCTTCGCCGCTGTAAGTTCGGCAATCTCGTTATCCGTCAAGTACCGTATCGGCTTTCCGGAAGACAACATCAGAAAGTAGAGTTTTGCCGTTTCTTCCAGTTCTTCCGCTGCATTGACCGCATTGACCAGCGAAGACCCGCAAACAACCGAGCCATGATTGGCCAGCAAAAACGCATTGGCGTCTCTGGCGACTTTTTCCGCTTCAGTCCGCAGTTCTGCCGCGCCTGGTTTGTAGTAGGGAACAACCGGAAGCTTTCCCACTTTCATAACGAAATACGGCGTGAAAGGCGATAGGGCATTTTCGGGGCTGATATCCGCCAGGGCGGAGAGTGCAGTCACATAGGTCGAATGCAAATGCACAATGGCCTTGCATTGCGGCCGAGCGGAATACACACCCATATGCAACGGTATTTCCTTGGTGGGCGCATGTCCGGACAAAAGCGTACCATCCGAATCCACCAGTGAAATTTCATCAGCCTTCAGCCTTCCCAGACTCGAGTTGGTCGGTGTCGCCAGGATTTTGCCGTCAGGTAGCAAAACCGAGATATTTCCACCGCCGCCTACACTGAAGCCACGGTTGAAAAGCGATGCTCCCAGCTCTACGAATTGTGTTCGATATTCTTGTTCTGTCATTTGTAATATTCTTGAGCTACGGTAAAAAAGTCTTCAGTTCCGAAGTTGCCTGACTTGAGCGCCAAAGAAATGGGACATTCTACAGCGCGCACCCACGGAACACCCGGAGCGATCTGCGGACCGATATGAAAGGCCTTGATGCCAAGGGCTTTCACTACCGAGCCTGAGGTCTCCCCACCAGCAACAATAAAATGATCATAACCCGCGTCTTTCAACAGCGAGGCAAGCGCGGAAAAAAAGCTCTCCACCGCCTTGCCCGAGGCTTCGGCGCCGAATTCCTTCTGCACGGCGCCCAGTTCCTCCACACCCGCGGTGGCGTAGACCAGCGGAGCATTGTCGGAAGGAGCCAGGGACTTGAGCCAGGAAGCCACTTCCGCGGCATAGGCGTCGGTATCCGTGATGCAGCGGGACACCTCGACCTTCCAGGACTGGGCCTTGTCGAGATAACGCGCCACCTGCGCGTTGGTCATGACGGACGCGGACCCGGCCAGAATAATGCTTTTTCCTCCGGGAGGCATGCCGGCATCCATGCTGGTCTTGCCGTCCATGTTGTTCTGTCCGGCAATATGGCGGGCCATGCCCATGGCCAGACCCGATCCGCCGGTAACCAGCGGCAGATCCGCCACGGCTTCTCCCAGATACACCAGATGCTCATCTTTGAGCGCATCCGGCACTGCATAGCGTACGCCCTGCTTCCGCAACCCATCCAGGCTGTTCAGGATGGCCTGCGGACCTTCTTCCATGATGCCGAAAGGAATGTTCGCGGCCTTCCCCTTGGACTGTTGTTCGGTCAGGCGCATAAGATTGGAGTCCAGCATGGGCGTCACCGGATGGTGACGCATGCCGGACTCATTCAGAGGCAAGGCATCCACAAAAAGGTAGCCTTTATAAACGGTCCTGCCGTTAACGGGCAGGGCCGGGCACATTATAGTGAAGTCGCTTTGCAGAGCGTCAAGCAACGCATCGGTGACAGGACCGATATTGCCCTTGGCCGTACTGTCGAAAGTCGAACAATATTTGAAGAAGAAGCGTTTGCATCCCTGATCCGCAAGCCACTTCAAAGCGGCCAGCGAGTCATTGACAGCCTCTTCCACCGGGCAGGAGCGGCTTTTCAGGGAAATGACCGCTGCATCCGGCTTGTTCCCGGCTAGGGCAGACTCCGGGACTCCTATAAACTGAGTCACCGAAAGCCCGTTCTGGACGAGAAATCCGGCTATATCCGTGCCGCCAGTAAAATCATCGGCGATTACTCCTAAGTACACAGCACAACACCTTTTATTCACACCCCTCTGGGGGAGACGAAGTTAATTTTGTTACTTGCTTCACATGGCCGGGAAAAAACAACCGTTTTTCACAAAAGTGCAGCAAAACTCCTTAAACCGGCCAGATAAAGCATCATTGCTTGCGTCATTCCTAACCTGCTGACTAGGAAATTTTCTGTTTGTCTCTCCAGGGAGCGAACCAACCCAGTCCGTCGCTCGTTTTTCCTGCAGGATTATATTCGCAGCCGATCCACCCTTTATACCCCAGTGTGTCCAGATAATTGAAAAGCCACTCGTAATTCACTTCCCCCTGATCAGGCTCGTGACGATCAGGCACGCTGGCGATCTGAATGTGGCCGATATGCGGCATGTCGCGCTTGAGCCTTGTGGCAACATCCCCTTCCGTTATCTGGCAATGATAAATATCGAATTGGGCGGCAATGTTCGGTTTGCCGAGTTCGGAGATAATGGCCTGGGTATCATCCTGGCGCTCCAGAAAGAACTGCGGCATGTTGCGATGATTGATGGCTTCGAGCACCAGGGTCACGCCCTGCTTCATGGCCATGTCCGCTGCCTTGCACAGGTTGGCCTTGAAAATGGCGCGCTGGCGCTGGGGCAGCATCAGGGGCACGGTATTTCCAGCCATGACATGAACGGTTTTGCAATCCAGAACCGACGCGTATTGCAACGCCTTTTCAATGGCGCTGAAAAATTCATTTTCACGTCCGGGCAGTGATGCTATGCCTCGTTCTCCGTTGTCCCAATCTCCGGGAGGGGCGTTGAAAAGCGCCTGGCGCAATCCATGCTTGTCGAGGAGGGTTTTCAGTTCGTGAGCGTCGTATTCGTAGGGGAACAAAAACTCGACACCAACGAACCCATCGGCAGCCGCAAGAGCGAACCGCTCGAGAAAGGGAACTTCGGTGTACATCATACTGAGGTTGGCGGCAAAGAGTGGCATGGTATCTTCCTTATTGTATGTCAAAACCTTTGGAGATCAGGCCATAAAATTCATGGTGCCTTGTGCAGGGCTCCTCCGCCACCGCAGGTTCAATGGCGGAGGAGCCGTCAATCCGGAAACGGATTATTTATTTCCGAAGAAGAGATCTTCCATTTCCATGCGCAGCTTGTAGGCTTTCAGGCTGGTGTCTGCGACAACATCATTCCAGGTGACTGCCTGGCCTTTGGCCACGGGTTTGGTGAGCTTGAGATCATGGGCCAGTCCGAGGGGCAGGCATCTCTTTTCCACGGACTTTTTGGCAGGCTGGATGTTACCGTAAACAGTGTATCCGCCCTCGCCGTCGAGCATTTCACCAACTGCGAGGTCGCGCTTGGCAGTGGCGACGACATCGGCGTTGAAGCATACGGGAGCGCCGGTGGGTTCGTTGCGCAGAGCCACGGAAGCTACGGAGATACCCACTTCAAGGCCGATCAGGTGATAGCGGCGGAAGATGGCGCAGTACTTGCCCTTTTCGTCGGTCTTGACGCCGTATTCCTGGAAGCAGCGGCGGATGTATTCGGTATCGCCTTCCACAACAACCCATACGCCGTTACGGATGTCCATGGGCACGGGAGTTCCATCGCGATGCAGGCAGGAGGCAACTTCCACCAGTCCCTTTTTCTCGAGCTGGCCGCCGTCGCTCTTGGGGCACATGACCGAAGGCAGATCTTCCATGCCCGCGGGCGGGAAAAGCAGACCGTTTTCAGGAGATTCCAGGTTGCAGGCGTTGGCCACGGCCGTGGATTCGATGGCGGGCTTGGAACCGTCCAGGAAGGAGTTGAACATTTTCGGATTCAGACCACCGATCTTGGCCTGCTCCGCGGTCAAACCCCAATCGTTCCAAACGGTTTCAGGAGTGGATTCGGAGAAACGGGGCAGCCATTTGTGACCGCGTCCTGCAGCGACAACAGGAAAGCCGCAACCACGAGCCCAGTCTACCCAGTCAACGATCAGAGCGGGCTGATCGCCAAAGGCCAGGCTGTACTGTACGCCGGCTTCCTTGGCGCGCTGTCCCAGGAGTGCGCCGCAGAACGCATCGGCTTCTACTGTTACGTTGACCACATGCTTGCCTTCCTGGAAAGCGCCCAGAGCGTGCTCAACAGCTGCTGCGGGGTTGCCCGTGGCTTCGACGATGACGTCGATCTCCGGACGCTTTACCAGTTCTTCCCAGCTTTCCGTCAGAAAAGTATTGCGGTTCTTGATGGCGTCTTCAAAAGATTTGGCAGCGTAGGCTTCTTCCTTCCAACCAATGCGCTTCAGGTTGGCTTTGGCGTTTTCAGGGGAAAAATCCGCAATTCCGACGAGATCCATACCAGGCGTATTAGGAATTTGTGCGAGGAACATGGACCCAAACTTACCAGCGCCAATAAGACCCACGCGCACCGGGCGGTTCCTTCTCTCACATTCGACAAGCTTGGCATATAAACTCATGATAAATCTCCTATTACTTGTTAATTTAGCAACCAGATGGATGCTGGTACAACCCACAAACGCCTATATTTCGCATCCGGGAAGTTCTTTCCATTCACCACTGCACGGGCAGTCCGCAGTGAAAAAACTCCAGGGGTACATCATTATTTCGCACCCAGAAGATTGGGCACAACCATACTGATGGCCGGCACGTACGTAACCAGGGCCAGGACGACAAGCAGCACAATAAGGATGGGGATAACATCCCCGAACAACTCTTTGATGGTCAGTTTGGAGATACTGCAGGCGGTGAACAGATTGACGCCAACAGGAGGTGTGACCAGACCGATAGCCAGGTTGACGCAGACCACGATGCCGAAAGCCGTGATGTCGTACCCCAGCTTGAGCGCAACCGGGAGCAGGATCGGAGTGAAGATGTAGATCGCGGAAACCGCGTCCATGACGCATCCGGCGCCCAGCAGGATAATGTTGGTAATCAGCAGAAACAGATAGAGGTTCCCCTGGGTGATTTCCGTCAGCCAGTCGCCGATATCCATGGCAATGCCGTCCACCGTCACCACCCAGGCGAACAGGGAGGCGCAGATGATGACGTACATGACAACACCGGTCTGACTTGCCGAACGCATGAACAATGCGGGCATTTCATCCCAGCGCAGCCGTCTGTAGATGAAAAATCCCACGAACAGTCCGTATACCGCGGATACCGCCGCAGCTTCCGTGGGCGTGAATACGCCGGAGTAGATGCCGCCCAGGATGATCACGGGCATCATCAGGCCCCAGAAAGCATCCTTGAAGGCAGCCAGCCGTTCTTTGCCCGTGGCTTTGGGCAAGGGCTTGATGCCCTTGTCATGGCGATTCAGAAAAACGGTGACCACCACCAGAGCCAGGCCCATGAGCACGCCCGGAACAACACCGGCCATGAACAACTTGCCGATGGAGGCGCCAGAAATGGAACCGAAGACGATGAAGGTAACCGAGGGCGGAATGATAACGCCGATGGCTCCGCCGGCAGCCATGAGCGCCGTGGCGAAGGGCAACCGATAGCCTGCGCGAACCATGGCCGGAATCAGGATGATGCCGAGAGCGGCGACAGTGGCCGGACCGGAGCCGGAAATGGCGGCGAAGAAGCAGCTGACAATGACGCAGACCATGGCCACGCCGTTTTTGTAGTGTCCCACCATGGTCTGGGCCAGCAGAATCAGCCGTTCGGAGATCCCTGACTTTTCCATGACGTTTCCGGCAAGAATGAAGAAGGGAATAGCCATCAGGGCGAACTTGCTGGATGCCGAAAAAACGTTGATGGGAATCATCTCGGGCGGCAGTCCGGCCAGTGCCAGGGCGACCATGCTGGCAAGGCCGAGAGACACGGCAATGGGAATATTGACAGCCAGCAACAGGGCGAAGATGCCGAAAAGGATCAGACAGTTCATAATGCACTCTCCGTGGGGGTAGCTATTCCATCCTTTCCTTGGAGAAGCAGGTATATGGCATAACAATAGCGGAATATGAGCAAAGCCGCCCCGAATGGGACACTCAGACCGTAAATCCATTCAGGCCATTGCATGGTCGCAGAGAGCTGGTTTGATGTGTACTCTCCAGCCACCATATAGATGCCGTAGTACAAAATTACGCAGCACATTATGATACCAAGAAAATTGGCAAGGTATGTCAGAGCTCGTTGTACTTTTTTATTCATGAAAGAAGTAATGTAATCCAGACCGAGGTGAGATCCGTCGCGAATCGCTATGGATGTCCCCGCCAATGATGCGAGAACAAAAAGACTTGTAACGATCTCCTCGCTGAATGAAAGCGACATGTGCAACATGAAACGGGAGATCACGTTGACGAAAGTTAGCAGAAGCATAACGGCAAAGGTAAAGACACAGACATACTTCTCTAACTGCTCTACGTATTTGTTGAGAATATTCAAGAGAAGAACCTCCCGTCCTTTGAGGACTGGCAGTGTGAACTAAGGACACGGTTTTTGAACAAACCTGGTCATGCTGACGAGCCGGCCGTATGACCGGCCCGTCAAATCCAAATGCGTCTTTGTTATTTGATACCGAATGCGGCGCAGGCTTCGTCGCCGTAGGTCTTTTTCACGCCGGCGTAGTAGTCGCCGAGCATGCTCTTGAAGGCTTGCAACTCTTCGGGAGTAAGATCCGTGATTTTGCAGCCGTATTCCGTGATGAACTTGCGCTTTTCAGCTTCGCCGTCGACAACCTTCTTGTTGCCCATCTTGCAGACTTCCGCGGCTTTTTCCTGCAGCAGCTTCTTGGTGGCATCGTCCAGGCCGTCCCAGGTGCTCTTGTTGAACACCAGCGCAAAGGCGCCGTAGCTGTAGTTCCAGGCCGTGATGTACTTCTGTACTTCGTAGAATTTGTTGGCGGTAATCAGGTCGAAACCGTTTTCCTGGCCGTCCACGGTACCCTGCTGCAGGGCGGTGAACAGTTCGCTGAAGCTCATGGCAACGGGATCAGCACCGAACACTCTGAAGAAGTTTACGAACACGTCGCCACCGGGAACACGCAGCTTCATGGCTTTGAGGTCTTCAGGCGTACGGATTTCACGGACACTGTTGGTCAACTGGCGGAAACCGTTGTGGATGAAGCCAAGGGCTTCGATCCCCTGAGCACCCAAAGCTGCCTTGACGAAGTCGCCGCCTTTGCCGAGCAGGCTGTCTTCCGCTTCCTGGTAATTGGAAAACGCCCAGGGAATGCTCAGGGCAAGGAGTCTCTGGTCCAGAACTGCCATAACGTCCACAGGCTCAAAAGCAACATCGATGGCACCCGTGCGGATCATCTCAACACCCTTGGACATATTGCCGCCGGAGAGTTGGTCGCTCGGGTAGACACGAATCTTGATTTTGCCGTTGGACGCCTCGGCTACTTCTTTTGCGTACAGTTTTGCCATCTGAGCAGCGTTGGACTGCTCCCCCACAGTTGTGGACATCTTGAGTTTAAGGCTCGGGTAGTCGGCCGCCTGAACCATCACAGGCAAAACTAAACTGATCAAAAAAAGCAAGAAAGACGTTCCGTAACGCAGCATGTCTACCTCCAAAAGGGTTAACGTGGTTAAGTGTTTATATCCTAACTTCTTATGATGCTGACGATGTTGTTCGGAGCGGAAAAACTCCCTCTGCTCAGTGTTCTCAGGATACGACGCCCATGTGTCCGTACGTTTTTTTCGAACCGCATGTACGTTCGTACGCATACTGCCGGCAAATCAGTCGAACATGCCCTTTCAGCCTGTTGCCTTTCTCCCGTCAAACTCTCCCGGATTCACAATCCCATCGGAATTGGGACCCGTACCGCCACGTTGTCACGCACACCCGCATACTCTCCTGTGCGTCCTTCCCGGCCGGTCCGCCGCCTCGGGCAGCAATCCTGTTGCGGCACCTGCGCGGCAAATGACGAGAACGTGACATAATTTTAAAAATTGAAATTATGTGTGAAGAATTGTTACCCCAGCTCCGAAGACTGTGCAAGGGGAAAAATAAAAATTGCCTGCAATTCACACCCAACACTCTGAAGCTATTAACTTTAATTTTTGTGAATTTTTTTGAAAAAACTGGGATTTTGTACCATCGGTGGGGTAAAACCGGGATATTTCAAGGCAGAAAATGAAGCTATTCACTTGAAATAATAATATATTATACAGATATCACATGAATGACTTTTCAGTGACAATGCGACGCTTGTGTTACAGCCGTTCCCTGGAGCACAAAAGCCCCTTTTCCACTCTTTCCAGCACTTCTCCCACCGAGCCGACCACCGAGCACACACGGGGGATCTCCAGAGGGGTCCGGTTTTCGTAGCGGTACAGCCACAGAGCCTGCATGCCCAAAGATACGGGCACCAGATAATCGTTTTGAAACGAATCGCCGACCATCAGCAATTCGCCTGCAGTGCAGGACAAACATTCGCGGACATGATTGTAGAGGGCTTCCTGGGGTTTTCGCGCCCCTACCTCGCAGGACAGCGCCCAGACATCCGGTTCGACAGGCAGAAGTTTGCGCAGGGCCTGGGCATAGGGCGTGGCAAGGTTGGAGACCACGGCCAGGGCGATCCCCCTGTCCCGCAGGGTTTCAAGGGTGGCAGGAACTTCCGGAAACAACCGGATGGAATCAACCTCGGCCCTGACTCCTGCGATCAGTTCCGCAACGGCTTCCTCGGACAGTCCGGCTTCACGGGCCAGAACCTCAGGAGGGTCCGGACGCGTCATGATGGCCTGATATCCGGCGTCAGCGCCCTGCGGCCAGCGTTCCAGCAGCAGCCTGTAGGGCCGGTGAGGAGCGGAAATCCGGCACAGGGTGCCGAAGGCGTCGAACAGGACAGCCTTGAAATTAGGATTCATGCAGACAAGCCTCGCAAAAATGATCGGGAGTTGGCCGTGCAGCACGGCCAATCATCGGCACACGTACGTCATCCACGGCCACGAATCTTTTTACGGTATGAAATTTTGCCTGGTGAGAAAAGAAATATTACATGAAACCGGCTGTATTATAGAAAAAATAGGCTGTAAAAAGTTTAAAAATGTTAAAAAAAAACGTTCGGGTACATTTTTAACATTTTTTTACTATAAATACAGGTCCGTCCTGTAAATATATGGCCCCCTGGATGAACGCAGAACCCAACGTGCGTAACGATACCATGTTCGCGGTTTATCCGGGGTATCACCTTCACCTCCATCCGACTTACCTCACCCAAACTCGGGATTTTTCTCTTCTCTTGAATAGGCCTTCCACAAAATAGTCAAACCTCTTCGTTTTTTTGCCTCACAGATTTCAGAAATTCTGTTTATGCTTACATGTATATATAGTATAAAATTCATTAAATTGTGACCTTTGACTATTTATTGCTTTAACTTATATATTACTTATTGCTGAATGATATTTTTCTACACGCAGGGGACGGGAAAAATACGGAAAAGGGGCAATCTGTTTTCAGCATACGTTTTGGCAACGGGATATGTCGCACACAAAACAATCATTCGGAAAAAAACATCTTGGGGAAGAAACCGATGTTCAAACGCATACCTTTTTTCATGAAACTGGCACTGTCCATCGGCAGTCTGGTCATTTCATGTATCGCCGTCCTCCTCCTGCTGAATCTTTTTCCAGGTCACAGACGAGCTGTCCACTGTCGGGCGCACGTACCATCAAGGCAACCTGTTTGTCCCTGTACGAGTCCTTTGTTGTTCAGCGCAACATGGCCGAACGAACCAACAAGGCTGCTCTGGGCTATCTTGAAAAAGTGAGTGTTCCCAGGGGAGTGCTTACAGCAAACAAATTCACGGATTATCACGTCACAGACGAAAACGGCGCGTCCAAAACCATTGCCGTGCCCAGAATGTTCTGCGGCAGCCAGCGTCTGGGCGACAATGCCATTGTGGAAGAGGTCCAGACCAGGTTCGGCGGATTCGCGGCCGTGTTCCAGCTGGAAAAAGGAGACCTCATTCCTCTCTCCGACATACCCCAGCTGCACGTGAGCGGCAGTGAGAATCTCCTGTACGCGCCTGGAAACTCCCCTCGTTTTCAACGCATGATGGATGCCGATACGCCTCTGCACCTCGAGACCTTCAACGGAAAAAACCTACCTTGTCGGGTACAAGACCTTCGAACGCATGGACGGCGACGATAAAGGCGGCGTACTGGTCACAGGACGTCCTCTGCTCAGTCAGGATGTGGCCAATCTTGTCCAGCATTCCACCATCGAAGGACAGGGATTCAGCCTCCTTCTGGACGACAAGGGCAACATACTGTCCCAGTCCGAAGGCATGCAGCTATCCCAGCAGGACCTCAAAACCCTGAGCGCGGAAAATTCGGATCAGGGCTCCTTTCATACGCTGAAATCCGGCGGAGAGGAGTACGTGCTCTACTCCACGCCCTTTGCGGACTGGCACTGGCGGATCGTGGTGGGCATGACCAGGGAAAACATGCTGCAACAGGCCGACGTCAGGTTCTTCCGTTCCAACATCATCGCGGGAGCCGTGCTGCTGGTCCTGGCCGCTCTGGCGATCCTGGGCATCATGCGCTTCTCCACGCGTCCCATCGATGCAATCCACAGATTCGCAGATGCCGTGGCCCAGGGCGATTACAACGCGCACCTGAAATACGACGCCAAAGACGTCATCGGCGACACCATCGCCTCAGTCCGGGCCATGGTCACCGAACTCAAGGCACGCCTGGGTTTTGCAAACGGGCTGCTTTCCGGACTGACCCTGCCCTGCGTGGTTGTGGACAACGATGCCCGAGTAACCTTTGCGAACAAGCATTTCATGCGGCTTTTCGAACTAGCGGGAACAGAGGAATCGCTCCTGGGCAAAGAGTTCGGCTCCCTGCTGGACGCCAGGGAACCTGCGGACGGACTGGCGGAATCCATGCAGCAGCAACACTCCCTGCAAAATGTGGATTTCACGGCCGAACCACCGTCCGGCAAGATGCTCAGCATCCGTTTTGACGCTGCCCCGCTGTTTGATCTGGATCACAATATCATCGGCGGATTCATCCTGTTCACCGATCTGTCCGAAGCGCGCGAACGGCAGATGTTCATAGAGGAAAAAAACCGGGTCATTGAAGACGGAGCGGAAAAGGCGCGGGAAGTCAGCCGCGAAATGGTCAAGGCCGCCGAAGCCCTTGCGGACAAGATCGCCCAGGCCAACCAAGGGGCGCAGCAGCAGCGCGGCCAGTCCGAAGTGACGGCGGTATCCATGGAACAGATGACCAGCACGGTCCAGGAAGTGGCCCGCAGCGCCTCGGATCTGTCTTCCATTTCCGACCAGTCCATGACCAAGGCGCGCGAAGGCGCGGACGTTGTGCAGTCCCTGGTGGAAACCATCGCGAACATCGAACAGCAGGCCACCCAGCTGGGCAAGAACATGGACGATCTCGGCAACCAGGCCAAGGGCATCGGCCAGATCATCCACGTCATCAGCGACATTGCCGACCAGACCAACCTCCTGGCCCTGAACGCGGCCATCGAAGCCGCACGTGCGGGCGAGGCCGGCCGGGGATTCGCAGTGGTGGCCGACGAAGTCCGCAAACTGGCGGAAAAGACCATGGACGCCACCAACGAGGTGGATTCCTTTATCCGTACCATTCTGACAAGCATAGAAAGCAATGTGGGCAGCACTCGGGAAACCGTGGACAGCGTCCACAAATCATCGGAATTCGCCCGCCATTCCGGGACCACGCTCTCGGAAATCGTTTCCATGGTGGAAGAAACCACACATCAGGTCCGTTCCATTGCCACGGCTGCGGAAGAACAGTCCGCCACCAGCCAGGAAATCAGCAAGGCCACGGACGAGGTGCAGCAAATCGCCGTTAAAACAGCCGATCTCATGGGAGCTTCGAACAGGATCTGGAACATGTCTCCAGAATCACGACCGAACTGATGGAAGTTATCGAAGGAATGAAAAGCTGAGGCCTGGCCCAGAAAATACTTCCGCAATACCTCCAAAACAAGAACAGCCCGGACCGCAATGGTCCGGGCTGTTGTCCTGAAAACATCCGGCATACCCCGCAGGTTACCAGCCAAAAGTTTTGGGAGATCCTTAAGACCCCTTTTTCAAAAGGGTTCTTAAGCCGCCGGAGGCATTTCCTTTAAAATACTAGATAATATCATTCTCCACGCCTCCAGTCCCTTGGCTGCAGCGAATTCACTCCACCTGACGATGCCGTTCCCAGCCCGTTATTCCTATAAATTTGAGCATGATGATGGACTATTATCTGTTGTCGTATCCAGAGACTATAAAACAAAAAAGTTTTCCTCTTGAGAAAGATTCCTAATTGATCAAAATGATAGACAGCCTGTATCGTAGGATATTTAAATCAGAGTCAACGAAACTAAACCTCTGAAAACATTATGCTTATTTTACAAACACCTTTCTTATTGAAAAGGTAGTGATCACCATTTGAATTCAAGAGATTCCTTTACATGGAGTAAAATCGTCTCAAAGAAAGTAGGAAAGATTCAGACTTGCATGCATTTAGAAGTGATTATATCCGACATCAAAGCCTTGATCTTTAATTTAATATTATATATTCAAAAAACATTTTAACTATATACAAATATTATTATGATATGGAATATTATATCTGGTGCGATGAATCTTTGAAAAAAGGGAAAAAATACTCCAACTTTTATGGAGGCGCCTTAGTGCAATCATCTGATATTGATGAAGTTATTCATTCCCTGGAAAGAAAAAAAAGAGAACTGAATCTTTTTGGAGAAGTAAAATGGACAAAGGTAAGTGAAAATTATGAAAAAAAATACATCGAACTAATCTCTTTATTTTTTTATTTTATCAAAAACAGTAAGATAAAAGTTAGAGTAATGTTTACTGACAATGCTCTTGTTCCTCAGGAACTCACCAAAGAGCAAAAAGAAAATGAATATTTTTTATTATACTATCAATTCGTAAAACATGCTTTTGGTTTTACAGCTATATCGCATCAGTCCAAAACCAAGCTAAGAATTTTTTTTGATAAAATACCTGACAAAAAGATAAAAGCAGATATTTTTAAAGAATATATTTATTCTCTAAACAACACTTTCTTAATGTCAAATATAAGCATACCTAAAGAAGGTATAGGTGAAGTAAAATCTCATGACCACGTTGTTTTACAATGTTTAGATATTGTGCTTGGATCAATAGCATTTCGATTAAACAACATGCATTTGGAGAAAATACCTGGATCACGCTTTCGAGGAAAAAAAACAAAAGCAAAGGAAAGAGTTTATAAGCATATCATTAAAGAAATAAAATTTATTTATCCAGATTATGCTTTCAATATTGGCATATCAACAGGCATACCGCATGGGTATTCTGACAGATGGCATATGCCATACAGACATTGGAGGTTCAGAGCAAAGAATTCTATCTGTGATATGGAGCAAAGGAAATAAAAAAGCCCCGTGGCTTCTAAATTTTTCTCTCAGGTAGGGACCTAAGGCTTCAAAGCACACCGAGCTTTTTATTCATATATATCTTTATTCGCATTTTGTCAACCATCTGATTATTTCATCAAATTAAGTATAAACATCTTTGTCGCTTTAATAGTATCCTCTCTATACACATAATAACTTGTCAGACACTGTCATCAGCGCACGCGTTTCAGCGTCCGTTCGATCAACCCCATTTCCTCCGGGTTTCTTTTGGCTTTGCGTGCCTGGTAGAGATCCAGAAAGGACACCAGTCCGCTATCTGTCATCACCGTGCCCTGGTTGATCCAGGCGTAGAGTTTCACGGGCTTGTCCGCACGTTTCTGCAGCCTGTCCTGCAGTGCCACGAGTTCGTCTTTTCCGAAAACTCCCTGACCGTTGATTTCAGCCAACATGACGTAGCTGTTCTCCTGAATGTCCCTATGTACGGGGCCCAGAATGAAATTCTCGTTTGCAGCCAGTGCGGATTTCAGCTCGCCAGCCAGGGCGTTCATAACCTGCGCCTGCTTGTCCGTGGGAGTAATGGCCGTATCCCAGCCGGGCAGAATGGGGCCGTCGTTGGTATACAGGGCGATGTGTTCGAACCGCAGCACCAGCTCCAGATCCGGCTCGCGGACTTCCTTACGGATGGCCTCCTGAAGCAGATTGATCTCGCCCGGACCGAGCTGCCGGAATCCGGCAATTCTGGCCAGTACCACGGGCTTCCCCTTTTGCTTGAAAAAGTCCGCTGTGACCAGATGCAGGTCCGTATGATCCTGAAGATAGTTCGTGATGGTCTGCTCGGCACTCTGCAGAGCAAGGACATTGGGACGCACCTTCCGGTCTATGAACAACCCGTCCAGCGTACGGTCCACCACTGCCACGTCCGAGCCTTTGGATGAAACGATGTTCGTGTTCACTTCACTAATCACCAGTTTAACGGGCATCTGCAGCTTTTCCGCCAGCTGGTCCTCCAGACGGTGGATGACGCCGGGATCCACGTTCACGGGCGTATGGATCTGGGCCATGGCGTGCAGCTCGCCGTCCCGGACATTGGTGAGCAGTTCGTCAATGCCCGTGGGCGTGTAGGCGGCCAGTTCCACGGTGAGCAGTTTCTTGATTTCATGCTCGGCCACCCGGTCCCGGAGGATGCCCAGCAGCGAATGCCCCAGCACCAGCACCATGATCACGAAGCCCACGGCTGCCAGCCCCACTTTGCGAAAGATTCTGTGCGGACTTTTCACACCCGCGGCCCGGTGTATGCCCGCCCTGTAGAACAGCAACGAGGACACCAGCAGAATGGAAATGAAGTTGGTGAAAAAGAGCAGAAACGATCCCAGGGCACCGCTGTAGGCTCCGAAGGCCAGGCACAGACCCGAGTTGCCCAGCGGCGGCACAATGGCCGTGGCAATGGCCACACCGGGCAGGGCCGGGCTGATCTTTTCGTCAATCAACGCGTAGGCGCCCGCAAAACCTGCCAGCACGGCCACCGCCAGATCCGCCAGGCCGGGCTTGGTACGCGAAAGCATCTCCGGAGTGATGGACAGGTAAGGATCCATGGAGATGAGCAGCCAGCCCACCACAAACCCCATGACCACGGCCAGGCACATGCCCAGCACTTCCGCCCGGGTCGCCCGGCTCATGAGTGTGGCGTCCTCGCGCACCAGGGCCAGGGAAATGCCGAAGATGGGCGTCATCAGCGGCGCCACCAGCATGGCGCCGATCACCACCGCAGTGCTGTTGGTGATGAGTCCGAAGCCGGCGATGAGCGTGGAAACCACTACCAGAATATAAAACCGCACCTCGGGCTGCGAACCGTCGGCTATGCCTTCGTAAACCACATCGGCGCGCTGAGGGGTGATGTCCAGCCGGATGGAATTGCCGAGAAGACGCGAAACGTACTGGATGAAGCTCTCGTTTACCCGATGCATACGCAGTTTTCTCCTGGGCGCCGGTGGTTTCAATTTTGGAATCTGCAGTGCGGTAAGACTATTTACGGAAAAACGCCTAAAAGGCGTCCATACCCGAAACCAGCGGCAGTTGTTTGTGGATTTTTCCACTGAGAACAGGGCTGCGGGCAGCCACGCCGTCCATGATTCGCCAGATACGCATGATACGATGGGCGCCGGGCCCCTGGAATAAATCGCAATCATGCCTTCCGGCGCGATTTTCTTTTATCAAGACTCGAACAGTATCGTAAATGGAATTTTCGACATGCCACGTACATATCATGACAGGACAACATGAAATTATGCTTTGCTTCAGACACTTCCAAAACAAAAGGACAACCCTGCGACAGATTGTCCTTTTGTTCGAACTATCTCAAAAGCCCGGATGTGGGGCCCGGCCAAGGGGAAATCACTCGCCCATCATGATCCGGATGATTTCCTTGTCGGTCTCGCGCATGCCTTCGCGCCCCAGGCGGCCCACATTGGTGATGGTGTTTTCCACGCCCTTTGTGACAATGCCCTCGCCGCCGTAAAACTGCTGGCCCTTGCGGTACATCTCGAAGCCCAGAATGCCCGCTTCCACTGCGGAGGCGATCTTGCCCGCGCAGGAAGGCTTGGCTCCGTCGCAGATGATCCCGGACACGATGGCCAGGGCGTTGACCATGGTATGCGCGATTTCCTCGAAGCGCCCGCCGTGCAGCCAGGTGATGCCCGCACCAGCGCCCACTCCGGCGCAGATTGCCCCGCAATAGGCGGACAACCGACCGATGCCGGTCTTCTGGTGGATGGATACCAGGTTGGAGACTATCAGAGCCCGATACAGAGTGTCTTCATCCGCCTGCAGATGCTTGGCGTATTCGATCACCGGAACAGAAGCCGTGATGCCCTGGTTGCCGCTGCCCGCCACAATGACCACCGGCAGCTCGCATCCGCTCATCCGGGCGTCCGAACCAGCGGCGGCCCTGGCTTTGGCCAGGATCTTGATGTCCGGGCCCCAGGTTTCGAGCAGCACCGTGCCGATGTTGGCGCCCCAGTCCCCTCGCAGTCCCTCATCCGCGATACGCGAATTGTAGTCGATCTGCCGCTGCAGGGTCTCGCGTACGTCCTCGATGTCCACGGTTTCGGCGAACTCAAGAATATCCTTCACATTCAGCAGGTTGTGGTCGCTGAGCCCGGCCAGGTTCACCTCGCCGCCGCTTTCCTCCTCGTACAGCACCTCGTCGTCTCTGATGATGGACACGATATGCGTGTGATAATTGGAAATGCGTACCGCGGCGCTGGATTCGCCTTTGAACAGACTCACCCGCAGGTCAAAGATCAATCCGCTTTCCATACGGCGGGCCTTAACTTCGCTGTTTTTCAGAAAATCGGCCATTTCCCTGCGTTGCGCGTCGCTGACCGTGGCGATCACTTCCAGGGCCTTGTCGCTGTCCCCGGCCACGATTCCGGCCACGGCAGCGGCCTCCAGTCCCTTGAGGTTGCCCGTATTGGGCACAACCACGCTTTTGACGTTTTTAATTATGTTGTCGCTGGCTTCGATGAGCACGCGGTCCGGCACAGCGTCCAGGACCTTTCTGGCCCAGGCCGCGGCATAGGCAATGGCTATGGGCTCCGTACAGCCCATGGCCGGAACCAGCTCTTCTTTCAGAATATCAAGGTAAACCTTGTGCAAGGCAGCATCTAGCGCCATGTATTTTCTCCCTGGATGGTTGTTTCCGTATTGTTCGTACTGTGCGAATCAGACGCACGGTCCTTGATAGTATACATCCAAAGGATCGTAAAAGGCCACGGTTTCCGAGCGGGTAAACGCGCCGGAAGCGGTCTTGCAGGCCAGGTCCAGCAACGCCGCGCCAGCCTCGTCCAGACTCAGCGAGCCATCCAGTACGCCCGCGCTGGAAAAATCGATGTCCTTGTGCGCCTTGCGGGCCGTGGAAGGATTGCCAGTGATGGTGTGCATGGGGATCACCACGCCCGGATTCACGGCCGAGAGAGGCGGATCGATCTCCGGAAGTTCCTGTCCGCCGAGCTGGTAAAAGGCCATCTGGCACCCGGCAGCGGCAAAACTGGCAATAAGCGAATAGGAGGACATCCAGGCGTCCATGAAATACAGCCCCGGAGCAGGGGGCCGCTGGCAGTAGTCCAACACGCCCTCTATGGGCATGCTGCCCGCCTTGCAGATGGCGCCCAGGGATTTTTCCTCCAGGGTGGAAATGCCTGCCGCGATGTTTTCCGGAATGGGATTCACCGTCCGGATGTCGTCGCCCACACGGGCCGCCAGTTCCTCGGCATCGCGTACCACTTGCAAGAGCTTGTCCGCCACTTCACGGGTACGGCAGCGTTCGGCCAGAAGATGCTCCGCGCCGATGATCTCCACGGTTTCGGAAAAAATCACCGTACCGCCCTGCCCCACCAAAAGATCTGTCATCCGCCCGAAGGCCGGATTTCCGGCAATGCCGGAGGTGGCGTCGGAGTCCCCGCATTTGACCCCCACGGTGAGCAATGACGCGGGCAGGGGCTTGCGCAGCAGCTGCGAGCTTTCATGAACCAGACGGCGCGCTTCCACAATGCCCTTTTCAATGGCCCGGTGCATGCCGCCCTCGGACGCGGCTTCCACCACGGCCAGGGGTTTGCCAGGAGATTTTTCCTCGATGGCCGCCTTGACGCGATCCAGCTGGAACTCGGCATAGCCGTAGCCTTCCTGTACGCCCAGCAGCACGATTCCGGCCACATTGGGATTGGCGGCTATGCCGGAAATAAAAGTCAGCAACCGCTCTCTGTCGGCTATGGTCCGCCCGTACTCCCCGGTGGTGATCAGCGCCCTGGTGTTGACCACGGCGCTCTCGATACGCTGGGCCATGAGATTGCAGACCCGTGTGGCCGGCAGAATCAGCACCAGGTTGCGGATTCCGGCGCTGCCGTCCGCCCGTTCGTAACCCCAGAATTCCTTCATTTTGCAGCCTCCACCGGTTTTTTCCCCCATGAGCCCGGCTATGTTGTGCACATGCACATGGGATCCCCTGGCTATGGCCGCCAGAGTTCTCCCGATGGGGTTCCCGTATTTCAGCACCTCCTGCCCCTGTCGCATGTCGCAACGGGCCAGCTTGTGCCCAAAGGTAACGGGCTCCAGTACGTCCAGTTCGTCCACTTTTTCGCCGCCGTACCGAAGCAGGATCGTATCCCCGGCCTGCACCGGTTCCAGGACCACCCACCACGTTGTCATCCGGGTGCAACAGCATCCCTTTCTTCTGCATGTGCTCTCCTCTCTCTGTCACTTCAAAACGCCATTATGGCGACTAACCGATCTGGCCCGATCAAACCGGATCCGGCCCGCCGTTGCGTACCTGGGCCATGAATGATTCGGAAAAATCCTCTGTCCGGAGCCCGGCGCCCATCCTGGGCACGGCAAGCCCGTCCTTGAACACGCTGCGGATCCTGTTTGGATCGAGCAACAGGCTCAGGTCTTCCAGGGGGTTGAAATCCAGCACGAGAAAATCAGCACGCAATCCTTTGCGCAGCATGCCGGTTTCCTGCTCCAGCCCCAGAGCCCGGGCATTGATGCTGGTGGCGGACGCCAGAATGTCCGCGGGCGCGCGTCCGGCCTCGGTCTGCTGCAGCAGCAGTTCCAGGGCGTTCTTGCCGTGCGGTCCGAGCGGTCCGCCCAGAAAGTCCGAACCGCAGCCCAGGCTTACGCCCGCGTCGATGACCTTGTGCAGACATTCCAGTTTGCGCTCGCGTATCTGCAGGGCCTTCTGCCGGTACAGGGGCGAGAGCCCCAGCTCCTGGCCCTGGTGCATCAGGCTGAAACCCAGCGCCAGGGTGGGAATCATCACCACCTCCTGCTCCAGCATCATCCGGATGCAGGCGTCGTCGGCAAGGGATCCGTGCTCGATGGTGTCCATACCGGCCAGCAGCGCGGCATGGATTCCAGCGGTGGAATGGGCGTGGACAGCCGCTTTTTTGCCGAAACGGTGGGCTTCTTCCACCTGGGCGTTGATCTCGGCCTGGGTGTACTGCGAAAGCAGGGGCGCATCCCGATCCGAAAGCACCCCGCCCGAAGTGGCCAGCTTGATGAAGTCCGCGCCGTCGCGGATCATCCGGCGGGCCGCCTGGCGGCAGGCGTCCGCGCCGTCGGCCATGACGGTCAGCCTGCGCTGTTCCACCCACTGCGCGGGAAATTCATGGGCCGGATCACCGTGCCCGGCGGTCTGGGTGATCATGGCCCCGCAAGCCACGATACGCGGACCGATCACCGTGCCCTCTTCCACGGCCTGTTTGAGAAAAAGCGCGTTGTATTCGCCGCAATCCCGTACGCTGGTGTACCCGGCGTCGGCCAGGGACCAGAGTTCGCGAGCGGCCCGCAGCAGACGCATTTCCGTGGGCCGTGCGATCAACTCCTCCGGATCCAGGGTCTTCGTCCCCTGCAGGTGAATATGACTTTCAATCAGCCCCGGCATGATCCAGCAGCCAGCGCAGTCCACCGTATCCGCTTCCGAGGGCAGGTCCACGGCCTGGCGCGGCCCGGCTTCGAGAATCCGGCCATCTTCCACCAGCAATACGGAATCTTCCACGGGCGCAGCGCCGCTGCCGTCTATGAGATTCGCTCCAAGATACGCTTCCATGCTCTCTCTCCAAGGCAATTTATTTTTCAAGTAGTCGGAATGACATCAGTACTAAACTTGTTGTCAGACCGTGCGCTCCCGCCCCTCGCATATCGTAACAGTAACCCCAGTCAAAAAGGTTCTTTAGCCGCCGGAGGCACCTCTTTTCCCTAAAATTACTCTATATCAAATGACAGGCGGCATGATGTCCGGGCGCCACCTCGCGCCACTCCGGCGTTTGCTGCGAACAGACCGCTTCGGCCCTGGGGCAGCGCGTATGGAATGCGCAGCCGCTGGGCGGCGAAAGCGGCGAGGGTATCTCCCCCTGAATAGGCGCGTACTCTATATCCCGTACGTCCAATCGCGGCACTTCGTGCAGCAGCGCCTGCGTATAGGGATGCAGCGGATGCTCGAAAAGTTCGCCGCAGTCCGCCTGTTCGACGAAATTCCCCAGGTACATCACCACCACCGTATCGCACAGATACTCCACCACCGCGATATCGTGGCTGATGAACAGATAGGTCAGGGACTGGGTTTCCCGGAGTTCGCGAAAAAGATTGATGATCTGGGCCTGGATGGAGACGTCCAGAGCGGCCACGGCCTCGTCGCAGACGATCAGCTCCGGCTTTACGGCCAGGGCCCGGGCAATGCCCAGACGCTGACGCTGCCCGCCCGAGAACTGGTGCGGATAGCGGTATTTGACCGCCGGATCCAGACCGCAGCGCAGCATGACATCTTCCACGTAGTCCTGATACGCGTCCCGCCGGACCAGCCCGTGGGCCAGGGGCGCCTCGCCCACCACATCCAGGGCGCGCATCCGCGGATTCAGCGCCGACAGGGGGTCCTGGAAAATCAACTGCAAGGCCAGGGACGCTTTCCTGAATTCCGCCCGGCTCATCTTGTCCACGGCCTTGCCCTTGTAAAAGAGTTCCCCGGAGGAAGGATGATCCAGCAACGCCACCAGACGGCCCAGCGTGCTCTTGCCGCAGCCGGACTCGCCCACCAGCCCCACCACCCGGCTTTGGTCGATACGCAGATCCACCCCGTTGAGGGCGTTGACCCGCTCCTCCTTGACCTCGCCGCCGGCCAGCCGGACCAGGCGCGCGGCCAGATCCAGCTGCTTCACAAACACCTTGCGCAGATTCGCGCCGTTGATCAGAGGCGTGCTCATCGCAAACTCCCGGACGCGTCCGCGGGATGGTGGCATCGAACCCAGTGGCCTCTCCCGGTTTCCCGCATGGGGGGTGCCAGCAGACATTCGGGGCCGCCCTTGGAGCAGCGATCCTTGAAGGCGCAGCCCTGCTGCAGGTCGAGCAAAGAAGGCGTCATGCCCGGAATCTGCTGCAGCGCCTGTCCTTTTCTGTTGCGGCTGGGCACCGAACCTATCAGCCCCACAGTGTACGGATGTCCGGGCATATCCAGCACCGTGTTCACAGGGCCTATTTCCACCACCTTGCCCGCGTACATCACGCAGACGCGGTGGGCCAGGCCAGCCACAACCGTGAGGTCATGGGTGATCCAGATCAGCGAAGTTTCTTCCTGACGGCAGAGTTTTTTCATTTCATAAAGAATCTGGGCCTGAATGGTGACATCCAGCGCCGTGGTGGGTTCGTCCGCAATGATCAGATCCGGACGGTTCAAAAGGGCGATGGCAATGGCCACACGCTGGCGCATGCCCCCGGACAGCTGATGCGGATAGCTCAGCAGACGCTTGTCCGGCGAGGGAATGCCCACTTTTTCCAGCGCAGTGAGACACTCCTGCAGGGCTTCCTTTTTGCCCACGGCCCGATGCGCCCGGATGGCCTCGACCATCTGCGTATCGATACGCAGCACCGGATTCAGGGTCATGAGCGGGTTCTGAAAGACCATGGCAATGCCGCTGCCGCGCAGCTTCCGGCGTTCGTGGCGGGTGATGTTCAGGATATCCCGCCCTTTGTAGTGCACCGACCCGGACACCACGCGTCCGGGCGGGTCCACCAGGCCCATGATGGAAAAGGCGGTTACGGATTTGCCCGAACCGGATTCTCCCACCACGCCCAGAATCTCGCCTTTTTTCAGCGAATAGCTCACGCCGTCCACGGCGCGGATCACGCCGCGCTTGGTGAAAAAATGGGTTTTGAGGTCTTGCACCTCGATGAGGTTGGTATATTGGCTCATTCCTGGGACCTCGGGTTGAGTGCTTCGCGCAGCTGGTCCGCCACAAGGTTGATGCTGACGATGGTGAACAGCAGGGCAATGCCCGGATACAGGGCTGATCCAGAGCATGTCCGAAAGCATGTACTGGTAGCCGTTGGCGATGAGCAGCCCCAGGGATGGCTTGGTCACCGGAAGACCCACGCCCAGAAAGGACAGCGTTGCCTCCAGGGCGATGGCGTTGCCCACCTGTACGGTTGCAGACCACGATGAGGGGCGGCAGGCAGTTGGGCAGCAGGTGCCGGAACAGCACCCTTGGCGTGGACAGGGCCAGGCATCTGGCCGCGGCAATGTACTCCATCTTGCAGCTGGCAATGCCCGCCCCGCGCGCGGCCCGGGCAAAGTAGACCCACTGGTGAGGCCACCAGGGCGATGATCACCTTGTCCACTCCGCGCCCCACCACTGCCAGCAGCACGAGGGCGATGAGTATGGCCGGGAATCCGAGCTGGATATCCACGATACGCATCACCAGCGTATCGAAGCGGCCGCCGAAATAGGCCGCGCTGATGCCGATGACCAGGCCCAGGGAAAAAGCCACCAGGCCGCTCACCAGGCCGATGCCCAGGCTGATGCGCAGGCCGTAGAAAATGGCCGAAAGCATGTCCCGCCCCTGGCCGTCCGTGCCCAGAACGTAGAGCGTACCGTCCATGCCGATGCTGCCCGGCGCCAGCTCGGCGTCCAGCAGGTTGAGCTGGGCCTGATCATAGGGATCTTGCGGTGAAATCACGGGCGCGAACACGGCGATCAGACAGAGAAGGGTCAGGGAAACCAGGCCGATCATGGCCAGCCTGCTCTCGCTGAAATCCGCCACAAGCCGCCGGAAAGGCGTTTCCACCGCGTGCGCCCGAGTGGGAGCAGAAGCGGCAATATCAAAATTGTTTTCAACCATGGCTACTCGTCCTTGCTGTCCAGGCGAATGCGCGGATCCAGTACCGCATAAAGCAGGTCAACGCACAGGTTGATGATGATGAAAATGAAGACGATGAACAGAATGTAGGCCACGATGACCGGGCGATCCAGAAGCTTGAGCGAATCGATGATCAGCTTGCCCATGCCGGGCCAGGCGAACACGGATTCCGTGACCACGGCAAAGGCCAGGATGGTGCCGAATTCCAGCCCCCAGAATGGTAACGATGGGGATCATGATGTTCTTGAGTACGTGCACCAGCACCACGCGGCCAAAGGACAGCCCCTTGGCCCGGGCGAATTTCACGTAATCCAGAGCCCAGGTTTCCTGCACGCCCGCACGGGTCAGCCGGATGACCAAGGCCAGGGAGAACAGCCCCAGGTTGAGCGCCGGAAGCAGCAGGTGCCGGAGCCCGTCCAGAGTGAACATGCTGAAGCCCATGCCGAAGATCTGCACGGTTTCGCCGCGCCCCATGGTGGGCAGCCAGCCCAGCCGGATGCTGAAGAACATGATCAGCATGATGCCCACCCAGAAGGACGGCAGGCTGAACCCGAGGATGGAGCCTGACAGAATCAGCCGCCCTGCCCAGGAATCCGGCCTGAGCCCCGCCCACATGCCCAGGGGTATGCCCAGTACGATGGTCATCAGAATGGCGCAGAAGGCCAGTTCGAACGTGGCCGGGAAGCGGTCCAGAATCAGCTTGAGAGCGGGCACGTTGTGGATGAAGGACTTGCCGAAATCGCCGTGCAGGGCCGAGGACACGAAATGGAAATACTGCTCGTAGAGCGGCCGATCCAGACCGAGGTTCTCGCGCACCGTGGCGATCTCCTCACTGGTGGCCCTGGGGTCGATAAGCAGCTTGACCGGATCGCCGATGGCGAAAACCCCTGTGAACACCAACACCGAGACCACAAACAGTACTATTACCGCCTGCAGCAATCTGCGTAGAAAAAAGACCGTCATTGATGAATTGTCCTGGTTATCCGTCCGGGAGAGAAGAAACCTTCACTCCCGGACGGTCTGAACACGGCGTTATTGTACGGATTTGACGTTGGTGGCCAGGGTGCCTTCGTCGGCGCGCGGGCGTATAATCCAGCCCGGCGCGACCGGCGGAGATGCTGTACTGCGTATGCAGCGGAATCAGCGCCACATCGTCCATGGCCTTGGCGCTGGCTTCCTGCACCAGCTTTTCCCGGGCTTTCAGATCCACGGTCTTGGCGGCCTTTTCAATAAGGGCGTCCACTTCTGGGTTGGCGTATCCGCCGGCATTGTACTGCCCCATGCCGACCTTTTCCGAATTGCCGTGGATCAGACCTTCAAGACCGTCGGTGGAAAACAGGGGTATTGCCCCAGCCCAGCAATCCGAGGGTGAACTGGTTGTTGGGCGGGCCGGTTTTGGTGAAGAACACCGACTTGGGCATGGTGTCCACTTTCACCTTCAGGCCGGCTTTGGAGAGCATCTGGCCCACGGCTTGGCAGATCTGGCTGTCGTTGACATATCTGTCGTTGGGTCCGTAGACCGTGATGCCGAAGCCGTCGGGATAGCCCGCTTTCGGCGAGCAGTTTCTTGGCCTGGGCCGGATCGTAGGCAGGGTTCTTGATGTCCGGATTGTAGCCGTACCAGCCCTTGGGAATGGTCTGGGTCTCGGCCTGGGCCAATCCTTTCATGACCTTGTCCACGATGATCTGGCGGTTGATGGCCATTGCAATGGCCTTGCGCACCTTTTTGTCGCGCAGGGGGTTCTTGCCCAGGGCCTTGCCCTCGGCATCGGTAAACGCGGGCATGTCGTCGGCTTCAACATTGACGAACAGATAGATGATACGGTCGGAAGGACGCGCGAAAACCTTGATGCCGTCGCGTTTTTTCAACATCTCCGCCTGGGTGGGTGGGACGTAATCGATGAAGTCCACATCTTTGCCCATGAGGGCCGCGACACGGGAGGCGGTCGTCGCTGATGACCTTGAAAGTGACCTTGTCCCAGGCGGGCTTGGGTCCCCAGTAGTCCGCAAAGCGTTCCAGAACGACCTTGTCGCCGGGCAGATACTTGACGAACTTGTAGGGCCCGGCGCCGATGGCGGCCTTGCCGGAATTGAAATCACTGGATTCCGCGTTTTCTGCCGCGCGCTTCACCACCATGGGGAACTTCGGTGAGATGCATGGGAAGATTGGGATTGGGCGATTTGGTGATCAACTTCACGGTCAGGGGATCCACGATTTCCACTTTTTCAATGGTCTTCACGGTGCCCGTAAGCGGCGTGGGGCTGTTTTTGACATTGGGAATCCGCTCGATGGAAAATTTCACGTCCTCGGCGGTAAAAGGCTTACCGTCGTGACACTTGGCGTCACGCAGCTTGAATTCCCAAGGTGTTCTCGTCCAGGGGCTTCCAGGACTCGGCCAGTCCGGGAACGGCATTGCCCGTTTTCAATCGGACTCCACCAGCATGCCGTAAATATGTTTGGAAAAGTTGAGATTGGATGTGGAATACATGAAATGGGGATCAATGATCGGCTCGGTACGCGTACCGATGGTCAGATCCGCTGCAGCTGCACCTGTTGCCCACGAAAACGACAACGACACGATCAGGGCGATCGCAAAAAGTACCTTGCGCATGGGTTCCTCCTCAATAAAATGTGATTCCCGTGCCGTCACGGGCCGCCTTACCTTTCCCGGTTCACCTCGTTAATATTGCATGTAGACAGTTCGGGTTTTCAAAAATTGCGACACGCCGTGTCTGCCGTCGTCGCCGCCCAGGCCGGATTGTTTCCAACCAGCGTGATAGCCCTGATAGGCCTCACCCTGCTTGCGGTTGATATAGAGTTCACCGGCTTCGATGTTGTTGGCGAAGCGCAGTGCGGTTCCGTAATTCTGCGTGTACAGCGTGGCCGTGAGCCCGTATTTGCAGTCATTGGCCAGGGCCAGGGCCTCTTCTTCGGTTTCGAAGGTCATGATGGGCATAACCGGGCCGAAAATCTCCTCGCGCATGATCTCCATGTCCTGGGTGCAGCCGGTCAGCACCGTGGGCTCGTAAAAGCAGCCCTTGTCGAAAGCCTCCGCGGGCTTGCCCCCGCAGGCGATGACCGCGCCCTGTTCCACGGCCCGGAGCACCATGGCGTGCACATTCTCCAGCGCGCTTCTGCTCACCAGAGGGCCCATTTCCGGGGCCTTCCACGCCGGGGCCGAGCTGCACCGCGCCCATGGCCTGGACCATCTTGTCCACAAAGGCCTGGGCCACGGACTCCTGCACGTAGACGCGTTCCACGCCAGTTGCAGACCTGTCCGGCATTACCGAGCCGCCCGCCCTTGACGCACTGCACGGCCAGATCCAGATCGGCATCGGCCATGACCACTGCCGGGGCCTTGCCGCCCAGCTCCAGGGAGACCTTGGTGAGCGAACCGGCGCAGGATGCCATGACCTGCTTGCCCGCTTCCGTGCTGCCTGTAAGGGTGACCATGTCCACCAGGGGATTTTCCGTAAGCGCGCGGCCCAGCACGGAGCCTTTGCCGCTGATCACGTTGACCACGCCTGCCGGGAGTCCGGCCTTCGGCCACAAGCTCGGCGAACGCCAGGGGGCGAACAAGGGGTTTCGGAACTGGGTTTGAGGATCACGGTATTGCCGGTGATCAGAGCCGGGGCCAGCTTGCGCGCCAGCACGAACATGGGAAAATTCCAGGGCAGGATGCAGGCCACCACACCCAGGGGTTCCTTGTAGATGAAAATATTCTCGTCGCGGTCGTCGCTGGGCATGATCTCGCCTTCCAGACGGCGCGCCCATCCGGCGTGGTATTCCATGATCTCGGCAGCGCCCATGGTCTCGCCCGTGGCGTGCCAGAGCGGCTTGCCCTGTTCGGTGCTGATGATCCGCCCCAGTTCTTCGGCCTTGGCCTTGAGCAGCGCCGCCAGCTTGAGCAGATATTCTGCCCGCTCGCAGGCCGGTGTCTTGGCCCACTGTTTCTGGGCCTGGCGGGCGGCTTCAACGGCCTGATCGGCCTGCCCGGCTCCGCACTGGGGTACGTGCGCGCAGACTTCTTCTGTGGACGGATCCATGACTTCCATCAAAGGCAGAGATTCGGACGAAATAAACGCTCCATTGATGAAGCATTGGTAGTTCTTCATGTTTTTTCCTGGTGCGTATTGGCCCGGATGCGAAAGGCCGCATTAAAGTGTTTACGAACGGTACGGAGGATCAGGACATCACAGCATGCGCTGGAGCATATCCACCAGCGCGGGCACCCCGAACCTGCCGGGATGGGCGGAAAGGCACCCGGCCATGTAGCCGGCCGCGTCCGTTGCTATTGCCTCCAGGTCCTTGCTGGATACGCCGTAGTCCGAGAGCTTCCGGGCGTAGCCGCAATCCGCGTACAGGGTCCGGATGGCCTCCACGCTCTTGCGCGCGGCCTGATGGTCGCTGTCCCAGGGAGTTGCCGCGTCCAGAGCCCGAGCCAGGGCCGCGAACTTCTCCGTATTGCACATCCAGGAGGCTTCCATCATCTCGGGCAACACCATGGCTATGGCGTCCCCATGAGGAATATTGAAGCGTCCGCCCAGCGGATGGGCCAGGGCGTGCGGCAGCGTGACCTCTCCGTTGCCGATGGCCAGTCCGGCCAGGGTGGCGGCATAGGCGAGATTTTCCCGGGCTTCCAGGTTGCGGCCGTCCACCACGGCCGTGGTCAGGTTACGTCCGATCCTGCCGATGGCCTCCAGGGAGAGCATGGCCACAAATGCGCGGTTGTCCACGCTGACCAGGGCCTCGATGGCATGAGACAGGGCGTCGATGCCCGTACTGAAGGTAAGTCCCGGCGGCACCGTGAGGGTCAGTTCCGGGTCTATCAGGGCATACTTTGGGTAGATGTTTTCATTGTAGAGCGCGCGTTTGACTTTGGTTTCGGTGTTCACCAGCACTGCCATGGGCGTGGATTCGGCCCCGGTTCCGGCAGTGGTGGGAATGGCGATGACAGGCAGGGTTGCGACTGTGATGGGCTTGACCGGACGGTTGGGCTCGTTGACATATTCCCAGATAGCGCCCGGATGGGACAGGCCCACGGCCAGAGCTTTGGCCGTGTCCATGGCGCTGCCGCCGCCCAGGCCTACGACCACGTCTATCTTTTTGCCCTGCAGCGACTGGACGGCCTCGTCCACAGCCTGGGCCGCGGGATTGGGCAGAACGTCGGTGTAGAGATGCCAGGTCAGCCCGGCATCATCCAGAGCGTCTTTGGCGCCCTGGGCCAGTCCCTGTTGTTCGAGAATCTGGTCCACCACCAGCAGGACCGTGTTTGCGGATGCGCTATCCGGCGCGGCGCACAAAGTCCCCAGTTCGGAGATCTTTCCGCTTCCAAAAGCAATACGTGTAGGTTGCACATAGGTGAAAGGCAGCATTTAATACCTTCTATTCGTTATTTTTTTCTATCCGACGCGCCCGTGTTTTCTTCTTCGGCATGCAAACGGGTGAATCGTTCGCCGACATTCTGCAGATGCTTTCCGAGTTCGCAGGAAGCCAGCGCCGGGTCCTTGTCGAGAATGGCGTTGATGATCATCCGGTGCTCGGTGATGGTCGCGCCGGCCAGTTCCTTGAGAAAATTGGTATCCTGCAGGCGCATGTAACGCAGGTTGGCGTCCAGCACCTGGTAGGTTTCGATGATTTTCTGATTGTCCGTGGATTCCACGAGAAAGGTGTGGAAGTCGGCGTCCACTTCCAGGTAGGCGTCGGCATTGCCCGAGGTCCGCAAGAGCCTGTAGGCGGTGTCGAAACGTGACAGGAACTCCATGAGCACGCCCCGGTCATAGGTCTCGAAATAACGCTCCAGAGAATACAGTTCGAGGGCTTCGCGCAATTCCAGCGCATCCATGAGTTCCTTGAAACTCAAACGCTTCACGAAAAACCCCTGGCGCGGCGCATAGGCCACCAGGCCGTCCTTGCACAAGGCGCTGAGGGCCTCGCGAATGGGGGTCTTGCTGATGCCCCAATCCTGGCTCAACTGGTCGATGTTGAGCTTGTCGTCTATGGCGAACTCGCCCTTGTAGATGGCATCCCGCAGCCATTCATAAACCTGTACGATAAGCGGGGTGTCCTGGAACCGGGGTTTTTGTTTCAAACTCGCCTGCATTGCACTTCCATTTTGCTTGGAACCAGATATCGGATCCGATCCACGATTTGTTTTGAGAGAATTAGCCCTAATTCGTCAATTCGTCAAACTTAAATTTGCTCAATTTGTAAAAAATGGTTTATTTTTCCTCAAAAATCATCGAGGCGCCCACAAAATCTTCCCGAAGGAACGACTGACAGGCGATTTTCAACAGCTTGCAGTCGATACCCGCCACCCGGTCCTCTCCCCCAGAAAAAAAGAGCCGGCGGATCTATTCCGCCGGCTCTTTGCATGTGTAGGAATTCGCCCTGTCGGGCGATGCGTCAAACGCTGCCCTGTCTTCTCAAAATACGGATGCCAACGAAGCAAAGCAGCAGCGCGAGCAGCGCCATTCCCCACACGGGCAGTGCGGGCACGGCACTCCCGCCTGAATTGTTTCCTGAAGCATCCTGAACGACTCCGGAAAGGGTGAGGTTTCGAAAATCCACAGAATTCCCAAACCAGGGACCATATACATAAACCCGGAACGTTATGGAATGTATGTTCCGGATCCCGCTCAGGGAAATTGTCGTTGCCGCAGGGGTTGCCTGGGCGCCTGTTGGGAGCTGTTCAACGGCGATATCCGTGGCAAAATCATCCACACTGGAGCGGATGAAGTACCCCCTGGGGTCGGAATCCCCGCCTTTGCCAACCTCAAAAGCCAGCTGTGAAAGGTCAAGCACATATCCCTCTGCCGCCGAAATGGTGAGAGTAAAATACGTACCATTGGCCAGGGCAGTTGCAACGCTGGTGGATCCACTGGCAGGATATACCGTCAATACCTTCCCAAATCCATCATTATAAATAATAAAGTTTACCAGGTTCCCATGATCCAACTCTGCACTTTGGATATTTGAAGCCACAGATGTGGCATTGAGATTATCCGTCAGATCAAAGACTGCGATTTCTTCCGCTACTGCTGATGATGACAAAGCAAAAACTGCAAGCATTGTCCAAAGTACACTCCATACACCGGTCCGCATAATCACTCCTTCACCTGGGATACAAAATACAAACACAGATCACATAAAAAATATAAGAAATAGTATCGCCTTATGTCTTTAGAGATGCTGTTTACAAGGAAGGATTTCTTATAGCATTCTTAAAAAACTGTCTGTCCGCCAAATGACCTACAAAGCGGGTGGGAATAACAGCGGAAGATTGAAAGGCGGGCTGAGAAGGATGGGGCCGAATCAGGATACGGAGATGGCGTACTTGCGGAGTTCGCGACGGCTCGGGAAATCCATTTTAGCGGCCATACGCGTACAGTAGGTTTCCACGGTCCGGCGGCTCAGATGCAATTGTTCGGCAATTTCGGTATTGCCGAAGCCCTTGCCCATCAGGCCGAAGATCTGGCGTTCCCTGTCGCTGAGAGCGTCTTCCGGATGCTTTTCCCCCCTGTCGTCGGCCTCGAGGCTCTGAATCGCGCAGGGGCTCAGAAAACGCTTGCCGCGGGCCACCACCTCGATGGCTTTCAGCAAAACATCCGTATCCTCCTGCTTGGACACGTAGCCGAGAGCGCCGCAACGCAGGGCCTGGTCGATGATCTCCGGATCTTCGTGCATGGTGTACACCAGGACCGAAATGTCGCGCTCTTCCAGTTCCGGGAGCAGATCCAGTCCGCTGCCGTCCTGCAGGGTGAGATCCAGCAGGGCGATGTCGAACTCCTGGTTTTCCAGAATGTCCAGAGTCTGCGCCCGGTTTTTGGCCTCCGCCCGTACCTTGTGGCCGCGCGAGCCCAGGAGCATGGTCAATCCGGTCAGGATCGCGGGATGATCGTCTATGAGCAGAATGTCAATGGCGGAAGTCTGTGTCGAAGTATCATGTTTGTTCATTGCTTGTATCCAAAGCCTCTACCGCATCGCAGGGCGCGGTACAGATCAGTTTTGTGCCCCCTTGCGCAGGAAATTCCACGCGCAGCTCCGCCCCCATGATCTGGGCCCGGTGCGCCATGATGCTGGAGCCCAGGCCTCCTTCCTCCGAAGGAACGGACTGACGCCCGATGCCGTCGTCCCGTACTATGAGCACAATCCTGCCGTCACCGCAACAGTCCAGCCGCACCTCGATGTGTTGCGCCTTGGAGTGCTTGGCCGCATTGCCCAGCGCTTCCTGAGCAATGCGGTACAGCGGGGTCAGGTTGGGACTCGCGCATTTTTTGCAAAACAGCTGCTTGTCCATTGAAATCCGGATTCCCGTGGTCTCGCTGATGCTCTTGACCAGATTTTCCAGCGAAGGGCCGCTGGCGCCATGTTCCACGGGCCAGAGCCCCCGGGCGATCTTGTAGGCTTCCTTGGTGGAATTTTTGAGAATGTCCGCCAGCTCTCCCAACTCCTGCGCGTCCGCATCCTGGGCATGACCATGGACCAGGGCGTCCGCACGCAGCCGCGCGCCGGTAAGCTGCTGGCAGAGGCTGTCGTGCAGCTCGTAGCTGAGCTCGCGGCGTTCCTCTTCGCTGATGTCCACGATTTTCTGCTCCAGCCGATTCCGCTCTTCCATTTCTTCCTGCAAAGACGCGTTTTTCTGTTCCAGTTGCACGGAAAGCTCTTCCACCTCGGAAAAAGCGGCAGAGAAACGCCTGGACAGCACCAGAGACTGGGACAGCACAAACAGGAATACGGCCGGTTCCACCAGATAAATCGAATCGATAACGCCCAAATGCACCAGAGGGTCGTTGACACCGGCCAGAAACTGCACCGTTATGCCTGCCAGCAGCAACCCCGCCCCTGTTCTGCCGCGCCGTACGCACACAATGAGCCTGTGCAGGTAGTAGACCGAATACACAAAGGTCTGCACCAGACACAAGGCAATGAACCAGTACACCGTACGCAGGGGGGCGAAAAGCAGGAGCACCAGGAAAATCGCAATCCTGGCATCCAGAAAATAGAGCAGGACCTGATGGAACTCCTCGGGAAAAAGCGTTTTCAAGAACCGAAAGATCAGCGATGCCCAGACCACGAAACAGGACAGGGAGAATATTTCCCGGCTCAGGGGATCCCAATGGGGCAGGATGAGGGAAACGACCCAGCAGGAGGAATTGGAGGTAACCACATGGCCCACCACAAACAGACAGTACAGACCGAAGTACAGGGGAGCGGGATCCTTTTTACGCCAGTAATACAGCACCAGGTGGTACACGGCCATGATCAGCAGACTGCCCGCCAGAAACAGCGCCAGACCCCAGTCCCGGGCCTGAGCTCTTTCCAGCGGTCCCGGATGCGCGGCAAGTATGGACTCCGTAACACCGCCGATCCGGAAATGATGATTGGAAACCTGCAGAAGCAGGTCGACAGGGCGGCCTTGCAAAGGGATCTCCGCCAGAACAAGAGACCGGGCAGGCACTTCGCCTTTTACGGAACGTCCGGGTTGTCCGCTCTGCGCCACCAGGTGGCCGTTGGCCCAGAGCTTGTACGCTTCGTGGATGTCGAACAGCCGCAGGGTCAGATGACCGGGCATTTTTCCGGGCAGCAGCCGCAGCCGAAAGGTTGCCTGCCCAGTTGGTCCGAGGATTTGGTCTCCCAGCCGGTGTCCGGGCCAGGAGCCGGGCAAATTAAAGAAACCGGAGGGATGGGGTTGTCCTCCCCCAGGCAGGAAATCATCCGGTGTCAGCAGCTGATCCCAGTAAAATTCCCACTGGCCGTCCAGGGCAATGGTTTTGCCCTCGGACAAGGCCACACCCCGCAGATCAAATTGCCCCTCAACGGCACGGAGGCTGTCATGGAAAGACCTGGAACACCCTGCGCACGTCAGCAGAAGCAGGGCCAGAGAAATGCATACGGCAAAGCGGAAGACGCCGGACACGCCTTCCGGCAAAAAGAACATAAGCAATATGGTTGTTTACCTGTAGATGTTTCAGATGCCGCACAGCAGCAGAACCGCCTGCAACGGCGATAAACCCACCGCAGCAGTTCCACGGGTTTTCCATCATGCTTTTCTACAGATTGTCAACACAAGAAGCACAAGGCATTGGCTTCACTTGTCCTGTACCTGCCCGGCCGCTTCTGTGCGTATTTTTTTCAAGAAATTTTGCATGGCGGTCAGATCCTGCTGCGCTTCGGCATCGTTGGGAGCGTTTTTTATCCGCTGCTCGGCAATATGCACGGCCTTCTTACAGGATGTCACTGCCAGGGAATACTTTTTCCCGGCTTCGTAGACTGCGGCGAATTTGGAAAAGGTCACCAGCACGTCCCGTTGTTCGAGCGTATTGTTTGGGTCGGAGGCCAGCATGTACGCGCTGATTTCCAGCACATGCCGGTAGGCGGCCAGGGCATCGTCATTTTGCCCTGCCTGCAGGCAGCTGTCTCCCAGGCTCTGGTAGCCCACGGACAGCAAACGCTGCACTCCCATGTTCGCGGGATCGGCTTGAGCCAGCTCCTGCGCGTTGTGTACGGATTCTTTGCAGGAAGCAACCGCCTCGTCCAGCAGTCCCTGCGCCCGCAACTCTTCTCCCTGCAGCTGCAGACTGCTGCTCAGGTCCATGCGCGCCTGATTCTTGTCGGAAAGGACGGCCATCTGCTTGCGACACACCGCCACGGCTTTCCGGCGTACGTCCAGGGCTTCTGTTTTGTGGCCGGACTGCCGGTACAAGGCCCCGAGCGAGGAATAGACAAAGGCCAGGTGGTGCAGACAATCCGTACCCACTGCCGCGTCGACCAGGCCCTGGTCTATTTCCGCGGCCTGCAAAAAGAAATCTATGGCCTCGGCATCCTGTCCGAGTTTTTGGTATTGCTCGCCGAGTTCGCTGAAATTGGCGGACAGCGCGTACAGGGCCTGTCCGTGCGCATCGTCGCGACCGGCAAATTCACGCCGGATTTTCACATCCTGCTGCCTGGCGGCAAAGGCCTTGTCGGTCTGTCCCAGCTGCGCGTAGAGGTTCCAGAGTTTGTGGTAGCTCAAGGACAGCCATTGCTGGGCCTTGAGGTCGGAGGGGCTTTCAGCTGTCAGTTTCTGGCTGAGTTCCAGGAGTTTCTCATAGGCTGCCAGGGCATCGTCGGCCTGCCCCAGCCATTTGCAGATGTCTCCCACTTTGAGATAGCTCAGAAAAAGGGCCTGCTGTATTTCCGTATCTGCGGGCAATGTTTCGAACAACTTGATGGTACTATCAAGGCTGCGCTGGTAGGCAGCACGGGCCTTGTTGCCCTGGCCCAGGCGCGTATACAGATCGCCAAAACGTTCGTTGATGGCCGCCACGCTTTTCTGGGCCTTGGCGTTGGACGGATCCGCCTCGGCAAGTTGCTCAAAGAGTTTGAAAGCCTCCTGATAACCGGCAAGAGCCCCGGATGTGTCCCCCTGCTCGAAAGCCGCGTCCGCCTGGGTTCCGAGCTGAACCGCCCGTTCCCTGGCGGTCTGTCCGTTTTCCGCCGCCTGCAGCACTCCCCCGTGAGCCCAGACACAGCAAAACATCACCAGAACAATCCCCGAAAAACACAACCGTCCGGTAAAAACCGTGGCAATACTCTTGGCCGTACCCGTACGATCTGACATAAAACTACACATTCCTTGTTCGAAAAATTATCTGTTGAGGTCGCGCAACGGAAGAATTCCGGCCTCCCGCGCGGCGTTGATGTTCACCAGCGTCACCTGGTCATCGTCATATCCGTCAATGGTCTCTTCCGCGGACTTCATGGCCTGGTCCAGGCTGGCGTCAGCCAACATCGTTGTCTCGATATAGGCCACGGTACTGTTCTTCTCATCCATACTCACGCCCACCATCATGTGCCTGGGCAGAATAACGAGATAGGCATTGAGGCCGAGTTTGCGGAAAATGGAGGCAAACAGCACGGTTCCGTCCGCGCAGTTGGCCTGGGCGCCGCGCGTGGAATCCCCCACCAGGCGGACGTGCTGCGCCATGACCGTATCCGATTCCACGGAAGTGGTGGTGATGCTGCTGTATTTTATGCCCCTGTCCTGCAGCACCTGCCAGACGGCCTGGACTTGCCCGAGCACATCCGCCTGACCGCCCTGGTATCCGATGAAGGCGTCCACATAGCCTTTTTTCAGGGCTTCGCTCAGTATGCCGTCTATCAGCGGATCCCCTTCATTGACGTAGGCCGCGAACATCTCCGACCAGTCCTGAAAGTCGCTTCCGTCATCGGTGACGATGCCGAAAAAACAATCATTGATGGAGCGGACAATAATGGTCCGCGTCTTTTCGCCGATCTGCCTGCCGTTGAGATAGACCTTTGCGGTAACGTCCTCGGGATACGGCTGCCTGATGGAGAGCAGCTTTTCATACTTGTATTTCAGATGCGGACTGATCTCGTATTCGGTGTCCGGGTCCTCCAGCACAACGTTCATCTCAGACGGCTGAATCAGCGCGGTGCTGGTGATTTCCACCTTCACCTTGTCTCCGGGAGCCGTGCCCCGGACAAACACCGACGCCATACCCAATGGCGAACCAAAGGAATGTTCGTTGCGCTCCACACCGATGTCTTCGGGATTCAGGGTTGAAAGGGCGATAATGGCTGCGGGAAAAAGCTGATTGTCCAGTCCGAAAACCAGCTCCCATTGTCCGGGCTCCAACACCGGTTCATCCGAGTCCTCATCATTCCCGTTTTCAGCCTCACGGACCTGCGTAATCTGCTCGCTCACATGCATGACGGTCTTCGCCACGGCTTCGCAGCCCGAGCTTTTCACTGCACCCGAACCGCCCTGCTCCTGTTGCAGCCCGGCATCCCAGAATCCGGCCCACACGGGCCCCTCACTCAGCACCATGATCATGCCAATCAGTACGCAACTTCCGGCCATTGCCAGCAACGGTCGCATCCCGGACGTCCTCCTTGCACTTTGATACGCATCAGCTCTCAAAATCCTGAAAAAACCGATGATCAACCGCGATTTTTCAGGAATGCAACTTCCACCAGCTTGCTACCGGCACAACACTTCATACTGCGCGATCGATACTTCCTTGCCGCCATACGGGATGACTGCCGCACCAAGACCAGGACTGACCATTCCAAGCTGCAATCCGCCCTTGTAGTTCACCCTGGCGATGTACAGGGTATTGCCTTGGGCATCCTGGCCGCCAATCACGGCCCCCTCCGGAATGTCTCCATTGGATGCGGCCTTCCAATGGCCCGCCGGACCTGTCCAGACGTCGTAACATTTGGCCGCCACCTCTTCGCCTTCGTACGGGATGTTGGCTCCGCCGAAGCCAGGACGCACTTTGCCCGGATAGGTGCCGAGGTCCTCGCCGCCCGGATCGCTGACCAGTTGCGCACGGGCCACCCATAGACTCTCACCCGAGGCCTCATGTCCCTGGGGTTTGGCACTCGCAGGGATCTGCCCGTTGCAGGCGCTTGTCCAATCGGACTGCTCGCCTTGTTGCGCATTCGGCTGCTCCGCGGGATCCGCATCGGAAGCCGCCGCATTGGTGGCTTGCATCAGCACCTGGTTTATCTCCGCGGAATTGGCCTGAATCTCCTGTTTTTCGCCTGTTTTCACATCGGCGAGCACCCACTGGATCTGTTGCGTGCCGTCTCCGGGTTCTTCGCAGGTAAAGGCCAGGGCCACCAGGTCCTCCCCTTCCGCGTCGTTGGAAATGGCAATGTGATAGCAGGAATTTTCGTCGCAGAGGCCACCCAGGTAATAATTGCCAAAAGCTTTTTCCTGTTTGGGCGGCACAATCCAGGAACCTTCCTTGCCGGCGCACAGGCTGTTGGCCTGCGCTGTTCCGACGAGCATGGCCAGAATCATGACAGACAAAACCAATATGCTGAATTTTTTCATAAAATCTCCAGATTGTGTTGAGAAGAAGATGATTGGCTATTGTGCGAACTGCCTATCCTCCCCGGCTGTCTCTATGTGCCGCATGGCACAACAGCATGGAGTTACCTCAAGAAAACCCGCATGTCTGTCCGCCAAAAGACCTACAGCGTGTGGAAAAGGGGAAAAAAGGTGATTACAGTAGAAGATACGAATAGCAGCGGCGGTTGCCGACAGCGTCAGGGCTCTATGAAAACAGTACTTGTTGTTTGGAAAATACGAAAAAATCTTCAGGTAGCGGAACGCCATGCTTCCGGACAAAGAGGCTGATTAGGGCAGGCAAGGGTTGGTGTACAGCCAGCAAGTCCGAAAGCATGGTCAGGAGGACATCCGGTTCCGCATTTTCAGAGGCAAGGCACTATTTACTCAGTATACTTCTCCCGTGGAGAAACGGGGGCTGCTGTGCAGCAGCTTATGTTCCTCACGGGTCGGGAGGTCCTTGAAGCCGGGGCGGGCTTCATGATTAAATGACCTGCGATGAAAGCTATTCTGATGTCCTCTATCCGAATTCGCCATTCATCGCAGGTCATGCGCATGAGGTCAGGCGGGCATAGCCTGGGAATCCCATGCGAATGGCGCGAATCCCTGTGCATGGCAGACAGAGACGGCGCCCTGAACTTCCGCAAGATGCACCCGCAGCAGATTGGGCAGTTTCGCATCCCTATGGCCGACGCCATAGGCCGTACGCAATACCGTCATAGCAGGCGTATCTGTAAAATGATCGACCAGTTCCGCCAGAATCGCCGCTCCCGTGGGCGTGGTACACTCGTGGTCAACGGCTCCCCGGGTTATTGGCAGGCCGGTGAGTATTTCCACTGTCGCAGGAGCAGGCACAGGCAACAGGCCATGAGCGCAGCGAACGCATCCGCCGCCCAGTTCGATGGAACGGCTCCAGACGGCGTCCACTCCGAGCGCATGAAAACCAAATAGCCGCGCCCACGATGTCCACAATGGAATCGGTGGCACCGACTTCATGGAAATGGACTTCATTGAGAGGCTTGTGGTGCACGGAGGCTTCAGCGCTGGCAACGCGGTGGAAAATGGCGCAGGCCGTCTGCTTCACCGCGTCGTCCAGGCTGCTTCTGTTGATAATTGTTTCTATCTCGGCAAGATTACGATGTTCTCCGTGATGCGCATGTGTATGGGCATGGACGTTATCGTGTGTTGGGGCGTCATGGAGGTTTTTTTCATGATGATGATTCAGTTCGACATCCACCCTGATGCCGGCAATCCCGTTCTTCATGCCCGGAGCGAAACGCAGGGCAAACTCCTCACCCAGTCCCAGGCGGGCGAGTTCCGTCTGCAAAAAAGCGCCGTCGACTCCCAGGCCGATCATGGCCGCCAGGTTCATGTCGCCGCTTATACCGGCACTGCAATCATAATAGAGTATCTTCATGGCGTTGAAAAAAAGGAACCAGTTCTGATTTTTAAAATCCGGAAACAGGCAGTTTCTTTCAACCACCCATACGGATCCGGTATTCATCGTTCTTGCATGGAGACACTGCCGCGTTGTGCCAACACGGCAGCATCAAACAACTACCAACACAATATCTAACTCAGGTGTACGGCCGCCGTGGTAAAGGTCCTCGGCAGGGCCAGAATGTTCGGGTTGGGTCCGACAATCTTTTGCTTGGCATCTTCGAGAGCCTCCTCGAAGTTGTGCCGGGTCTTCAGGCCCATGCTCCGGGCAATGCCGGGTTCGCGGGCGCCGACAATGTAAATCGCGCTGGTATTCATCTCCGCGAGATGTCCGCAGCTCATCATGGAAAAGCCGTGGAAGGGATGGAACGCGTTGGTGAAGCGGTACTTGCGGATGTATTCCTGATTGGTGGCGAAATATTCGCCGTAACGGTTCATGTCGGGCAGGGTCTGCATGTAGTCGTGCTGGAACAGCTCGTACAACTCGCGCAGGTAGGGCCAGCGTTCATCATGGAAGTACCCGTCGCAGATGGCCGATACGATGAATACGCAACGATCCGACATGATGCGCTTGTGGCGGATGACCTGGGCGGAAAGGGCCTGCATCATCTGAATGGGGTTGGTGCCCATGCCGTTTCCGTAGTGGAAATTGACGGGCATGCCGAACACCATGATGTCGTACTTCTTTTCGCTCATATGCACGTACGTCCGCTTGTCCGCGGTCGCCCAGCTTACGGGCTGCATTTCCTTGGCCCAACCGGAATTGATTTCGATCTGGCGGCTCTTGGTATCCAGTACGGCGTCGCAGCAGAAGAACTTTTTGCCCATCTTTTCTTCCATGTGCATGCCGTGCTGGTCGAACTTGTGGCGCATGACGCTGTGGGTGGAAACCGGTACGAAATCGGGTTTGTGCATGACCTTGGGCACATGGTGGGAAGCAATGGTGCGCCAGTGGGAGATGCCGGTGGCGCAATGCTTGTATCCGCCGGAGTACCCGCCGTAGGGGTTGCCCTGGGTGTGGCCGATGAGGATGGCGACATCCGCGTCGTACACGTACTTGTTCATGATCACATGGTCGCCGAATTCGGTGAAGCCGAGGTCCACCAGATGATCGTAATCTTCGGAATCATGGCTGGTGATCTGATCCGTGGGATAGAACTCGCTGAAAAGCTCGTCTCCCAGAATGGCCTTCATCTCGGGTACGGTGGCCCGGGGATGCAGTCCGTTGGAAATGAGCATCAGGATGTCCTTGCGTTCCACGCCCACCGAATACAGCTCGTCCAGGCAGGCCCGGATGGAAACCTTGCGGTGGCTGGTGGGCTGAATGCCGCCCTTGACGATGTCGGGAATGATGATGACAACCTTGCTGCCCTTGTGCGCGAGCTTGGTAAGCGTGGGCATGCCGATGGGATTGCGGATGCTCTCCAGAGTCTTGGCATACAGCGTATCCCAGTCCTGAGGCAGGCATTCAGGATCCTGAACGGTTTCGCCGGGAACAAATACATCCGTATCGTCCGGCAGTTCGGCACTCATAAAACCCTGGCCGTATTCAAAATCTATTTGCATGGCTTTTTACCTTATTTTCCTAAATACTTTTCAATAATTTGGAGATATTCGTCCGGATAAAAACCGATCTCTCCGGAAAAGCGCGTCAGGGCGATCAATCCGCCGTCTATTTCCGGAATGCTCGCCAGCATTTCGGCATTATCCGTCTTGAGGCCGCCGCCGTAGACAACATCGAGGCCGCCGGTATGTTCCTTCACGAACTGGGCGATCTTGGTGATGTAGGGCTTGTCGGCCGGAGTTTTTCCAGGTCCGATGCTCCAGATGGGCTCGTAGGCGATGACGACCTTGGACTTGTCCACGCCGTCCAGGCCGACATCCAGCTGGGTTCCGAGAACTTCCTGCCACTGGTCCTGTTCTTCACTTTTTTCACCAATGCAGTACAGAACCGACAGACCGGCCTTCTGGGCCGCCTTGACTTCGGCATTCAGGATGCAGTTCACTGCCGCTGTGGCGTGCTTGGCAACGCCGGCCTCTTCCAGAATGCCCATCTTGTCGTTCCGTTCCTCGCAATGGCCGATAAGCGTGCTCGTGCAACCCAGCGCCTGCATGGCATTGGCCGGACGATTTGCCGTAAAGGCGCCGAAATTGCCGCCCACAGAGGTGTCCGCGCGATAGACCCCCTGACTTCCAATCTGCACCGGGCTCTTTTCGGACTTTGCCTGAACAGCCGGAATAATGTGGGCCTCCGGCACGTACATGACAAATTCCACCTCGGCCGGGTCGTAGCTTTTCAGCTTGCCCTCGACATTTTTGACGATATACGACCCCCACTCGGAAATGGGGGCAATGCTGTTCACGCCGCCATATTGCTTGGGAATGTCGAATCGTTTGAGATTCAGGAATATGTGTTTCACTAGGTCTACCTCCTGGGTTGATTGGCGGTTACAAAGACACCCGCCATCTGCTGAGTATTGCGATGATGCCTACAATAACCAGATGGGCTGTACACCCGAGTGTACAGCCCGATAAAATTTTTTGCCCACATCTATTTAAAGTGGGCGAACTCCGGCAAAGGTTCTCCGATCAAGGGCCTGCACCAGTCCAGAAATTCCTGGGTAACTCCGTTGCCCTGCGCATTGATGTAGGCATCGGGCATGAGCCTTTCCCTGAGCATTACCTTTTCGATGGGAATCAACGTTGTTTCCGCCTTGTATTCCGCTCCGGGCAGGCGGTTGAAACCGACCATTTTGCCTGTTTCCCCTTGCACCGCGGCCTTGACCGCAGTCTGTCCGGCAATGATGGCTTCTTTTCTGTCCACCGAGGACTGGAAGGCAATGGAAGCGCGTCCGCACAGGCCGGGTTTTTCGTTTCTGGCCTTGATACCGAGTTTGCGAATGACCAGGTTGGCGAGATGGGCGCTGACGTCGCCGTAGTACACGGACCGCCCCACCTGAAAGATCGGGTCCACAATGGGCTTGCCGTCTTTGGTTTTGAGGCCTTCGCTGACCACGACCACCACGCCGCCCTTCTTGTCGTGCTGCTCTTTGACGGCCTGCAGGTATTCGTCTTCGTCAAACGGACGCTCGGGCACGTAGATCAGATCCGCCCCTGCGCCGTTGGCATCGGGAGCCAGAGCGCCGGCAGCCGTGATCCAGCCGGTGTTGCGGCCCATGGCTTCTATGACGCAGACATGGATGGGCAGTCCTTTCACATCCTGGCTGACTTCGCTGACCGTGGCCGCGATGTAGCGCGCGGCACTGCCGTATCCGGGCGCATGGTCGGTGACGCAGATGTCGTTGTCGATGGTCTTGGGAATGCCCATGAGCCGGACATCGCCCAGACCGGCTTCGCAGCAGGCCTTGTAGGTTTTGCTGCAGGCGTCCATGGTGCCGTTGCCGCCGTTGAAAAACACGTACTTGAAATCGTGCTTCTTGAAGATCCGGGCTATGGTTTCATATTCCGGCCCTTCCAGCACATCGCGCGATGTGCCTATGGCCGATCCCGGAGAGAACGGGAGCAATTCCAACTGGTCCGCGGGAATTTTCCGGATATCCAGAAACTCCTCGCGCAACAGGCCGCCCGTACCGCCGCTGGCGGCGCAAATGCCGTCGATTTCGTCATGACGCATGGCTTCCTTCACGGCTCCGTAAAGGGATGCGTTTATCACTGCTGTGGGTGCGCCTCCGTGAATGATCAACACATTATTCAAGGCACTCTCCTTATTATTAAGTACTTTCCCGTTCTATGAGCAAAGTCGGAAAAACCTTTGCTTCCGGGATACTTTTCTTCGTACGCATTTCGTGCAGCATTTCGATGGTGGCCTTGGCCACCGTGTCCTTCTGTACTTCCATTGTCGTCAAAGAAGGGGTTATGAAACGGCAGAAATCCGAACCATCGACACCCATGACCGCGATGTCGTCAGGCACAAGACGCCCAGTCACGAGCACGGACTGCAGGGCAACGCAGGCCATGCTGTCATTACGACAGAAAATGGCGTCCACCGAATCTTCCTGAAGCCGGGCCCGGATCTTCTCCGAGACCTCCTCGGGAGTCGTGCATCCCGTTAACACTTCAGGTTCCAGATCGTACTCCTTCATCTGCTCCACGTACCCGCGAAGACGGAAGTCCTCCAGCGTACTGAAGTGGTTTCTCGAGGAGATACGGTCGATGTAGATGATCCTGCGGTGCCCTTTTTCGTAAAGATACTGGACGCTTTCCCTGGTGCCTTTCTCGAGTCCCGTGTCGATTATTCCGGCCGAGGTAATGTTGTCATAGTCCCTGTTTTTGAGGATCACGACAGGAACGGACGCATCGATCAGCTGCTGAATATACTGTTCGGGAAAACTCAGTGAGCTGATGATAATGCCGTCAAAATGCCTGCTGATGATCTGGCGGACAAATTCCTCGCTGTTTCTGTTGGTGCACAGGGAGATGAGGGAATCCTTTTCATAGGCGTAGGAATCCATCCTGCTGATCAGCTCGCCGAAATTACCATTGGTAATACGGTCGGCAATAAACACGATGTGATTGCTGCTCTTTCCTTTCAACGCCCTTGCAATGCTGTTGGGCTTGTAGTGCAGTTCCTCCATGGCCTTGAGCACGCGTTCGCGCTTGCTCTTTTCCACGTATCTGTTGTTGTTCACAACATAGGAGACCACTGTCACGCTCACGCCCGCGAGCTTGGCAACATCAGCTCGCGTCGCGCACTGAAGCGGGTTTTTGCCTCGCTTTGTCATCGTTCATCCCTTAACATAAACTCGAGTGTAGCTCAGATCAAAACAATTAGCCAGCCCTTCCAACAGACCCGAAAAGCTCCATTTTACTGCGTACCATCTCCTTGATGGCCTTGACTCCGTCGGCCATGAGCTGGCGGGGATCATATCCGCCTCCCTCAAGGTCTCTGCCATCTTCGATATATTTGCGTACTTCCTTTTGGAAGGCAAGCATGCACTCCGTATTGACATTGACCTTGGCCACACCAAGATCAATGGCTTTCTGAATCATTTCACCAGGAATCCCTGATCCGCCATGCAGTACGAGGGGCATGCCATTGGTGGCTTTTGCAATTTTTTCCAGCAACTCGAAGTTGAGTCCTTTCCAGTTTTCGGGATACTTGCCGTGAATATTGCCGATGCCTGCAGCCAGCGTAGTGATCCCTGTTTCTGCCAGAATCTTGCACTGTTCCACATCGGCCTGCTCACCGGAACCTGTAACACCGTCTTCTGTTCCGCCAATGGCGCCCACTTCGGCTTCGAGCGACAGTCCCATCACCTTGCAGGTAGCGGCAAGACGTCTGGTATTTTCCAGGTTTGCTTCAAACGTACCATGACTTCCGTCATACATTACCGAGGAATATCCGCTGCGAATACAGGTCACAGAGCTTTCATACGATCCATGGTCCAGATGTATGGCCACTGGAACCGTGATATTCATGTCCTGCATCAGGGCTTTGGACATCCACAGAGCAACTGCAAAGCCACCCATGTAGGATGCTGCTTTGCCTGCCACACCAAGAATAAGAGGACTGCGGCATTCTTCAGCAGTTTCAAGAATCGCCTTTGTCCATTCAAGGTTGTTTATATTGAAATGGCCGACCGCGTAATGGCCATCCTTGGCTTTATTAAGCATTTCTTCAGCATTGACAAACAAAGCAATTTCCTCCTGCTCGTCAGGCCTTGTTTCCGGATCCGGCCAGCGCGATGATTTTCTTGATATCCTGTCTGAGCTTCTCCTCCGCGAATGCGGAAAGCTTCCAGGCATGCCCGTCGTCCACACCTTGCTCCAGGCCTTCCTTGACATGCTCGACGTACTGATAGCGGACCTGGGTGCCGAAGTTGATCTTGGCCACGCCATGGCTGATGGCCGTACGTACCTGGGACTCGCCCATGCCCGTGCATCCGTGCAGGACGAACGGCACGTCCGTGAATTTGCGGCATTCTTCCAGAATATCCACTCTGATGTTCACTGGTCCCTTGTAAAATCCGTGGGCATTGCCGATGCTTATGGCAAGGCTGTCCGGGCTGCACAGTTCGAGGTACTTACGGACGTTTTCCGGCGACGCGGCATTGGAACTGCCGGTCATGTTGCCTTCCTTGTCCAGGCGGGCCAGTTCGCCGATCTCTGCCTCCACCGGCACGCCGAACGCATGACAGATACGGATTATTTCCTGGGTCTGGGCGGCGTTTTCTTCCATTGGCAGGGCGCTTCCGTCAAACATGATGGACGTGCAGCCGAGCTTGAGCAACTCCATGCAGTGTTCGAAGCTATCCCCATGGTCCAGATGAATAGCCACCGGCACGCTGACCCGTTCCGCCATCCACTTGGCCGTGGCCACGAACCAGTCGTTGCCGGAATAGCTTCCGGTACTGAGATAATGGGCCAGGATCACAGGGGACTTTGTTTCTTCGGCAGCCAGACAGATGGCCCGGATAATGTCGTACGTACCGCCCTGCGTATTGATGGCAGGAACGGCATAGCCCTCCGCGCAGGCTGTTTGAAGCATCTCTTTCGAAGTAACCAGCATGTTACATCTCCAACAGTTATAACTTTACAACAACCTTCAAATAGTCACCCGGATTGGCCATGATGTCTTTTATGGTCTCTTCGGTCTCGTCGATATCGATGGTCTTTGTAATGAGTTTGTCTATGGGAAGCTTTCCGCTGTCGATGATGGAGATGGCTTCGGGGAATTTGGCCAGGGAGTTGCGCGAAGGACAGATGTCGATCTCTTTCTGCATCAGGCGAATCTGGTTCACCGTCACAGGCGCATGCGGCCAGCCCACCAGAGCAATGCTGGCGCCATGGCAGACGTAATTGTGCATCTCGCCGATGATGGGAGCGGCGCCCGTGCATTCGACCATGGATTCAGGCAGTTTCCCATCGGTCACGGATTCGAGATAGGCGACCAGGTCGCCGCCGGTCTTCGAATTGAAGACATGGGGAACGCCCAGTTCCCTGGAGGCGAAATCCAGCCGTTCCTGTACGATATCCACAAGGATGGGCACCGCATCGTGGCTCAGGCAGGCGAAAGCGGCCATCAGTCCAATGGTGCCCGCGCCGAAGATGACCACATGCTTTCCGCTGCCGACCTTGGCCCGGGTGGCGCCATGCAGGCCGATGGTGAAAGGCTCCACCAGTGCGGCACGAGTGAAATCGAGCGTATCCGGCAGCTTGTAGATCAGCTGAATGGGATGCGAAAAGAAATCGGTCATCATGCCGTCTTTGTGGACGCCGCAAACTCTGAGGTTCGCGCAATTGTTGAAGCGGCCCGCCGCGCACATGTGGCAATTGTTGCAAGGAACATAGGGCTCGAGAGCGACCCTGTCGCCGACCTTCAGCCCTTTGTCATTGTCGCCGATTTCCGCGATCACGCCCACGCCCTCGTGTCCGAGGCCGTGAACCGGGTACTTCATGGTCGGATTGACTCCGCTGTAGGCGGTGATGTCCGAACCGCAGAGTCCGCACATCTTCATTTCTACTATTGCATTGCCTGCGGTAAGCACCGGACGTTCGACGTCCTCCATCACAAGCTTCCGGGGTTCGAATATGGAAAGAGCTTTCATCGTATATGTCCTAATTGTCGTTCTCACGAATGTAGTCGAGGCCGTCGGGCATGATTCCCAGGCACCAGCCGCCATCGGCAAATATTACCTGTCCCACTATGTAATTTGACTCGTCGCAGGCCAGGAATGTTGCCAGCTTTGCGATCTCAGAAACCTGTCCGAATCTGCCGATGGGGGACACGGAGAGAATCTTTTTGGCGTCGAGAATGCCCTTTTTGAGGGGAGTCTTGACCATTTCGGTTTCGATCCATCCCGGAGCAATGGCATTGACCTTGATGTTGTACATGGCCCATTCCGCGCCGAGCTGCTCGGTAAGCAGATTCACGGCGCCCTTGGTGATGCCGTACGGGGTCCTGCCCACGTTGATCATTCTGCTGTTGCCGGAAGAAATATTGACGATGCTGCCGCCGCCCTGCTTTCTCATGTACTGACCAACGGCCTGGCAGCAGAAAACCGGCGCTTTCATGTTGATATCGATGACTTCGTCCAGTGTTTCCTCTGTCAGCTTCAGGGTGGGGACGGGGCGGGCAATACCGGCGCAGTTGACCAGCACGTCAATATGACCGTACTTTTCATAGATGCTGTCAGCCATCTCAAAGATGGCCTTTCTGCTGCGCAGATCTATCTTGTAAAAAGATGCTTTTTCACCCAGTTCCCTGATCGCTTCCTCTGCTGATTCCAGCACGTCGGCAACGATAACCTGAGCACCTTCCTCGAGATACTTCTTGGCGATACCGAAACCAATACCACGAGCACCGCCAGTAACAATAGCAACACGATCTTTCAGTCTTTGTGCATTCATTTTACGTCTTCCAGTATGATAGTAGTATTGCCTACCACCATTTAATCTTGTCGGTTATGTAGTTTCTGTAATCAATAAACTTCGGATCACTGATCTTTCGCGGATGAGGAAGATCGATCTTGATTTCCTCTTTGATGTTCGCGGGCTTGTTGCTGAGAATGATCACGCGCTCCGCGAGGTACACTGCTTCTTCCGTATTGTGCGTAATGAAAATGACCGTACTGCCAAGCTCTTTCCAGAGCCTGATGACTTCATCTTCAAGGTAGAAGCGCATTTTGACGTCCATCTGCCCGTAGGGTTCGTCCATCAAAAGCAGGTCGGGCTTCATTGCAAAGGAACGTCCGATGATGACGCGCTGCGCCACACTGACGGAAAGCTCATGGGGATAGGATTTTCTGGAATCCTGAAGCCCCATCATCTGAATGATGGTTTCCACCCGGGATTTGATCTCATCCTTGGGAACACGCTTGATCTTCAGGCCGTAGGCGATGTTGTCTTCCACTGTGAGCCAGGGAAGCGCGCTGGGTTCCTGAAAAACAAACGAGATATTGTGTTTGCGCGGGTCAGCCGATTCGCCGTCAATAAAAAGGTCGCCTTCGCTGGGTTCATGGATGCAGGTCAGGCAGTTGAGGAAGGTCGTCTTGCCGCATCCGGTGGGACCGACCACGCAAACGAACTCGTTTTTGCGAATGTCGAAGTTCATGTGATCCAGGACAAGCAGATCCCCAAAGCGTTTGGTCAGATTCTTGACCTGGACCTTGACCGGCCGCGTATCTTCTATGGTAGCCATGGTTTCTCCCTTGTTTCCCGTCAGATGGACAAGTCAGTGTTGTTGGATATCTCTTCGCGCAAATCCATGAATTCCTTGCTCACCATGTCTCTCGGACGCGGGATGGTAACGGGATACACGGCTTTCACTGTGGCTGGGCAGTTGCTTAGCAGCACGATTCTGGTGCCGAGAAAGCAGGCTTCCTCAATATTGTTGGTCACGTAAATAACCGTGCGTTTTTCCTGTTCCCAGATACGCAGGATTTCATTCTGCATTGCGTAGCGCGTCTGGGCATCCAGAGCCCCGAAGGGTTCGTCCATGATCAGAACCTTGGGGTTGTCGGCATAGGCGCGGGCAATGCCCACGCGCTGCTTCATGCCGCCGGACAGAGCGCTGGGATAGGACTTTTCAAATCCCTGAAGCCCTACCAGATCGATATTTTTCTGGGCTATTTCCCGACGCTTTTTCTTGTTTACGTGTTTGAATTTGAGCCCGATTTCAACATTCTGCATGACGGTTTTGAAGGGCATCAAAGCCACTTTCTGAAAAACCATGCTTACGTCTTCGTGAACTCCTGATGTTTCCTTGCCATCGAACAGTATCGAACCTGTGGTCTTCTCCATGAGTCCGGCGATGATGTTGAGCAGCACTGTCTTGCCGCAGCGGCCGGGGCCGAGCAGCACCAGAAACTCGCCTTCGTACACATCAAAACTTACGTCTTCGATCGCAGTGACATAGCCGTCTTTGGTGAAAAAAGTTTTGGAAATGTTTTTGATTTCCATCTTTTTTATCTGATCGTGTTCCACGGACAGGCCACCTTTTCTATTTTGTTTAAGGCAATTGAAAGCAAATATCCCACAACTGCTATCGTGATGACTGCAACAAGCACCAGGGACAGGTCTCCGCCCTGCCATCCCTTGGTGACCATCGAACCCAAACCGGCGGTGGCGCCGAGCATTTCAGCCGCCAGAACCGTGGTCCAGCCGGAGCTGACCGAGGTCCGGACACCGGCGAATATGGACGGCAGCGCCGTGGGTACGACTATCTGGGTCAGAATCTGCATGTTTTTACCGCCAAAAACCTTGCCAACGTCCAGGTTGATGGGGTCAACCATGCGGATGCCCGCTGCAGTATTGATAACAAGAGGAACAAACGTACCGATGAGTACGATGATGACCTTGGAAACCTCGCCGATGCCGAACCACATGATGATGATCGGAATCCAGGCAATGGGAGGAATGGGCCGGATCACTTCGAATATGCTGCCCAGAACCGAACGGCAGGCGCGGTTCCAGCCGATGAGCACGCCCAGTGTGATGCCGAATATCCAGGCGAACATCAGAGCCAGCAGCACGCGTCGCAATGACGCCCAGGCATGGCCGATGAGAGTGATCTTGCCGATCGGTTTCGTGAATGTGAGAATCAACCGATCCCAAACCGAAGGGGGACTGGGCATCAGCTCCGGATGATACGCGGAGAATACGATCCATACGATGATGAGCAGCGCGACTGCCGCGATGGGCAATCCCCAAAACAAAATGTCATGAATTTGCTTCTTTTTCCTCTTGTCCATAATGCGTTCTCCTTGCAGCCTTAGCGTAATGTCTGCCATTTCATCAGGTGGTTCTCTGCAAAAGAAAGCATTGCCGAAAGGATTGCGCCGATGGCTCCAATGGTAATCATGCCCGCAATTACGATATCCGGTCGTGCGACCGTACGCCCGATTTGGATCATGTAGCCAAGGCCTGCACTTGCCGCCAGCATTTCAGCCGCAACCAGGGTAGACCATGCATTACCCAGGGCGACGCGGATTCCCGCGAACACCATGGGTAATGAGGAAGGTATGCCGACCTTGTAGAATATCTCTCTGTCGCCGGCGCCGAAGGTTCTGGAGACATTGATCAATGTCTGATTGGTGGATTTGATACCCGTATATGAATTGATGACGCAGGGAACAAAGGCCGTGAAGAAGATGATCATGCCTTTGGCCTTGAGGCCGATGCCCATCCAGACAACGACCAGAGGAATCCAGGCAATGGGAGGAACCGGGCGAACCAGTTCGAAGATGGGACGAAAGAATCGTTCCGCGTACTCCCACCAGCCCATGAACAGGCCAAGGGGCACACCAATGATGATGGCGCTGAAAAAACCTGTGAGAGCAACCTGCAAACTCGCCATGATGTTGACGAACAGGGTGTTACCATCAGGTGCCGCATGATACGCCTTGTACACCAGCGTTTGATAGATGGTTGTGGGAGCTGGCAGGCGATTGGAGTCCACCAGCCCCATCATGACAATCAGCTGCCAGATTGCGAGAAACCCCAGGACACCGGCCGCACTCAGCAGAACGTCCTTCATGGTCTGCATTTTTACTTGTTTCAGATAGCAATGATAGCCTTGTTCTAATAATTGATTATCCGCCGCCATGCGACCGCTCCTTTTTGCAGCTGTTTCATTCCTTTTACAAAGGAATTGAAGTAAACGTTACTTACTCTTTGCTACTTTTAGTGGTGTATATTTCATCGATCAAAGCCGTATCCATGTGGTTCAGGAACTTCTTGTCATCGCCGGCTTTGTATTTTCCAGCGCTGATGAAGAATTCAAGAACATTTTCCAGCTTGTCTTCCATGATGGAGTAGTCTTTGCCTGCGGCTTTGGTGTGCATCATATCGTGCACTTCCTTCAGGCTGTAGTAAGGATCCTGCTGCAGGTAGATCTTGGCGGTTTCAGGCGTCAGAGTGATACCGCATTCGGCGTTGAAGTCGCTGCACATCTGCTGGGCTTCTTTGGGATGCTTGCTCATCCAGTCAATGGTTTCCCAGTAGACCTGCAGAAAAATCTTCATGGCCTTGAACTTGTCCGGGTCCTTGTAGCTGTCCTTGTTGGCAACGAAGTTGCACATCAGACCGGTATCAGTCAGGTTGCCGGATGCGACCATGGTGTAGTTGACCTTGTCCGCAGAAAAACTGATAGCGCCGGTGATGACGCTCAGATCGCCCTGGCCTGCCAGAAAGGCGCTGTTGGCCGTGGGAGCGTCCATGGTGATGACTTGAATGTCGTTAGGGGTGAGATTGAAACCCTGGAGGGTTTTGATGAGCAGATATTCGAGAACCGTACCGGAGTTGCAGAGAACTTTCTTGCCAGTCCAGGTTGCGGCATCGCCGTAGATCTCGGGGTTGACCGTACTGTGTCCCTTGCCCGCTGCAACGATATCGGAATCGTTGCGAGCCCAGATGGTCTGGGTTCCATTGTCGCTGTTGGAAGCGCCCACCAGAACTGCATCATAAGAACAGACACCGGACAGTACGCCGCCTACGCCCGTGGTGCCCAGGTCCCAGGAATCAGAGGCCAGAGCTTCCATCTGTACAGGACCGTTGTCGAAAAGCACCGTGTGGATTTCCAGGCCTGCTTTCTTGAAAAAGCCCTTCTCTTCCGCAATGTAAATAGGAGTGTAGTTGATGCTGCCGTTGATGCCCGAAACCGTCAGCGAATAGGTCTTGTTGCCGTTCGCGTCGGTCTTTGTCGTGGGCTCGGAATTACCGCAGGCAGTCAGGGAAAAAGCCACTGCCACTGCGAGTGCCATTGCCGTTAAAGATACCAACACCTTCTTCATTAGAGTAAGTCCTCCTTTTTCATGTGAACGAACCACCTACCTATATCCAATCACAATCCGGGCATTCGCTTACACCAGTAGCGATCGCCCGGTTATTGCAGATATCATCAGGCCTAATCATGTTGGCTCCCCGGCATGGCTGCTGCAACTTGCAAGCAGTTCAATTAATGAACTTCTTCCAGGGAAATATGAATTTTGTTTTTTCTATGCGTTATACAACTCTCTAAATCTACTGTTCTAAACGTTCTATAGTCTATTGCCGACATTGATACTCGATGAAACAGACTTAACTAAACTCGAGTGTAGATATAAACGTCAGCTATTATTTCCTAACATCAAAAATATACTATCGCACAAAAAAGCGTTGTTGGCCGAATAACTTCTTTTTTCATGTTGTCCTGAAAAAGAGTTTTTCCTCAAGCTATTATCTTCAGAGTCAGAGGTAACACCGATCTTTTTGTGTACACTCGTGTGTATGCGATTTCGAGTGAAGCTACAGCCATTGACTATGGAAGTCAACTAAATTTCTGACAATCTTGCGAGGGCATCCCTTTGCAAAAAAACACTTGTAATTTCAACGGGAAATGCGCTTTGCTCAAAACAGCTGTTACGGGAATTTTACGTAATGAAAAGAATTCGTCATATTTCCTGGTAAGGATCATTCCACTCGGGAAAACTCTATCCAACTGAAATATCACATATATACGCAGAAAGCAGACCTTGTGCTTCTTCTGCACTTTCTGTCTGAAACAAACGGAAAAATGAAGATACTCTGGCAAGATCCTTAACGCTCCCGAGGGGAAGAGTCAGCCGTCACAATGCCTGCAACGTTGGTTCGAAAGCCCTGCTCCCACTATGCCCAGAAAAACGTTTTGACGCAGCCGCTCAGCTCACACAGCAAAAAACCCCGGTCTCGCCATACTCTGGCAAGGCCGGGGTTTCCGCAGCAGCACGGAAAAACAGTCCCGTTAAAGCTTGTCCATATTCTGCATGAGCATTACCACCAACGTGATGGAATCCTTATCCTTGTCCAGGGTCATGGCGTAGAGATACCTGTCGCCATGTTCGGCAATGATTTTGGCATCATCGACTTCACCAGTGCTTTTGATCTGCTCGGCCATGGATTCAATGGCGTACGTGGAAATAAAAGTCAGGGTGATGCTTCCGGCATCCTGTCCCGCGAATGTGGAGAGCGCTTCATCTGCGATCTGTTTTCGCGCATCCGCGTCCTTGCCTTCAGCAGCCATTTTGACCAGGTTCAGCTCTTTTTTACCCTTCCCGGACTTCATCGTGATCAGCCCCGGTTCGCAAAGAACTGAATCCATTTCTTCGAAAAACGCTGATACGAGCGTATTGCTTGTAAGGGCCCTGTGCAGACCCACAACCACCACTTTGTCGTTTTTGAAGATCAGAACCACGTTCCATTCATCATCGTTCCAGTTGACCTTGGCTGTCATCTGTCCGTCCTTGGCGGGAACGGCTCCCTGGGCCTTGGCCTCCTCCCTGGTCATGCCCATGGAGAATACATACAGTCCGCTGACCTCTTCCGATGGGGGATCTCCCTGCATGGGATCCGCTTCCTGCGCGGATGCCATTGATACGCACAGGCAGAGACAAAGGGCCAGAATGGTTGCAGTCATCGTTTTCATAAGTAACGCTCCGTTGAGTTGTTTTTGAAAATCTGCGGCTGGTTCCGAATTCAGGGGGCTTGGGTGTTCACGGACAGAATGGAGACTTTTCCTTTTGCATCGTCAGGCGCATCATCCGGGAGTACTTCGTCGAACCACACGCAGCCCCAGCCGATCATGTAGGAGCCATCCACGGATTCCATGTTCCGGCTGGTGTCTTCCTGCGCAAGGCACTCCTTTACCGCTTTGGTGAAGATCGAATCATAAGCCTGTACGAAGGTGGCCTGGTCATTGATCGAATCATTTCCATCCACACTCAGCGGATAGGAAACCAGCTCGGCGATTTCCGCCTTCTGATCCTTGCTTACCAGCTGCTGCAAGGACTTCACGAACGCCGGCCCGCGCGCTCCCAGCCAGTCCATGGCCATGGCCGGAGTGGCAAGCGTCAGACACAGTATCACCATGTAGAAATAACGCATCCGCATCTCCTTCTGGATTTTGATGGCTCGTCCTGGCGGCCCAATTCCGCTCCATGAACTTTTTTGGAAAAGCAAGTGACATGCCAGTGCGCGGATGGTCGGCTTTGTTATTCGTTACCCGGCAATCAGGGCGCAGCTGTTTTCCCGGATGCATTTTCAAAAGGCATCGTCCAGCCTTCCACATACGACCTGGACTTTTCATTGAATGCCCCGCAAAACCAGCCAGTACGCAGGATTGCCTGCTCAGATACCGCGCACCGCTGTTCGCCGGAGCATAGTTCTGCAAAGGCATGCGTTTGCCCGAAAAACAGGCAGCTGACAGAAATCCGGGCAGCCAGTTGATCAGCAAAACAGCGGTCTCCGCAAATCCGCATAAGAAAAAGACCGGGAAAGCGAACGCTCTCCCGGTCTTTGCAAATCGGTTTCAGTCGGATAAATCGGCCGGCTACGCCATACGCAGTCCGCGCAGCCAGGACTTCACGTCTCCATGTGTCCAGTCGATCTTGTATCCCTTTGCCAGATCGATCACATCGCCCCGGATGGCCAGTCCGTTCAGCACATCGGCTCCAGGGCACAGGGTCTTGATGTGCGACCGGCTTCTGCCCAGGCCGCTGCCCAGGTGCGTCATGAACGGGACGATTGTTTTGCCCGAAAAATCATATTCGGACAAAAAGGAGATGACCGGCGTGGCAATGGTGCCCCACCAGCAGGGCGAGCCCAGAAAGATCACGTCATAGGAATCCATGTTGTCGACCTTGGTGCTCAGGGCGGGTTTGACACCGGTTTTCAGCTCATTCCAGGCATACTTCATGAGTTTCTGATGGTCCGCAGGATAGGGAGTGACAGTCTGCAGCTGCACCATATCGCCTCCCACCTGGTTATGTATGTCATGGGCCATGGTGTTCGTATGCCCTGTATGTGAATAATCAACTACCAGAGGCTTCCTGTCCGCCAGTACATCAGCGACGGAAACAACATCGGCTTTGGCCGAAGCTGTCCGAAACAGCGAAGGAGCCACGGCTCCTGCAAGAAGAACAGGTACGGCATACTTCAAGAGATTGCGTCTGGATAAATTGACAGTTTCTTTTTTCGCGTTTGCCATTGTTTTTTCCTTTATACATACACGAGCATTACGCTCTTATTAAGAAGGTTGGTGTATATCAAAGCAAAAGCCCGGCCCGCTCTACGGACAGCTCCGCGTTCAACCGCCGCTGGTCGGACCTTCGTTGTCCTTCTTTGCTCGTCTGGTACTCGCGTCTGGGGGTACTTCGGGAAAGAATCAATCGGAGGGCGACAATCAGGGCAGGATCGACTTTACGTCTCGGAGCTCTGGGCTTTGGCCACGGCGAGAGTGCTAATGCTTCTTTGCTTGCATGTCCAGCAACTTTTTCAAAAAAAAGAAAAAAATCATTGTTGCAGGACCCGGTGTTGCTTACCTCCTGGTAATCACCTGATCATAGCACAAGAGATAAGGCATTGTTTCGAACTGTCCATACGTCTGATCCATCCTGGAACAATATTTTATTTTAGTCCTCAAGCAACAAAACCCCCTGATACAGAGGAAAACTTTTTCTGCATGGCAGTTCAGTATTACGAACATAAGACAGAACAAAAACAAACCAACACCTGTATTCTGCTGCAACCAACGCCAAAAGCGTCGTGTACCGTGTAGCGAAAAACAAGCTGTATCATACGGGTTCCGTATTATAGACGCTGCCGGGCAGACCATTCCCAATATACACAGTAAAAACTGTCTGTCGTCCGGGGCCTGCTCCTGCTGATGGGGCAGTCCTGGTTAAAAAGTATTTTTGATATAAAATTTAAGTATGTTATCGATTTCGACCAGACTCAATGCATATAGTTATATCTATCGTAATCTTATCGTGTTATTATTTCTTGACTAGTATCACATAAGGAGTATTGTTAGGCCGTTCCTTACACAAGAAACGCATCCTGCGGGGAGGGAGATACTGACCCTAGGGCAAGCGCGTCGTGACGTGTCTGCCTTTCCGTGTGCGCGTCTCTCCGCTGTTTGCTCCTCTTTCTTCCCCCCGCCGTTGGCCATGGTTGCCCATGGTTACTTGATTGCCGGGGAGAAAATGACTCAACTCACCGATTGCATTTTTTCCTGCCCGTGGAAGCCCGAGGCCATTCTTTTCATGCGTCGGTTCTCCACACTGTCCGGTACGCACTGAATACAAGCGTTTTTGCAACACCAGCCTTATTGGGAGTTCTCATGCGCGCAGATGCCATTGCCCGTGATTCCGTGGTCGAGGCCGTACAGGCATTACCTGTCCGCCAGAACATTCTCTGCTCCGGCAATACCTTCATCATCCGTGTCAGCCTGAACAACGGACGCGTACGGGAGGCCTGGAGCAGCGGGAAGATGATGCGCAACATGAACGTGCTGCTGCAGGGCGGACTGGATGACAACGGCCTGCCGAAGTTTACGCAGCAGGCGCACTGCCTCTGTAACGACGGTCATGCCCTTGCCGCGGTACGCGCCCTGGAAAATCTCGCGGACGTGGCCGTGCCGCGCAACGCACTCCTGGTCCGCAGCCTGGTGCAGGCTTTGCGGGGGATTCAGGAGCACCTGCTGCACGTCTATCAGTTGCACCTCTCTGATTGGGCCAGCACGGACGCCGCCCTGTGCGCAGACCCGGCCGAGGCCGCGCGTCTGGCAGAAGAGCAGGACGCCGACAGTTTCCGCCAGACACAGGAACGATTGAAAAGTCTCAGCTGCGGGCAATGTCAGGGGCTGTTCGGCAACGGATCCCCCGAACATCCGGACTATGGCGGTACGGATGCGATGCATCTGGCACTGCATACGCACGGTTTTCACTCATTGCGGATCCGGTCGGTCATCGACACGGCCCTGGGTCTGCTGGGGTTCGGCAGCAACGGATGCAGGGCCTACCAGTTGGGAGGGCTCCCGCAGGATCTGGATCTGAGCCCCGAAGTACGGAACCGGCTGCGCGGACTGCTGCGGGACTGCCTGAAATTCGTACGTACCACCTTTCTGCCCGATCTTCAGCGACTGGCCCGGACGTACGCCCACTGGTCGCACTGCGGCGCGGTCAACGCCCTGCTCTCCTGGGGGGACTATCTCCAGCCCCACAGTACGGACAACTGTTCGCAACTGCTTCCGGGCGGAGTGGTCATGCCGACGTGCAGACGCTCCGAAAACGACTGCGCCTGGACAACACGTCCGCTGCAGCCCGATTCGATACGCGAAATCAAAGAACCCATCTGGACCGGGCTGGACTGCCGCCGCTACCGCCTGCGCGCCAACGGCGTTGATGATTCCGAACCGGTTTTTCAGTGGGAAAAGGCGCGTTCGGGTGGCTCACCGCCCCGCGCCATGGTGCGGAAGCCTGCGAAACAGGCGCTCTGGCCAGAATTCTGGCGGCATGGACCCAGAACTCGGAGCCCGTATGCGCTGTGATGCGCGAAACGCTCCAGAACACGGGCCTTTGCGAGTCCGATCTGAATTCCACCCTGGGCCGCGTACTGGCCCGTGGCATGGAGTCCGTGGTGTTGTCCCAGGCCTGTACGGACTGGCTGGACGAACTCGACGCCTCCTTGTCCGGCAAAGATACGCGCCTGCGGACCGAAATCAGATTGCCCGACTCGGGGCTGGGAATCGGACGGGTGGAGGTGCCGCGCGGCACCCTGACCCACTCCATCCGCCTCGAAAACGGTCGCATCGCCAGCCACACCTATCTGATCCCTTCCATGTGGAACTTTTCCCCGCGGGATTCCAACAATACGCGCGGTCCGCTGGAGCAGGCCTTGCTGGGGACGCCCGTATCCGATCCGGAACACCCGCTGGAAGTGCTGCGGACCATCCATGAGCTTGACCCCTGCAACGCGTTTCACCTTGTGGTGGAAGACGCCGCAACGGGCAGGACCATTGTTCTGCAAAACAGTTGATCACCTGCAACCAACCGGAACCGACAACCATGAATCACGACGAAATTCTGGAAGCGCTGCGCAACGCCGCCGGTCAGGACGCCCTGTTCGCCCAGGCAGACCAGGTCCGGCGGACCTGCGTGGGCGACACCGCCCAGCTGCGCGGAGTAGTGCACTTTTCCAATTACTGCCGCTGCAATGACCTTTACTGCGGGCTGCTGCGGGACAACACGCAATGCAAGCGCTTCCGCATGGATCCGGACCAGATCGTGGATACGGCCCTGGCCATTGCCCAAGCCGGGCTCAAAACCGTGGTGCTGCAGTCCGGAGAAGACCCGTACTATACGCGCGAGATGCTCTGCTCCATCATCCAACGAATCCTGGAGCAGGCCGACGTGGCCATCACCCTGAGTCTGGGGGAGCGTACGCGCGAGGATCTGGCAGCCTTCCGCGCCGCCGGAGCGCAGCGCTATCTGATGAAGCACGAGACCATGAACCCGGAGCTGTACAAGCGGATGCGCTGGGGACTCGAACTCCCGGACCGCTTGAACAAGATCAACGAACTGCGCGAACTGGGCTTTCAGGTGGGCGTGGGCAACATCGTTGGGCTCCCCGGACAGACCCTGGAGGATCTCTGCGCGGACATCCTGTTTTTTCAGGATTTCCAACCGGACATGGTCAACATCGGTCCGTTCATCCCGCATCAGCAGACACCGCTCAAGGACGACCCCGCGGGCGACATGGACCTGATGCTGCGGGTGTTCGCCCTGACGCGCATCGTGACGCAGAACACCCACATGGCCGCGGCCAACACCGTGGCGACCCTGGATCCGGACAACGGCCAGTACCGGGCGCTCACCCAGGGCGGGGCCAATGTGATCATGCCCAACTGCAACCCGTTTCTGAAAAGCAGAAACGACAAGATCGAATACGAATTTCAGATCACCACGCACAAGCGCTACGTCTCCGTGGACGAAGCCAGGAGCGTATTGACCAGGGCAGGACGTACGGCTGGTACGGACAAAGGGCATTCCTACAAGATGCAAGGAGAACGGCTTTGATCAAAGTTGCGATTTACGGCAAAGGCGGCATCGGCAAATCCACGGTGACCTCCGGCATTGCCGCGGCATTGGGCAGCGACGGGTACAACGTGATGCAGTTGGGGTGCGACCCCAAAACCGATTCCACCATCAATCTGCTGGGAGGCACGCCGCCGCCGCCCATTCTGCAGTATCTGCAGGAAAACGGCCAGCCGGACAACCTGGACGCCTTTGTCCGGCGCGGCTTCGGCAACGTGGCCTGCATGGAAGTGGGCGGCCCCACCCCGGGCGTGGGCTGCTTCGGACGCGGCATGCTCACGGCCTTCGAACTGCTTGACGAAATGGGCGCCTATGAAACCTACCAGCCCGACGTGGTCTTCTACGACATCCTGGCCGACATCGTCTGCGGCGGCATTGCCGTGCCCATGCGCGAAGGCTTTGCCGACAAGGTCTGCATCGTCACCTCGGGCGAAAAAATGGCCCTGCTGGCCGCGCGCAACATCATCCTGGCACTGCGCAATTTCGCGGACCGCAATTACTCCGAACTGGGCGGACTGATCCTCAACTGCCGCGACATGGCCGACGAGGTCGAACGCGTACGGGACTTTGCCCAGGAAATGGACACCTCGGTCATCGGCGTCATCCCGCGCGATACCGCCATCCATGCCTTTGAAGAACAAGGCAAAACCATCGTGGAAGGAGACCCCGCGCACCCCACGTCGGCCCGCTTCTTCGAACTGGCCCGGACCATGGTCGGTTTCGGAGCAAAACAGAACGCCGCGTAATAAGGAACGTCGTGGGGCTACTCGCCCCACACCCCAGCCAGGGGAGCGCGCCTGGACGCGATTATTTTTATGAAATGCAGAGGCTGCATTTCATAAAGAGAGGCACAACAATTTTCCCATAACCCATTTTCGCGGGTCCAGGGGGGCGTCCCCCCCTGGCGGGGTATGGGGCGGAGCCCCATATTACACCCTTCCCCATCTGGAGGAATCAACTATGGATTTGGATCACGCCCGAATACGGGTGGAGGACTTGCACGAAAAGCCGGATTTTCCTTTTGCTCCGCTGGAGGGAGTGGGACCGAACCTGGCGGGTTGGGGGGGTCATCGAGACCTGTCTGCTGCTGCCGGAATCCGTGGCGGTCATGGTGGGCCCTTCTGCCTGTCTGCGCCATTCGGCCTTCATGGCCCACGCGCGCGGTTTTACCGAGCGGTTTTACATGCTTTGCGTGTCCGAGCTGGACATGACCCTGGGCAACCATCTGGCCAAGGTGGAAAAGGGCCTCGCGGACATTGCCGCGCGCCGGGACGAGAAAGTTCTGTTTCTCATTGTCGGCTGTCCGGATTACATCCTGGGCACGGATTTTACCGGCGTCATCAACCGGCTGGAAGCCTCCACGGGCAAACGCATCATCCTCGGCGCCATGGCTCCCATCACCATCGGGCTCAAGGATTCGCCCTTCACTTCCGCCTATACGTCCTTTTTCGACTTCCTCAAGCATGAGACCCGCGAGCCCGACGACGGCGTGGTCAACCTGCTGGGCACCTTCATGCCGCTGTCCGATTCGGGCGAGCTGTACCAGGTGCTGGCCGACGCGGGCATGCAAGAGGTGGTGCAGATTCCCCTCTGCCGCGACCTGGAGGAATTCTCCCGTATGGCTCATGGCAAAGCCTCCGTGGTGCTGCATCCGCTGGCCAATCCGCTGAGCAAAAAGATGCAGCAGGACATGGGCATCCCCGCCTGCTTCGCTCCCATGTCCTACGGGTTCGACGCGATACGTACGCAGTACGATAAAATCGCTGCGGCCGTGGACCGTCCCCTGGACCTGGAGCCCTACGAACAAGCCGCCAGAAAAACGGCCGCGCCCCTGCTGGAACCTCTGCGCGGCAAATCCACTGCCGTGGGCTGCAGCATCAACGGCAGCCCCTTCGAACTGGCGTTGTTCCTGCTGGAAAACGGACTGGACGTGAGCACCATCTTCGCGCGCGGCACCATCAAGCCCTACGAATGGCAGCAGATAGAGGAACTGCGTACCGTCAAGCCGGACATCATCGTCTACAACGCCTCGCATCCGGCGCTCTGCGGCCAGACAGCGCCCTTTGACGACGTGGAAATAGCCTATGGCGTGGACGCGGGCGTGTACTGCACCAACGCCGCCAACGTACCGCTTTCGCGCTACCAGGAGCAGAAATACGGCTACGAAGCCACGGTCTGGATGCTCGAACAGACCCGCGAGGCCCTGGAAAACCCGGTAAGCAACTACGACTGGATCTACAGGCACAATTTCCTGATTTAAGGACTGGGGAGAGAGCCTCCGGCGGCTTAGGAACCTTTTGCAAAAGGTTCCTAAGAACCTCCCAAAACTTTTATCAATTTATACTTGTAGCCAATTACCCCCCTATACGCGGGTCCAGGGGGGCGTTCCCCCCTGGCCGGGGGTGCGGGGGCGGGCAGCCCCTGCAACATAACCGCAAAGGGACAGCATATGAAAGAATATCATCGCCTTCTTCCACTTGCCACGGGCTATTTCGGCGTCAGTTCGGCCTTGTATGATTTCGGCGGGCTGGTGGTGGTTTACGGTCCGGCAGGCGGCGCCTGGCACATCAATATCGAAGACGAACCGCGCTGGTATCGCGGCCCTGCCACGGTGGTGGGCGCGGGCCTGTTGGAAATGGACGTGATTCTGGGCAACGACGACAAGTTCATCGCCAACATCGTGGAAACGGCCAAGGGGCTGAACCGGAAGTTCGTGGCCCTGTCCGGTACGCCCATTTCCGAAATCATCGGCACGGATCTCAAAGGGTTTGCGCGTACCATAGAAAAACGTACGGGCATGCCCGTGTTCATGGTGCCCACCGCGGGCTCCGAACCGTATCCGGACGGCGCGTCCAAGGCTTTTCTGGCTCTGGCGGACAAGTTCATGGATCCCGACGCGCCCAGGCAGGACAAGGGCATCAACGTGCTGGGTGCGGTGCACCTTTCCACAGGCAAGGAAATCCACCTGGAGCCCCTGCTGCAGACCCTCGAACAGGACGGATTCGAACTGCTCAGCGTGTTCTCGGCTCCCCGTCCGGGGCAGGACGATCCGCTGGCAGGCGTACGTTTGGCGCCGGGCGCCAGGGTCAACGCCGTGGTCTCCACCTCGGGCCTGGCTCTGGCCGAGCGCATGTACGCGGACCACGGCATCCCCTATGTGGCGGGCATGCCCGTGGGAATGTCCGGACGTGAAACCTTCCTGGCCATGCTGCGCGGTGAAACACCGCACCCCGGGCCGGCTCATGAGCGTACGGGCCCGTACAAACACGCGCTGGTCATTGGCGAACCCGTGCTCGGCTACGGAATCAAGCACTGCCTGCTCCAGGATTTCGGCCTGCCCCGGGTGGATGTGATTTCGGTGAATCCCAGCGATACGCTCTTCAAGGACTCTGCGGCGCGGATGGGGCTGCTGGCACAGCGCGGCCCTGCGGACCAGGACACGGACGAGGAAGATCGCATTGCCGCTCTGATGAACGATGCGGATGTGGACCTGATCGTGGCCGATCCGTGCTACCAGCCTTTAAACGAAGGTTCGGCAAAGTTTGTTTCCCTGCCGCACATTGCCATGAGCGCCCGGATCTTTTGGGACATGCCTTACGAATACGCGGTGGACAAGGGCTACGAGTACCTGGCCGCCAGCGCGTTTCGCGGCTGAAGGCCTTGAGGCTGACAAAGCCCGACGTTTTTTTAGCATACAATACGAGGAGACTACCATGTGCCTAGCCATACCAGCCGAAGTGCTCAGCGTTCAGGGCGACGTGGCCACCTGCCGCGTGAACAGCGGCGACACCACGGTCCGGGCGTCGCTGATGCTGCTGCCCAGTCCGCCGCAGCCTGGCGAATACCTGATCGTGCACGCGGGGTTCGCCATGCGTGTTCTGGACCGTGAGCAGGCCGAAGAAAGCCTTCGTACGCTCAATCAGGCGGCAGGGAACTGACGCCATGGGCCTGGAAATACTCGAACGCTTTAGGGATCCGGAGCTCTGCCACAGTCTGCTGGAAAAACTGTCCGGGGAGCTGGACCGCGAGCTCCGCTTCATGGAGGTCTGCGGTACGCACACGGTGGCCATTTTCCAGAGCGGGCTGCGCTCCCTGCTGCCCAAGGATATCGTGCACCTGAGCGGCCCGGGCTGCCCGGTCTGCGTCACCCACGAATCCGAGGTCAACGGCTTTCTGGATCTGGCCGGACGGGACAACGTTATCCTCTGCACCTTCGGCGACCTGATGCGCGTGCCCGGACAGAGCGGACGCAATCTCAAAAAGGCCGTGGCCGAAGGCGCACGGGTCAAGGTGGTCTACTCGCCCCTGGATACGCTGCAGATCGCCAGGGACAACCCCGGCGACAAGGTGGTCTTCATCGGCGTGGGCTTCGAGACCACCGCGCCCACCATTGCCGCCACCATCCGCATGGCCAGGGACCAGGGAGTGGACAACCTGCAGGTGCTCTGCTTCCACAAGACCGTGCCCAAAGCCCTGGAAGTGCTGCTCACCGACCCGGATACCAGCATCGACGGCTTTATTCTGCCCGGACATGTGGCCGCGGTCATCGGCCTGGAGCCCTTCGAATTCATTGCCCGGACCTTCGGCAAAAGCGCGGTGATCACCGGTTTCGAACCAGCGGACATGCTCTCCTCCCTGGCGCTGCTGGCGGGCTGGCGCAAACAGGGCCTGGCACGGGTGGCCAACAACTACACGCGTGTGGTGCACGACCAGGGCAATCCCAAGGCCCTGGAGGTGATGTATTCGGTGTTCGAGCCCTGCGACGCGCTGTGGCGCGGCCTGGGCATGATTCCGGGCAGCGGGCTGAAAATTCGCCCGGAGTTCGGTCAATTCGACGCCCTGGAGAGCTACGGCATTCGTATTGCCGAGGCTCCTGCCCTGCCCGGCTGCAAATGCGGCAGCGTACTCAAAGGGCAGATCCGCCCGGACCAGTGCCCCTTGTTCAAAAAAGTCTGCCACTCCTGCGGCTCCTGTGGGTCCGTGCATGGTTTCCACGGAAGGCAGCTGCGCGGCATACTACAAATATCAGGTGGACTAGATTCATGAGCGACAAGATTCTTCTCGACTACGGCAGCGGCGGCAAGGCCTCGCAACGGCTGGTTTCCGAACTCTTTCTCAAGCATCTGGGCAACGACGAGCTGAATCGCCTCAACGACGCCGCCGTGGTGACCTGCGCGGGCCGCATGGCCATGTCCACGGACTCCTTTACCGTGGATCCCATCTTCTTTCCCCGGCGGAAACATCGGTTCGCTGGCCGTGCACGGCACGGTCAACGATGTGGCCATGATGGGCGCCGAGCCGCGCTATCTGACCTGCGGATTCATCATAGAGGAAGGGTTGCCCATGGCCGACCTCGAGCAGGTGGTGGCCTCCATGGGGGCGGCCGCCCGCCACGCCGGAGTGGCCGTGGTCACCGGGGACACCAAGGTGGTGCCCAAAGGCGCGGCGGACAAGATCTTCATCAATACCACAGGCCTGGGCGAACTCATCAGCCCGGACGATCATTCCGGCCCCAGCGGAGACGCGGCCCGTCCCGGCGATGCCGTACTGGTCAGCGGCACCATGGGCGACCACGGCCTGACCATCCTGGGCACCCGGGAGGGCTTGCAGTTCGAATCCTCCGTACGTTCGGACTCCGCGGCTCTGAACCACCTGCTCGTACGTCTGATCCGCGAGATTCCGGAAATTCATGTTCTGCGGGATCCCACACGGGGCGGCCTGGCAACCACGCTCAACGAAATCACGCTCAGCTCCCGTGTCTGCTGCGAACTGGTGGAAAAGGACATCCCGGTACGAGCCGAAGTCGCGGGCGGCTGCTCCCTGCTGGGCCTGGATCCGCTCTACCTGGCCAACGAAGGCAAATTCATCTGCATCCTGCCCGAAGCATACGCGGACAAGGCTCTGGAGATCATGCGCGCGGATGAAAACGGCCGCGACGCCTGCCGCGTTGGCAGCATAACCGACGCCAAACCCGGCAAAGTGATCCTCATCACCCCCCTGGGCGGCAAACGCTTGCTGAACATGCTGGAAGGCGAACAACTTCCGCGCATTTGTTGAAGTTGCGCGGTTCTGACAACAGAATTTTCTGGGACGGGCCGGCCGGCCGATTCAAATACGGAGGTCCTGGGGGCTGGAAGATCCGGATAAGTCATCGGCCGGAAGATGCTGTTTACGTTGTCGCATCTCCCGGCCGATTTCAAGACCTGGAGGCAGGGGCAAGGCCTTTACACTTTCTTGGAGTATTCAATACGGAAAGCCAGGATGGGTATGTCAATCAGGCGATGGTCCGCATGTCTCCCTGCACCTGGTTAACAAACATCAATTGACGGCACTGCAAAATTGCCTGGCAACTTCGGTGATCCCGGAAAAGCCGCCGGCGCGGACTTTTTCGGCACTGACGAGGTTGCTGCCAATACCGGCGCAGGAGGCGCCGGCTTTCAAAAATCCCGCTATGTTCTCGGGAGTGACTCCGCCCACCACGGCAAGTGGGATATGGCCCAAGGGCCCGCGTACGGCTTTCAGGTAAGAAACACCCCATTGTCCCGCAGGAAACAGTTTGACGATGTCGGCTCCGTAGTCGTAAGCGTCCGCGATTTCCGAAGGAGTCAGGGCGCCGGGCATGGACAGGAGTCCCAGCTTTTTGGAGGTTTCGATG
>CAXXHY010000054.1:0-64483 GCA_963667575.2 Desulfovibrionaceae bacterium | reverse complement strand
GCGGCCGCCAATGGCCAGGAAGCTCTGGAAATCATGTCCAAAGCGGAAATCGACCTGGTGATCACGGACCTGAAGATGGACAAGGTCAACGGGCTCGAACTCCTGGACAAGGCCAAGACCCTCTACCCCACTGTGGATTTCATCCTGGTCACGGGCTATGCAACCGTGGACCACCGCGGTGAACGCCATGCAGAAAGGCGCGCACCATTATCTGCCCAAACTCCTGAACCTGGACGTACTGCGGCGTTCGGTCAAGGAAGTGCAGCGCAAGCAACAGCATGTGCACATGTCCCAGGGGCCCATCCTCTGCTTCACCGGCCCTCCCGGTACGGGCAAGACCTCCATCGGGCGTTCCGTGGCGCACCGCGACTGCAGCGGCAATTCATCCGGCTTTCCATGGCCGGCATGCGCGACGAAGCCGAACTGCGCGGACACCGCCGGACATACGTGGGCTCCATGGCGGGCGTATTATCAACGAGTTGCGCCGCGTCAACGCCAACAACCCCGTATTCATGCTGGACGAAGTGGACAAGATCGGTCAGGACTTTCGCGGCGATCCGGCTTCCGTGCTGCTCGAGGTCCTGGATCCCGAACAGAACAAACACTTTCTGGACTACTACCTGGACATCCCCTTCGACCTCTCCAACGTAATGTTCATCACCACCGCCAATGCCCTGGACAAGCTGCCCGGCCCCCTGCTGGACCGCATGGAGACCATCACCTTCCCCAGTTACACCCCAGGGGAAAAACGGCGTATCGGGCTGGATTATCTTCTGCCCCGCCAGCTTACGGTCAACGGCCGCAGCGAAGAAGATGTGGCCTTCGAACCACGGGCCATGGATGCCCTGATTCGCGGATACACCCGTGGAGCAGGCCTGCGCGGACTGGAGCGCGAAATCGGCAATGTCTGCCGCAAGATCAACCGTCGGGCCCTGCAAGGACAACTCACCCCGCCCATAGACATTACCCCCGAACGGGTTCTCGAACTGCTCGGCCCTCCGCGCTTCGTATCCGAAGCCGCCCAGGAAGCCAACGTGGCCGGAGTAACCACCGGGCTGGTCTGGACCGAAACCGGCGGATGCATCATATTTATTGAAACAGCCCGGATGCGCGGCAAGGGAAATCTGCTGATGACCGGATCCCTGGGCGACGTGCTCAAGGAATCCGCCCAGACCGCTTTAAGCTACGTACGCAGCAATGCCGAGGTCTTCGGCATTGACGACGCCATTTTCGAACAGTCCGACATCCATGTGCATATTCCGTCCGGAAGCATCCCCAAGGACGGCCCGTCCGCCGGACTGACCATTGCCATGGCCTTTGTTTCATTGATGACCGGCCGCCCTGCCCGGCGCGACGTTGCCATGAGCGGCGAACTGACCCTGAGCGGACGCGTACTGCCCATAAGCGGCCTGCGCGACAAACTCCTTGCCGCCCAGGAAGCCGGAGTACAGCGCGTACTGCTGCCCAAACGCTGTCAGACCGACGTGGGCGCCCTGGAAGAAGAAGTCCGTACCGCAGTGGAAATCATCTTCATCGAAAACGCCGCCAGCGCGGTGGAACTGGTGCTGGAAGACAATTAACAACGCGCAGACGTAAAGCAGCTACCTGCGGATACTTAAACTCCCTGCAGCCAGCAGGGGTTTAAGTATCCTTTATAATACCAGCCTGAATCATGGGCACGAATACGTTGCCTCCAACCGTGTTTTCCACGCAGCCTCCATACGCTTTTTCGCAGAAGTACCTTGAACTGCCCAAGACTTTTTCATACACTCAATCCATATCCAAAGCTCCCCTTGGCGCCAGAATCACGTACGGTCGCTACCCGATCTTCCTGCTGCTTTTGATTCTTCATTCCTCCTGATCTCATCTTCATACCGTTTTCTCCGATCCCATTCCCCGGACTCCCGTTGCGCCTTAACCCTTTGAACAGTTTACCTGTTTTTATTCTGTTTCACGTGGCCTAAAGTTCAAAATATCGCATAAAGCGTAAAATTCTTTCATTAATGCCAAAATGAAAGGAATCTGAAAGAAATATTTTCAACAATTTTACAAATTTGCCATTTTTTGCCATTTAAACATATGATGTCTGCTGACATATATATTGACATCGGACCAATAGACGCCATAATTCTTGACCCAGACAACGACCGCGGTCTTCAGAGATCTCCGCCTGTTCGGGGTTGTACTGTTGAGACGGCAGCGAAGACTTCGACCGCAATTGTTGCAACAACCATTTGGGAGGATTTTTACATGCGTAAGACACTACTCATTATTATGGCGATGGCCGTGCTGACTTTTGGAGTCTGCCCACTGGCGCAAGCGGACGAAGATTATGTCCTGAAACTCGGACATACGGGCGCTCCCAACCATCACTACCAGAAGATCTGCACCATGTTTGCCGACGAGGTCGCCAAGAAAGACCGACGGCCACGTCAAGATTCAGGTCTACCCTGCCGACCAGCTCGGAAAACAGCTGGAAGCCGTGGAAGGCTGCATGCTGGGAACCCAGGACATGGTTCTGACTTCGGACACCGTGCTCTCCAACTGGGTGCCGGACATGGGCATTCTGAACCTGCCCTTCCTGTTCAATGACAACTGGGAAGTACGGAAAGTGCTCGACGGCCCCAGTCGGCGAAGAGCTGAACAAGGAGCTCGAACCCCATGGCGCCGTCATCATCGGCTGGTGGGACAATGGCATGCGCCACATCACCAACAACAAACGCCCCATCAAGACCCCTGAAGATTTGAAAGGCCTGAAAATCCGCGTACCTGAAGGCGAAGTATTTCGTTGACACCTTCAAGGCTCTGGGCGCCGGTCCCACGGTTATTTCCTTTGGCGAACTGTACTCGGCTCTGCAGCTGGGAACCGTTGACGGCCAGGAAAATCCCGCCTGCGCACATTCTGACCCAGAAATTCTACGAAGTGCAGAAGTACGTTTCCCGTACGGGCCATATCCATCTGTCCTCGCCGCTGATCATGAACAAGGCGCTGCTGGACAGCATGCCCGAAGCCTATCAGAAAGCCATTCTTGAAAACGGCCAAAGAACTCGGACACGGTGCATACGCAGATGGTTGAAGATCTGGAAAAAACGCAGTGGAAGGAAGTTGGCTGAGCACGGAATGGAAATTCTCGATCCTGGACAAAGCGCCTTTCCGCGAACTGGTCAAGCCTGTCATCGAAAAATACAAGAAGAAGCTGAACGGCAAAATCATTGAAGATATTCAAACGACTTTGGGTCACTAAGTCGTAAAAAGCTGTTCTGATCCAGCTCACCCCCAGGGAAAGGGGCGGATTTATCCGCCCCTTGTTTCCACTTCAGCCGCACAACAATGACTGGAGCAATGCAACAACAACTTCGCACCAGAGATGCATAAATCTTTGCATTGGCAGCATGCAACGAAGTGAGGTGCTTTATGTTCATTTTGGAAAAACTCAATAGTTTCATCAGAAATGTCTCAGCCATTGCTTTGGCTTTCATGACTATTCTCATCATCATTCAGGTTTTCTACCGCTACGTACTCAATAGTCCTTTGTCAGAAACACAGGAATTGTCCATCTATGCCATGGTGTACGTCGTCATGCTGGGATGCACGATTGCTGTTCGCAATAAAACGCATATCGCCGTGGACTTCATCGGCAATCTGCTTCCGCCTCGTCTGGCGTGGGTCATGCGGCAGCTCAGCTATTGCATCATGCTGTTCTTCTTTTTCGTTCTGCTCACCAACGGCTGGAAGCTGACAGTGCGTTCCATGATGCAGATGTCGCCTTCAACAGGAATACCGCTCGGTTATATCATGTTTTCGATTCCGTTATGTGCGGGAATTTCCATTCTGTATATTCTCGAACATATGCTCCGGGACCGCGCAAAAAAGAGCCCGCAATCCTAACCACAATACCTTTCAGAGGTACGCATCATGGTTTCCATCCTATTTATCGCCTTTTTCGTTCTTATCGTCATCGGTGTTCCCATCGCCATTTCCCTGGGAGTCGCATCCCTGACGGCGATACACTTTGCCAGCCACATGCCCTTCCTGATTCTGCCGCAAAAGATTTTCAACGGGGTAAACAGCTTTCCATTCATGGCCATTCCCCTGTTCCTGCTGGCGGGAAACATCATGGCCGAAGCAAAAATTTCCGATAAGCTCGTGGCCCTGGCATCCGTAATCGTCGGCCGGTTTCCCGGAGGACTGGCGCACATAACCACCGGCGCTTCGGCCTTTTTCGGGGCCATCTCAGGCTCCGCCCCGGCGACCACCGCCGCCATCGGCTCCATCATGATCCCCTCCATGAACAAACGGGGATACAGCCGCACGTTTTCCGCCGCTGTGGTTGCCGCCTCCGGCGCTCTGGGCCTGATCATTCCTCCCAGCCTGACAATGGTCGTGTTCGGCGTCATCGCCGGCGTGTCCATCGGCGACATGTTCCTCTGCGGCATCATTCCCGGCATACTCATCGCCCTGGCCCTGATCACCGTGAACTATTACATCGCCAAGAAAAGGGGCTTCGTACGCGAAGAAAGCCTGCCCAAGGGCAGCTTTAAAAAGATTTTCAAGGACAGCAGCCTGGCCCTGCTGATGCCGCTGATCATCCTCGGGGGTATCTACTCCGGCATGTTCACGGCCACGGAATCCGCGGGCGTTGCCTGTCTGTACGGCGTACTGGTCGGATTTTTCATCTACCGGACCCTCACGCTCAAATCCTTGTACAATATCCTCAAAAACACCGCGGAAAACGCGGCATTGATCATGTTCCTCATGGGCACCGCCAATCTGTTCGGCTACATCATCACCGCGGAACAGGTTCCCCAGCATCTGGCCGCCATGCTTATGGGCTTTACCAACAGCCCCATGGTCATCATGCTCATCGTGATGCTCATCCTGCTGGTGATCGGAACCTTCCTCGACAATGTCGCCGCGCTTGTGCTGTTCGTGCCGACCATCATGGGCGTTGTGAATGCCGTTCATATCAATCCGATCTATTTCGGCGTGTTCACCATCATTGCCCTTGCTGTCGGACAATTTACCCCGCCTGTGGGACTGAATCTGTTTATCGCCTGCAATATTGCCGGAGAAAAGCTCGAACTGGTGGTCAAAGACATCATCCCCTATTTTCTGGTGTATTTGGCCATGATGCTGCTTTTTATCTTCTTCCCAGTTTTATTGACTCTTTTTATCTAACCGAGCTGCTCCCGGAGGAATAGCAATGAATAAAGTGGTAGTACTGACAACTGGCGGCACCATAGCCAGTGTGCAAAACAAGGAGACCGGACTCTATGCATCCGGAGCGCTCCCCGGCGAAAAACTCATCGATCTCGAGAGATTGCAGCTCCAGATTCCTGTTGAGGTGGAATCCGTCTTTCAGGTACCCAGCAACGCCATGGACTTCGACAAGCTCATGCAGCTGCGCGAAAGGGTTAACGCCTATACCCAGGATCCCGAAGTCTGCGGCATCGTCGTCACACACGGCACGGACACCCTGGAGGAATCCTCCTATTTTATGGATCTGCTGTACGACGGAGACAAACCCGTCGTGTTCACCGGCGCCCAGCGCACTCCCTGTGAGGAAGGCACGGACGCCTTCACCAATATCCGCGATGCGGTGGTCACGGCATCCTGTCCGGACTGCAAGGGCTTGGGTGTGCTCGTGGTCTTCAACGAGGGTGTCTACGACGCGAAAACCGTGCACAAAATGCACGCCTTCAACGTGGATGCCTTTACCTCGCCGGGCTACGGACATCTTGGATTTGTGGACAAGGGCAAATGCTGGATTCGCCGCAGGCCAGCCAGCCGCGAGCTCTACTCCCCCGAGTCGGACTTTCCCCGTGTTGAAATTGTCAAAGCCAGCCTGGGCAGCAACGGCCGCGATGTAAAGCTCCTGGCGGACGACGGCGCCCAGGGCATCATCCTTGAAGGTCTCGGTCGCGGTCATATTCCTCCGAGCTGGGTGGAATCCATCGTCTACGCCCTGAACAAGGGCATCCCCATGGTGATCACCTCCACCTGCGGGCAGGGACGCGTCCATCCGGTGTATGATTTTTCCGGCGGGGTCAACGATCTGGCCTCCCGTGGCGTGATCATGGGTCACGACTACGCTCCCCTCAAAGCCCGTATCAAACTGACCGTGCTGCTCGCATCCGGCGTGCGGTCCGCAGAGGCCTTGTGCAAGGCGTTTGCCGCGTAAGTGGTTGCTATGCGATGAAAAAATGCTGCTGTTGGACCGTGCTGTAGTTGAGCCGTCCACTGCAGCATTTTTCTTTTTCAACACAGTCCATAACAGCCCCATTGAAAACAGTTTTTCAGCGTTTTTATTACAAGGGAAAAAATCATGCAGTTAGAAATCGGATATGGCGATCAACCGCAGACCATCCGTATTCCAGATGAAAATGTCATGGGGGTGCTCGAACCCAACCCTCTGGAATGCGGCGAACACGGATTGGATGCCCTGCGCAAGGCCCTGGCTTCTCCCATCGGTACGGCAAAACTGAGCCAATGCGTCCGCCCCGGCGAGACCGTGGCCATTGTCACCAGCGACATCACCCGCCCCATGCCTTCCCGAGTCGTGCTGCCCCTTTTGCTGGACCAACTCCGTGAAGCCGGAATCCGCGATGCGGACATCAGCATTGTCTTTGCCCTTGGCAGCCATCGCCAGCACAGGCCCGAAGAAATGGAAAAGCTGGTCGGCGTCGAGATTCTCCGGACCATCCGCTGCATCGACAGCACATCGGAGGAGTTCGTACTCCTGGGGCACACTGCCAGCGGTACGCCCGTGGAAATAAACAGCACCGTGGCCAAAGCCGACCGGCGCATCTGCCTGGGCAACATCGAATACCACTATTTCGCCGGCTACAGCGGCGGGGCAAAAGCCATCATGCCCGGAGTCTCCACCCGCAGCGCCATCCAGGCCAACCACCGGTTCATGATACGGCCCGAGGCCGTTGCCGGACGCCTGGAGGACAATCCGGTCCGTACGGACCTGGAAGAAGCCATTGCGTTCTGCCCCATTGATTTTCTCGTAAACGTGGTTCTGGATGCGCACAAGGAAATCATCCACGCGGTGGCCGGGCATTATATAGAGGCGCACCGCGAGGGCTGCCGTTTTCTGGACCGGCTCTATGGAATCGGCATCCCCGAACTGGCTGATATCGTAATCGTTTCCCAGGGAGGAAGCCCCAAGGATCTCAATCTCTACCAGACGCAGAAAGCCCTGGACAACGCCAAGCATGCGGTCAAAAAAGGCGGCGTCATCATCCTTGCGGGGTCCTGCAAAGAAGGACTGGGCGAAGCGGTTTTCGAACAATGGATCACCGCAGCCCGCAAACCAGAGGATCTCGTGGAGCGCATCGCTGCGGATTTTCAGCTGGGCGGACACAAGGCCGCGGCCATTGCCCTGGTACTGGAAAACACGGAAATCTACCTGGTTTCCGAAATGGCTCCGGAACTGGTCCGTACGCTGTTCATGCAGCCATTTGAAACAGTCCAGGAAGCACTGGACGCGGCCATGAAAAAAAAGGGAAACAAGGCCACTGTTCTGGTCATGCCGTACGGAGGGTCAACGCTGCCCTTGCTGCGCCCCGACACCGTCTAGCAAGAGCGGTGTCCGGTGCCCTGTGAGCTCCGGTACAGACGTATGCGCAGTTGAGCGTTAAGAGCAACTTGACAAGGGTCAGAGACCGATAATATACAATTTTGTTTGAATTGAACTTGCAAATCACCGCAATCAATTCTATCTACTTGCTCTCGCAACAACATCATGCAGTTTCTACCGTCATGTAAGCCGGTGATTTTGAGATATAATCTATTCAGGATAGTGTAATGGCTCTACCGCGTAAGGCTTCTCCATTTTCAAGCAATTCGCTTTCCACACCCCTGCAGCAGGGATCCGTGGTTTTGCTTGTCATCGAGCGTATCAAACAGGCGCTGATCAACGACGAACTTGCTCCGGGCGATTACCTCCCTTCCGAAGCGGAGCTGACCCGCAATCTCGGCGTGGGCAAATCCAGCGTACGGGAAGCCATCAAAATGCTGCAGGCCATGGGCATCCTGGAGGTTCGCCGTGGTCAGGGAACCAAAATCCGCGAGCATCCCAGTGAAGATGCGCTGAACTCCTTGGTTTTTCAGATGATTCTGGCAAAAGGGGTCACCAAGGACATGCTCGAACTGCGGGCCATGTACGAACCCGCCTATACGATAATGGCCATGCACCGCGCCACGCCCCAGGACCTCGTACGCATCAGAGCCACCATACGGGATCTGGAAAACGCGCTGTCTTCCAAGGTGCAGGATTCGCGATACGACCTGGCCTTTCACCGGGCCGTGCTGCAGGCCACGCACAATCCGCTGGTCATCCGCATAGGGGAAACCATGATGGAACTCTTTGACGCCTCCATCGAGACTTCCATGCGGACGCTTCCCGATGTGGCGCTCAAGGACCACAAGGCCATTCTCAAGGCTATTGAAGAAAAAGACGAAAACGCCGTACGCGAAGCCATCCGCGTCAGCAGCGCCAGCTGGGAAACCAACCTGACGTACCGCTAACCAGCCCTCCGCATCCGGCCGGTATTTCCTTGAAAGGCCGGCGGATTTTCAGCTCGTATCAATCCAGTCCGAGGCGCTTGAGCTTGCGCCACAGGGACGCGCGATCAACGCCCAGAATTTCCGCGGCTTTGGTCTTGTTGCCTTCCACGGCTTCCAGGACCCGCTTGATATGCCGGATCTCGTTTTCCTTGATGGTAATGAGCTCGACCGGACCGGGTCCGGATTCCTCCACCGGACGGATGACATGCCAGCCCAGCCCCTGAATATCCGGCGGCAGATGGGCTGCCTGCACCGTACGGCCGTTGCACATCACCACGGCGCGCTCCATGATATTGGCCAGCTCGCGGATATTTCCCGGAAATTCGTAAGTCTCCAGAATCTGCATCACCTCGGGCGAGACCTGGGTGATTTCCTTGCCCATGGCACGTGCGTAGTTCTGTACGAAGAAATTGCAAAGCAGTGGAATGTCCTGGCGCCTTTCGGACAAAGCCGGGACATGAATGGTGATGACGTTGAGCCGGTAGTACAGATCCTGCCGGAACTGCTCCTCGGCCACTTCCTTTTTGAGGTCCTTGTTGGTGGCAGCAAGAATGCGCACGTCAATGGGGATCTCCTCCGAACCACCGATACGGATCATGGACCGGGTTTCCAGGACGCGCAGCAGCTTGGCCTGCATCTCGAGCTTCATGTCGCCGATTTCGTCCAGAAAAAACGTTCCCTGGTTGGCGGATTCGAGCAGACCTTTCTTGATGTTCTTGGCGCCGGTAAAGGCGCCGGCTTCATGCCCGAACAGTTCGTTTGCCAGGAGTTCCTCATTGAAAGAGGCGCAGTTGACCGCCAGAAAGCGCTTGTGGCTGCGCGAACTGGCCATGTGGATGGACCTGGCCACCAGTTCCTTGCCGGTGCCGGTTTCTCCCAGGATCAGCACATTGCTGTCCACCGGCGCCACCTGGGCGATGGTTTCCTTGAGGCTGCGGATGGCCGGACTCTCGCCCACGATCTGCACGCTGCCGCCCCCGGAGATTTCCTCGCGCAGCCGTTTGACCTCCAGCCTGAGGCGCCGCTTTTCCAGCGCCCCCTGGACCAGCGCGCGCAGCTGGGCGATCTTGAAGGGCTTTTCCATGTAATGATACGCGCCCTTCTGCATGGCCTCCACGGCCGTGTCCACGGTGGCGTATCCCGTGACCACCAGGACTTCGGTGTCCGGACTGGTGGACTTGATCTGTTCGAGCACCTCCAGACCGCTCAGACCCGGCATCTTGAGGTCGGTGATCACCAGGTCGAACTCTTCCTGGGACAAAACGCCCAAGGCGTCCTGACCATCCACGGCCTGGCGTACGTGGCAGCCGTCGCGCCCGAGCACATGGACCAGGTTTTCCCTGGCAATGGCTTCATCCTCGACGATCAGAATACTGCACTCGCTCATGCGGTGCCGTCCTCCGGGGCTTCTTCATAGGGCAGTTCGATCAGGAAACGGGTGCCTTTGCCCACTTCGCTTTCGACCTTGATGTCTCCGCCGTGCTGTTTGATGATGCCGTACACGATGTACAAGCCCAGCCCGGTGCCGCTGCCCACGTCCTTGGTGGTAAAAAAGGGATCGAACACCCTGGAAAGATGCTGTTTTTCAATGCCCTTGCCCGTATCTTCCACAACAAGAAAAATGCGTCCCTTTTCCGGTGCCGGAGTGGTGAAGATCTTCACGGTTCCCGGAGGGCGCTCGATGGCCTGGTAGGCGTTGAGCATGAGATTTATCAGGCACTCCTGCATTCGCTGCGGATCCATCAAGACCCGGATGTCGTCCGCAACATCGGCCTTCATGTCCACCCCGGCCGGGGCATGGCTGGAGACCAGATCCACGGACCGTTTGACCACGAACGAAAGCCTGGTCCAGGAAAGGGAAAATTCCTGATGGCGGGAGAACTCCAGCAGCCCGCGGACGATGTCGCGCGCGCGCAGGGTTTCCTGTTCGACATTGCGCAGCATCTTGGCGGCGAATTCCGGGTCGGCTTCTTCCTCTTCCATCAGAATCTGGCAGGAAGTGGAAATATTGTTCAGGGGGTTGTTCAACTGGTGGGCGATGCCCGAGGCCAGCGTACCGATGGAAGAGAGCTTCTGGGCCTGCACCAGCTGGTCCTGCCGGTTTTCCAGTTCCCGGACCATGCGGTTGAAGCCCTGCATCAGACGTTCGATTTCGTCGTTGGTATTCCAGATAGGCAGGGGCTCGAAGTTGCCGTTGGCTATGCGCGTGGTTGTCTGCTCGATGACCTTGAGGGGCAGAAATATTTTGAAGGTCACGAAAACCATAAGCCCAGCTGCCAGCAGGGCCGTTATCACCACGGAATACAGCAGGGTGCGCCGCAGCCGCTTGGTGATGGTGAGAATCTCCGTACGCTCGATGCGTGTGAGCGTGCTGGTCTGTTCCACCAGCTCCTTGCCCACCTCGCGCAGATGTTCCACTTTCTGCGTCCGGACCGGTCCCGGATTCTCGTTGACCAGCTCCTGCCAGGCCTGCTGGTACGCGTCCAGCACGGCCCCCAGGCGTTTCAGGCGCGCATTGACGGACGAATCCGTCACCTCCGGGGCGACCGCATCCAGAAGCCCCCTGACCTCATTGGAATACTTCATATTCTCGGCCAGGTTGTCGTCCCCGCCATACAGCAGCCAGTTTTTTTCCGAACGCCGTATCTCCAGCATCATGTTGCTTACGTCATCTGCAAATTCAACAAGCGCAAACTTTTTTTCCATGGCCTCCAGGTTCGAATAGGAGATATAGGCCAGAGACCCCAGAGCCGCTGTCATAAGAACCAGCCCCAGTACGATTTTCTGCCGGATGTTGATGGTGAACAAACGTTTCATCGCTGGCCGCCCGTTGCTTTGTTAATTATTCCACAAAGTGCGACTATAGAGGCTTGTCCCCGTCTTTGGCAAATCAGAATTTTGCCGCCCGAAACTTCCTCTACTGACAACTGATTTTTCGCTTGCAGTCCCGCCCGCTCCGGCGCTATCTAGCCCCATGCCCAACATAGCAGTATCCTCATACCATCCGCGCTTCCCTTTTACGGTGGGACACGTTGCGACCATTTTCGCATCCAAGTGCCGGCCCTGCCCCCGCGTACGCTATACGCGCGAGCGCATCGACACGCCGGACAACGATTTTCTGGATCTGGACTGGAGCCGCGTGGGAGCGTCCAGGCTGGCCGTGATTTCGCACGGTCTGGAGGGCAACTCGCGCCGCCGCTACACCTCGGGCGCGGCACTGGCGCTGAACCAGGCCGGATGGGATACGCTGAACTTCAATTTTCGGGGCTGCTCCGGCGAACTGAACCGCACGCCCAGATTCTATCATTCGGGCACCACCGACGACCTGCACACGGTATTGACGTACGCGCTTTCCAGCGGACGCTATGACCACGCCGGACTGGTCGGATTCAGCATGGGGGGCAACCAGACCCTCAAATACCTTGGGGAGTGCCCGGACATGGTGCCCGGAGAGGTGGCCTGCGCGGGGGTCTTTTCCGTGCCCTGCGATCTGTGTTCCGCGGCACGGGAGATGAACCGCCCGGCCAACAGCATCTACATGTATTATTTCATGCGGACACTGATTCCGAAAGTGCGGCAAAAAGCCGCCCTGTTTCCGGAACTGGAGCTGAACCTCGACGGCATCGACTCCATCCGGACCTTTGAGGAATTCGACGAACGCTATACCGCTCCCTTGCACGGTTTTTCCAGTGCCAGGGACTATTACCAGCGCAGTTCCAGCCTCCAGTTCCTGCACAACATCCACATTCCCACCCTGCTTGTGAACGCGCAGGACGATCCCTTTCTTTCGCCCCTGTGCTACCCCGCGGATGCGGCGTCTGAAAATCCCTGCCTGTTCTTCGAGTCTCCCGAACACGGGGGCCATGTGGGGTTTGTGCCGCGCAGGGGAAAAACCTACTGGTCGGAACAGCGGCTGGTGGATTTTTTCTCCAAACATCTCTGATGTAATTTCGCAATACCCGCTAACCATCCGTCTCTGTGGGAAAATCTATAAAAATAACCGTTCCGGTACGGACGGGCATGGCCCAGGCCCTTGCCTTTCCGAACCAGCCATTGCAAAATGCAGCTTTGTTCGTTATGGGGAGCCAATGACTTCAACTATTTACGATACCCTGGGATTCAACGACAACCCCTTTCCACCTGGGGCCTGCCGGGATCATTACTTCCAGACCGAGACCACCAACCGGATTCTCGAGGTCCTGGCCTATGGCATCAAGTCCCACAAGGGCTTCCTGGTGTTCATCGGTGAAGTGGGCCTGGGCAAGACCTCCCTGCTGCTGCAGCTGCTGCCGTTGCTGGAAGAATCCAATGTCCGGACCTCCTGGGTGTTCAATACGGCGGTGGACAAATACGAACTGCTGCAGACCCTGGTGCAGGACTACGGCATTGCCTTGCCCGAGACACCGCATCTCAGTACGCTCATCGACTCCCTGCACACTTTTTTTCTGGAAGAACACCGCGCCGGGCACAACTGCGCCATTATCATAGATGAAGCTCACAACCTGGACTTCCAGTGCATGGAAGCCCTGCGTATGCTTTCCAACCTCGAACTCAACGGGGAAAAACTCGTACAGATCCTGCTCACCGGCCAGCCCGAGCTCAAGACCAAGCTGGACCAGCCGGAAATGCGCCAGCTAACCAGCCGCATCAACGTGTTCCTCACCCTGCCTCCGCTCAATCCGGATGAAATCGCCCATTACGTCAATTTCAAACTGTCCGCCGTGGGATCGCAACTCTACCTTGAAGAAAAAGCCCACAGGCTGTTGTGCGAGGTTTCGGGCGGCAACCTGCGGATGATCAATCTGCTGATGGAAAAGACCATGTACGCCATGGTGGCGCTGGGCGAACGTCGTGTTTCCAGACGCACCGTATATGAAGGCGTAAAAGACGTGGCCGCCTGGAACAAAACCGTTGCCAGCAGCCTGCGCCGGGTCAGTTTCAAACAGTTCAGCATTTACGGCGGCATCGGAGCCGCATCAGTGGCCATTATCGCCGGCCTGGTTTTCATGTTCCTGCCTGGGGGCGACAGTTTTGACGACGCCCCGCCCCTTGCGGATAATTCGCAGGTAACAGCGCTTTCCGCTGCTCCAGCCAAACAGGCTGATGCTGCAGCACCCAACGGCAACAATGCCGAACTCGATCCCATCATCGAGGACTCGCCTGCGGCCAACCATACGATTAACCAGCCAAAAGCGAATAACATACCGCCCACCGAACCTGGTGAAAGCAGCGAACTCCTCAAGGCATCCGCAGATTTTCTGGCACCCTGGGGGCTCAACTATCTTGCCGGGCCCCTGCGCAATGCCGTGGAAGAAAAACAGCTGGACAGCTTTATTCTCAGCCTGCCCACGGACAAGGCCGAAACCAAGAACCTTCGCCTGGTGCCCCTCGAAGACCGGCCGCCGGACGGCAAAATTTCCGTAAGCTATTTTCCCTGGCATCAGCTTACAGGTACGGGCGCCCAATGGCTGGCGCTCTGGCAGCCTCCCATTGAAATCACCCATTTCACCAGGCGCTACAAAGGCGACGAAATCCGGGAACTGCAACGCCGGTTGCAGGATTTCGGCTTTTACGACAAGGAACTGGACGGCGTGGTGGGGCCGGGCACGGTTCAGGCCTTGAAGAATTTTCAGAAAAGCCACGGACTCGAAGAAAGCGGTACGCCCGACCAGCAGACCCTGCTCTGGCTGTATCTGGACAATGCCGACGCGGACGGGGGCGTAGACGCGGACATGACCACGGACCAGCTGCCTCAGGATGGCGACGCGGACCCGTCCACTGTTTCGCCCGAAGAGGCCTCGAAGCCCTTCCAGATCGTCAGGGAAAGCACGAAACCCGCTCCGCCCCGGCCCAAAAGCCTCCGTTCGGAAGAGCTCAATTTCAATGCGGGAAATCCGGTGCCGCCACGTCGACAGCCCAATACCGTTACCATCCGTCCCCAGGACGGGTCTTCGGAAACGTCTTCACAGATGAATTCACAGATGAATTCACAAGCAACATCGCCGGCGTCTTCCCAAACAAAGACGCAGGAGGACATAAAGGGGCCCGGTTCCATTCCGAACACCAACCGCTAGCAGATGACGCCCGCAGGACAGGGGCAGGGGAAACGCCATGTCCACATCGCTCCGGATCGGCGATCTGTTGCAGGCCAAAGGGCTGATCAACGACGCGCAGCACCGCTACGTCCGGCAGGCCCAAGAGGTCACCGGCGAATCCCAGGGCCGTATTCTGACCCGGATCGGCATTATCTCCGAATACGATCTGGTGCGTACGCTTGCCGAGCATTTACAGTTGCCGTATGCCGATCTGCTGCAACAAGTGCCGGACAGGGACATTCTGCAACGCTTCAACCGCACCCTTTGCCTGAACCTGCGTATGCTTCCCCTGCATGTGGTTCCAGGCCCGGACAACATGCCCTGTTTGCTGGTGGCCGTGTGCAATCCGCCTGATCCGCAGCTGGAGCAGGCTGTGCTGCAGGCTTCCGGACTGACTCCCTGTTTTGCCATGGCAGAGGAAAGCCGTATCGTTTCCGCCATCTACAACCATTTCTTTTTTTCCGACACACCGGTGGAAAGTCTGCTGGCACGCGAAGTTGACATTCTGAGCAGCGACTCGGGCAAAACCGTCAGCCCGGACAGATTCATCGAATATCTCCTGCTGCTGGCGGTCAAAAGACGCGCCACGGACGTGCATGTCAAACCCATGGCCCAGGGGATCGGCATCGCATTCCGGGTGGACGGCGTGCTCTGCAACGAATGTTTTCTGCCCAAAGAACTCACCAGGATCATAACCGCCATCAAGCTCACCGCAGGTATGGACATTTCGGAACAGCGGCTTCCCCAGGACGGACGCTGGAGCGCCAGCCTGCTGGAGCAGCACTACGACATCCGGGCCTCTTCGGTGGTCACTCCCTGGGGGGAAAATATCGTACTGCGCCTGCTCTCGCAGGACAAACGCGCGTTCAGTCTCGAGAATCTGGGATTTCTGGACAAGGACCTGCATTCGATCCAGCAGACGTTTCTGGAACCCCACGGACTGGTGCTGCTGACCGGCCCCACAGGATCTGGCAAAACGACCACCCTGGTGGCCGGACTCATCTCCCTGGACCTGTTGGGCAAAAACGTCCTGACCATCGAAAACCCCATCGAGTACCAGGTTCCGCTGGCCAGGCAGACAGAAGTGAACGCCCAGGCCGGGTATGATTTTTCCAATGCCATGCGCTATTTCCTGCGCCACGACCCGGATGTCATTTTCATAGGGGAAATGCGCGACGAACAGACCGCCCGCACCGCAGTGACCGCATCCACCACCGGTCATCTGGTGCTTTCCACTCTGCACTCCAACAGCGCCCTCGGCGCCCTGCCCCGGCTGAAAAATCTCGGACTGGATACGCTGACGCTTGCCGAAAGCCTGCTCTGCATCGTCAGCCAGCGCCTGGTCAGAACCATATGTCCGCATTGCCGTACGGAGTACGCAGCCACGGAAAACGAGCTCGCCTATCTGAAAATGAAAAGCGCGCTTCTCGCCAGAGGCAGCGGATGTGAAAATTGCAATCACACGGGCTACCTGGGCAGAACACTGATTTACGAAATTTTTTCGCCGGACAATTGCATACGCGCGAAACTCGAACAGGGGGCCAGGATGTCGGAGATCATGGAAACAGCCCAGGGCAACGGCTTCTCATCCCTGTTCGACATCGGCGTACGCAAGGTCTGCGACCGGATCACCACCGTGGAAGAACTGCGGCGTGTCCTGGGACAATGGCGCCGCTGAGCCCATGCTATTCCCGCACGATGGCGGAAGGCATTTCAAAAACGACCTCGGTGCCCTTTCCAGGTTCGGACTCGCACCAGATAATGCCGTCATAGCGTTTGATGACGCTCAGGCACAGGGACAATCCCAGGCCCGAACCCTGGGGCTTTCCGATCAGCATTTCCTCGTCGAAGCCGACCTGGTGAAAGGATTCGAAGACCTGCAACAGATTCTTTTTATCCATGCCGATGCCCGTGTCTTTGATCCGAACCTGAATCCAGCCGTCCGAGGCGCAGGCGGAAATGGTGATGTGCCCCTGCTGGGTGAATTTCAAGGCGTTATCGATGATATTGTAGACGACCTGCTGCAGACGATCCATGTCGGCCAGGAGCGGCGGCAGTTCCTCGCTGATCTCTATGCAGATCAGCACATCCGGATTCTCGCTGATGCTCTGGTCCAGCCGGCTCAGGCAGGGACCGAGGATATCCGTAAAATTGAAAAGCCTGTCGTGCATCTGCGCACGCCCGGATTCCACACTGGATAGATCCAGCAATTCATTGATGAGCCGGGTCAACCGTTCGGCTTCGGTATTGATGATGTCGAGATTCTTGTCGATGCGTTTGGCGATCTTATGCAGCCGCGGATTGTCGCTTTGTTCCGCATCCTTGGCATGGTGCTGAAAATCCCGTTCTATCAGTTTGGCGAAGCCCATGATCGAGGTCAGCGGGGTCCGCAGTTCGTGGGAAACCGAGGACAGCAACGCGGACTTGAGTTTGTCCAGTTCGAGCAGGCGCAGATTGGCCTCTTCCAGCTTTTCCGTTTTCTGCTTCAGATCCTGCGTCCGTTCCTGAACTTTTGTTTCCAGGCTCCTGTTGAGCGCCTCCAGTTCCTTTTGCCGCAACGCATCCAGATTGATCAGCTCCCGGATGGTACGGATCATCACATTGAAATGCTGCGCCAGAAAACCGACCTCGCCGGGAGCATCCTCCGGGGCCGTGGCATCCAGATTGCCCCCGCTGACATCCTGACAGATCATCGTCAGATTGTGCACCGGCCGGAGAAGATTCCTGAGCAGCAGGGCCAGAGTTCCTCCCAGGATCAGGATGGCCCCCAGCGCAGGAAAAAAAATCAGCAGCACATAGCGAGGAAGGTCCTCTTCCATCTCTTCGACATATACTGAAGCGCCCACGTACCACCCGGTGGTGGGCTCACGCGTACACCAGGCAATTTTGGAGAAAACATACTTTCCGGGCTGACCGACACGATCCCAATCATACGCAATGCTGTTGCTGCCCCAGGGTTTGATGGCGGTCTCCTGAAATGAACGGCACAACGATTGCCCCGGCGAGATGGGGTCCATTCCCGCCATATTGGCCCCGGTAAGAGTGGGATGCACCATAACATCGCAGTTCTGGTCCAGAGCAAAGACATACCCGCTTTTCCCCAGAACGATTTCGCCCATGCGTGCGCGCAATTCATCCAGCTGCGTGCGTTCCTGTTCGCGCAAACGCACGGCATTGTCCTGCCAATCCAGCTCTGCGATCAGAACCAGATCCCAGGGAGCATAATATCGAGCCAAAGCAAGATGCATGTCCAGATACAGGGTATCGTCCTGGTTGGCCTGATAGACTTTGATTGTTTCACCGTCGGAGGCCTCACGGGCCTGCCGGATCATGTCCAGCAAAACCTCCGGCACCCGGCTGCCCTCAAATGTATCCTTGTGGCGCGAATGCGATCCTGTCCGTTCCTCCAGCACATGGTTATTGCTATCCAGAACCAGGAGCCGGACTCTGGTTCCATTTTCAGAGAGATGCAACTGGTCCAGAGCGGCCTTTTGCGCCTCTTCCAAGGAGAGGTGCACACTCACTGCCTCGTTTCTGAACGCATCGAACAAATCATAGGCGTTGTCGGTGACAGTGCGCAGCAATTCCTTGTCCGCGTCGAACAATACCACCCGGTACTGCTCCAGATTGCTGCGCGAGCGTCCGATGAAATCCACCGCATTGGACAAAACCGTATACCCGGTTTCCTCCATCATCTTGTGCACCAGCCCCCGGCTGATCCAAAAAGCCACGACCATTGCCGCAAGAGCTGTCAGCACTCCGACACAGGCCGTGGCCAGAAAAAACTGCCAGAACGTGGATTTGGGCAAGACACGCCGCAAGGCGCTTTTACCTACCAGCAGCATGTTCATGGCGTTTCATCTCCGAATAGTTCCAGCTTCGGAGGCAGACCGGCCTCCCGGCGCAAACGCTTCCAATCTTCAGGGGCCCGTACGAGCTTTTCTCCTTCCATGTGACCGATGATGTGAAAATAATTCTGACGCAGCGGATCATTGAGAATATCATATTCCTGATTTCCACGGACCATATACACGGTCTGCACGTTCTGGTGATCCAGAGGCCGCCAGGTCTGTTGCCCCTTGAGCAACGAATAGCTGTATCCCTCGAGGGCGCGTACGACATCCTCCGTCCGGGTGCTGCCCGCGCGTTCCACTGCGGATTTGTATTGGAACACAATGGAATAGGCGCTGGCGCCAGCCGTACTGGGGTAGCGGCGGTAGCGCTTGATGAAATTGTCCACAAAGTCCCGGCCTCGCGCCGACTGCTCCAGATCGGGAACCTGCCAGGTCCAGGGCACGGTGCCGACAACGCCTCCGATGGACTTGACCCCGGCGCGTTCGGCCATCCCCAGCGTCAGGTTGGGAACGACGATCTGACAGCTATGCCGCAAGCCCATTGTGGAGGCCTGTTTGAGCGCATGGCCCAGATCCTTGCCGAACAGAACCAGCACGAGCACATCCGGGTTGAAAACGGCGGCCTGGCGCAAGGCATTGGAAAAATCCGTGGTTCCCAGGGGAGTGAGCACACGGGGGTAAGCCTCGGTATTCTCCGTACCCGTTACCTCCCGCATGCTGGCTTCCGTGGTCCAGCCCCAGGTATAATCCGCGGTAATATAGAAATACCTTTTTCCCTTGTACCGGCTGTTGAGCCATGGAGCCATCAACTGGGCGGCCATCCAGGAATCACTGCATTCCCGAAAAGAGACGCGGTGCGCATTTTCCAGCGTGGTGGCCGTGGAGTAGGTCAGGGTGCCAAAAAAGGGAATCTGATACTGCTGACAGATGTTCCCGGCTGTAATGGCCACGTCCGACGAGGCCCCGCCGAAAATCATGACGCAGCCCGCTTCGATCAACTCCCGAACGTTGATTTCCGAAAGAAGCACATCCGAAGAGGAATCTCGGGGCAGCAGTTCCAGCGAACGCCCCAGCAGACCACCGTTGTAATTGATTTCATCCACAGCCATACGGGCGGCGCGGATCTGGTCCAGCCCTTCCACAGAGTAGGGGCCTGTGAGCGGATAGTTGATTCCCAGCCGTATGGGCGCGCCCTCGCTGCTCCCCAGTTCGCCCCATGCGTTTGCTGTCAGACAAAGGGAAAAAACCAGAAGCAAACAGAGCCGCCTCAGGACAGACACTTGTCCGGATGAAATATGACAACTGATGATCTTTTTTTGCATTTGATCATAATATAACCTATTTCCAGGAGCTCTGACAACATGGCCGGACTATGGCCCGCTGCAACCGGACCGCTTCAAGTTGACCATGCAAAAATTGCCTTGTATCTACAATTCATCTTTTCCACTCCCGTTACTCCTGCTATACTGTAGTCCGTTTTTTATCGTGTCAAAACCTGGACAAATGGAACGGGCAATTTTACCTTGAGTTTTTACCAAATTTGTGATGGTTTTTTGGCTTTAGTCTACATATTTGTCATTCTTTACGAAAAACAGTTTGTTGCATTTAATTTTTACATGTAATTTCAGCATGTTAGTTTTTCAATTCTGGTACAAAAAATGCGAACCACAGGTATGACCGAAGAAACTAGGGAATTAAAATTACGAGTACTTTCCGCCATCAGCCAGATCGTTGCCAAGGCGCTTGATCTCGAGCAAACCTTGCGCGACATTCTGCGGATTCTTTCAGATACGTTGAGCATGAAGCGGGCCACGGTGACACTGTTTGACCCGACCAACGAACGCCTGATAATCAGCGCATCCCATGGTCTGACGGAAGAGGAAAAACAGCGCGGCATCTACCGGCTGGACGAGGGTGTTACGGGCAAAATATTTCGCAGCAATATGCCCTACTACGTCCCGGACATCCGCAAAGAGCCTCTTTTCCTGAACAAAACCGGATCAAGGGGCATCGAAAAGACCAAGCTCGCCTTTCTGGGCGTGCCCATTTCCCTGCACGGCAAACCATTGGGGGTTCTGAATGTCGACCGTCTTTTCGGAGATGAAGTCTCCGTGGACGAAGACATTGAATTCCTTAATGTCGTGGCTACGCTCATAGCCCAGTTCATCAGCCTCAACGAACAGGTCCAGACGCTGCGCCAGGAAAACGCTTCGCTCAAGTACAAGGTTTCCAAGAACGCGGACGGATTGTACATTGTCGGCAAAAGCCCTGCCATGCTCGAAGTACAGCGGCAGATCGAAAAGGTCGCCCCCACCAAGGCCACCGTACTGCTGCTGGGAGAATCCGGTACGGGCAAAACCCTGATCGCCCGTATTCTGCATGAGCTCTCGGACCGCAGATCCCACCCTTTCATCAAGGTCAACTGCGCGTCCATCCCGGAAAACCTCCTGGAATCCGAGCTGTTCGGATATGAAAAAGGTGCGTTCACCGGAGCCACCGGATCTAAACCGGGAAAGTTCGAAGAAGCCGACAAGGGCACCCTTTTTCTTGATGAAATCGGCGAACTGGGAATGGGGCTGCAGGCAAAACTGCTGCGCGTCCTGCAGGAAAAGGAATTCGAACGTCTTGGGAGCAATGTCACCCGCAAAGTCGATGTCCGCATCCTGGCGGCCACCAACAGAGACCTGGGACAGCTGGTTCGCGCGGCCAGTTTCCGGCCCGACCTGTATTACCGGCTGAACGTGTTCCCCGTACAGACGCCTCCCCTGCGCGAACGCAAGGAAGACATCGTCAGTCTGCTCAGTTTTTTTCTCAACAAAGTCGGTAAAGAATACGGGCGCAGAATGCGTTTTACTCCCCAGGCCCTGGAAATTCTGGCCAACTACGACTGGCCCGGCAATGTGCGGGAAATGGAAAACCTGGTGGAACGGCTGGTGATCCTTGCCGAACAGGAGCGCATCGATGCGCCCCTGATCATCCCCTACATTGACAGCAATGTGGAGCACGAATGTTTGCCCGCACCGGAACAGGCCGACAATGATTTCGCACGGCCATCCTCGCTCAAGGAGCTGGAAAAATCCCAGGTGCTGGCGGCTCTGCAGCGCAATGACTGGATCCAGTCACGGGCAGCACGGGATCTGGGGATTACTCCCCGTCAGATGGGATACCGCATTGCCAAATACAACCTGGAAATCCAGGTCGCCGAGGAAAAAGCCCGGTCCAGAAGCCGGAAAAACTAAAAGATCTTTGTCTATTGCGGCTCAAAATAGGGCGCAAGGCGTTTCACCAGTCCGGATCTGGGCGCCAAAGCTTTGAGCCGCTGATAATTCACGGTTGCTGCGGATTTTTCGTTCTGCCTCAACTGGGCAAGGGTCAGATTGTAGCGGCATTGGATGTCTTCGGGCGAACGCCCGAGCGCCAGAGAGTAAAATTTCTCCGCTGTCGCCCAGTTCCCGCAACGCATGGCGTAAAACCCCTGCCACTTGAATCCGCCCAGGCTCTGCGTACCGATTATTCGCAGCAGTTTGTCCAGCGTCTCCGCAGCCGGCTCACAGCTGCTCCTGGACAACTCACCGCGCAAGGTCTGCTCCAGATCTAGAACACGCTCGTTGCGCCTGGCCTGGACCACGAAATGCGTATCCAGCCCTTGCTGCCCCTGCCTCGCGCCGACGCCCTGCCCTGAAGCAGCGCCTGCATACGGTTCCGCATCCGCAAAACTTTTCTCCGCGCCTGGCACAAAGGCATGCTCTGCCGTGGAGTCTACAGGAAAATGCTGCTCCTGCACGAAGCCGGATGAACTGCCTGTCTGCCCCGGTTTGCCCTGAGCCTGGGATGGCGTGTCCGCGGTAGTTGGCAATGCAGGCTGCTCTGACGGCAAATTACGTACTTCGTAGCCCGCCTGCTGCAGAACAGGCCTCTGCAACAGTGGCGCTTTCCGCCGGGGAGTCTGTTTCTGCAAAGCCTGCGACCGCAGCTGTTCCAGCTGTTGCGAAGAGACCGCCCCGGATCCGACCACGTATTCCGAATAGAGCTTTGCCAGCAGCAACAAGGCCGCACAACCAAAGCAGACGCCCGCGGCCACGGCCAGCAGACATTTGACCCTGGTGCCGCCTCTTTCCTGTCCACCCCGGAGCGAGCTGGCGTGACCGTTGCGTACGCTTGCCAGGCTGCGGTTGATCAGCGCCATATCCTTGCCTCACGCCGTGCCATTGTCATCCCTGATCTACTTTTTCAGACTGTTTCCTATTGAATCGCCTACCCAAGCACCCGAACGTGCATGATGATCACCAGTTCGCGTACCAGTTCGCTGCGTTGGCGCTGCTGAAACAGCCAGCCGAGCACGGGCACCTGTCCGAGCCCCGGAACCCGACCGTCGGATTTGCCGTGCTCCTTGTCGATGAGCCCTCCCAGAATCACGGTCTCGCCGTTGCGGACCCGTACGCTGGTGCTGATGTTCTTGATATCCACTTCGGGCAGGGTGATGTAAACGCCGTCAGCCACTTCCACAAGGCTCAGGCTGCTTTCATCCACCTGGCTTTTGATGGGGAAAATCTGCATGTCCACGCTGCCGTCGGCGTTGATGAAAGGCAGCACGCCGAGCATGATGCCGTCGAATATCTTGGCCGTCTCCACCGTATAGCTGATGCTGTCCACGCCCGAAGACGTATTGTCCAGATTGCGTTCCACGGAATCCACGTATTTGACCATGCGCCCGGAGGTCAGCAGAGTAGGCTGTCCGTGTTTGGTGCGTACGTGGGGGCTGGAAATGACCTTAATGCCGCCGAACGTTTCCAGGGCCTCTATGGTCGCGTCCAGCAGGTGCGTGCCCTGGGGCACGGTGGTGCCGTTCTGGGAAATGACCGTGGGAACATCCGAGGAACTGGAAATGAAGTTGTCCGGAATGGAAATCACCGGGCTGGAGGACTGGCCGTTCCAGCCGATATTCAGTCCGAGGATGCTGTCGTTCACCAGCTCGTTGGCAACGTAATTCCAATCAATGCCAAAGGAAAAGCTGTCGCTCAGGGTCACTTCCAGAATACGCGAATCAATGACCACCTGGCGCGTGAGTTTGGATTTGAGATTTTCTATGAGCTGTGCCACGGCCCGTACTTTGCCCGGCGAACTTTTCACGAACAGCGTACCGGCTACCGAGTCCAGCACAAAGGTGCCCTTGACGCTGTCCATGCTTTCCGTGGACACCCCCAGCCCCTTTTCCACCCTGCGCTGGCTGGAAATATTGTTGGCATATTCGCTGCGCGCAACATCGGCTATTCTGCTGCCACCCGGAGACTTTCTGGTTCCGGCGCTTCCGCCCATCTGTACGCTTTCCGAAAATATTTCCTGTTTGGAGGGCAGCGTCTGCTCGTACACAATGCTCGCCACATTCTGGTAGAGCTGGTCATAGAGCGAATCCTCCTCACGAGCCTTGCCCATGGTCCCGACAATACGTACGCTTCCCTGCATATCGCCGAGGTTGCCGTCCTGCACGTCCACAGTGCCGAAAATATTGCCGCCGCTCTTGATCTCCATGCTGGTCTTGGTGTTCAGAAAACCCAGATCAAAGGTCTTTTCCACAAAACGCTTTACATACAGTACGTTGTCCTCCACCTCCCAGGCCAGGTCGTAGGCTTTCAACAGCGTATTGATCACGGTGGACGATTTGGCGGACTCGAAGCTGATGGTCACCCTGTTGCCCAGACTGATGCCCGGTTCGATGACCAGATTCATCCCCGCATTGCGGGCCACGACAAACAAGATGTCGTGCAGACTCTCCTCCTGCATGGAAATGGAGATCCGCGCCTCGTCCAGCGGATCATAGGCAGGGGCAAGGGGTTCCAATGGCGGCGGAGCGGGCGGCCGGATCTTTTCCAGCTGCTTTTCCTGCGTACGCAGTTCTTCCAGCTGGCGGTTCTCCTGTTTGGCGGTCTTGTACAAATCCGCGTATCCGAGCTTTCCCTTGAGCTGGTCCTCCTGTTGCGCGCAGGAGCACAAAGCCAGAAACAGCAGCAAAGACAGGCTGTTCAGCACTCTTTTCATGGAACACTCCTGCTCAAAAGCACCCCTTCAGGCGGTTGCCAGGGAATGCGCCGAACCGTTCCCTGTGTGCGTACGAATACGCCATTCCGCTCGATACGCAGGACGCGGCTGCCGTCCTGCAGACGACTGCCTTGCCGGACCACCCTGCCGTCCAGTATGGCCATCCGGTCGGTTCCGGAAACAAAAACCAGACTGAGATGGGGCAGTGGTTGCTTTTTTTCCCATTCATAGGACAAGACCTGCTCCAGGCTCTGTCCTTCGATATCCAGATATCTGTTGCGCGGCTCCTGCAGTACTCTGTTCGAGGCCTTGTCTCCAGCTCGGGGGGGCCCTTCCAACACCGCAACACAACGGGCCAGGGCATTTTCGTCCGCCTGTGTGGGCAAAACGATTTGCGCGGATTCAGACAGAGGCGGCACAGGCTGCGGTTCGTTGCCGGCAGTAAAGAAAAACAGCGCAGGACTCAGCAAGGCAAGCAAATAAGCCCCCCAGCGCATGGCTATCTGCCGGCGCGCGCTGTGCATCAGCCGGACCTCCCGGTGCTGCCCGGACTATCCGGGCTCTTAGAGCTTCCTGAATCGGATTCGAAAAATGCATTACGGCCGGGATATTCCAAATTCAAGGACAGATACTGTTCGCCGCTGCCATCCAGTCGCAGTTCGTGCTTTCCAACAAGCGCGCCGCCCATTTTCAGGCCTTGTATGAAGTCCAGAGTCAATTGCTGGCTGTCTTGCAGTCCGGCATAGACACGAGCCTCCAGGGTCACCCGTACGCCGGCCTGTGCGTAGTCGATGGTCAGATTGCCCATGCTCAGGGCGTCGGGCTTGGCAGCGCCGATTCTGTTCCATACCGCAGCCAGACTTGGAAAAGCCCGAACGCGCGTGAGCATTTCCGCCAGAGCTGAGAGTCTGGCAAAGTCTTCAGGGGCGGCTGAGGGAGCGATCCGGGGCGGTGCCGCAGCCAGATGCAGTTCTTGGCGCAATTGTACGGATTGTTGCTGCAGCTCCCTGATCTGCTGTTGCCCGTGCCAGATCAGCCCCCAGCAAAGCAGGATTCCCGCGCAAAGCATAACCCAGACCCATTTTTCGCTGCGCTCCAGCGGCCGCAGCAGACGTTCGGCAGCAGGGCCGCGTACGTGGCTGAGAGGAAAGCGCTTTACCAGTCCGGGCAGAGCCGAAAGGCAGACCCCACCGTCGCTTTGCTGCAGCACGCAGGGCTGCAACACTTCCAGCCCCGTATGCTCTGCCGCAGATGCGATCAGCTGTTCGTGTTCCTCCGCAGTCGCTGCCAGTTCGGTCAGCCGAATGGTATGGACGCTGTTTTTTGCGGATGTTGCGTCCACATCGCGCCGCATCGCCGCCAGACAGCCGGAAAGCGAGCCCGGGCTGTTTTGCAGAAACGGATAGCGCCTGGCCAGATGGCAACGCGGGCCATCCGCCACCAGCAGCAAAAACGCGCCCGGCAGTTTGAGAGCCAGAGCACGCGCCCCGCCAGGCCGCGGCCTGACTTCCCCAAGCAGCACGCCCCGGAGAAAGCCCAAAGAATCCACGTATTGCATACCCCCGGCATGAAGTCGGCAACGCTGTTCCACTGCCCGGACCTGCTGCCTTGGAGCCACCTGATACAGTACGCTGAACTCCCGGCCCTGGCCGCGGCGGACATCATGCACCAGCAGCAGATCGGCCGCCGACATTTCCCCCTGTTCCTCGAGTTTTTTTCTGGCCAGCAGATCCGCGTATTTGACCGCTCCTTGCAGATGCAGCACGCCCACTCCGTTCACCGAGCAAAAGTCCGCGATACACAGGAGAAATCCCTGGTGATCAATGGTCTCTTGCAGCAGGCGTACGTGCCCTTGCGCGAACAACCGTCTGCCCTGTTCGGTTTCCAGAACAAAGGCGGGATACGAGGGCACGATTTCCGCGTAAGGCTGCCCGGATAAAGAGGCGCCGGAAGGAGAATTGGCTGATGACGAAGCTCTCCCGGCATCCTGCTGCCCATACTCCGGGCCTGTCTGAGTCTGCTGCTGCGGACCATCTTCTTCCAGTACCAGAGGTTCGTGGCCCAGAAGCTTCTGTGATGCGTCGTCACGGACGGAGATCCTGTCCGTTTCCGGACATTCGGGATTCGGGACAAATTCGAACAAGCGTAGGTTCTTCTCACTCATGGAGCGGCTCCTCCTCTGCCTGACGAACAGTCCGGCGAGCAAGGAACGTCCCCCGCGCCCGGACTTCGTAGCGGTTGGCGGAAACCCGGTTCAATTCGAAAGCTTCCGGTGCGAAAAGCGCCTTTCCAGAGGAATTGGAGAGATCATTCAAAAGTGCGACAACAGCTTCCCCCGTATACAGCGTACGGGCTTCAAGCCATTGTTTGCGCAACTGCCGGCGCTCTTCCACGCGTTGCAGCAACGTATCCGTCCGCCTGTCCGTAACGCGCTCCATAAACGCGCGTTGTTCCGGCGGTGTGTTTTCATCGCCCCCATCGTCTCGGGCGACCTGACGTATACGGGACTGCGAATTGTCCTGTTCCTTGCTGATCCGCTCCTTTTCCAGACGCAGACGTTTGTATACAGGGTCCGCAAGCAGCAAAGCATCCAGTTCGCGCCCCGTATCCAGCGCAAAGGACGAACGCATCCAGCAGGACGGATCAATTCCGAGTGATCTGGCACGAGAAAGCAACAATGCGGCCTGGTGCGCGTGTTCGATACGCCGCTCCGACTGTCGGCGTTGTCCGTGCAGCCGGGAAAGCTCCGCGGCGAGCATTTTCAACGTCTTCCTGCTGCAGACGGACCTCAAAAAACGTCCGGACTGCGTACCAGGAAGATGTGCAAAACACCGCGCACAGCATCATGCCGATTACCCAGCGACCGGAATGCATAGGATCCCCTACTGTAATTGCCCGAGCAAATCATACACCGGCAGCAGCAAACCGCCGATGAGCATGGCGAACACCACGCCCAGGCCCTACCAGCAACACAGGCTCCAGGCTTTTGGAAAGCACATCCACCAACCCCGACAAGCCGTTCGCGATACACCTCGGCCACGTAGCGGGTCTGCTCTTCGAGGCGGCCGGATTGTTCGCCAACGGCTATCATCCGGATGGCGAAAGGATGCACGGCACGAGTCTGACGCAAGCCCCCTGCCAATGTCGCACCGCCCTGAATGGTCTCTCCCACGCGCAGCAGCGTGTGCGATAGACATCGTTGCCCACGGATTCCGCAACAATTTCCAAAGTCCGGAGTATGCCGATGCCCGCGCCGATCAGAATGCCCAGATTTTCGCAGATCCGGGCCACGGCAGCGGTCTGAATTACGTTTTTGATCAAGGGAAGCCGCAGCAACAGGGCATCCTGCGCATAACGCATCCGTGGAAAATGTCTGCGCCCCTGCCACAGGAGCACCGCAAACAACACCATCAGGCCTGTTGCCTGAAAAAAATACCCCTGGAACAGTTCCGAGATTCGCAGAACGACCTGGGTAATCCAGGGCAACTGCAGGCCCATGTCCTGAAACAAGGTCACCAGCCCCGGGACCACGTACAGGAACCAGAACACGGCGGCAGCTGTGACAACCAGCAGCAGAAAGCAGGGGTACAACAGGCCGCGACGTGTTCGAACTGCAGATTTGCTCGATATGCAGCAGATGTTCGGAAGATTTTTTGAGCATGGCGTCCAGCCGTCCGGTTTCCTCGCCAATCCGGCACATGTTCAGCACCAGTGAGGAAAACAGTCCGGATTGCCTGGACAGGGCCTCCGAAAAGGTCTGCCCGCCCTCAATATCCGTGCGGATAAAACGAAGCCTCTTGCTCAGCGCTTTGTTGTCCGTGGCCTCTTGGATTTCCTGCAGGGCGCTGCGAATGGGCACGCCCGCCCGAAGCAGCATGGACAGATTGTTCAGCATCTCGGCCAGTTCCTTGCGCGAGATCCGCCCCACTGATGCGGACAAGGCATAGACAAGCTGCTGCAGAATATTCACCGGGGCGATGGCCAGCACCGTACCGCCCTGCCGTTCCAGGTAACGCATGGCCATGACCCCGATCATCAAAAGGCAATGCCGCCGTGCCCTTGCGTACTTCGCCGGCTCCGTCCAACATTTTGTATTGGAACAACCCCATATTGAATCTATCCGTACAGATAGTACAGGTGATACACATAGTATAAATCTATGTGTTTGAACTACATATTATGTATTTTTTAAAATAATATACGAAACATTGAATCTGCTTATTGGTCTACTATATAGATAGACATAAGTCGAGAGACGAAGTTGTAGCTGTTATTACACAGCAGATGGGGGGGGGTAAATATAGCAAAAACGAACTAATGTACGTTTAAAAAATATCAATATCAACAATAGACGTATAACAGACGTCACATGCACGATTTTATGCCGTCTGGGAACAGTTGCTATGGCAGCGTGGAGAAAAAAAAACCGTACGGAACTCAGTAAATGCCCAAAAAAGGGAGCAGATCCCAATGCGCATCAAAAGGAAACACCTGCCGGCGTACTCACACGCATAACGGAGTCCTGATGAAACCGTTTCTTGTAGAATTTCCCGGATTTCCTCGACCTTGCGTTCGGTGGCCTTGCCGGCTGCGTCCGGCCTGGCCGGGATGGGGCAATGGAGTCAGCAGTACGAGCACCTTGCTCTTTTCCCGGACAACGCGCCCGTCATGCATCCACTGGCCGTAACCGTCCCATCACGGTCAGTCCGTCCGGGAAACGTGGCGTGACGCAGGTATCCAGAAAAGCCTGCCACTGCTGTTCGCTGATTTCCGCGTCCCGGCCGTCGGCCTGCTGCATGGAAAGTCCAAAGTACAATTCCGTACGCAAAAAGGATTGTCCGGGAAGTTTTGCGGCAGAAACTTCGGACTGCATTTTTTCGGGGCTGCGCAACGACTCCTGAGGCCGGACACAGGCGACCAGACAACAGCCCAGCAGACAGACCCCGATAATAATTCTCTGCAGTCGATAGTCCGTATTCATTCCAGTCCCCCATGCATATTAACGCAACAGTCCGGGCCAGAAAAAAACTACTCATGAATTCGCTCGAGAGTTTCTTCCAAATGGGATGTCCACAGTCAACAACCAATGCCATCGAAGTAACATTCTGTAAAGATTGATGTCCCTAGTCCCTACGCCGAGCTAACTTATTGGAGAAAATGGAGATCAGGCCGCCCAGCATTATATACCCAAAGATGACTTCAACAGTAACCCAGATCTCGCCTGTCAAGCTTTTTGGAGTAATATCTCCAAAACCAAGGGTCGTAAAAGTGACTATACTGAAATAGTAGGGGGAAAAGAAACTTTGGTTGCACATTTACCGCCATCTTCGGTGCCAAATGTATAAAAAAGGATTGAATAGAGTCAGGCAACCAAGACCAAACAGGATAATTGGCGTAAACAGCTCCAAATATCAAAGCTATCGCAAGAGACCAGAGGCCCCATAAAGATACCGATCGTCCGCAGTCCGAGCTCCAAAACCACAGCCTATAGGTTACCCTATTCCAAAGACTATCTGAATCCTGCAACTCCTCAAGGCAAGCCTGATCCATTGCATAATTTTGAAAACTTTGGCTGCCATAACATTTTTCCATTCGAATATACTTAAATTTTGAAGATTTAATATATATCCCTTCATCTAACTTTTTCTTTGAACTTTTATTAAATAATAAAGGAAGATTAGACACAAAAAATGATACAATTTTTTGTATTTTTATTAATAAAATACGAAAAACTGAATCTTTCAAACACAATAAATCCGTAAAATCAGAATTAAAAAATTCAGAATTGACAAATATACAACTTTCTATCTTTGATTTTTTAAAAATTGATTCTTTTAAATGAGGCATTTGTAAAATCTGTTTTTTTAAACTGAGTTTTTGTGAAATCAACTTCAGTTAGCATTGTATCACAAAAATTTATATTACTTAGGAGTGTTTTTCCAAAATAAACATTTTCTAATTTAGCTTTTCTAAAAGAAATATTTTCTAGTTCTCCATTACCAAAACTAATACTTTTAAAATTAGCCAATGCAAAAAATATTTTTTTAAGATAAGATTTTTCAAAAATAGTATTTTTAAATTTTGATTTTACAAAGTTAACATCTTCAATATTAGCATTTTCAAATGTTACTGTTTCGAAATTAGCATTTCCAAAGTTAGATTCCCTAATAGTAGTATTTTTAAAAAAAGTATGCTCTAATTTTACTTCTCCAAAAAAAGCTTGTTCTAAATAAGTAGAAGTAAAAAAAACGCGTTTCAAACTAGCTGAGCCCAAAAATACTTGCTTAAGAGTTGCTCTTGTAAAAACAACTTCTGTAAGCTGTGCACCTCTAAAATTAGAGTCTAAAAGTTGCACATTTGTAAAATTGATATCCTGCAATTGCGAATTGATAAAGTTTGTTGATTCTAAATGTGAATCAGCAAAATTTACATGTATTAATTTTGCCTGCCCAAAATCAGCTCCTATTAAGTAAGATCTGCAAAGATTAACCCCCTCTAAAACAAACCCTCTAAAATCAGGAAGGATGCATACGAATTGAGATCTAGTATTTGGATATTCTGCATATAGTGCTGAAGTTAGGCCTCGTCACTCCCTACATCAAACTCGCTCAAATCAGGACTAAAGTTTGGATCTTTTGCTCTCTCCTCTGCGAGCCAAACATTCCATGCAGTTGCCCCCCGCAGCAGCATGTCCACATGTTTTGGATTAGCCATGCGCTTTCCTTGTGTTTTTGTCTTTTGCGTTGCTGAAAAAAGTCTTTATCACTCTTACGCACAACACGGACGGCTATAGCAAAAAGTATTTCAAACAGCAAAGTGATAACTGTTTCTCCTCCTGTGCACACCTTTAAAAATAAAAAGCCGCAACGGCATGCGTGCAGGACGTTTGTGACTATTTCAAAAATTCCTGCTTACTGGCAGCCCCGGAACTTACCGTTCCATTCGCCGCGCCAGTTGGGATCCTGGGTGTACTTCCAGCTGCCCCGAAAGCCATGATTGTCCATCCGCCATTCGTACTGGCCGCTGCGGTTGTTGCCTTGCTGCCGCCAGTCGCCGCGGACCACGCCGTTTGCGTCCCGATAGCCGTTGAAATTCCCGTTCTGATGCGGATAATGGCCTTGAACTGCGCCTGTCTGCTGGTTCCAGTCCATGAATACCGGCCCGAAATTCGTATCGAATTTGCATCGCAGGGCATGGGAAGGCGTTGCCAACACCCCCATCAGTAAAAAGACGACAACAGCAGTGGTCAATACGTGTACAGATCTCATCTCCACTCCATTTTGCTAAAATGATGTTTCATTTGTTCAGCCGGTTACAGCCAACAGTATTCTCACCCGTGCGAACCTGAGACTCACATATCCTCCCAGCAAGTCAAGGAAAAACCATTCCCCAGATCGATAACTGCGTACGCTGGACAGATTCGCCGGGCTGATTTAGTTTTTGGCGCATAATTCCAGGCTTCAAGCCCAAACACAAAGGATATTTCATTTCATGAGCACCACCGCTCCCATCAACACCATCAAGGACCCGAAGAAAAAGGCCAGAACAGCTCTAATAGCCGCCCTCGTCTGCCTGGCCCTGGCAGTTATCTGTACGCTGTTCTCCGCAATCGCCGGCTGGCCGGGCCTGTATTACTTTGCCTTTCCAGTGCTCGTGCTCTGCAGCGTGGGCGTCAACCGCCTGGCATTCTGGGGATTGCTGCTGAACCGCATGGCAGGCACGGGCAAACGGCAACGGCCCTTCGCTTTTATCTTCCATCTTTTGATCTGGCTTTGTTTCGTGCCCGGGGTGATGCTCACGGCCTTTCTGGACTATCCCTTGACCGCTTCCTACAAAAAGGAACTCAAGGCCCAGCTCGAACCGGCCCTGGAATACTCCAAAAGCTACGCCATGGAGCACGGGAGCGCACCTGCCGCAGATGCACTGAACGAAAAATTTCCAGGCCATCCGCTGGGAATACGTTACTGCCCGGACGGCAATATTCTGGTCTATCTCGAACATTACCCCACCAAGGAAATCCACAAATACCTCAACGCGGACCTGCGCGACGGACTGTGGGCCAACATCGACGCCGACGACATCGAACGCGACCGCGATCTGAAAAAGCGTCCCGAGCCCATTGACCGCTGGATCAACTGTTCGCTCGACAGCCCGGCACAACCTTTCACCAGCAGCAAGGAACAACCATGATACGCCAACGTTTTCCCCTGATTCTCGGAGCCGTTTTCGTGATCTTCTGGACCATCCTGGCCATCAATCCGGTCTCACGCGCTGTCTGGTGGGCGGAGAACATCCCCATCCTGGTGGTATTTCCTCGGACTGGCCCTGACCTTTCACCGCTTCCGCTTTTCCAACCTGTCGTACGGGCTGATGGCGGTCTGGCTTTTCTGGCATACGGTGGGCGGCCATTACACCTTCGCCAATGTACCTTTTCAATGGGTCAACGATCTTTTCGGCTTCGAGCGCAATCACTTCGACCGCGTGGGCCATTTTTCCATCGGATTCTACGCTTTTCCCATCGCCGAATTTCTCTGGCGCAAAAAACTCGCCCACCCAGGGGTTATCTACAGCCTCGCACTCATGGCCATCATGGCCGTGGCCTGCGCCTATGAGATCATCGAATGGCAATACGCCGTCATCGAAGGCGGCAATGCGGGCATCGAATTTCTGGGCAGCCAGGGAGACATCTGGGACGCGCAAAAAGACATGTTCGCCGACACCCTCGGCGCTGTCTGCGCCCTGATCCTGTTCGCCTGTTCGCGTAAGAGACTGGGGATCGTTTAGCGCGTATTCCGCAGGTCAGGAATCGTTGTTGAGGACAAATTGAGCCCCTTTCTTTGCAATGCCCGGTCAAAATGAAACAGCCGTTTCCCGAAAATACCTACAAAAATGTTTGCCCGGCACAAGCATGAAAAACGCCCCCTGTGACGGCAGTCGCAGGGGGCGCAGGTTTCAGGAGGGTTCTTCAGAGATTTAATGGCATTGCCTCAGTGCCAGGTCCTTGAACTCCGCTGAGTTGAGCGGACGGTCCAGCTTGGCGGAAAGGTTGCGTATGGCTCCTGCCAGGGTGCCCAGGCAGGAATCCGAAAGGTCGATGCCTGCTGCGGCAGCTGCCGCGCGTACGGCCGCTCTGCCGCTTTTCTTGCCCACGGCTGTTTTGCGTTGCGCACGTACGCTTTCCGGGTTGTAGGGCTCGTACAGACTCGGGTCCATTTCCAGAGCATGCAGATGCAGCCCGCTCTCACAGGCGAAAATATCCTCACCCACAACAGGTTTGGTGCGCGAGATGGCCACCTTGGCCTGAACTGCCACACTGCGGCAAAGCGCCGCGATACGGCCCATGTCGTAGGCTGCTGATTTCTGGCGCAGGGGCCAGAAATCCGGCCACTTCCTCCAATGCCGCAATGCCCGAACGCTCGCCTATGCCCAGTACGGAAACGTCCGCGGCAAGAGCTCCGGCGCGCAGCGCGGCAATGGCGTTGGCCGTGCCCATGCCGAAATCATTGTGGCAATGGACCCCCACCGGCACAGGCTGCTTGTCGATGAAATAACGTACGTTTTCCATGGTCTCCACCGGCGACCAGGCGCCCACGGTGTCGGCCAGGCGGATGCGCGAGGCTCCGTTGCGCGCTGCTGCTCTGGCAACCTGCAGAGCAAAGCTGATATCGGCCCTGGAAACGTCCTCCAGGCCGACGCCCACGCTTTCGAACCCGCACCGGCGCGCATGGGCCACCACCTCGGCAGTACGGTGAATCAGTTCCGTCCTTCCGAGACGCAGTCGCTTCTGGCGATGCGCATCAGATACGGGCATGGCAATATGTACGCGTTTTACGCCCAGGCCGGCCAGCAGGTCGAGGTCCTGCTCGCGTGCCGGCGACCAGACAGTAAAGCGCATTTTTGTAAGTTTTTCATTGGCCCAGGCCACCAGCTCGTCCAGACCAGGCATTCCGGCCCAACCGGCCTCGGATTCTTCTACGCCGGCCGCTTCCAGTTCCAGGAGCATGTTGCGGGAGTATGTCGTATTGAAATAGGCCCCGAACAACTGGCCCCCTTCTCTCAATGTCGTATCTATAAGCATAACGTCTCCATGTTCTTGTTAGTCTGGTATCCCGCAAAGACATTTGCAGCTTTGATGCCAACCCGGCCTGTCACGTAATTCCCCGCATTTCTTGAGGTTTTTGCCTCTGTTCCGACAAAAACTCACACAAAAATCCCGACACTTTTTTGTAGTTTGCTACAATTTTGTCGTGCTTTTTTAACACGAAAAATACGACAAGAGTGAAAGCTGAAAATTGCTTTCTTACTTATAAGTCCTGTAAATTTAATGAGTTAAATATTTTTCAAAAGATTTGGCACGGCGATTGCCTAAGGAGATTCCATCGCAAGCAATTAACCACCGAATTGGAGGACAAAATGAGAAAAGTAGCGATTTACGGAAAAGGCGGCATCGGCAAATCCACGACAACACAGAACACGGTTGCCGGTCTGGCTGGAATGGGCCGCAAGGTCATGGTTGTAGGATGTGACCCCAAGGCTGACTCCACTCGTCTGCTCCTGGGCGGTCTGGCTCAGAAGTCCGTATTGGATACACTGCGTGAAGAAGGTGAAGACGTCGAACTCGAAGATATCCGCAAGCCTGGATACGGCGACACCTGGTGTGTTGAATCCGGTGGTCCCGAGCCCGGAGTTGGTTGTGCAGGCCGCGGCATCATCACTTCCATCAACATGCTCGAATCCCTGGGTGCGTACGAAGAGTCCGAAGGCCTGGACTACGCCTTCTACGACGTACTGGGCGACGTTGTCTGCGGCGGATTCGCCATGCCTATCCGCGACGGCAAGGCCGAAGAAATTTACATTGTCTGCTCTGGCGAAATGATGGCCATGTACGCAGCCAACAACATCTGCAAAGGCATCATGAAATATGCTCAGTCCGGTTCGGTTCGCCTGGGCGGTCTGATCTGCAACAGCCGTAATGTTGATAACGAAAAAGAGATGATCGAAGAGCTGGCCAAGCGTATCGGCACCCAGATGATCTACTTTGTACCCCGCGACAACATGGTGCAGCAGGCGGAAATCAAAAGAAAGACCGTTATCGAACATGCTCCGGATCATCCGCAGGCCGACCACTACCGCAACCTGGCCAAGGCCATCGATGACAACGAAATGTTCGTAGTTCCCAATCCTCTGGCAATTGAGGATCTCGAGCAGCTGCTCATGGACTACGGTCTGATGGAAGCCATTTAACTCTCATATAACACTGAAAAGAACCAATGGAGTAAACCAACATGATTATGATTCGCGCCATTGTCCGGCCTGAAAAAGCAGATTCCGTCCTTGCAGCCTTGATGGATGCTGGATTTCCCGCAGTAACAAAATTCTCCGTTGCCGGACGCGGCAAACAGCGCGGCATCAAGATTGGAGAAGTCACCTATGATGAAATCCCCAAGACGCTGCTCCTGAGCGTTGTTAAAGATGAGGATCAGGATTTCGTCATCGAGACCATCATGCACGCTGCCCGTTCCGGCGACAAGGGCGCTTTCGGCGACGGCAAGATCTTTGTCTCGGCTGTAGAGGATGTCTACACCATCAGCTCCGGCATCAAGGAGACCGCAACGGCTGAGGAGGCGTAAGGCCATGAAAGAAATAGTTGCCATCATTCGCATGAACATGATGAACCAGACCAAAAAAGCCCTCACCGAAGCCGGCGTAAAAGCATTTTTCGCCTTCGACGCCACCGGCCGCGGAAAGGGATTGGTCAACCAGAAGATTCTGGAAGGCGCCGAGAGCGGATACGAAGAAGCAGCCGCCCTGCTGGGCGAGAAGGGCCGCCTGTACACCAAGCGCGTTGTCACTGTGGTGGTTCCGGATGAGGATGTCGACGATATTATCGAGACCATCATTGAAACCAATAAAACCGGAAAGCCTGGCGACGGAAAAATCTTCGTCTTGCCCGTTAAGGAATCCGTCCGGGTACGCACCGCAGAAACCGGCGAACTTTCCTTGAGCTAAGCAGTACTGAAGTGACAGGCAAATATTGACCGGAATCGCAATTCGCAAGGGAGAGGATCATGACCACGAAGCATAAGAAAAACGGCGTCAAATGGGATGCCGAATCAATAAAGGCGGAAATCATCAAGAAGTATCCGCCGAAGGTTGGCCGCAAAAGGTCCAAGCAGATTGTAGTGAACGACGTTTCCGACGGCTGCACGCCCGAAGAGAGCTGTGTACCGGAAATCGTGGCCAACGTTCGGACAGTTCCCGGAATCATCACCATGCGCGGCTGTACTTACGCAGGCTGCAAGGGTGTTGTTCTCGGCCCCTCACGTGACCTCGTAAACCTCACACACGGCCCCATTGGCTGCGGTTTCTACTCCTGGCTGACCAGGCGTAACCAGACCAAGCCCGCAACCGAAGACGCCCCCAACTACATGCCCTACTGTTTTTCCACGGACATGCAGGACGAGGACATCATCTTCGGTGGTGAAAAGAAGCTCGCGGCTGCCATTCAGGAAGCCTACGACCTGTTCCATCCGCAGGCCATCTCCATCTTCTCCACCTGCCCGGTGGGACTGATCGGTGATGATATCCATGCCGTGGCTAAAACCATGAAAGAAAAGTTCGGCGATTGTAACGTCTTCGCTTTCAGCTGCGAAGGGTACAAGGGCGTCAGCCAGTCCGCCGGCCACCATATCGCCAACAACCAGCTTTTTACGCACATTGTTGGTAAGGACAACACACCCGTTCCCGGCAAGTTCAAGATCAACCTGCTTGGTGAATACAACATCGGCGGTGACGCTTTTGTCATCGAACGCCTCTTTGAAAAATGCGGCATTACCCTGGTCGGAACATTCAGCGGCAACTCCACCTACGATCAGTTCGCTACCAGCCAGCAGGCTGACCTGAACTGCATCATGTGCCACCGCTCCATCAACTACGTCGCTGAAATGATGGAAGTCAAATACGGTATTCCGTGGACCAAGGTGAATTTCATCGGCGCTGAAGCCTCGGCCAAATCACTGCGCAAAATCGCGAAGTACTTTGACGATGAAGAACTGACCAAGCGCGTCGAAGAAGTCATTGCCGAGGAAATGCCTGCCGTCCTGGCCGCGCAGGAAGAAGTACGCCCCCGTACGCAGGGCAAAACCGCCATGCTGTTCGTTGGTGGCTCCCGCGCTCACCACTACCAGGAACTGTTCAGGGAAATGGGCATGAAGACCCTTTCCGCAGGATACGAATTCGCCCACCGCGATGACTACGAAGGCCGCCGCGTCATCGACAGCATCAAGGTGGATGCGGATAGCAGAAATATTGAAGAACTCGAAGTGTCGGCTGATGAAGAACTCTTCAACCCGCGCAAGACGCCTGAACAGATCAAAGCTCTTGAAGACTCCGGTTTTTCAGTTCAAGGACTACGCGGGCATGATGCAGGAAATGGACAAAGACTCCATCATCATCGACGACCTCAACCAGTACGAAGCCGAAAAACTGGTGGAACTCCTCAAGCCGGACGTATTCTGCGCTGGTATTAAGGAAAAATTCTCCATCCAGAAAAGCGGTGTGCCCATGAAACAGCTGCACAGCTACGATTCCGGCGGTCCTTACGCTGGCTTCGAAGGCGCCATCAACTTCTACCACGAGATAGATCGGTTGGTGAACAGCAAAGTCTGGGGATACACGACCGCCCCCTGGGAAGAGAACCCTGAACTCTCCGCAACGTACGTTTGGGAATAACCGCATAAAGAGGACGAGACCATGTTATTAAGACACACTCCAAAAGAAGTCGCCGACAGGAAAGCCTTGACCATTAATCCGGCCAAGACTTGCCAGCCCATCGGCGCCATGTACGCCGCCCTCGGCATCCACGGATGCCTGCCTCACAGCCACGGCTCCCAGGGGTGCTGCGCGTACCATAGATCCGCATTGACCAGGCATTACAAAGAGCCCATCTCCGCAGCCAGCAGCTCCTTCACGGAAGGTGCGTCGGTTTTCGGAGGCCAGGCCAACCTGATGCAGGCCATCAATAATATCTTCACCCTGTACGATCCGGAAGTCATCGCCGTACATACGACCTGTTTGTCCGAAACAATCGGTGATGATTTACCCCAGATCACGGATAAGGCCAGAAAAGAAGGCAAGATCCCTGACGGCAAGGAAGTCATCTACTGCAACACGCCGAGCTATGTCGGTTCGCATGTGACCGGATTCTCCAACATGGTCAAGGGCATGGTTAACTGCCTGGCCGAGAAGACCGGCAAAAAGAACGGCAAAGTAAACATCATTCCCGGTTGGGTTGAGCCTTCGGACATGGAAGAAATCAAACGCCTCGCCTCCATGGTCGGCGTCAACTTCACCATGTTCCCGGACACCTCCGGCGTGCTGAACGGCCCCATGACCGGACATTACGAGATGTACCCCAAGGGTGGAACCCCCATTAAGGACATCAAGGCCTCCGGCGACGCCATCGGCACCCTGGCCCTGGGCGAATGGTGCTCCGCTGATGCAGCCCGCTTCCTGGACTCCAGGTGCAAGGTACCTTGCCGCGTACTGGATATGCCTTACGGCCTGCACGCCACGGACCGCTTCATCGACACTCTGCGTACCGTCGCCGGCGTCAGCGTTCCGGACAGCATCAACTTCGAACGCGGTCAGCTCGTGGACCTCATCGCCGACATGCACCAGTACTTCTACCACAAACGCGTGGCTCTGGTGGGCGATCCGGACCAGCTCATCGCACTGACCGAATTCATGCGTACGCTCGACATGTACCCGGCCTACGTGGTCACCGGTACGCCCGGCAAGCGCTTCGAAGCCCGGATCAAGGAACTGACCGCAGACATGCCTTTCGAAGTCAAGGTCAAAGCCCACGGCGACATGTTCCTGATGCACCAGTGGATCAAGAACGAGCCCGTGGATCTGATCATCGGCAACACCTACTGCAAGTACTTTGCCCTTGATGAAGACATTCCTCTGGTTCGCCACGGCTTCCCGATCCTGGATCGCGTCGGCCATCAGTACTTCCCGACCGTTGGTTACAAGGGTGCCCTGAACCTGGCCACCAAGATGCTGGATGTGCTGCTCGAACGCAAGGATCGCGACGCAAACGAAGTCGATATCGAACTCGTTCATTAACATATAAGGTTTCTGCCGGGCGGCTTCACCGTCCGGCAGCCCCAAGGAAGAAGTGCTAACAACATGAGTGCCCCTGAAAAGACCTCCCCCTGCCTGGGAAACGACGCCCGCGACCTCTCCAGCAGACTGCAACTGCCGGTAGCGCCGCGAGCCAACACCATGAGCAAATTCAGCTCGCCGGCATGCGGGAAAAAAGCTGTCACCCCCACCGAAGCGTTGGAACTGCTCGCCCGTGCCCAGGACCAAGGGCTGGAGATCTCCATCGTCGGCATCTCCGGGCCTGGCGAACCATTCGCCACTCCCGAGCTTACTTTCGCAACCCTTGAGCTCGTTCGCGAGAAATACCCGGATATGATGATGTGCCTGACCACAAACGGCATTGAAGGGGCCAAATATGCGGCAAAATGCGCGGCTTTGGCTCTCACGCATATCACCGTGAACGTTGATGCGGTTGATCTGGAAACAGCAATGCAACTCTACGCCTGGGTTCGCCCCGGCAAAAAGACCTTGCAGTCCCAAGACGGCTGCGATCTTCTCATAAAAGAACAGGCCGCCGCAGTCAGCGCCTTTAAGGACGCTGGTCTGCAGGTCAAGATCAATACAACCGTTTACCCCGGCATCAATGATTCGCATGTGGATGCCATTTCCAGAACCATGGCTCTGCTTGGCGCCGATGCCATCATGGTGGATCCCTACGTTCCCCTGGGCAAGTGCATCTGGCCCGGAGAAACGCCTCTGGATGCTCCAACGGAAGAAATCATGGAAAAAGCACGGGCTGCCGCGGCACTTCATCTTCCCCTTGTCGGGACGCACGGACAGTGCGGCGGAGCGCATCCAACTGAAAAAGTCCAGAAGATCCTCAAGGAAATCCTGCTGGACAGCGCGCTGCCCAAACCTGACGAAGAGCGCCCCAATGTGGCCATTGCCAGCATAGACGGCATGGAAGTCAACTGCCACCTGGGTCACGCGCACCGGTTTATGATCTACGGCCCCCAAAACGGCCTGCCCTGTCTGCTGGAAATGCGCGACGCGCCGGAACCTGGAGAAGGAGACAACCGCTGGGAGGCACTGGCGGAAGTTCTTTCTGATTGCAAGGTCGTGGTGGTGGAAAGCGCCGGTCCCAACCCCACGAATATTCTGAAGAGCAAAGGTATTACGGTTTTCAAGACCAACGGCGAAATCGAGGGCGTGATTGAGCTTCTGTACGGACTTGGCAAAAAAGGCAAGTCCTCCAAATAGCAACCAACATTTTTTTAAAGGAGCAGTCTCATGGCGAGACCGGAAATACATATCCTTGTTTGTCAGAGCTTCCGTTCCGGAGGCGACCCCAAAGGCATCTGCCACAAACAGACCGATGGTTTTCTGCAGTACATCGAAGAAGAAGTTCTGGATCGCGGACTGGATGTTCTGATCACCGCGACCGGTTGCCTGAAGCAATGCGAGGACGGCCCCATCATGGTCGTCTACCCTAATAACTGGTGGTTTAAAGGTGTAAATTCGGAAGAGGCCATAGATGCCATCCTGGACGGCATCGAAGAGGATACGCCGCCTGATGAGTACCTCCTGGCTTAACCTTTAGATGAGGGAAACGGACCGGGGCCGCGGTTCTACCTCCTCCAGGCCAACGCCCCGTTCCCTCATGGACCAAATTTTCTCAGAGCGCACGAGCAACCTAGGATAGGAAAAAAAGGAATCAACGACATGACCACTGTTATCTTCAACGAACGTAAGGACCAAATCCATCGCGTAGGCGAAGGTGAATTCGCTCTGGCCTGCAACCGCCCAAGTCTGGCCGGCGCGGTGAGCCAGCGCGCCTGCGTATTCTGTGGTTCGCGCGTCGTGCTCTACCCCATCGCCGACGCACTCCACCTCGTACACGGGCCCATCGGCTGCGCAGTCTACACCTGGGACATCCGCGGCGCCCTTTCCTCCGGCCCCGAACTGCATCGGCTGAGCTTTTCCACGGACCTGCAGGAAACCGACGTCATTTTCGGCGGTGAGAAAAAACTTTCCAAGGCCCTGGATGAACTCATCGACCGCCACCATCCTTCCGCCGCCTTCGTATACGTGACCTGCATCGCAGGCATCATCGGCGACGACGTGGAAGCGGTCTGCAAGAAAATGACCGAGGAAAAAGGCATTCCCGTACTGCCGGTACAGTCCGAAGGTTTCAAGGGCAGCAAGCGCGAAGGCTACCTGGCCGCCTGCAAAGCCATGTTCCGCCTGGTGGGTACGGGCGACGTCTCGGACATCAGCCCTGTCAGCATCAATATTCTGGGCGACTTCAACCTGGCCGGCGAAATCTGGATCATCCGGGAATACTTCGAACGCATGGGCGTGCAGGTGGTCACCAACATCACCGGCGACGGCCGCGTGGCGGACATCCGCCGGGCTCACGGGGCGGCACTCAACGTTGTTCAGTGCTCGGGCGCCACTCTGGACCTGGCCAAGATGATCAAGGAAGAATACGGCAAGCCCTTTATCCGGGCTTCCTACCTGGGCATCGAAGACATGGCCGAGTCGCTCTACGCAGTGGCCGAACATTTCAAGGACATCGATCCGGACATCATCGAGCGTACGCAGAAGCTGGTCAAGGAAGAGCTGGAAGTGCTTCTGCCCAAGCTCAAGGAATTTCGCAAGGACCTCGAAGGCAAGACTGCCGCCATCTACGTGGGCGGTTCCTTCAAGGCCTTTTCCCTGATCAAGGCTTTCCGCCACCTGGGCATGAAAGTGCTGCTGGTGGGCTCGCAGACGGGTACCGAGGAAGATTACGCCGAACTGGCCGCCATCTCGGATCCGGGCACCATCCTCGTGGATGACGCCAACCCGCTCGAGCTTTCGGCCTTTATCAAGGAAACTGACGTGGACGTCTTTGTGGGCGGCGTCAAGGAACGCCCCATCGCCTACAAGCTCGGCGTCGGATTCTGCGATCACAACCACGAGCGCAAAGAAGCTCTGGAAGGCTTTGTTGGCATGTACAATTTCGCAAAAGAAATCCACACCTCGGTCATGAGCCCGGTCTGGAACTTCTCACCCAGGCGCGAAAACAAAAAACGCCAGCAGAAAAAGGCCGTGAACGAATAAAAGACATTGATGAGATGTAGTTGGGGCGCAGCCCCAAAACCCGCCAGGGGGGAACGCCCCCCTGGACCCGCGAACAAAGGGATACGAAAGGTCTTCGACACATGCTCCCAAAACCCCAGTTAAACGTTTTGGGAGACCCTTAAGACCCTTTTTCCAAAAAGGTTCTTAAGCCGTCGGAGGCAGGTTCCGGGTAAAATAGAGTTACTATGCACGGGAAGGAGAGCTCCCATGAAAGATTCACCATACGTTTCGACAACCAACGCCTGCAAACTGTGCACGCCTCTGGGCGCGGCACTGGCCTTCAAAGGGATAGAAGGCTGCGTACCTTTTCTGCACGGTTCGCAGGGCTGCGCCACCTACATGCGGCGCTATATAATCAGCCATTACCGCGAACCCATGGACATCGCCTCTTCGGCGCTGGGTGAAAAGCAGGCCGTTTTCGGCGGCGGCCCCAACCTGAAAAAGGGGCTGCTGAACGTGATGCAGAAGTATCACGCGTCCGTAATCGGTGTGGCGTCCACCTGCCTGACCGAGACCATCGGCGATGATCTGGGCATGATCCTGGACGAATTTCGCCGCGAATTCGGCGACCTCGATCTCTGCGACCTGGTCCAGGTGTCCACGCCCAGTTACTCGGGCACGCACATGGAAGGCTGGCACCACGCCATGCGCGCGGTGGCCGAGCAGCTGGTCAAGGAGGAATCTCCGGCCAACGGCACCATCAACATCATGCCGGGTTTTGTTTCCCCTGCGGACATCCGCCACCTCAAGGAACTCTGCATGTATTTCGACCAGCCCGCCACCATCCTGCCGGATATTTCCGAGACTCTGGATGCGCCGGCCCTGGAAGACTACGAGATCCTGCCCTCCGGCGGAACTCCGGTGGCGGCCATCAAGGCCATGGGCGGCAGCCGCGGCAGCATCGAATTCGGCCGGACCCTGGAACACATGAAAACCGCGGGCGATGTGCTCGAAGCAAAGTTCAAGGTGCCCAACCACAAAATCGGCATGCCCATCGGCATTCGCGAAACAGACACTTTTCTTGAAACCATGGAAGAACTTTCGGGCAAGGAAATCCCCAAGCATCTGACCCTGGAGCGCGGCCGCCTGGTAGACGCCATGGTGGACGGGCACAAATACGTCAGCGGCAAGCGGGCCGTTGTCTACGGAGAAGAAGACCTTGTCATCGGCCTCTGCGCCATGCTCGCCGAAATCGGCGTGCAGCCCGTACTGGCCGGAACAGGCAGCAAAAGCAGCACTTTTGCCAAATGCATCGAGGATGTCACCAAAGGTCTGGTACGCGAAATGCCCGTAATCCGGACCGGGGCCGACTTCCATGACATGGCCGAAGAAGCCGGATCCCTTTCTCCCGACATGCTCATCGGACACAGCAAGGGCTACCGCTACGCCAAGAAGTGGAACATTCCGCTTGTCCGCGTGGGCTTCCCCATCCATGACCGTTTCGGCGGCACCCGGATACAGCTCCTGGGCTACCGCGGAACGCAAAGTTTATACGACCGTATTGTCAATGCCGTTCTGACCAAAAAACAGGCCGATAATCCCGTGGGTTACGGATATTTATAAGGAGTTGTTGTCATGCAGATCAAAGATATTACACGCCACCCCTGTTTCAACAAGGAAGCCGCCGGCAGCTGCGGACGCGTACATCTTCCCGTAGCCCCGAAGTGCAACATTCAGTGCGGATACTGCAACCGCAAGTACGACTGCGTGAACGAATCGCGCCCCGGAGTTACCAGCTCCGTGCTGGCTCCGGCACAGGCGCTCGAATATATGGACAAGGTGCTCGAACGCGAACCCCGCATCACGGTTGTCGGCATTGCCGGCCCCGGTGATCCGTTCGCAAACCCCAACGAGACCCTGACCACCATACGGCTGATCAACCGGAAGTACCCGCAGATGATTTTCTGCCTCTCCACCAACGGCCTGGGTATTCTGCCCTACGTGGATGAGCTTCCCGAACTGGGCGTCAGCCATGTGACCATCACCCTCAATGCGGTGGATCCTGAAATCGGGGCAAAAGTCTACCAGTGGGTACGCGACGGCAAAGTCGTGTATCGCGGACGTCAGGCAGCGGAACTGCTGCTGGAACGGCAGCTGGCAGCCATCAAGGCCCTGAAAAAGACCGGCATGATCGTCAAGGTCAACACCATTGTCATGCCCGGCATCAACGATCACCACATTGCCGAAGTGTCCAAGACGATTTCCGAACTGGGCGTGGACATTCAGAACCTCATGGCCCTGAAGCCCACACAAGGCACGGCCATGGCCGATGTTCCCGAACCGGGACATGCGCAGATCAACGACCTGCGCAAGGTCTCGGGCGAAATGATTCCCCAGATGACGCACTGCCAGCGCTGCCGCGCCGATGCCGTGGGACTGCTCTGCAAGGATCGCTCGCGCGAACTGGCACCCGAACTGGAAACCTGCTCCAAGCTGGAGCCTTCCATCGACGTTTCCCGTCCGTACGTGGCCGTGGCCTCGCGCGAGGGAATGCTGGTCAACATGCATCTGGGCGAGGCAACTCGCCTGCAGATCTGGGAAAAAACCGAATCCGGCTTCAAGCAGGTGAGCGAACGCAAGACTCCGCCTGTGGGAAGCGGCCCCAAACGCTGGGAAGAGCTGGCCGATATGCTCAATGACTGCCGCGCCGTGCTCTGTGCCGCTGTCGGCGAGTCCCCAAGCCATATCCTGACGCAAAAGGGCGTAATACCCTATATGGTCAGCGGATTCATCGAACATAGTCTGGAAGCGATCTACTCCGGCGCCAACATGGACGCCTACAAGGGCCGCGCAAAGGGCCTGAGTGCCTGTTGCAAAGGCGGCACCGGAACTGGTTGCGTCTAAAATATACGTACAATCTTCCTGCCCGGCGCTTACCTGGAAGCGCCGGGTCCGGAACTCGGAACGAAACGCAGTACGCGTACGCGACGAGACATGCCCCGTTGGCGCTTCCGGTCGTATCCCAACACGCTCTCCAGCCGGAAGCGCCGCATAAAAAACTCTTTCCCGCCACCAGGGCCGCCCTCCGCGGCATCACTCTCCTCTGAATCTTCCTGTCTGCTCCAAAATCCTTTTGTCAGTTGTCGTTTCATCAGACAGCCCACCCAGTCACTATCAGTCAACGATACGCCAGGTTACCTCTGTCTTTGTCCCTGCCCCTGTCCCTGTGGTCACGGAAGATGTTCCGGCTCCATTGTCAGTGGCAAAGGGATCACTCAGGCCGTCAAATATGGTCTTGAAATCCGGATGCGGTGGAAGCGGACCTGTTGGGGCAAAGGCGATCTCCAGATGATAAGAACCGGGTTCGAAGACAATGGACTCAACGGTCTGAAAATCCCCGTTGTCGTGGTAGATGTCCCCGGCAGCGCTTTTGCCGGGAATCGAACCGGTGTAAAAGCTGATGACTTCCCTGATGTCTTCAAAGGAAAGTATGGGCAGCCTGGCGGATACCTGCGTCTTGAAGCTGGCCCAGCGAGCCGTGTTGCTCGGCCATGGGGTCTGGTTGTCGAAGTTGCCGGGCAGCAGAAAGCTGTTGACCGTGGCCGCGGCATCGGTGATGCCCCAGGTTGTGGGCGGCCGCAGTGCGGAATCCCAGGAACGCAGTTTGCGCTCGGACTGGCTTATCTCGTTTTCCAGCACCTGACTTTCACTGCTGTCCGCAAGAAAAATCAAATGGTTGAACGCATAGGGCTTGTCCCGCATATAGTCCGCAACTTCCTTAAGCGTACGCTTGTTTTCCAGAGCATGGCGCAGATCGAACGTATAGGATCTTTTGCCTTGAGCCGTATAGGGCGCATCGATTTCGCAGTCCAGAATGGCGGCAAAGACATGATCGTCATTAAAGCCGGTAACGCAGAAGTTGATACCGAGAAAGCCGATGAGGCAGACGGACCTGTCCTTGTTTTTGATCACAGACACCATATGGAAGTCTTCAGCCTGCCCCTTGGATCCCAAAAACCAGTCCAGGCTTCTTCCCAATATGTTCGTCCCGGTGGCGGAAGCACTGCCGAACACGGAAACCGCCGAACATGCCGTGGGTCTGACCACATCCGGAACCAGATTGAGCAGCCAGAGTTCGTTGGGCGAAAGATGGCCGTCCCCCAGCTTGTCCGTGCCGTACGAGAACACTTGGGCCATTCCGTTCAGTTCGTCGGCATACTCTTCGGGGATCGTGCCCTTGATCTGCTCCATCCTGCTCAGGCAGGTATCCAGGTCGAGTTCCGCACCCTGTATGATTTCCGCAAGATACGAATCGGCCAGTGTTTCATAGCCGGGCACGGCCTCCAGAATGGCACGGGCGTATTGCTTGCCGACCTCCTTGCGGGGGACGTTTTTGGTCAGGTCCATGGTAACAAAATGGTACGCGCCGCGGTTGCGGATTGTGACCGCCGTATCAATGGCGGCCAGGCAGGATACAGGCTGGACCGCCCCAAGCAGTATGGCCGCCATGACAAAAGTCGCAAGTGGCAATCTCCAGTGACGTACGTTCATACGGACCCCCTCGTATGGTTATAAAATGAATTATGTCTCCACAGACAATTCATACAACAAGCAATACATATAGATTCTAGTTAGTTAATACACATCCCCTAACCACACTGTCTATTTTTTGCAACCTGGAAAAGAAAAGCCAGAAGAGGTGCCGACGCCTGACCTTCGGATTATTTTCGACAATTCAGCTGCTTGTTTCAGCTCATTTCTTCTTTTTTCGGTTGCCGCTTCCCTACCGTACGTATCCTGCGGCGTATTAAAAAGATGCTGCTTTTTAACAATTGAAAACCAGAAAAGTATTTAATTTCACGGAGCGAACGTTTACACTTGTAGCTCAACATCCGAAATAACCTCTTAAACTCGGATGAAACTATAAAGGAGAAATGCGCATGAGCTCCCGCATCAAAACAAACAAGGTGGCCATTGTGGGAACCGGAATGGTGGGCGCCACCATTGCCTATACGCTGACCATCAAGGGACTGGCCCAGGAACTGTGCCTGATCAACAAACCCCTCGAGCGTGCTGAAGGCGAGGCCATGGAATTGAACCATTGCCTGCCCTTCGTACCGCCCATGGACATCAAGGCCGGAGGCTATGAATTGTGCGCGGACGCCCAGGTGGTGATTATTGCCGCGGGCCTGCCGCAAAAAGAGGGAGAATCCAGGCTGGAGTTGTGCGAACGCAATGCCGTGGTCACACGGGAAATCGTCCGCAGCATCATGGAATACAATTCCAACCCGATCCTGCTGCTGGTGACAAACCCGGTGGATATTCTGACCCATGTCGCGCTGGATGAATCCGGACTGCCGCCCGAGCGCGTCATTGGCTCGGGAACGGTTCTGGATACCGCGCGCTTCCGCTACCTCGTATCCGACTATTGCAAGGTGGACGCCCGCAATGTGCACGGCTATGTCATCGGCGAACACGGCGACAGCGAGGTACTGGTCTGGAGTCGCCTGAACGTGGCAGGAGTTCCCTTTGCCACCTATTGCGACAAATTCATCACCAACAGCTCGCCCAGATGCAATCAGGACAAGATCGACAACGAAGTCCGCAATGCGGCCTACGAAATCATCAAACGGAAAAAGGCGACCTTCTACGCGGTCAGTGTGGCTGCCGCACGTATCCTCGAGGCCATTCTCAAGGACCAGGGAAGCTACATGTCCGTGTCCACCCTCATGCAGGGGCAGTACGGACTGGAAGGCGTTTGCCTGTCGCTGCCCAGTCTCGTGGGCTCCAACGGCGTGAGCACAATTCTGGACTCGCCGTTAAGTCCCTCGGAAGAAGAGGCTCTGCTGAAATCCGCGGACACGCTGCGCAATACCGTCAAAGGAATCGGCCTCTAAAACGTTTTACCCTGTGACAGGCTGAAAGCGCTCAACAGACACCCCCTGAAGCCCGTTATTCTGAGCGCTTGTATCCGGACGCGATAAAAAAAGCCAGGAAATCCCCAAACTCGGGATTTCCTGGCTTTGTTGTTTGCAAAGCCTGTCGTCAAAATTCGCTCAGGCTGTTTCTTCGCTTTGTTTGGACTTTTTGCCCGAAGCAACCGCCTTTTTGACTCCGTCCTTGGTTTGTTCGCATTTGTCCGCGACCCAGTCCTTGGCCTTGAGGCCGGCCTTGATGGTCGCGGTAGTCGCCTTGTCCACCTTCTCGGATTTCGCGGACGCTATCCCGATGAGACCGCCCACCACGATTCCTGCGGCAAAAACAGCCACTTTTCCCAAACTCATAGAGCGCCTCCTTCATGGGACGACATTCGAACGCCATCACCACGTTTTAAGCCACTGAAATGCATTCCGCCCGACTCCGGGCTTGTGTTTCCCTGCCGAACCTGCAAGGAACGGTACGCCATATTTTTCTATAATAAGACATACGGGGCGCAGATGTAAGAGGGAAATAGCCATTTTTCGCTTTCCCTTTGATTGTGGAGTGGCCATTCGTTCGATCGGATTTCCCCGAACACCCTGCTTCACCATAATTAACATTTTTTTATGCTGGTAACACTTTTAAATTTAGCGTAACAGCTTTTTTCGTGGCACATTTTTAATTTTCATACTCTTAAAATTCAATCTATTCAGGAGTCGTACCATGCATAAAAGCCTTATTCTGTCTCTTCTCGCTGTTCTTCTGCTGTGTTCGGTTTCCACGGCATCCGCTCATGAATTCATCGTCAAACCCCAGTGCTGGAAGACCTACGCCAGCGGACAGACCATTCCTTTCAGTGTCTCTTCCTGCCATGTCTTCATGAAAAGTGAAGAAATGGAGCCCATGGATCACGTATCCGTGGCCCTGGATGGAAAAAAGCTGGATCTGACTGAAAACAAATCCTTTCTGACTCTGGACGGTACGGTCAAGCTCGAAAAGCCGGGCACCGCCATTCTGGTCGGCCATCGCGAAGGCATCATCTGGAGCAAAACCACAAAAGGCTTTGTGGAAGGCGTTCCTGCGGATGGCGCAGGAGTGATCTTCTCCAATCTGTACGAGAAATTCTGCAAGACCCTGCTGCCTGTGGACGGCGACAGCAGCGGCTTTGACAAGGTCATCGGCCAGCAGCTGGAAATCGTCCCCGTGGACGATCCTGCCAAGGTCAAGCTCGGCGACAACCTGCGGGTGAAGATTCTTTACAATGGGCAGCCCTTGTCCACGGAAGTTCTGGCCACCTACGACGGATTTACCGATACGCCCAATTCCTACGCCTACTATACGGAGTGCGACGACCAGGGCATCGCCACCATCAAAGTCACTTCCGCCGGTCTGTGGATGGTGCGCGTGCAGGCCAAGGAAAAAAGCAAGAACGCCAAGCTGAACGAGCATGTCATGCGTTCGGTTCTGGTCTTCCCCATCCAGTAGCCATGCGAAAAGCGTTTGTTACGCTTTTCTGTCTGATTGTTCCCTTACTCCTCGCTCGTCCGGTCCTCGCACATGGTGTGGGGGCCGGACCTGTTCAGACTCCCAAAGAGGCCGTCCATTTCTACTATGCCACGGGCGAACCCATGGCCTATTCCGAAGTGCTGGTTTACGGTCCGGGAGATGACAAGCTGGAGTTTCAGAACGGCCGTGCGGATAAAAACGGCGTGTTCGCTTTCGTACCGGACAGATCCGGCACATGGCGAATAGTCTGCAACGACGGTATGGGGCATCGGGCGGAATTCAAAAGCGAAGTGCACCTGGCTGGGGAAACAAAAGCATCTGAAAAGATAAAGCCGGTTGAAACGCAACAGAAAAGCCCTGTCTGGCTCAAGACTCTGCTGGGCATAAGCCTGCTCTTCAATCTCGCCATCGGCGTACGAATCATACGCAGAGGCGGCAAAACCAGCGCTGCCTAAAAAGCGTAACAAAAGCGCGCGCGGGGAGAACTTGCGTATTTATCCCCGCGTACGCTTTTTCTTTGCATCCATTCCTATGATCACAACGCGTGGTCACCCCATGCGATGACCACGCCTGTAATACTCTCTAAAGGAACAATTTTCGTTCCGCAGCAAACGATCTTTGGAAAACCGGTTGACAAATTCCTCATCTAAATTTAGTTATCATGATAACTAGTTTTTAATACGCTAACGAAAAAAACTGGAGATCAACATGTCATTGCTTAACCTGAAAAAACAGCACGCCGCGCTTATTCCCATTGAATTTCAGCACGAATGGCTTTCCCCGGACGGAAGGCTGCAACAGGTTCTGATAAAGGACAAAGCGCCCTTCAAAGCCGCAGTCGCAGCTGCCGAAAAAGTTCTCGAGGCAGCACGGCAACATGACCTGGCCATTGCCCATGCCGGACTCAACATGCGTACGGACCCTGAGTATCTGCTGTTCAACCAGGGGAAGAATGTACTTGGTTTGCGCAAGGCCATTCCAACGGCAGGCACCTGGATGGAAAGCGGTTCGCAGTTTGTGGAACACTTTGTTCCGCGGCAAGGAGAATTCGTGGTATCGGGGCGTTCAGGTGCCAGTGTGCTGAAAAACGCCACCCTGGATCCCTTCTTGCGCAACAGAAACATCAACACGCTCTTTTTTATGGGCTTCGCCACGCATATCTGCGTGGAGTCCTCTCTGCGCGAGGCGCATGATCTGGGGTACAACGCCTACATCATAGAGGACGCTTGCGCGGCTTTCGAACAAGCGCAGCACGAGCATGTTCTCAAGCATGTGGTTCATCACTTCGGCCAGGCAATCACTTCCGCCCAACTGATCGCTTTTCTGGAGGGTGCGTAATGTTTTTTCTGAAAGAACTTCCCTCCCGGGAAATACTCGAACGATACCATACGCGTTTTCCCGAGATGCAGGTGGATATGGTTCAGGACGCCTTGCAGCTCATGCGGCGGGCCAGCATTCTGATTCGCCGGCTTGACGAGTATTTCGCGGGTCATGATTTTTCCCAGCTGCGCTTTCTGATTTGTGTCGTGATCGACCGCGAACAGGACAGAGAACAATTAACGGCTGGAGAAATTGCCGCACGACTGGATGTATCCAAACCTGTCATGGCCCGTACGCTTCATAGCCTGAAAGAAAGCGGTTTTGTAGAAATCGCAGTTGATACGCAGGATAAACGGGCCAAACGCATCGGGCTGACGTCTTCGGGGGTGCAGAAGCTCAATGCCATTCTACCTGGATATTATGCGGTTATTCAGGACTTCATGACCAATGAGGGCAAAAGCCATGAGTAAGATGCTTTTTGTTCTGGCAACCTGGCTCTGCGTCTGGCTTCTGGTTTGTCTACTCACCATGCTCATCAACCGACTGTTCCCAGGATTGGCCATGCCTTTGCGGGCGGGCATAACAACGGCCGTTCTGGTGCCCCTCATGGTCTATTGGATCATTCCCGGTCTGCGGTTGATGATTTTCAAAAAAGAAAGGGCCCGCTCCGGCTGACGGATCTTTCATACGTGAATGTTCGTTTTTCTTGCAGTTGCTCTCCGGCATCTAAATTGGCGGCCGCATAAAATGAACTTAAAAAAGCGCGCACCGGCTGTAGCCGATGCGCGCTTATTTCTTTTGGCACGCGTTGAATCGGGGAAGAACTAGCCCCAGTTACGCGATTTGATCACTGCGCCGGGCCCTGCGGCGATGAGGCATTCCACGCCGGGCAGCGAATCGATCAGGGCCAGGCCCTGTTTCGGAGTCATCAGGCTCACGGAGGTGGACAGGATATCGGCCTGCATCACGCTGGGCGCGTATACGGAAACGCTCTGGCGGATTTTCGGGGAACCGCCGTTGTGCGGATTCACCAGATGCGAATGCAGTCCCTGGTGGCGTTCGTACCCGCCCGAGGTGGCGATGGCGCCCTGCCCCATGGAGATAACGGCCGGGTAGTCCCCGTGCTGAGCCGGATCTTCCACGGCCACGCGCCAGGCGCGTCCGGGAGCGGCTTCACCGCTGGTACGGATGTCGCCGCCGGCGTTGATCATGAAGTTGGTCACACCGTGCTGCAGCAGCGTCTGAGCGGCCATATCCACGATAAAGCCCTTGGCCATGCCGTCGGTGGTCAGGGCCATGCCCTGCTTGTCCATGGAAACACCGCTCTCGGAAATGTGCAGAGCCGCGTCGTCCACCAGGCTGAGCAGATTTTGCAGCTCGGCCTTGCTGATTTCCTTGCCGGAATTCAAATGATCCACCAGGGGGGCGACAGTCACGTCAAAGGCGCCCTTGGTGGCGTTATGGTAGGTTTTGGCCGTGCTCAGCAGCGCGGTCAGCTCGCGGGGCGCGTCCTTGAGACGGCCGGCGCTGTTGAGCTGCGAGATGGGAGTCGCGCTGTCGAAGCGGTCGAACACGGCGATATTGCTGTCCATGTTCTTGAATGCGGCGCCAATGGCGTCCTGGGCCTGCGTATTGGATACGCCCCTTACCGTGATGGACACGATGGTGTCCATGAGGGCTTTTGTTTTGACAACCCGGTTGCCGGATTCCTTCAGGGCGGCCATGGCCACGCCGGGCATGGCTGACAGTCCCAAACCTGCGACACCCAGGGTTTTGATAAAGCATCTTCTATTCATGGTCGGATTCTCTTTCATTGACCTCACTCCGTCGAAGAGGTTCTGTGTGTCAATCAGGCAGCCTGTTCCTTGTGCATCTGGCCCATGCCTGCGGGCAGGCAACGGATGATGTTGCGCGGGCATTTGTCTGCGCAATTCTCATTGCAATCCGGGCCGTATTCGAGGCAAAGCGCATGATCGATCTGGATGCGTCCGCCTTCGAGCTTAATGGCCTTGGCCGGGCATTCCTTGACGCATTTCATGCAGCTGATGCAACCGACTTTGCACACGTCCATGACGGCCTTGCCCTTGTCCAGAGACGAACAGTAGATCATGACCCGTGCACGCTGGGGAATGAGTTCGAGGATGTCGTTGGGACAGGCGCGAACACAGTTGCCGCATGCGGTGCATTTTTCCATGTCAATGGCGGGCATGCCATTGGGAGCGATGTAAATGGCGTCGAACGGACAGGCGCGTACGCAATCACCCAGGCCCAGGCAGGAGTAGCCGCAGGCATCCGGACCATTGTTCAGCATTTTTGCGGCGGCGCAGCTGGGTACGCCCTGATACTCGTAGCACAGCTTGACTTCGCCTTCGTTTTTCAGGCAGCGACGAAAGGCCACCATGGGATCTGCGGCGCCCATGGCCTTGCCGGTGAGTTCGGCCACCTGGGCCGAAACTTCGGCGCCGCCGGCGCAGCAGAGGTTGGGTGCGATGTTGGGATCCTGTACAACGGCCGCGGCGTAACCGTCGCAACCGGCAAATCCGCATCCGCCGCAGTTGGCACCCGGCAGGGCTTCGCTGACGGCTTCAATACGCGGATCTTCTTCCACATACAGCACTTTGGAGGCCACGGCGAGGATGACCGACGCCAGAAGCCCCAGTGCGAGCAAAAACAAAACTGAAGTAACCATAGCTCTTCCCCTAGGAGATCATCGACTTGAAGGCCAGAAAGGCCAGGGACATAAAGCCCGCCATCACGAGACCGATGGGCATTCCCTTCATCGACTGCGGTACGCGGCAGATATCCAGCCGCTCGCGGATGGATGCCAGAACCACCAGGGCCAGGAGAAAGCCGATGCCGGCGGAAAAGGAGTAGAACACCGAAGTGCCGAATCCGAATTCCTTGCGCTGGCAGATGATGGCGATACCCAGAACTGCGCAGTTTGTGGTGATCAAGGGGAGGAAAATACCCAGGGATTTGTACAAAGGCGGCACCATCTTTTTCAGGAACATCTCAACGAACTGCACCAGGGCGGCAATGATGAGAATGAAGAAGATGGTCTGCAGGTAGCCCAGACCGTAGGGGACGAGAACATAGGCCTGCGTCAACCAGGTGAAGATGGTGGCCATGACCGCGACGAAAATAACGGCCAGGCCCATTCCTATGGAGACGCCCTTTTCCTTGGAGCACCCCAGATAGGGGCAGTTTCCAAGATATTGGGCAAGGACGATGTTGTTTACAAAAATCGCCGATATGAACATCAAAAAGTATTCCATGATGGATATCCCTTATTGATTGCTGTTAGGCCTGAGGTTTGCCGGTGCTGCAGGCGTTGCAGGCAAGACAGTCGCCGGACATTTCTTCCGGTACGGACTCGCCCTTGCGCTTGGCCTTCTTGATGGTCAGAAGGTTCATACCTCCCAAAACCAGGCCCAGGCAAATGAAGGCGCCAGGGGCCGCTACCATGATGGCGAAGGGCTCGAAGCTGCTCCACATGATATGGTGTCCGAACCAGGTGCCGTTGCCGAGGATTTCCCGGACTGAACCAAGAAAGGTCAGGGACAGGGTAAAACCGATGCCCATGCCGAGACCGTCCGCGATGGAAGGCAGCAGCGTGTTCTTGGCGGCAAACGCCTCAGCGCGTCCGAGAATGACGCAGTTGACAACAATCAAGGGTACGAAGATACCCAGCTGCTGATACAGCGGATAGGCATAAGCCTGCATCAGCATTTCCACCGATACGACCAGGGTGGCGATAATCGCGACATAACACGCGATACGTACTTTTTTAGGGATAAGATTCCGAACCAGGGAGATGATGGCGTTGGACAGGGTCAGCACGAATATAACCGCCATGCCCATGCCGAGTCCGTTGTTCGCCGAGGATGTAACCGCAAGAACCGGGCAAAGACCCAGTACGAGTTTAAAAGGCGGCAATTCATCCCAAAGTCCCTTGGAAAACTCTTTCCATAAACTGGCCATAATACGCTCCTTAGCAGTTACTTCCAAGTTTCCTGGAATTTGGACTTTTCGTTCTTGTAAATGTCAACGGCCTTGTTGACGGCAATGACTGTTCCCGCAGACGAGAACGTCGCACCGGAAACACCGTCGATGGGACCGCCTTTGGACTTGAGTTCGATACCGTCCAGCCCTTTTCCACGGAACTGGCGCGTATATTTGGGCTCGGTGATACGGGTGCCCAGTCCGGGAGTTTCCTTCAGGGTGGTGATGCCGATTCCGGCCAGCGTATCGTCAGCGGTGTTGAAACCGACGATAACGCCGATGTCGCCGCCGTATCCCTTGCCGAAGGTCTCCATGGCCACCTGTTTCAGCTGGCCGCCTTTCTTGGCCGGGAAGATCATCATTTCCTGACCGTCAATGGTGAACTTCTTACGATCGGCAATGGGGTCGTTGTCGTAGTCGGTCAGAACCGTTTTCAGAGCCGGACCCTGCACATATGTCAGAACCTGTTTTTCAATGTCGCCGGCGGTGTTCTCCTTCAAAAAGGACAGCATGAACCCCGATATGGCGCAGATCAAGGACAATACGATTATCATGGAAGCGATTTCGCGCATCTCTTACCTCGCACCGATTGGTTTAGGCTTGATGAGATCAATAAGCGGCATGAACAGGTTGGCGAGCAGGATCGCGAACGGTACGCCATCCGGATAGATGCCGTAAACGCGGATGATGATCACCATGACGCCGCATAACAAACCAAAGATTATCATCGGTACAACTCCCACCGGAGAGGAAGCCGTATCGGTGGCCAGAAAGAAGGCCCCGAACAGGGTGGAGCCGGCGACCAGATGGAACATGGGGCTGGCGTAGACCTGACTGTCGATGCCGTGGAAAATGGCGGCCGTAGCGAACACGCCCACGATGAAGGACAGCGGGATGTAAATCCGGATGTGCCCGCGAATCAGCATGAAAATGCCGCCAAGCAGCACGGCCAGCACCTGCACGGCACCCAGGCCGCCGAGCTGTTCGCCGATATACATGAGGTTCAGACTTGCATCCTGCACCGAATCCAGTCCGTAATATTTAAGGTAGCTGAGGTAATCCACCAGGTCGGTATCCAGCATGGTGCTGATCACGCTCATGTGCTCCGGCCAGGAAACCCGCAGGATGGCCCAGCCCACCAGGGGCGCGCACAGGGGGTTGGCGCCCAGACCGCCGAAGAGCATCTTTGCGGCCATGATGGATACGGCACTGCCTATGACCACCATCCACCAGGGTGAGGAAGCCGGCAGGATGTACGCAAAAAGCAGGCCGGTTACCAGAGCGCTGTAATCATCGATACTGCTTTCGCGCTCCATGATTTTACAACAAAGGGCTTCGGCGGCCACTGCTGTGGCGCAGGAAAGCCCGATGACCCTGACGGCATCAAAACCATAATAGACGATCGCCATGATCGCCGCCGGAAGAAGGGCCAAAACTGTTTCAAGCATCATCCGTGGCACCGTCCGTCCGCTGTGCCAGAAGGGCGGAGCCTGTACGGTAAGCAAATTGGTTGCAGCCTCGTTTGCCATGGACATTATCCTTCTTAATTTCGTGGGTTATTCGCCTGTGAGACGACAGCTTGCCGTCTGCGCCTCAATGGCGGCGATTTCTTGCTTGGCAATCCGGATGTATTGCAACATCGGGCGCCGCGAGGGACAAACGTAACCGCAGATACCGCATTCGATGCAGTAGGCGATGTTTTCTTTTTTGGCCTTGTCCCACAACTGGAACTCCGCGTACCGGCTAAGCACGCCGGGGGAGAGCTTGACCGGGCAACGGAGCACGCACTCACCGCAGTTGATGCAGGGCATGTCCGTAAGCGGCGGGAAGGTCCCGTTCGGAATTACCGTTATCGCCTGATCCCACTTTCCAATGCCGATACTCAAATCGGACAAAGCTTCTCCGCGCATGGGGCCGCCCAGAATAACAGTATCCTTGGGGCCGTATTGTGCGCCGACTTCGTCCAGCAGTTCGGAAACAGGCGTGCCGACCTTTGCCTTGAGGACCTTGCCGTTTACGTTGATAACGGTTTCGGTCAGCGGCAGGCCGGTTTCCACCACACGGCCGAGGGACCAGAGTTCCAGAAGGCTGACCACATGGACGCCTTCGGAGCCGTAATGCCCTGTTGCGGCTTTGGTGACGAACAGCTCCAGGCCGCTGGGGTACTTGTCGGAAACCTTGACCACGGTGGTTCCGTGAAGTGGTTGCACTCCTTCCTGCGAGACAACCAGCTTGACTTCCGAAGGAGCCGCCAGTTTTTCCAGCACCGCCAGGCCGCGCGACAGCGTTTCACGCTCCGTTTTGAGCAGCACTTCATGCACGTTGAGCCCTGGTTCGGGATTAACTGCGTTGAGAATGATCATTCCCGTCTTTTTCAGGGTTTTGGTGCTCACGCCCAGAGACTTGAGGATGGCAGCGAGATCATCGCCGTCAATATCGGAGAGCTCGGCCAGTTCCACTTCCGGAAACGCCGGCGGCTCTTCGCCTTCTTTGACCTTGGGGAGTTCTTCTTTGATAACGACCATTGTCGCGGTGACTTCCGCGACGATCCCTTGAATGGGTGAATGCAGATCGCCGACATGCTTTGCCGGGTGGTCAGCAATCAGCGATCCCAGAGAAACGAGCGCTTTCTTTTTGATGGTTTTGGAAGAATGGCCTGCGAGCGGAACATTGACCGTCTTGGGTGCCGGACCTTCCTGAATAGTGACCTCTGCGCCTGTGGTAAGTGTAAATGTAGGCTTTGTCATGGCATTCACTTAATATGGCATTTGTTACAGGCTGCTTTGTCATAGGGGCCTTTACCCATCTTCTTGTGACAGCCCATGCAGCTCTCGTGGAACATCTCACCTCGTGCCGGAATAAGGGATTTTTCTTCCTGATAATGACAGGATTCACACGGAACGTTTACATCCGCGTGTCCCTTGCTGGCTCCGGCACCACTTCCCACTGCGTTGTGGCAATGGGTGCATCCTGCCAGCTTTTCATCAAAGGCATCCTCATGGCAGGTGGCGCAGCGCGAATGCACGGCGTCGCGTACGGAGGGCATGCCCTCTGAACCTTTCTGATCGTGACATTCGTTGCAGTTGGTAGGAGTCTCTTCAATGTCCGTATCGTGGTGGCAGTCCGTACAATCCGGCGTATAATCCGCGTTGTGCGCGTCATGATCGTACTTGCTGCGCTCGGTAAAGGACATGTGATGGCACATCTGGCACATCTCTTTGTTGCCCGCGAATTTCTCCTGATGATCTTTTAAATAGGCATCGGTAAACTCAACGGGATGGCAATGTCCGCATGGCATGGCACTTTTTGACCCAGGCTTCTGCTCATGGTGACATTTTTCACAAGCAATGCCGAATTTCTCGGCATGCTCCTTATGGTTGAACACGACCGCTCCCCCGGTGTTGGGCAACAACACTCGGGTAGGCGTAGCCTCACCAGTTTCAGGCATCAAATAGCCAACGATTCCCACTACGCCCAGGACCAGGGCTAGAATAGTAATGGGCATATAACGTTTTTGCACCGATATTCCCCTTTTGTTGCAATTGGTTGATGGCCCGTTCTCTTGTGCAAGTGATTGATACATTTTTGAAGATGTGTCAATCCCCAAAATTTATTAACAAAAGCCTATTTTTTTTGATAGAATGTGAAATTTTTCACTAAACCCATTGAAAAATAAAATTCACAGGATCGTTATTTTTTTCACAATTCATAACCCTTCGTTCTTGCAGAATTTCGTTCTTTTGGCGAAAAAAAGAGTCGCACTCCCGTGGTTTTTTCTCCTGAGCATTCCTTTTGGGAAGCACATCTACCAAAAAAATAGAAAAATGGCGATTACAACTTTTTTTTCCCGCACTTTTAGTTTTCCACTACCCTCCTTTGGTAAAAAATACTTTCTAAAATAACTGAGTTAGGTCATTACTGCAGAATCCACCCCTAGATACTGAATGCATTTTACAATTTGAAAGTTATTTATTTCACAAAACCTTTGCGTCCTGTCTCCCATGTAAACTACTTTTTTCGTGATACGTTACAGCAAAATGCGCACCTAACAATTTTTCCTACATATTTCGCAGACTTTCAGCATTAACCTCGGTCTTTCATCTGAAATATGTAAACAAATGGTACCAAAATACCACTTAGCAAAATACGCACCTAAAAATTTCCTTTTATATTTCAAATAGTTTTAATTTTTACCAATGTAAATTTACAGTGTTACACTGTGTCATTCTGACCTGAACTTTCCAAAAATGACCCATTATGTTAGCAATCCACGCAGAAAATCAGTACTTTTCCTGCAACGCTTCCTGAGCGTGGTCATGCCATTGTTGGACGGGAGGCAAATGCCTAGGAAAAGCGATATTCTAATATTTTCAGCCATATCGATAGATCGTCCCGCAGCAACTGACAGATGCTATGCAATGAATGTTTTCAACAATACATTTCAACATCGAGGATTCTCCATGAAAAGCTATCGCAAAGAACTCTGGTTCAATGTTCCGTCAAGACGCGGATTCATCAACATCACCCCCCAGGTGGAGGAAGCGCTGCAAGAGAGCGGAATCCGCGAAGGGCTCGTTCTGGTCAACGCCATGCACATCACAGCCAGCGTCTTCATAAATGATGACGAGTCCGGGCTGCATCACGATTACGATGTCTGGCTCGAAAAGCTCGCACCGCATGAACCTGTCAGCCAATACCGCCACAATCACGGTGAAGACAACGCGGACGCGCACATGAAGCGGCAGATAATGGGACGCGAAGTGGTTGTGGCCGTAACCGGGGGACGTCTGGATTTCGGCACCTGGGAACAGATCTTTTATGGAGAGTTCGACGGCCGCAGACGCAAGCGAGCCCTGATCAAAATCATCGGCGAGTAGGCTGTACGGCGATAAAGGCCTTGTTCACGGGGTTGCCGCACCAGCCGCTAAACCAACCCGTCGGGGAAGGCTCACCTTCCCTGACGGACCTGCGGAAAAACCAGGCAAACAGTACGCGGCCAATCTTCCTGTCAGGAATACGCCCAGCAGCATCCCGGCTCTCACGCCTTTTTCCGGGGCAATCAATACCAATGACGCCAGCGAAGGGGCGCATTTGGCAATGCAATACAACCCGGCCGAAGCTCCCAGCGACAGAGCCTGAATGATCATTGCGTCTTTCCCCAGAACAGCTCCTTGCCCCGCTTTGTCATGAACGACGGGCGCCAGTGGGTCTCCATATCCACCACCACCCTGGCCGCTCTTCTGGGGTACAGTGATCTGGAAACGGATTTGATATCTTCGACCATGTCCTTGATAAAGGGGCACCTGGAGGAAGTAAGGATGATCTCGATGGTGTTTACCCTGGCAACGGCATCGCAATCCACGCTGCTTACAAGGCCTAGATCCACTATGCTGATATCATATTCCGGATCAACCACCGCTTGCAGTCGTTGCAAAATTGCATCTGAACACTTCTTTGATTGATCAGACTTTTCAAGCTTTCCCGTATCAATACTGTTTATGGACTCTGCTTGTACGCTGGAACAGCAGCACAGAGAGGACATTAAATTCAAAACGATGAAGATATACAAAATATATGATATTTTTCTAGCTGCAAAAATTTTGTAGTTACGTTGAATACTAAACATATATTGGCTCCAACCGAAACCATGTACGAAACTCCAATCAAAATTGCAAGTAGCAATAGCAAAAAGCAACTCTAACACTTACAGAAAGAAATACTTACCTTACAGAAATATCATTTTTTATGCGTGATAAAATTTTTCAATATCGCAAATCTATATTGCACGTTGAACAAAAGACTTAATATTTTACACAAAATATACAATTGTCAGACTCCACCAGGGAACCCTTTGTTATTTCGTTATCCCTCTCTTATTAAGAGGAAATATCTTTCCTTTCCTGCGCAGATAAGCAAAAGACACGAACATACAGCGTACGGAAAGTGACTGAAGTGTCCTGGCGGAGTCCCGGACTGAGTAATCACGGTGCATTGGGATGAAAGCCTGTGTGCGGTAAAACTTTAAAATACAGCGGAGTTATAATCCTCAGATCAAACTGGCCCCTGTGCGAAGTCCTGCGACAAGTTCGTTGTACGGGCGTATTTGAAAATGGCTAAAACTCTCATGCCTGCATCATTATAATGTGAGCTGACCATACTTCTTCCTGTGTCATCATTATATGTAAAAAACATGGAACAGCTCGAACTGTCAGCAAGATGTCCGATTTACATTGACATTCCAGACAGTTCCTATCATTGCTTTCGCTCGCAGAAACGAGTGACACTCACTCCTGCCTTACAAGTCGATAATTCTTTTCAGCCAAATTCCTTCAAAACCTGTAAAGTTGTATTGACAACTTTACAAATCTCCGGTAAAACTTTTTCATCATGTTGAACAAGAATTCACCATTACCCCTGTACCACCAGCTCGCAGAGCTGCTTCTCAGCCAGATTCGCGAAGGCAGCATCGGCGAGGGAGAGCGTATTCCTTCGGAAAATGTCCTGGCCGCGGAACACGGCATAGGCCGACCCACCGTACGCCAGGCCATCGACAGTCTGGTCCGGCGGGGCATCCTGATCCGCAGGCGCGGCTCCGGCACCTACGTGGCTCCGCAGCGCGAAGAGATCGATCTGTTTTCCCTGGCCGGCACCATGGCCTCGTTCCGGAAGACCGGACACACGCCCCAGGTGGAGCTGCTCCAGAGCCCCCGGCTTCTGGAAGTGGGACAGGATACGGACAATCCCTTTGCAGGAGCCAGCGCCTATTTTCTGCGCCGTCTCAGCCATGTGGAGGATACCCCCGTGCTGGTGGAAGATATTTTTCTGCATCCGGCCCTGTTCACGGGGCTGGCGGACATGGACCTTGGAGACCAGTCTCTTTCGCAGCTCGTGAGGGACCGCTTCCATCTGGAATGCCAGGGCGGGCAGCAGCATTTCCGTATTTCCTATCCGGACGCTGACCTGGCCCGGCTGCTGGAGCTTTCCAAGTCCACGCCTATTCTGAATGTTTCCCGGTATCTGCATTTTCCCGACGCACCCAGCGCCATCTATTCGGCGTTGTACTGCCGTACGGATCGTTTTGTTTTCACCCAAACTCTTGGAGGCCTGTCCAATGCCTAAAACCGGATATTACGGACAGTTCGGCGGTGCGTTTCTCCCCGAGATTCTCATCGCCACATTTGACGAACTCAAGCAAGCGTTCAACGAAGCCAAGGCCGATCCGGCTTTCTGGCAGGAATACGTCGAACTCATGTCCAGCTACTCCTGCCGCCCCACCCCGCTGACCTACGCGGACAACCTCAGCGCCCATTTCGGCGGTGCGCAGATCTACATCAAGCGGGAAGACCTGAACCATACGGGCGCGCACAAGGCCAACAACGTTATGGGACAGGGACTGCTGGTAAAACGCATGGGCAAAAAACGGGTCATCGCCGAAACCGGCGCCGGACAGCACGGCGTGGCCACGGCCACCATGGCCGCTAAATTCGGCTTCGACTGCACCATCTACATGGGCGAGGTGGACGTCGAACGACAGCGTCCCAATGTGTTCTGGATGGAGCAGCTGGGGGCCAAGGTCGTTCCGGTCACTCAGGGCACGCGCATTCTCAAGGACGCCATCAACGAGGCCTTCCGCGACTGGGTCACCAACATGGGCGACACGCACTACGTGCTGGGCACGGCCTGCGGACCGCATCCTTTTCCCGAAATGGTGGCCTGGTTCCAGTCCATCATCGGCATGGAAGCCCGCAAACAGATTCTCGACCGTACGGGCAAACTGCCCAAGCGGGTTTACGCCTGCGTAGGCGGCGGCTCCAACGCCATGGGTGTATTCAGCGGATTTTTTGATGACAAGGAAGTGGAGCTGGTGGGCGTGGAAGCCGGCGGACACGGCATCGATTCCAAGATGCACGCCGTACGCCTGGCCTGCAAGGATTCCAGCGTGGGCGTGGCCCAGGGCTACAAGACCTATTTTCTGCAGAACGACGACGGCCAGATGCTCGAAACCCACAGCGTGGCTGCCGGGCTGGATTACGTGGGCGTCTCGCCCATTCTGTCCCATCTGCACGATACGGGGCGCGTTCGTTTCGAGGCGGCCACGGACAAGGAAGTGGTTGCGGCGCTTTCCCTGGCAGTGAAAAAGGAAGGACTTATCCCGGCTCTGGAGTCATCACACGCCTTTGCCCAGGCCTTCAAGGAAGCCGGACAGCTTTCCCCGGAGGACAGCATCATCATCAACCAGTCCGGCCGCGGCGACAAGGACATCTTTACGGTGGCGGACGCCATTGACGACCCAAAATGGAAAGATTTCATCCGGAAAAAAGCGGAGAGCTACAATGCTTAAAGAATACATCCTGAACAAACGCAAGGAAAAGGACATCCTGCTGATGACGCACATTGTCCTGGGCTATCCGTCCTTTGAAGACTCCCTACGCGTGGTGGAAGCCATGGTGGAGGCCGGGGTGGACATCATCGAACTGCAGATCCCCTTTTCCGAACCCACGGCAGACGGTCCTGTGATTCTGCGTACCAACCAGCAGGCTCTGGACAGCGGCTCCACCGTGGCCAAGTGCTTTGACTGCGCCAGGGAACTGGCCGGCCGCTTCCCCATCCCCTTTCTGTTCATGAGCTACTACAACATCCTCTTCAAATACGGACCGGACAGATTCGCCAAGGACATGGCCGAAGCCGGAATGCAGGGGGCCATTGTGGCGGACGTTCCCCCGGAAGAAGGTGAGGAATATCTCGAAGGCATGAAAAAACACGGCATGACGCCTGTTTTCCTCTACACGCCCACCACTTCGGACGAGCGTATGCGCTATATCAACAAATTCGCGGACGGCTTCATCTACTGCGTCGCACGCAAAGGCGTTACCGGAGCGCAAACGGATTTCTCCAAGGACCTGGACTCCTACCTGGCCCGCTGCCGCGCCGCCACGGACCTGCCCCTGGCCCTGGGCTTCGGCGTCAAAGACAAAGCCGACGTGGACTTTCTGCGCGGCAAA
>CAXXHY010000053.1:0-52331 GCA_963667575.2 Desulfovibrionaceae bacterium | reverse complement strand
CGCAGAATTTGATGAACATGGAGTCATGCCCCACGCACAGTCCCAGCAGGACGCAAAAATCCACCTTGTGGCGGTTGGCAGCCATGGCCTGAAATACGGGGTGACAGGTGGTTTCCTGGTCCGCTTCGGTATCTACCTGCCATTCTTTGGTGATTCCCAGTTCGGACTTGGGAATGCGGCCGGCGCTTGCACATGATGGAAAAAGTTTCAAATCCTGCGGCCTCGAAAAACTCATGCACGATCTTCGCTTCCGTACGCAGGCCGCCGCAAAAAGCCAGACCGATACGCTCGAACTCCATTCTGCGGGCAAATTCCACAATCTCCAGATCCGCGGTTTGATGGGTTTGACGAACTCGTAGCCCAATTCGCGGTTGCCGTAGCCGGCAGCTTCCTGCATGCAGGACTGCTGGGCGAATTTATACAGTTTCTTGTCGGCCTTCATCACTTCCACAGCTGCACGGGCCAGATCCTTGTCACGGACGGAAGGACAATTCTTGGGAGCCTTGCCCCCAGGCGTACGGGCAGTACCGCTCGCGCCATTCATACGGACAGACTGCGCATTGCGGATACACTTCTGCATTGTTGCTTTGCGTATCAGACATACTAAGGGTCTCCTTGGTTTCGGAGGTTCGATTGCAACATCCTGTTTTCAGACCGTATCACTATAAAATCAAACTACTTGCTACTGCATGATCAGACCTACCTATGCCAAAATATGTCCGTACACAATGAGAAGGCAAAATCACGACCTTGTCTTACTTTTCACAAATGCAGAATACTCCATTCGCAGGCAGCACCAGCCTCCTGTCACAAAATCCTGTCCAGAATTCTGGTTCCCAGAGCCGAAAAAAACAGCTGCCGCTCCGGTGATGGCCCAGAGCCTTTTTTTGAGTGATTCCACATCCGCGCGCACTTCCAGAATGGACCTGTCCCAGACGCTGGAACGTTCCGTGAGCATGGTTTCGATCTTGGCGAGAACGGTCTGCTGGGCGGACTGCTGTTCGCGCAATTCCTTGATCGCCGCCTCCAGGCCGCCGATGCTGCGCTGCAGCAATTCCAGTTCATGTTCATGCATGGCACTCCCCCTTGCGCGCTGATTACACTTTTGCCGACGTCTGCCCCCGACTGTACGGGCTCCTTGCCCAACGCCAGCCGGATCATCTGATTTTTCTCAGCGGATCCTGCGGAGGAACCGAAATAATAGGCCACCACCGTATCGGCCCTTGGCGCTGACATAGCCGATGAGCGTCCCGGCCACACCGGCCACCTCCGGCTGGATGCTGCCCAGAAAAACATAGGCCACGGAAACGAAAAAAACCGGCCAGCACCACAATGGCCAGCAGTCTCGGAGTTTTTTCCGAGCTTGACTGCGTCTGCTCCAGCCCTGCAACTTCTCCTGGTCCGCGAGCCGAGCTATTTTGCAACGACGCCAGATCAACTCCCAGTGCCTGCACACGCTCCTGCAGTTGCACCTCGGCCTGTCGCACGGCCTCAACGACCTCGGGGCGTCAACGTACGCAGGGGGGGGGGGGGGGGGGGGGGGGCTTCCACCACTTCGTCCTCCTGGCCGTCAGCCCGCTTCAACAAGGCCACGGACAGGGTTGAAATCCCCAACCCGTACAAGGGCCCCTCCAAAATACCGGCGATGGTGGGCGCCAGGCTCGCCACAACTCCTTTCCATTGAAATTGCATGAATCCTCCCTCGCATCAGCTTTTTTGGGACATCGGTTGCCACATACGGCGAGGTTATATATCCTTATAATAGTAAAAAAACCATGCCGAAGCCTTTCGCCTCTTGCGGAGGGGCGTGGCCGGTCTTATTCTTTAACCCGGACCTTGCTGTCTGGTTGTACTGTCCGGAGGTCGCACATGCTGGATTTTACAGTTGATTTGGATAAATGCCGAGGCGAGGGATCATGCGTACGGGCTTGCCCGCGCCCATATTCTGATGCTGGACGACAAGCGATTTCCACGGGTGTGCCGGAACACGCCGACGAATGCATCAAATGTCTGCACTGCCTGGCTGTCTGTAAAACAGGAGCCATCAATATTCACGGCCGCCTTCCAGAGGACTGCACCCCGCTGGCCGACCATCTGCCGATCCCGAAAGACTCAAGGTGCTGATCAAGGGCAGACGCAGCATCCGGCATTTCCAGAAAGCGCCCCTGGACCGAATGCTCATCCGTCATCTGGTGCACACGGCCGGTCACGCGCCCACCGGGGTAAACAGTATGGCCGTACGCTATACGGTGATTGATTCACTTGCGTTCATGGAGGAATTTCGCGAGCATGTAATGAATACCTTGACCCGCCTGGTGGAACAGAAGGTGTTTGCCCAGGCGTTTCGAGTGTTTCAACGGCTTTGTAAAAGTCTGGCACGAAGGCAACGACGTCATTTTTTCGCGGTGCTCCGCACCTGCTGGTGGCATCCGCGCGCGGCGACCACCGCCACCCCCCGCGAAGACTGCGTCAGTCGGACTCAGTTATTTCGAACTCTACGCGACCAGCCATGGCGTGGGCACCTTGTGGGCCGGACTCCCTCAAATGGGCCATCGAGGACATTGCAAAGGAACTGCGTACCTTGCTGGATATCCCCGCCGAGCATCTCATCGGCGGCGCCATGCTTTTCGGCAACCCGACCATTCGCTATTACAGGACGCTTCCGAGGGATCCTGAAATAGTTTTCACTTCAACATTCGATCAGAATTGATTTTTGGAGGGAACAGATCGTGCCCGAGGTTCTCACCATAGATGCAGGTCAGCTGCGCCGGTTCATTGCTTCGCATTGCCGAGGAGGACGTACGCGCTGGTGGACGTACGCCAGCCCAAAGGAGTATCAGCAGGGGCACATCCCCGGAGCCATTCCGCTTCCCTTGCCCGACCTGCTGGGAGGAAAGGGCAAGCTGGATTCTGATCTGCCCCATGTGTTTTATTGCCGCGCAGGCACGCGTTCCGCCCGGGCCGCAAGGCATGCGCTGGAACATGGGCTGGTCAAAAAAGGAGATCCATAATCTCGAGGGGGGGATTCCTGCAGTGGAACGGCCAGGCAGTGGACGGGCTGCCCAATCTTCAGGTATTCAAGGATTCGGCATCCATGCGTGAAACCCTGCCTCACGGCCATTAATCTGGAAAAGGGCGCGCAGCTGCTCTACGAGTCCATCCGGGATGCGAGTCCGGACAAGGCCCTGTGCAAACTCATGCAGCAGCTTGTCTCCATGGAAACCGAACATGCCAGAATTCTGTACAACCAGTCTGCAGGAGCAGCCTGATTCCGCCGCGCCCCCTCTGCAACCCTTCGAAGATCTGTACGCCTCCATGGCGGGCGATGTTCTCGAGGGCGGCAAATCCATGCCGGATCTGGCCCCCTGGATCGACAGCGCCAGACAGGGGCAATGCGTGGAACTGGCCGAACTGGCCCTGGAAATGGAAATCAGCGCATTCGACCTGTACCGTACGCTTGCCGAGCGCAGTGCGGAACCGGACGAACGCGAGACCTTTCTCTGGCTTGCCGAACAGGAAAAAGCCCACGAACGCTTTCTGCTTAAACACATGGACGCCTTTATCTGATCCTGGAGAACCTTCCCATGTCTGAGGATACGCGGACTTTTCCCGTGGCCCTGGCCCAGGCGGCCGGCTACACGGACCCCATGCTTTCGCGCCTGGTGGCGGAGACGCTCCAGGCAGCCGGATTTGTTCCGGCACAAGGCGAACGAATTCTGCTCAAGCCCAATCTGCTCCGGACAACTCCGGACGGCCTGGCCTGTACGCACCCGGCAATCATCGCCGCGGCCTGCAGCTATGTGCTGGATCACGGCGCCACCCCGAAAGTAGGAGATTCGCCCGGATTCGGTTCGGCCCGCAGCGTGGCCCGAGACCTCGGGCTCAACGCCCTGCTCGACCCGCTGGGCGTCGGCGTGATCAACCTGGATCATGCGCGCGTACGGCGTTTGCCCTGCGGCCTGCGTGTGGGGATCTCCTTCAAGGTCTACCAGTACGACAGGCTTCTGAACCTGCCCAAGCTCAAGGCTCACGGCCAGATGCGCGTCACCGGAGCGGTCAAAAACCTTTTCGGCTGTGTAGCGGGCGTACGCAAGGCCGTGGCCCATTTTCGCCATGGGGATCAACAAAACCGTTTTCACAGCCTGCTGCTGGAAATCCGCGAAGTCCTGCCTCCGGTCCATTCGCTGCTGGACGGCATCGTGGCCATGCACGTCAAAGGGCCGGTGGACGGCAGCCCCTTTGAACTCGGACTGCTGGCTTCTGCCGCCTCGCCCGTGGCTTTGGATACGGCCCTCTACAGCCTGCTCGACCTGCAACCCGCGGATGTGCCCCTCTGGAATGAAGCCTTCAAACGCGGCCTGCCGGACAGCGAAGCAGCCAACCTGAGCTTTCCCCTGCAGCAGCCCGACCAATTCGATGCGCACGGGCTGCAGATTCCGCAAACACTCAAACCCGAATCATTCAACCCGGCGCGCCTGGCCATCAGCACCTGCAGACGCATCTGGGCCCGAATGCGATAACGGTTCACATGACGAATTCCACGACTCAATCGCTGACGCCTTCTTCCCCGGCACCGAACACGGCGTCCGGGACAATTGACCTGACCACAAAATCCCAGCATCTCCCCACACCGCGCCTGGTGGCGGAAATGCGCCGGCGACTGCTGGCATGGTTCGACAAGCACAAGCGTCCGCTGCCCTGGCGCGAACACTACGCACCGTATGAAGTGCTGGTTTCGGAGGTCATGCTCCAGCAGACCCAGATGGAACGCGGAGTGGCCTATTTTCAGCGCTGGATGCGGACCTTTCCCGACCTGGAAAGCCTGGCCCGTGCCGATGAGGAACAGGTGCTCAGGCTTTGGGAAGGTTTGGGCTATTACAACCGCGCGCGCAATCTGCAGCGCACGGCCAGAAAACTCCTGGAACAGCACCAGGCCACCCTGCCGCAGGATGAAGAGTCGCTTCTGGCCCTGCCCGGCATCGGCCCCTATACGGCAGGCGCCATCCGCAGTCTGGCCTTCAACCAGGATGTTCCTGCCATAGACGCCAATGTGGAACGCGTACTCTCGCGCATGTTCGACCTGGACAAACCCGTGAAAGATCCCCAGACCCACGCGCGTATCGTGGAGCTGTCCAACCTGCTGTTGCCTCCGGGCAAGGCGCGTTTGTTCAATGAGGCCATGATGGATCTGGGCGCCATGGTCTGCTCCAAAAAGCCCAAATGCGCGGACTGCCCGCTGGAGGCTCTTTGCGAAAGCCGCAGGCTGAATATTGCCGAGGAACGCCCCGTACCCGCCAAATCCATGCAGCTGATACCGCTGGAAGTAGTCACCAGCGTGCTGGTTCACCAGGAACATTTTTTCATCCAGAAACGTCTGCCCAAGGGGGCCTGGCCCGGCCTCTGGGAATTTCCCGGCGGGCGCATCGAGCCCGGAGAAACCGCGGCCCAGGCAGCGTCACGCGAATTCGAGGAAGAAACCGAATTCATCGTACGTCCGCGCGAATTCCTCGGCGTCATCCGGCACGGCTACACCAAATACCGTGTCCGGCTGCACTGTTTCATCTGCACCCTTGCGGACAATCCCGGCACGCTGCCAACCCCCCGGCTGCATGCCGCCACGGAATACCGCTGGGTACCCTTCTCCGGCCTGCTGGATTTCGCTTTTCCCGCAGGGCATCGCAAGCTCATAGATCAATTGGCTTGCGAGCCCGGCCTGGGACACGTATTATAAGATCATCCGACAACCTCGAACCATGGGGCGTTTCATGAAGCTGGGTTTCCCGCGCGCGATCATAAGCTGTTGTATCCTTCTCATCCTGTTGTCCGCGTATGCTTATGCGCAATCAAGCGCCGCGCCGGAATTGCCCGGACAGCAGGACATTCCCATCCCCCAACTGCCTGGGGCCACTGACAGCTCCGACCAGTCCGGACTGCCGGACCTTTCCGCGCTGACCAACGACTCCGGCGTAAGCGAGCCCCAGCGTTTGCCCTACGAAGCCCGCTGGGAACTTTTCCGGCTGGGCGATACGGCCGGATCTCTTCTGGCCATTCTCTGGATGACGCCCGACCAGGGCATCCATGCCTATGCGCACCGCCCCGGCAGCGCCATGGCCAAACCCACCAGTCTGAAAGTCGCGGTCACCCCGGATTCTGTCCTGGCCAGTGTGGCCTACCCGGCGGGAGTTCTGAAAAAGGATCCCCTGTTTCCCGAAGGCAGCGTCAACCTCTACCCCGAGACCACGCCCCTGTTCGTGACTTTGCGCAATACGCCGGATGCCTCTGCTTCACTGACCCTGGACGGGCATTTGAACATGCTGCTCTGCTCGGATTCCAGCTGCTGGTATGTGGACAAACCCGCCAACAACACCTGGACCGACCTGAAGCCGGACACACTTCCCGATGCGCGTACGCAGCCCTGGTGGAAAGCTTACAAGGCTGCGACATCCAGTGCCCCGGCCGTTGCGGCCAAAAGCGCGGACACCGTGTCTCTGCCCGCAGGTGCGTCTTCGGGAGATAGCGCCGGTACGGAGATCTCACAGCCGGCAAAAGGATCCACAGATGAGGCAAAGAGCGCCACTGCGGACTGGCTTTCCGAGCTGAAGATCACTCCCAAATACTTTTCTGTGGACCTCGAGGTGGGCGGATTGGCCAAGGCCATTCTGTTCGGTCTGATCGCAGGGCTCATTCTGAATTTCATGCCCTGCGTGCTCCCGGTGATCAGCCTGAAGCTTTCCAGCCTCATGGCGGTAAGCGGCATGGAAGACAAGCGCAAACGTACGCGCCATTTCCGCGAGCACAATCTGTTTTTCAGCCTGGGCATTCTGGGCTATTTTCTGATTCTGGGCGCCCTGTTCGGACTGGTGGACCTGGCCTGGGGGCAGCTGTTCCAGCAGGCCGGCGCCATGATGGTGCTGATGGCCCTGGTCTTTGCCCTGGGTCTCAGCCTGTTCGGCGTTTTCGATCTCCCGGTGCTGGATCTCAAAACCGGCATCGACACCAGCAAACGGCCGCGCCTCCAGGCGCTGTTCACCGGACTGCTGGCCACGCTGCTGGCCACCCCGTGCAGCGGTCCTTTTCTGGGAGGGGTCCTGGGCTGGACTCTGAACCGGCCGCCCGAAACCGTTATCCTGGTTTTTTTCAGCATCGGCCTGGGCATGGCCCTGCCCTACATTATAATGATCATTTTTCCGGGCCTGGTGAACCTGTTTCCCAAACCCGGAGGCTGGAACCTGCACCTGGAGCGGGCCGTTGGTTTTTTCCTCATGGCCACTGCTCTGTATTTGTTCACCATTCTTCCGGATTCCTATGAAGTACGGGCCCTGGTGCTGTTGTGGTGCGTTGGGCTGGCGTCTTGGATCTGGGGAAAATGGACCACGCTTTCGGACAGCCGGCGCAAACGCTTCTCCATCCGCGCCCTGGCTCTGGCCGTGGCCCTGGGAGCCGGAGCGTACGCCGTATCCACGCCCTCGCCCATGGCCCAATGGGAACCGTTCAGTCAGCAACGGTTCCGGCAGGAGCTGGGCAAACGCCCGATGATGATCGATTTCACCGCGGACTGGTGCCCGAATTGCAAATTTCTGGAAATGACCGTCCTGACGCCCAAGACTCTGACTTCCCTGCGCCAGGCCCATGATCTGGTGCTGCTCCAGGCGGACATGACTCAGTCCAATCCTGCTGCCGAGACCCTGCTGCGCAAGCTCGGAAGCAACAGCATACCGGTGGTGGCCCTGTTTCCCGCTGGTGATGCGAACAGCGCTCCCATGGTCTTGCGAGATCTGTTCACAACCAGCCAGTTGCGCAAAGCGCTTGAGCAGACAGTTAAGTGAGGCGATATAGCCGGGCGAAACACCCTTTGGTGAGACTAAACGTTACAAATTGCCGTCATCGGCGTATTCGATGAGCCCGTCCACGCGCTGTGCAAGCTCTTCGAGTTCCTGGGCAACCAGGTCAAGATCTTCAGTATTGAGATTTTCAGGTTCCGTGTTGAGAAAAAAATCCGCGCGCTTGCGCAGAGCCAGACAGATGCCGGCAATTTCCCTGATTCTATGCTCGTCCATACGCATGCTTCCTTGTTGCGAAAGGTTACTTGCCAAGAGATGTTAGCGCGTACTATGCCCCTAAACCAAAATCTTGGCAACGCATCTTCTCAGCAGTAAACTGCATACTCCAAATTATTTTTTCTTTGTATTATATTTCCTGTAGAAGCCAGATGAACACCGAAAAGCCTTGTTTCAATTCTCCCTTATTTTTTGTCAGGCTTACTTTTTCTTTGTATTTCCAGGTCACGGTATGCAATACAGCGGAACTCTCGGATAAAACTGCATTTTACTATTTCAGGCTGCTTTGCTTCTTGTCTTTCCAGAAATATCCAGTAGTCATCATCTTTGCTGCCAAACTGTTGAAGTTTTCCAGATTTTATACATATCATCTACTATTTTAAAATATATTAAAAAAACATTAGTTTTAAATAAACGGTGCATAGTAATTTAATTAGTTAATTTATCATACCAATGAAGCACTCAACAACATCAGAAAGATGAAATGAATACTTAGCAATTATCATTGTACAGGTATTTTTTTATACTCTTTTTTCATTTGACCAATCTGAATAATATGTTTTGCCGACACAATTTTCAGGCTCGTATTTTCGCCATCCGGAAAAAATGCTGCCTGTCCCGTCACAACTGCGATCCAGATCAATCCAGACGCATAGGTTTTCTTTTTCGTAAAATCTTACTGACGGCCGCTAATGCCATAAACAATCTGGAAGGAGAGGGAATACCGCCTATTTTTTTACGGATAAGGACAGCCTCAGCACCCTCCTGGACGGCAGCACAGCCACCAAAGTCACGGGAAGATTTTGCTGCCGGCGCAGTTTCTTGCGGGAACCACCATCCCGATACGCCGCAGCCCGAAAAGCCAAACAGGATGATCACTCCCCCTCAGGACACTCCTGCGGCGGGTTCATTCAAAAAACCCTTCATTGAGCTGTTGCAGAAGGATTCGAAAAAAAGTATGAAGTTTCGACGAACTTGTCCGGCAATCCGGTTCAGCTTTTTTCCTTCGCCTGGTACCGGTCTGCCCTTTGCTTGAAGGCCCTTTTGGACAAGTTTCCCCTGATACGCACAAAACGCACAATCCGTGCTTGACACTCGAGGATGATAAGGCTAAAGTCATCCTTCTTTGATTCCGGAGGTGGAAGAATGTATGCTATAGTTGAAAGCGGCGGCAAGCAATTCCGTGTGGAAGAAGGCACCCAAATTAAGGTTGATCTTCTTGCTGCCGAACCAGGAAGCGAATTGGAAATAGACAAGGTCCTGCTGATTGGCGGTAATGATACAGTGGTTGGTGCTCCCTATGTTGAGAACGCCAAGGTGACCTGCGAAGTGGTAGAACACGGTCGCGGCCAGAAAGTTCTTGTTTTCAAGAAATGGCGTCGCAATGACTCCCGCAAGGCTCGTGGACACCGCCAGGACTACACGTTATTGAAGGTAAAGGCCATCGCGTCCTAGTTCGCGTGGTTCAGGAGGTAAACAAGCATGGCACATAAGAAAGCGGGCGGTAGCTCCAGAAACGGTCGCGACAGCGCCGGACAGAGACGCGGCATCAAGCGCTTTGGCGGTGAACAGGTTCTCGCAGGAAACATCCTTGTCCGCCAACTTGGCACCAAATGGCATGCCGGTGAAAATGTCGGCATCGGTAAAGACTGGACTCTCTTCGCCCTGATTGACGGTGAAGTGAAGTACGAGCGTTATTACCGCAACAAGAAAGCCAAGGTCCGGGTCTGCGTAGTTCCTGCGTCTGCTTAGCGTTTTTCGCGCAGCAATGACCGGACAGATTTTTTCTTTTCATTACAGGACGCTTCCTCGTCAGTAAGGAAGCGTCCTTTTTGCATTTGAGGCCAAAGCCATGAGACGCGTACCTTCCCTGGGACTGATCTGCATTTTGTTGTTTTGCGCAATCCTTTTGCCAGAACCGGCATTCTGCGATGCCAAACGGGATGCCGTTGACGCAGCGGCCCGAAAAAGCCTGCACAAGCAGTCCAAATTTCTTCTTGATACGTCCATCATCGGCTACACACTGATCCGCCATACCCCCGGCGGAGATCAATTCATCATCAACGACATGACCGGGAACAGCTATTTTCTGTTTCCGTCAGCAGCCATACCAGAAGCGCTGGAGACAATGCTCCGGGAATCCTACCCGGACGGAACGTTCATCAAACTGGATGGTGTGGTGGTCACTTTCACGGACAGCCGGGATGCCGGTTCCGGTAAGAATATTTCCGGACTCTACATTGATGAGAATACGAAATTCGCCTGGGCCGACCCCAGTTACCAGCAAACATACGCGACTCTGCTGCTGGAACAGCAAAAGCGGGATGAGCAGCAAAAGAAAACGATAAAAGCAAAACAAGAGCAGGATAACCGCAAAAAAAACGACCCTGCTCATGCTCGGGAACTGCAAGCAAAGAACAGGGAACTCCAACAAAAAAACAATCCGCCATCTCCTCCAGGTGAGCCAGGAAATGCTCCCGGGCAATAGAAGATCGCTGGTAGGCGGAGTGGATCGACCTGAATTATGAAGTGGCAGCTAGACGGACAATTCCGCTTCCTGCAAAGCAGTGCTGTTTTCCTGTTTCACGTTTTCTGTTCCATTGGGATTGACCAACGCATCAAGGTTCAACTCTTCTGCGGGGCGCATGGAAAACCAATTTTCCTGTCTTTGGGACAAATGACGTCTGCTTCTGGCTAACGAACGGGATGCTGACATACGCTCTCCTTTAAGGATGATGGATTTTTACTAGTGCTAAAGCATAGTATAGCATATATGCAAATAAAAACAAGAGTCTTTATGCAGATCTTCTCCAGCGGCGTTTCTGACACGTCCTTTTTCCGTGCCGTAGTGAACTGCTTCGACTCTCAACCAGCACTGCGATAAGTAAATTATTGCATTTTCAGGTATAGCAATGCGATTTGTCGATAGAGCAGAAATTACTATTCGTTCTGGTCACGGAGGACACGGTTGTGTGTCATTTCGTCGTGAAAAATTTATTCCCAAAGGCGGGCCGGACGGCGGCGATGGGGGCAAAGGCGGCAACATCTACTTTCGCGCCAACGACAGCCTGCTGACCCTGTACGATCTTCGCCTGCAGCGCAAATATCACGCCGAAAACGGCCAGCCCGGTCAGGGCAGCCAGCGGTACGGACGCAAAGGACAGGATCTCTATATAGATGTTCCCGTTGGGACACTCATCTACGAACTGATCCAGGATACGCCTCCGGAAGTGACTGAAGAGGACGAAGAGCCCGAACTTAACCGTACGGGCAGCGGAGAAGGCACACTGGTTACCGGCCAGGGCGGCGCCATGTATTACGAGGTTACCGAAGATCCTGAAGAAGAGGACGACGAAGACCCCGAACTGGCCATGAACGAAACCCGCCCCATCGAGGAAGAGCAATGGGAACTGGTGGCCGACATAGTGGCCCCTGGACAGGTGGAAATGCTGGCCAAGGGCGGACGCGGAGGCAAGGGCAACACCCACTTCAAATCCTCGACCATGCGTACGCCCCGTTTTGCCCAGCCCGGCGAACCTGCCGTGGAAAAACGGTTGCGCCTGGAACTGAAGATCCTGGCCGACGGCGGACTCGTGGGACTGCCCAATGCCGGAAAATCCACCCTGCTCTCGGCGATTTCTTCGGCCAAGCCAAAGATTGCCGCCTACCCTTTCACCACCACGTCCCCCAACCTCGGCGTGCTGATCAGCGAATTCGGCGATCACCTGGTCCTGGCCGACATCCCCGGCCTCATCGAGGGAGCGCACCAGGGCAAAGGTCTGGGCATCCGCTTTCTGCGCCATGTCGAGCGCAATCATTTTCTGGTGCATATGGCCAGTGCGGAAGAAATCTACGAAGAGGACCCCTGGTCCTTATTTCAACTTGTGCAGGAGGAAATGGACGCTTACAGTCCGCTCCTGGCGCAAAAACCCCAGATTATGGTAATCAACAAGATTGATTTATTGTCCGAAGAAGCGTTACAAAGCCTGCGGGCTCGCGCAGCAGAGGCTGATTTTCCGGTTTATTTCATCTCCGCTTTGAATGGCGACGGACTCGAAGAACTCCAGGACGCGCTTTGGAAACTGCACGAACGTACGCGCAAGAACGTAAGCAACATGGATTGAACGAAGTGACAATGCTTCATTACATCGAATACGACCAGCGGGACCGCTCGGAAATCCTGTCCGAAGTCAAACGGGTCGTTGTTAAAGTCGGCAGCGCAGTTCTCACCGCCGAGGACGGACTGCGTACGGATATCATCGCCAGCCTGGCAAAGCAGATCGCTTTTCTGCGAAGCAAGGACATCGATGTGGTGCTGGTCTCATCCGGCGCCGTGGCTGCAGGACGGGCCGTCCTGCACAACTCCCACACGCCCGACATCAAGGGCGTACCGGACAGGCAGGCCGCGGCCGCCATTGGTCAAAGCCGCCTGATGCGCGCCTATCAGATGGCTTTCGAACCGTATGAAACACTCACCGCCCAGTTGCTGCTTACCAAGGACGACTTTCAGAGCCAGAGACGCTATCTGAACGCCAACAATACCTTCAGCAGGCTCTTTTCCTGGAAAGTTCTGCCCATAGTCAATGAAAACGATACGGTCGTGGTCAAGGAACTCGAATTCGGCGACAACGACTCCCTGGCGGTATTGCTTCTGAACATGGTTCAGGCCGATCTGTTCGTCAACCTCACTTCGGCCAGGGGATTGTGCAGCGGCAATCCGGACACGGACCCAGACGCCAGAATCCTGGACTGCGTGGAAGACATCGAAGTCATCAACCTCAAGGCCATGTGCGGGGGAAAAACCACCGTGGGCTCCGGCGGGATGTATTCCAAAATGCTCGCCGCCAGACGCGCCGCCCAGCTCAGCGTTCCCACGCTGGTGCTCAGCGGCAAGGAGCCTGACGCCATCATCAAGGCCTTTGAAGGCGAACCTCTCGGAACCTGGATTCGCGCCCGGCACAAGGGGATTCCGCGGCGTAAATTCAGCCTCGCCTACAATACGCCCCCCAAGGGGGTCGTCTCCATCGACTCCGGCGCGGTCAACGCCCTGCTGCATCACGGCAAGAGCCTCCTGGCTGTCGGTATCACCAAGGTGGAGGGCAATTTCGACCGCGGCGCGCTCGTACGGATCTCCGATCCCGAGGGAATCGTCATCGCCGTGGGCTGCTCCAATTACAAATCCTCGGACCTGCGCCGTATTGCCGGCGTCAAATGCAGCAACATAGAATCGATTCTGGGATTCAACCATCAGGAAGCCATCCACAGGGACAACATGCTGCTCGACGCTGTGGTGTAAGTTTCTTTCACCTTTAGACATTCAAGATCGGATTCATGGGAAAACTACTCAAGAACGGACTTCAGATCGCGTTGGTGGCTGGCTGCTTTGTCTATGTTTTTTGGGGCATCGATCTCAGCAAATTTCTGGTTTCATTCAAACAGTTCGGAATCTTCACCATTCTGGGGGCCCTGGTCTTCAGCATTGTTCCGTATCTTATCCTGGGTGTACGCTTCAATTTTCTCACCGATTACAAGGCCGGATTTCTCAACGCACTCAAAGCCAGCGTTTTCTGTCTCGGCATCAACAATATTTTTCCCGCCAAACTGGGGGAAGTGGCCAAGGTCTTCTACCTGCGGCGCAAAACAGGCATTTCCATCGGCAAGGGCCTGGGAATGGTCTTCTGGGAACGTTTTGCGGATCTCAACATGCTGCTCATACTGGGAATCATCAGCGCACTGCTGATGAAGGTGACCACGGCTCTCGTGCCTCTGGCCATTGTGGTTGGCGGAATCTGGTGTTTCATCATTTTGCTCAAATTGTTTCCCAAGGCCGCGGATTTCGTCAGCAAACTCATTCCTTCGGAACGCCTCAAACTGCTCTTCAATGAAGTGATGCAGCAGTTGCACGGACGAATGAGCAAGGGCTTTTTCTTCTGGCTCACAGGATATTCCATTCTGTTCTGGCTGGGCAACCTGGCCGTCTCCGTGGTGGTCCTGGCCTGGGTTGGGCAGCTGCATCTTTCCTTCCCGCAGATGCTGACCGTTTTCGTGGTCGTCACCCTTGGTTTCGCCGCACCTTCCGGTCCCGGAGCCATCGGCGTTGTGGAAGCGGCCTTCAAGTTCACTCTGGCCACATTGTTCAAGGTGCCTGTGGAACAGGCCCTGGCCATAGCCCTGGTCTTTCGTTTCATCAGCTTCGTACCGCCCACTCTGGCAGCGCTTTATGTCCTGGCCGAGTCCGGTTTGAGCATGAAAGGCATCAGGGAACAGAAAGAAGAGGAACTTTAGGAAATCCGGCTTTTTCTCAAGGAGGTACGCACATGTCCGGCGGCAAGAAAAATATTTTGACCATTGCGGGCTCTGATTCGGGCGGAGGCGCCGGAATTCAGGCCGACCTGAAAACCATGTCCGCCCTGGGCGCCTTCGGCATGAGCGTCATTACGGCGCTTACGGCGCAAAACGGCCTGGGAGTCACGGGCATTCACGCTCCGGAACCGGAATTCGTTGTCGCTCAGCTGAACGCCATACTGGATGGTTTTCCCGTACACGCGGCCAAGACAGGCATGCTCTTTTCCGCGGCCATCATCGATGCGCTGGCCGACCGTCTTGCGGACAAAAATTTTCCTCTGGTGATCGATCCGGTGGCCGTAAGCCAGAGCGGTCACGCCTTGCTGCAGGAAGACGCCGTTGACGCGCTGCGCAAGCGTATGCTTCCACTGGCCGACCTTCTGACGCCCAATCTGCCGGAGGCCGAACTCTTTTCCGGACAGACCATTTCCGGGCCGGAAGCCATTCCGGGCGCCCTGGAGACCTTGCTGAAAATGGGCCCCAAAGCCATCCTGCTTAAAGGCGGCCACTTTCCCGAACAGCAGGATGACCCCGAACTGGTCGTGGATTGGCTCGGCCTGCCCGGACAACCACCACTCAGGCTTGCCCAGTCACGGGTTCATACGCAGCATACGCATGGGACCGGCTGCACCTTGTCATCGGCCATCGCCACCGGACTCGGACAGGGCATGGAGCTGGTTCAGGCCATCCGCCGCGCCCAGGAATATCTGCACAAAGGGCTGGAGTACGCCTTTGCGCCGGGTAAAGGCTTTGGTCCGCCGGACCATATGGCCTGGGTTCTCAACAAATGATCTGAGACTGTTCATGCGCCAATACAATACGGCGTCCGTCCTTTTGCCTTTTGCCGGGCTGTCCTGATGCCGGACAGCATGGCGCCCTATGGCATCGTGCTCGCCAGCGCGCTCGCGTACTGGCTCCTGTTCCAGTTCATCTACGAAAAAAAATATCGTTCCGCCCCTCTGCTCGCGGCGTTGCTGTCTTTTTGCCTGGCCGGCTTCGGCAGCTGGCTCCTGGCCTCTGTGGGCAACGTTCTTTTCCTGGGCCTCGCCGGCATCGACAATATGAACCCCTGGGGTTCGTGGTGGACTCTGGGAATCGGCAACCTGATCATTGCCGCTGATGAAGAGGTGATCAAATTCCTGCTGGTGCTGTTTCTGGCACGCACTTCGGGCAAATTCAGCAATCCGCCGCTGGCTCTGGTTTTTGCCGCTGCCGCGGCCCTGGGCTTTGCCACCATGGAAAACCTGAGCTATGCGCAAAAGGCCGGCAATGCGGGGATCGCCCTGCGAGCCATCACGGCCATGCCCGTCCATCTGGGAACAGCGGCCATCTGGAGCCTGGCCCTGGCCAAAGGCAGATTCCTTTCCAAGGGAGCCTATTGGCGGGTAAGCACTCCCTATCTTCTGCTCGCGGTGGTTCTTCACGCCCTCTACAACCAGGGATGCTACGTCCTGGCCGTACGCTGGCCCGATCTGGCCATAGTATTCGCAATTGTTTTCGGACTGGTGCTGCTGGGGATTACCTACCTGTGCCTGATACGGCTGCTGGCCATGCATCAGTTGCGCAGGCAGCGGGCGTTGCGCGAGTGCTGCCCGAAATGCGGAAAGGAACCAGAGACGCACCACAGCCATTGTACGCACTGCGGCGCGCCTCTGGGAATAGGTTTCGGATTGGTTATACGGCCGACTACGCCCCGTACGTGTCAGAATAGCGCTTCCAAAACTCCTCCAGAGTGAAGGTGTGCTCCTGGGTGCCGTGCTTTTCCACACAATAGCTGGCACAGGTGGAGCCCATCTGACAGCATTCTTCCAGGGAGCGTTTGTCCACGAAGCCCTTGAGCAGCCCGGACCGGAAGGCATCTCCCGCGCCGGTGGGATCGCTGACCTGAGACACGGCCACGGCCTTGACTGATACGGACTTGTCTCCAACACAGATAAGAGAGCCCTTCTCGCCCAGGGTGGTGATGATGCCGCCCGCACGTTCGAGCAGCTGGGCTTTGGTCATGCTGGTTTTCTGCATGATCATTTCCAGCTCGTAATCGTTGGTGACAAGAAATTCCGCGCCAGTGAGCGCTTCCAGCATCTGCTCGGGGCTCAAGGCCGGAATCTGCTGTCCGGGATCGAAAATATAGGGAATGTTCAGCTGATTGTAGATCTTGGGGTAGCCGACCATGTCGTCGACGTTGCCGGGGGAAACAATGCCGTAGCTGCCGCCGATGTTGCTGCGGTCGATACTCGCTGAGCAGGAATATTTCATGGCGCCCGGATTGAAACCGGTGATCTGGTTGTTGTCCTTGTCGGTCATGATGTAGGCGCCGCCGGTGAATTCATCGTCAATGGGGCGAATGCCGTCCAGGGGCAGATCAAATTTGCGCAGCCATTTCTCGTAATTGCCAAAATCCTTGCCCGCCGTGGCCAGAATATGCGGATGCTCTCCCAGCAAAGCCAGGTTGTAGGCGATATTGCCGGCGGTTCCGCCGAACTTTTCGGAAATACCATCCACAACAAGCGAAATATTTATCATATGGACTTTGTCCGGCAGGATATGATCGGAAAATTTTCCAGGAAAACTCATGATGCGGTCATACGCCAATGAGCCGGAAATGTAGATACGCATTGGTGCTCCTCAAAGGTTTAAGTTCATTTGTGCGGACCGGTTACGTCAGTGATCCACGATAAAAAAGCCGGGTTGCCCGCGTCAAGTCTGACAGCCACGACGCAGGGGACTTCATAACTGTGCATGGCTTTGACCCGTTCTGTCAAAGGCTCCAAAAGATCCTGCCGCGTCTTGGCCAGCATCACGACCTCGGTTTCACTTTGCACAGCACCGTCCCACCAGAACAGGGACTCACAACCTCCCAGAATGTTCACGCAGGCCGCGAGCCGCTCTTCGACAAGCACAGACCCGATTCGCGAGGCTTCGTCCTTGTCCTTCATTGTCATATAAACGATATAAGAATCCATTGCCTCTCCTTTTTTCAGACTGTCCCGGAAGCAGGATTCCAGCTCCGAATGCAGTGTATCGTCTTGGTTCAGTATACTGGAAATAATATGTATTGTCTTTGGAGCTCTTTTTTTTATTTCAGGTCAGAATGCTCCGCCCCCCGAGCAGGACACGGCATGCCTTGCCGGAAAGACTACAAATTATGTTGCCACCACCAGTGCAGTCAACAAAAACACGGACTTCAGAAAAACAGGAAAAAATCCATACTATTGCGTCCTTGACACCTGCCAGAACATTTCCCCCTCCAGCATGCCTGCGGAAGACTATCCATTTTTAATTAATTGATATTGAATAAAGCAAAAGGATATGCCAGGATCGACCTGCTGCCCGGCTGCTGACCCGCCCGGATGCGTTCTCTTTCGAGTTGTTGAAAATCAGAACGAATCAAATGGGCAATGAACAGTCCGGAGCCATTGTCCACTGAAGCATGAAACCAGGTCGCCGGACGCCACCCTGCAGTGACCAGACCTGGCCTGCAGGATGGAGAAAAGCACACTCAAACACTACAGCTCTGGAGAAAATGGTATGTGTCATAAATTTTTCCTGATTCCAGCATTGGTTTTGGCATTGTTCTCGTCAACAGTTTTTGCGGAGCAAGTGGTCGACAAAACAGCCATATCCCCGTTCGAAGAGTATTGCGACGGATACGGCATGCCTGGAGCCTTGGGGCTGGGCTATGTAAACGTCCTGAAGGTTTCCACCGGAACCGTGGACAAATCTGACGACCTGCTCATAGACGGCATCATCGCCTATGACCGGGCCGAAACCAGTGATGCCTACATCGGCGGAATCAATATGCTCACTGCTTCGTCTTTCAATGGAGTGATGGGCAGCATCTGGGGGTTGGATCTGGCTGTGGCCGAAGAAATCGCCAAGAAGACCCAGAACCCCCTGTTTACCCTGACCCAATACGATGGGACACCATTGCCCGTATATGATGCGGCGCCTTTGGTTGAAGCAGGAAAGGCCTTGTTCGGCACCGCGGACGCCCGCCATTTTCCTCCCGCCCCTGGCAGCCATGTCATTTGCGCGCATAAGGACATCACTGCCTACAGGCCGCAAAAGGGAGCTCCCGACCCGGACAAGGGGCAGGGCTACGGAGTCTGGTGCTACCTGTGTATTTCAATAGCCAAGGACCGGACAGCACAAGCCAGTTTGTTTATCGAGGACGCCGGAGTCTGGACCAGGAATGACGATGAAAAGGAATTGAAGCACTTTCTGGATGCGCACCAGAAAAATGTCGCAAAATCCATTATTGACTGCGGGGAAAACCAAAGTGTTATTTATGAGCGTACCTACATGACGTACGCCTATGTCATAATGCAGCCCGGCCATGTCGGGACCGCACTGACGGTTGCTCCCTACGTTACTCTCGCCCGCAAGTCCTTGCCTGCCGGAGGATTCAAAACCCTGGAGAAGATGAGCCTGAAAGAATGGAAAAGCGCCATGAAGTTCGAGAAATAGATTTCCAATGGTTATGACTTGCTGACCGGCCCCGGTAATGCCGCCGGGGCCGTCGCCATGCCAAGGTCGATGAATTTCCCCAAAGCCCTGATTCTATTCAGCAGAAAAGTTGACGCGCCCCAGTCCCGCAGGTACGTTGCGGCATCATACATTTCAGGATTTTGCCTATGCCCCCGAAAAAAACGCCCTCACCGCTGACTAAAAAACGCAAGCAGTCCATCGCCGACGCAGTGCTGCCGCTGTTGCGCAAGCGCTACCCGCAGGTGGCCTCCGCCCTGGACTGGGAAAACCCCTGGGAACTGATGGTGGCCACGGTGCTTGCCGCGCAATGCACGGACGCCCGTGTCAATCAGGTCACTCCCGTGCTGTTCGAACGCTGGCCCGGACCGGCCGAACTGGCCCTGGCCACCCAGCCGGAGGTTGAAGAGGTGGTTCGTTCCACGGGTTTTTTCCGTAACAAGGCCAAGAACCTCATCGCCGCCGCCAACCGCGTCATAAACGTATACAACGGCAAGGTCCCGGACAGTATGGAAGAGCTCATCACCCTGCCCGGCGTGGCGCGCAAGACGGCCAACATCGTGCTTTCCAACGCCTACGGCATCAACCAGGGACTGGCCGTGGATACGCACGTCAAGCGTATTTCCGGACGGCTCGGACTCACCGAATCCACCGATCCCGTACGTATCGAGCGTGACCTGATGCAGTTGTTTCCACAGGAAACCTGGGGCGAGGTGAACCATTTGCTGGTGTATTTCGGACGGGATGTCTGCAACGCGCGCAAGCCTGCCTGCTCGGCCTGCGAACTGGCCGAAGTCTGCCCCAAGGTAGGTGTGGCGTGATCCGTGTTCTGCATCTGATCACCACGCTGGAGACCGGGGGCGCGGAAATGTTCCTGTACCGACTGCTCTCCAGACTGGACCGCAAGCGCTTTCAAAGCCGGGTGATTTCCATACGCCGGCGCGGACCAGTGGACGCAATGATCAAGGACCTCGGCATTCCGGTCAACTACCTCGACATGAAACCGTCGTTTCCCAATCCCCTGGGACTGTGGAAATTTCGCAACGAACTTCGTTCCTTTGGTCCGCACATTCTGCAGACATGGCTTTACCATGCCGACCTGCTCGGTCTTACCGCCCGGTTCGCCGGCGTGGAAAAAATCCTCTGGAACATCCGTTGTTCCGACATGGATTTCAGCCGTTACAATCCGCTGACCAAATGGGTCGTACGCGCTTGCGCCCGGTGCTCGCACATGCCCCGGGCCGTGCTGGCCAATTCCGAGGCGGGCAAGGAATATCACCTGGAACTGGGATACCATCCGCGCGAATTCATCGTTATTCCCAACGGCTACGACATGGATCAATTCGAACCGGATCTGGGTGCGCGCGAATCGCTGCGCAAGGAACTCGGATTGACGCCCGAAAACGTGTTGATAGGACTGGCAGGACGTTTCGACCCCATGAAGGGGCATGAAAATTTCATCAAGGCGGCCGCTCTGGTGCACCAGGAGCATCCTCAGGCCCGCTTTCTGCTCTGCGGCGAGGATATCACCGCAGAAAACGAAACTCTGGTAAAATGGATCAAGGACAGCGGTGCGCAGCAGGCCTTTTATCTGCTTGGACGGCGCGACGACATGGAACGGATCTACTCATGCTGGGACATCGGCTGCTCTTCATCCCTGTTCGGCGAGGGCTTTGCCAATACCGTGGCCGAACCCATGGCCTGCGCCGTTCCCGTGGTGGCCACGGATGTGGGCGATGCGGCGCGACTCGTCCGGGGCACGGGCAAGCTGGTCCGGCCGGGAGACGTCCGGGAACTGGCCGACGCCCTGTGCGAACTGGTCCGCCTGGATTCCCAGACGCGCAAGCAACGCGGATTTCAGGCACGCGAATTCATCGGCGCCCATTTTTCTCTGGAAGCCGCAGTGGCCCAATACGACGCCTTATACGCACGTATAGCTGGGGAATAGAAAACGGGAAAAGTCTATTCGCTATCTTCCGCCACTTCGTTGACCAGTTCGCGGAAATCATTGACGACCTTGTCGCCGCCGGCATACTCGTAAATGGTCATGCCGTAGCCCGGCGCTTCGGCCAGTCGCGGACTGTAGCGTATGGGAGAGCAAAGATAGCGCCCGTAAAGCTTTTCGAACCCTTCCAGAATTTCGGCGGAATTCCTGTTGCCTCTGTTGAAAAAGGTAGGAAGAATATACTTGAGCTGTACGTCCTTGTGGTATTTCCGAATGGAGGAAAAGCTCTTCAGAAATTCGGATAGGCCCTGCACGGACATGACCTCGAGGGAGACAGGCACGAGCAGTTCCTTGACGTAAAAAAGCACGTTGACCGTGAGAGGATCCCAGCCGGGAGCGGAATCCACCAGAACAAAATCAAAATGAGGTTCCAGGGGAGTCATGGCTTCGCGCATGGTGGTTTCACCACCGAAATCCTTGCGGTCGATGAAGCGTTTGACTTCTGCCAGTGATTTTCCACCGGCAAGAACCCACAGATTTTCCCTGGCCTGCACCATGCATTCTTCGGCGCTGAGATCACCGATCAAAAATTCGGTGAGCCCTGCCTTGGGTTTCACCCCCAGAAGATAGGCTGTCTGGCCCTGGGTATCGGCATCCGCCAGCAACACCTTGAATCCCCGCAAAGCCAGTCCATGCGCCAGATTGACCGAGGTGGTCGTCTTGCCCACGCCTCCCTTGCTGATCATCACGCCTATGGAACGAGCACGCTGCAACGGGAATCTGTGATCACAGGATTTGCAGTGGACCATTGCCCTTCTGGAGGGAATTTTACTGTCGTCTATAACTCGCTTGAACTTACATTTGGGACATATGATTTCCATCGAAGGTTCTCCACTACCTCGCGCAGAAACTATTATACACCGTGTCTTTCATTCTAGACAACCGAATGCCAGGGTGTGGGAACAGGTTTCCGCATACTGTACGCACCAGCACCATATTAAGGCCTTCTTCTCAGCTCTTTTTCAATTTTTTCATCATTTGTTTCAACAAGACACTTTCTTCACCCTTCATGTCGAATTCATGCAAAACAATGACCAGTGCATTGTTGATGATCAGCGACATGGAGATCTTTTTTTGCAATTCCGGCTCAACCATTTTTTTCATGCTGTATTTGGCCGACTTGAGCATCTTGTGAATCTTTTTGGTGAAATAAATGGTGGTCTTTTTCCGATTCAAAGGAGTCAGTTGAAAAGACCTGTCTTCCAGGTATTCATCATTGGGGTCGGGCGCCACAAGTTTCCGCAAATCTCCCACGGGTCTGGGGTGGGTAAATGCACTTGTCAGACCAGACAAGCGAAAAGGTCGATGCGTTGCTTGTTTCAATTCCTTGGGATCACGGTAAATGATTTTTTCCAAATCATCCGTGCTATATGATTGGGCTTCCGACTTGCCGTCCAAAATCTCGGACATTATATCCCGTCTTGGCTCGTTATCCATTATCAAGAAATCCTCCCCGGGCGAGTCGCGATGTTCTGCCACTGTCATTCTCCTGCAATATCCCTCCATTCGGGCCGGTAATCTGATCGGAGGGTATGTTATTGGCAACCTTGGCCGCTTGATGCCCTTTTGAAAAAATTTTCCCTTTCAATCCGGGGCGATCCGCTTTTCGCATGTGGTATCGCCTTCGAGATGATTTGAAGTAAGGCAAATCTTTCCCATTCGGAGCTTTTGACCGCCCCGCCCCAGGCGGAGCGGTCCGGCGGTAGCCGCCTGAGCGCATCGATATGCGCTTGCGCTCTAATTGGTACAACTACACTTTCACGATGCATCTTAGCTTAAATACAAAACAATTTCCAGCCTCAAGACACGAAGATAAACAAAAACCTTTTACATTTCGTTTTTGGATTGCAACGGACTGGTATAATGGCTTTTTATCTTTCTTGCCACATCTCCCTGGTATCCGGGCATTTTTTCCAAAATATCAAGCCTTGGTCGCTAAAAACAAACGTTGAACTTGCGGACAGCCTTTGCCGCCCTGCTCCCGTCCCGCTCTTTTTTTAAAGGAACAACCTCTTTCCAAACACACATGCGACGCGCTTCATGCCGAAACAATGGGCTGCTGATCGTCTTCCCAAACAATTACTCACATCGAAACAGGGATTCCAATCGCTGGACGACCTTGTCATTCCCCCAGAAATAGCGTTCATGAATATGCTTTTTGTAAAACAAGAGGGAGTCTTCAAACTCATCAATGATATTTTTGTCTATTACCGGGTTCATACTGAAACGTCCATAACAGTATTTCTGCAAAAAATACCCGTTGAGAAACTGTTCATACAGGAAGTGGATGGGAAAACACAAGACTGGTTTGCCATAATACAGCGCTTCGCTGATCAGGGAGTGCCCACCGTTGGAAATCACGTACTGCGCCCCAACCAGGTCTTCCAGAAAGCCGTGTACGGAGTTCTTTTTGAAAACCAGATTCTTGCTGGAAGGCTGTTCACCAAAACCATAAATAATGAATTTTCTGTTTCTGCCTTTCAGAAAGGGAAGCAGATCCTTATAGGCCCCGCCGCTGGAATACACCAGAGCGTGCTCCTCTTCTCTCGGCGTATGCTCTTTGACCACTGTCCGCAAAATGGGTGGAAAAATTTCCGTGAGGTTGGGATCCTTGGCCGGAGGCTGAAAAAACGAACTGACCATGTAACAGGTGGCATTGCTGTAAAGGTGCATGATGGGGAAAAAAGTGATCCGGCGGTTGACGAACTGTCCCGGAGGCTGATCATAATGGGTATGCGTAAGCACATGCTGATGATCCAGACTGACGCACGGACGGCCGAGATAGCGAGCGGCAAGAGGAGTGAAGAATTCGTAGTCGCTCAGAATCAGATCCGGATTGAATTCTTCGATGACCCTGGCAAGCCGTCTCACAATGGAGTTTTTCTGCGTCAGCAACAGGGAAAGCGCGTTGCCCACGGTTGCCAGAAAATCCACACGGCTCTTTTTGTACTTGGTGGCCAGCATCTCCAGATCCACCACATTGTAACCTTCCAAACGCAGATCAGCTACAGTTCCGCCTCCGGCAAACAGAAACTCATGCCCCGGCATGTGTTGGGCAACGGACAGCGAACGGCTCAGATGGCCCCGGGCATCCCCCATGACCCCGTAAAAGATGCGTGCCATGCTCAGCTCCAGTCCGGGTAATTCCGCCGTTGCTGCAGCAGAAAATCCGCAAGAGTCAGCAAAACCATGGACCGGAGAACAGGCACGATACGCGGTATGGCGCTAATGTCGTGTCTGCCGCCCATGGAGATGGTCGCGGGTTCGTCATCCAGATTCACGGTACGTTGTTCCAACGCGATGGTGGGGATGGGTTTTACAGCAACGCGCAGCAGCAGCGGATCGCCACTGGAAATGCCGCCCAGAATGCCGCCCGCGTTGATGGCTCCGCCCCGTTGCGCCCTGGGCAGAATGGGATCGTTGTTCTGGCTGCCGGTCATGCGGGCGGCAGCGAATCCGGCGCCTATTTCCACGCCCTTGACCGCGCCCACACCCATCAGCGCGTACGCCAGCCGGGCGTCCAGCTTGTCAAAAACCGGCTCGCCCAGTCCGGCGGGCACACCCAGGGCCTCGACCACAACAATGCCGCCCAGGCTGTCGCCCTGCTTTTTGACGGACTTGACCCGATCCTCCCAGACCGGAATGATTTCGGGATCCGGCGCGCAAAAAGCCCGGTCATGGGCGTTCTCCACATCTTTCACTGGGCTGGGAATGCCCCCCAGTTCCTGCGTGTAGCCCCGGACAGTGATTCCCTGCGTACGCAGCAGCTCCTGGGCTATGGCGCCCCCGGCCACACGGCAGACGGTCTCCCGCGCGGATGAGCGGCCGCCGCCGCGATAATCACGGACTCCGTATTTGGCCTGATAGGTGATATCGCCATGGCCCGGACGGAACTTGTCCATCACATTGGAGTAATCATGCGAGCGCTGGTCCGTGTTGGCAATGTGAAACCCGATGGAGGTTCCCGTGGTCTTGCCCTCGAACACGCCGGACAGCAGCTGCACCTTGTCGCCCTCTTTGCGCGTGGTGGAAGCCAGCCCCTGGCCGGGTTTGCGTCTGTCCAGCTCGCGCTGGATGATTTCCTCGGTCAGGGGAATGTGGGGCGGACACCCATCCACAACGCCGCCCAATCCGGGACCGTGCGATTCCCCATACGTCGTCAGTCGGAAGAGAGTCCCGTACGTATTGCCACTCATGCCTACCTCTTTGGACCGTGTTAAAATTTACACCGACTGCAAGCGCTCGAAACCGGCTTCCAGGTCGGCAATCAGGTCATCCGGATCTTCCAGTCCGATATGCACGCGGATCAGCTGCCCTTCTTCTTCCCAGGTCGTGGCCGTCCGCGCCTTGGCGGGATGGGCGGGAAGCACCAGGCTTTCGAATCCGCCGAAACTGTAGCCCAGGGCGAACAGTTCCATGCCGTTGCAAAAGTACTCCCAGGCCTTGCGCTCGCACGGTTTCAGAACAAACGCGAACAATCCGCCAGCACCGTCGAAATCGCGTTTCCAGATCCCGTGACCGGGATCATCGAGCAGGGCGGGATAAAGCACCCGTTCCACCTCGGGTCTGGCCTTCAGCCAGCGCGCCACCCGCAAAGCGTTTTCCTGATGACGTTCAAGCCGCACGCCCAGCGTACGCAGTCCGCGCAGTCCCAGGTACATGTCGTCCGGACCGGCGCAGAGCCCCAGCCCCCAGATGGCCTCGGAAAATTGTTTCACCAGGGGTTCCCGAACCGTTACGGCCCCGAGCATGGCATCCGAATGCCCCACTATATATTTGGTCGCGGCCAGAATGGAAACATCCGCCCCCAGTTCCAGAGGACGATGAAAATAGGGACTGGCCCAGGTATTGTCCGCCAGCACCAGAATATCCTGTTTGTGAGCCGCTTCCGCAATGGCCGGAATATCCTGCACCTCGAAAGTCAGGGACCCGGGGGATTCCACATACACGGCACGGGTGTTTTCCTGAAACAAATCGGCGATGTCCCCGCCCAGCAGCGGATCATAATAAGTCGTGGTTATGCCCATGCGCTGCAGCATGCCGTCGCAGAACATCCGGGCCGGCGCATAGCATGAATCCGTCATCAACAGATGATCGCCGCTTTTGAGCACGCTCAGCAACGCGGCGGAAATGGCCGACAACCCGGACGGCACCGCGAAACAGCGATCCCCGCCTTCCAGATCGGCCAGCGCAGTCTCCAGAGCGCGGCTGGTGGGAGTCCCCAGACGCCCGTAAAGCATCTTGTCGCTGACGGGTGTAGCGGCTTCCAGTTCCTCCACAGAAGAAAATCCTATGGTGGAAACATGATAAACCGGCGGATTGACCGCGCCTCCATAGGCGGCGTGATCGCGCCCCAGGCAGGTCAGACGTGTATTTTTTCTCGTTTTCATCATTTTCCCCATTATTATTTGAGCGGTAAACAGTTAGCACCCCGCTCCCGCGCGGCTTACGCCGCTTGCCCCGCCTGCGGCGAGGCCGTTCTTGTAACCGGGGCTGCAAAGTATCTGGTACGTTGTGCTCCCGGTAATATGCAAAACATCGTTTTCAAAATGACTTACGGCAAAAACGCCTGACTTTCCAGTTGAACATCCCTTCCTTGAACAAAGTCCGCCCAAAGAAATAAAGCATTCCGTGTTGCTGCCGATGTGTAGTGTATATCTAGAGAGATTCTCAATGCCTGGAACACTCTTTGCTTCATCTGATGAGACAGGAATAATTTGCAGGCAATTCTATCAAGTTCAGGAGTACGCGATGTTTGGATTAAAATGCGCCTATTGCCATAAGCCCTTGCAGGCCATAGATTTTTATCTGGAGAAACCCGAAGGCATCGTCTGCAGCCGTTGCATCGTCAAACACAAAATCCAGGTACGTTCTTCCCAGCGCATGCTGGGGAGTTACACCGAGCAGCCCAAACTGTCCCCGGAATACGGGATCCCTGTTCCTGGCGAACCCTTGTCGCATCCTTCCATGGAACAGGTCCTGGTGCAAGAGCTGGATCAGTTGCTCAAGAATGCCTGATGCGCTGAAGACCGCACGCGTTCGAGATCAGCGCCTGACGTGACAGCGGAAGATACAGCAGTTGCTTCCCGCTTCCTTTTCCGGTTATTCTCAGCCCTGGGCCGTACGCCGCCGCATGCATGGGCGAATACGGACCATTTGCCTGCTGGATGGGCCACTCTGTCCAGATCAACCGCTGTTTTCCCCCTGGAAAACCATCAAATAAAGGGCTGCGTATGAAACTGTACTCCTGGAATGTCAACGGACTCCGCGCCGCGCTGAAAAAGAATTTCCGCGACTGGCTTCTCGCATCCGAAGCCGACGTCGTATGCCTGCAGGAAACCAAGGCCATGCCCGAGCAGATTCCGGACGATGACCGCGAACCCGCTGATTTTTCCTCGCTCTGGTGCTCCAGTACGGTCAAAAAGGGCTATTCGGGAGTGGCGACCTACTACCGCCAGGAACCGCTCAGCCATGGGCAGGAATTGCCCGACGAACAGTTCCAGGGCGAAGGACGCCTGCTGTTGTGCGAATATCCCCAGTTTTTCCTTTTCAATGTCTATTTTCCCAACGGTCAGATGAACGACGACCGTCTGCAATACAAGCTCGCCTACTACGACGCGTTTTTGAACCATGCGCAAGAATTGCGCAAGCAAAAGCCCATAGTGGTCTGCGGAGATTTCAACACCGCCCATAAGGAAATAGACCTGGCCAGGCCCAAACAAAACGAGGAAACTTCCGGTTTTCTGCCCATCGAACGCCAATGGCTGGACAAGCTCGTATCCCATGGCTACCTGGACACTTTCCGGATGTTCGAGCCGGGGCCGGACAACTACACATGGTGGTCTTTCCGCGCCAATGCCAGAGCCAAGAACGTGGGCTGGCGGATCGACTACTTTTTCGTGTCCGACGAACTCGAAAAAAACGTCAAAAGAGCCTGGATCGAATCGGACGTAACCGGGTCCGACCACTGCCCGCTGGGGCTCGAACTGCAATTCTAGAAGGAGCGCCATGCCAGCTCTTCCGCGCAAGCTGTACCTCGGCAGCGGCAGGTTGTTCAAACCCGACTGCCTGAATGTGGATGCCAACCCCTACTGGCAACCCGATGTCGTCTGGGACCTCGAACAACCTTTTCCGCCCGAAGATCCTGTGGAAACAGCACGGTTCGGCACCGTTACCATTCCACGCAACCACTTTGACGAGATCATCGCGGAACATCTGCTGGAGCATATCCGCAATCTCACGGACCTGATGACCAACTGCCTTCACCTGCTGCGGGACGGAGGCGTCATGCGTATCAATGTGCCCTACGATCTCTCTTACGGCGCCTGGCAGGATCCCACCCATGTCCGCGCTTTCAATGAACGCAGCTGGTGGTATTACACCAAATGGTTCTGGTACCTGGGCTGGCAGGAATCCCGTTTTGACCTTGTCTATAATCAATTTCTGATGAACGAATTAGGTAACACGTTGAAAGATCAGGGAATGCCACCGGAAGAGATCATCAGGCAGCCCAGAGTCGTGGACCAGATGGCGGTAGTGCTTAAGAAAAGGCCCCCTTACCCCGGAGGAAAAACAAAAGTGCCTGGAGCACCTCAAGCGCCCGGAACACTTTAATAAAACTGACAAAAGTTCCGCATAAAAACACCCACGAACCTAAACTGAAACAATAAAATGGGGATGTCTCAAATTTTTCTCTGTCTTTCTTTGCAATAATTCCAACTTTTATATAAGATGCGATAGAATTCATGTTGACCGTAGTTTTTTGTCCGTAACGCATCTGGTCGGAAACAAGGGAGAAATCATGAACTCGCACGGACAGACGGAATCCCTTGAGGAATTGCGACAGAAACTGGCTGCAGCGGAAAAGCGTATTATTGAGCTTGAAGCCGCAGTAAACTCTCCCGCGGCTCCGGAAACTGGCAGTCAGCGTACCCTGCTACTCAAAATGCTGGATATGCTGCCCTGGCCGGCCTACATCCAGCAATCCGATCTCCGAATCACCTATTCCAATATCCTTTTCGACCGCCAATATGACGCCCCTGCCGGTCGCCAGTGTTTTGCCGTGCTGCATGGGCGGTCCACTCCATGCAAGGAGTGCTGTTCGGATCAGGCTCGCAAGGAAAAGCGTTTCTGCTGCTGGGAGAAGGCATCCTCCGGAAATTTCTGGCAAGTGCACGCTCTCCCGCTGAACGGTGGAAATGCTTTATCGGATATTCTGATCATTCTCGAGGAAACCACACAACGCCGCAGGGATCAGCTCGCCCTCCGGCGCAGTGAAGAGATCCTGAATCAAACCGGAAGTATTGCCAAGATAGGCGGCTGGGTATTCGATATCAGGGCAAATGAAATCATCTTTACCAAGGAACTGCTGGCCATTTTCGGGCTGGATCGACAAAGTGAACTGGATCCCCTGGACCAGCTGCGGCGCTGTATCCCCGCGGACCGGCTCGTGCTGGACAACGCCCTGTCCGAGGCGCTGGTCAACGGCAGCTCATTCGACGTGGAGGTACGCTGCCTCAATGGTCGCAACGAACCCTTCTGGGCCCGGATCATCGGTCACGCCGTCCTCAAACGCGGGCGCTGCACCAAGATAATCGGCGCCCTGCAGGACATTTCCGACCAGAAGCGGAACCAGCAGGAACTTATCGCGGCCAAAAATGAAGCCGAAGCAGCCAACAAGGCCAAAAGCGAATTTCTGGCCAACATCAGCCACGAAATCCGTACTCCCCTCAACGGCGTCATCGGCATGCTGCATTTGCTGAGCAAGACCCTCATGCAGGAAACACAGATGGAACAGGTGCAGGTCGCCCTGAACGCTTCCAACTGTCTTTCCGACCTTCTGGGCGATCTGCTGGACCTTTCCCGCCTGGAAGCCGGACGCATGAGCATCAACGCCACCTCATTTTCTTTACAGGATATCATCGAGGACCTGGAAAAAACGTTTCACGCAACGTCCCAATCCAAGGGCATCCGGACAAGCACGTACATTGACCCGAGAATTCCGGCCCATCTCATCGGCGATGCCACGCGCCTGGGACAGGTTCTGTTCAATCTCATGGGCAATGCCGTCAAATTCACACGGGCCGGCACCATCGAGATCCAGGCTTTTCCCCTGAATCCCGACGCACCTGTGGAGTTTCCGGTCATTTTCGCCATCAGCGATTCCGGAGTGGGCATCTCGGAGAACATGCTGCTCAAGGTATTCGACGCCTTTACCCAGGCGGACAGTTCCTTTGCCCGCTTTTACGAAGGCGCCGGTCTGGGCCTGCCCATTGTCAAACGCCTGGTGAACCTCATGGGCGGGGAAGTATCCATCTCCAGCAAACTGGGTTCCGGCACCACGGTCTACTTCAGCATCCCCTTTGAAAAAGTCCCGGAGGACCGGGCAAGCTCGGAATCCCAGAGCGCAATCGAGGCGGCCGACACTTTCAACGTTTTGATCGTGGAAGACGACAAGGTCAACCAGCTCACCATGAAGCGCATCATGGAACAATCCGGCTGTGTGGTTACCTGTACGCAGGACGGCCATGAAGCGCTGGAGATTCTGAAACGCAAGCACTTCGACCTTATCCTGATGGACATCGTGCTGCCCAAGCTGGACGGACTCGTCACCACACGGCTGATTCGCAACTCCGCGGACCTCAAAGCCCGACCGGACATCCCCATCATCGCCCTGACCGGCTACTCCATGAGCATTGACCGGGACAAGGCCCTCGAGGCCGGCATGAACGCGTACCTGCCCAAACCCGTGGACATGGAATCCCTGTTCGAGACCATTCAGGAAGTCATGTCCCCGCGCTGAGCAGCTGCGCCGCCTGCGGACGTTTTCCCCCCGGAGAGGCCATTTCCAAAGCCGTCCTCCCCGGCAATCCGCTTTTATCCGCACATCCGCCTTTTCAGATGCCCTATTCGGTGCTACTATCTGTTTTGAATTTCTTGTCATAACTGTGGCAAGACGCTGTAAACTTTTCAGGAAATTCCGTCATGAGCAAAGAAGCACCCAGGGCTGAATCCATATCGCAGACAACCCGTTTTCTCTTCGGCGCCATAGGTCCGGCCCAATCCCTGCGTGAATTTTCAGACATCATGAAAGAAACGCCCTTTCAGGAGGCCTTCCCCGATGCCGAACTTGCAGGTGTGATCGTGCTCGATGGCGAGCTTCTTTCCGAATCCGGCCCATTGGGGTCGCTGGTATTCGATTCGCCGGAAGCGCTCATCCGGCAAACTCCGGATCTGGACTTCATGCTCGATTTTTCCGGTGACCTCCAGGTCACGCAAAACCTGCGCGCCCTGCTCCCCGGAAATACCTCCCTGCTACGTACGAAGCAGGCCAGGCTCCTGTACGAGCTGATGCTGTCCAAAGGCCGGCAGGCCAAATGCGAGCTGGATCTGCTCTACTCGCGCTCCCTGTTCCAGACCATTTTCAATGAGGTGGAGGAGGACATTCTGCTGCTGGACCTGGAAGGACGCATTCTGGACATGAATCGCAACACCTACGAACGCAAGGGAAAGACCAAGGACGAATACCTGCACACCGGCTGCTGGGAACTGGAAGGCATGCAGTTCTGCTGCGACAGCCCGGATGTTTCCTGCCCTTTCAAGGACACCGTGCTCCAGGGCAAAAAATCCGAAAGCGTCCACTCGTTCGTGGATGACGACGGGCGGTTGCGCTACTATCGCGTCTACACCTACCCGGTTTTCAACGCGGAAAAGCAACTCACCAACATTCTGGAAATCCGCCGCGACATCACCAACCGGACCAACATGGAACTGCGGCTGCAGCAATCCGAAAAAATGGCAGCCATCGGCGAGCTCTCCACCTATATCGCCCATGAAATCCGCAACCCGCTTTTTGCCATCGGCGGTTTTGCCAATTCCCTGCTGCGCTCCAAAAATCTCAGTGAAATGGACAGGGAAAAGGTCTCCATCATTCTCGAGGAATCCAAACGCCTGGACAAAATTCTGAAAAGTACGCTGAATTTCGCCAAACCCACGGACGCCAAGGAAGGAAAAATCGATCTGAACAATGTGGTACAGGAAACCATGGACCTGCTCAGCTTCGGTTTCGAGACCAAGGGCGTCACTCCCCACGCCGAACTGACACCGCATATCGCCCTGGTCAAAGGCGATCCGGAACTGCTCAAACAGTGCCTGATAAACCTGGTCAAAAACGCCAGTGAAGCCATGCCCGATGGCGGCGACCTGTACGTGCGTACGCGCATGGGCACGGATCATGTCCTGCTGGAAATCGAAGACACGGGCTGCGGCATTCCGGCCGAAATTCGCAGCAAGGTCTTCAACCCCTTTTTCAGCACCAAAGAAAAAGGCGCTGGTCTGGGTCTCGCCATGACCAAAAAAATCGTCGAAGAAATGGGCGGCAGCGTGGAGCTCAACAGCCAGCCCGGCACCGGCACCACTATCAGCCTTTTTCTGCTTCCCCTGCTGGCCGTGGACGAAAACGTCCCGGGCAATATATCACCAATCTAGAAATACTCTTGAAAAGATTCTTCAACTCTGTTAGAGAAAATTGAGATTAGAATGGTAGTGGTCTGTCCGCGCTCTGCCGCGGCTTTGCTCGGATCCGCCTTCTTTCTGCCTGCCGGGATTCTGACTCGCCAATGTCGGTGATGATTCCTGAAGCAGACTTTTCAACACATTTTTAGCAAGGAGTTCCGGGATGAGCACCATTGTCCTGGCAACACGCAATAAAGGAAAAATAGCTGAACTGTCCGGCATGCTGCGGGCGTATGGACTGGAAGTCAAAGGTCTCGAAGCCTTTCCCGAACTCGCGGAAGTGGAGGAAACCGGCAGCACTTTTTCGGAAAATGCTCTTTTGAAAGCCTCGACCATAGCCAAAGCCACCGGCCTGGTGGCCGTTGCCGACGATTCGGGACTGGAAGTGGACGCCCTGGACAAAGCACCCGGCGTCTTCTCCGCGCGCTATGCAGATGACGACCCCGAATTCGGCAGCATGGAAAACCGTGACCAGCGCAACAATGCCAAGCTCCTGCGGGAACTGGGCAACATTCCGGAAGAACGCCGTACAGCGCGTTTTCGCTGTGTCATGGCGGCCTACGCACCCGGAGGAGCCAGTCTGGAAGCCGACGGTGCCTGGGAAGGACGCATAGCCCTGCAACCCACCGGAGAAAACGGCTTCGGATACGACCCCTTGTTTTATGATCCAGCCCTGGGTATTACTGCGGCGCAAATGGATAAAGAACAGAAGAATGCAAGGAGTCATCGCGGCAAGGCCCTGCGCGGGCTTCTGAAGTCCTGGCCGGAATTCTGGCGCCAGGCGCACTCTTCCTGAACTCATAAATACGTAGATTTATCAGCCTGGCCTTTTGTGAGGTATACAATATGTGCGGCATTATCGGATATAGCGGACACCGTCCGGCCATCACCGTGATAATGGAAGGGCTTTCCCGCCTCGAATATCGTGGTTACGACTCTGCCGGAGTGGCTTTCGTCCAAAACAAGCAGCTCAATGTCATCCGCGCCGCCGGAAAGCTCTCCGCCCTGCAGGATAAGCTCTCCAGCTGCAACGTCTCCTTCGCCACAACCGGCATCGGCCATACGCGCTGGGCCACCCACGGTTTGCCCGTGGAGCACAATGCGCATCCGCATTGCGACGGCAAGGGACGCCTGGCCATGGTCCACAACGGCATCATCGAAAACTACCAGCCCCTGCGCAACGAACTCAGCAAACAGGGATACACGTTCCGTTCCGAAACCGACACCGAAGTGCTCGTGCAGCTGATCTCCCGCGAATATGATGCCTGCGGCGATCTGCTCAAGGCACTTTCCTCGGCCCTGGCCCTGGTGGAAGGGCACCTATGCGCTCTCTCTGGTGGACCTGAGCACCCCCAATGTCGTCTACGGTGCGCGTCTTTCCAGCCCGTTGCTGCTGGGCAAGGGCATTGGAGAAAATTTTCTGGCTTCGGACATTCCCGCTTTCCTGCCCTATACGCGGGATGTGATGTTTCTGGAGGACCACGAAATCGTCCGGCTGGACGCCAAAGGCATCCAGATTTTCAAAACCGAAGACCTCACTCCGGTGGTACGCGAATGCAAGCGCATCACCTGGGATATCAAATCCGCTGAAAAAGGCGGCTACAAACATTTCATGCTCAAGGAAATCTTCGAGCAGCCCAGAGTCATCGCGGACTGCTGCACCGGCCGTATCGGTGCCCAATGCGACGAGGTGCACCTGCCGGAACTGGACGACATGCCCATTCCCAAGCGCTTGCACATCATTGCCTGCGGGACTTCTTTTCACGCCGGGCTCTGGGGCATGCACCTGCTGGAAAGCTGGGCCAGAATCCCTGTTTCCGTGGAGATCGCCTCGGAATTCCGCTACAGGGACACGCCTCTGGATCCGGAAGACGCGGTCCTGGTCATCAGCCAGTCCGGAGAAACCGCGGACACTCTGGCAGGCATGCGCAAAGTACAGCAGGCCGGACAGACCGTCATCGGGCTGTGCAATGTGGTCGGTTCGTCCATTGCCCGTGACGCGGACCGGGTCATCTATACGCAGGCCGGTCCGGAAATAAGCGTGGCTTCCACCAAGGCCATGTGCAGCCAGCTCACCTGCTGTTCCTGCTGGCGGTATACTGGGGACGCAAAAAAGGCACACTCGACGCGGAAACCGCCTGCACCGCCCTGAGCGGACTGCAGAGTCTGCCCGCCATTCTGGAGGCCGAACTGCCCAACATGCGGCAGGCTGCCCGGGAAATCTCGCGTACCTATGCTTCGGCCCGCAGCTTGCCTCTACCTCGGGCGCGGCCTGTGCTACCCGCTCGCCCTGGAAGGCGCGCTCAAGCTCAAGGAAATCTCCTACATCCACGCCGAAGGCTATGCCGCGGGCGAAATGAAACACGGGCCCATTGCCCTGATCGATCCGGAGTTCCCCACCTTTGCCCTGCGCTGGATGATGAATTATTCACCAAGGTCAAATCCAACCTGGTCGAGGTCAAGGCGCGCGAAGGCAAAATCATTGCCCTGACCCATGAAAAAACTGATCTCGAGGTGGAGACGCTCTGGCAGATTCCCACCATCTGGGGTCCGCTGAACAGCCTGATGGCCCTGCCGGCCCTGCAGCTGTTCGCCTATGAAACGGCCGATTACCTCGGCAAGGATGTGGATCAGCCGCGCAACCTGGCCAAAAGCGTTACCGTGGAATGATATGATGCGACATACGGCCCGACTCTTAGCCCTGCTGGGGCTTTTCTGCCTGCTGCTCGCGCCCGTGCAAAGTCACGCGGGCACGGCCGCAGCCTTCAAAAGCGCCTGGCATGGGTTCTATTCGCTGGCCAAAGACCCTAAACGCTCCAAATACAGGCCTACTGGCAGGAACTCGAAAGGGAATTTCTTTCCATTTACAAGGAAAATCCGGACGGATCCTTTGCGCCCAAGGCGCTGTATTACGCGGGAAGAGTCTGCGATGAACTCGGTCAACGCTCCTATCTCAAAACCGACTTCATTCGGGCCGTGGATTACTACAATCGGGTCTTGTCTCGATTTCCCAATCACTCCTGGTCGGATGACTGCCTGTACCGTATTGCCGTCATCCAGTTCAACAAACTCGACGATCCGCAAGCAGCCATACGCAGCTGCAACCGGTTGCTGAAAAACTATTCCAAGGGAGACATGTGGCCCAAGGCCCAGGAATTGCTTAAGGAGATCAAGGGGAACGACGATGTGCCCAATCCTGACGACAAACCTGTTCTGGCGGCCAAGGAAACCCCGCCGGTAAAGGAAACAGCAAAGCCGGAACCGCAAAAGGACTCCCTGGCGGCCCAGATAAAGCAGATCGAGGAGCGCAAGGCCACCGCACAGCAAAAGGCCGCGCAGAAGGCCGTGCAACAGGCCGTGGCTCAGGAAGAGGACGAGGGCATGCATGTTGCCGACGATACCGCGCCTCCGGCGCCCGGCGGCAGACGCGAACTGAAAAATGTCCGTTTCCAGAGCAGCGACGAATATACGCGCGTGGTCATCAATCTGGACTACGAAACCCCCTTTCGCTATCAACTGCTTGGCCCCAACGACGCTTACAAGCGGCCGCACAGGCTGTATATCGACCTGGAAAACACGGTTCTTTCACCCAAAATCGACCGCCACGTAGACGTAGCCGACGGCATTCTGCGGCGCGTACGCATTGCGCAGAACACGCCGACCATAACCCGTGTGGTACTGATTTTCAGGACCTGCAGAACTACCAGATCTTTGCCCTGCACAACCCGTACAGGTTGATCGTGGATGTCTCCGCGCCGTCCACCAAGGTTCCCGCTCCCGTGCTGGCCGATGCGTCCGCGGATGCCGATGTCGTAAAGATCTCCCGGCCGACCAAGCAACAGCCGCCTCAACAAGCGAAGAAAAATCCGAGCAGAAGCAAAAGGATCTGCCCATACTGGTCCCGGCCACTCCGGAAGTGGTCAAGCATCCGGTTTCCAAACCCAAGACGCGTATTGCGCAGCGACCGCTGCCAACTGCGAAAGACCAGGAGCAAGAGCAAAAATCGTCTTCCGCTGCTCTCCAGGCTGACGGATCGCCCTGGAAGGAGGCCTGGAAGGAGGGCGAAAACAAACCCGGCGCTTCGCCGCAGCAAAAGCCCGAGCCCCGGCCGGTCAACAAAAACTACAAACTTCCCCAGGAAGCAAAAAACAGGCGAGCAATCTGATCGAACAGCTCGGCCTGACCATCAACACCATCATGATCGATCCGGGTCATGGCGGCAAAGACCCCGGCGCCAGCGGTCCGGGCGGCCTCAAGGAAAAGAACATCAACCTGACCTTTGCCAAAATTCTCGGCGCCAAGCTGGAGAAGAAGGGCTTTCAGGTCCTCTACACCCGTAAGACGGACATATTCATTCCTTTGGAAGAACGTACGGGCATGGCCAACACGTCCAAGGCGGATCTGTTCATTTCCATTCATTGCAACGCCTTTGGCACGCCCCACATGACAGGTCTGGAAACCTATTATCTCGATCTGGCCACTTCCAAGGACGCCGTACGCGTTGCGGCCCGTGAAAACGCCAGCTCCGCAAAAAGAGTCAGCGATCTGCAGGTGATCCTCACGGATCTGATGCTGCACTCGAAAATCGACGAATCCAAGGATCTGGCCTCCAATGTGCAGAAACGCATTGTCCGCAACATCACGCAGAAATACAAACTCCGCGACCACGGCGTAAAATCGGCTCCCTTCTACGTGCTCGTAGGTGCGACCATGCCCGCCATCCTGGTGGAAATGGGCTACATCACCAACCCCACAGAAGCCAAACGCCTCACCCAGAAAAGCTACCTGAATCGTCTGGCGGACGGGCTCGTGGACGGGATCAGCGCCTATAAACGTCAGATCGAACGCTTTGCCAGCGTTAACTAAATTCTTGACCCATATTTCACAAGACTGTCAATTTCGTGCTATTTTAGGCTGTTTCTTGACACCTTAGCCTTCAGATGGCACATATTTGTTATTCGGACTGGGGCAGACGAGCTGCTTTTGCCGCTTTTCAAATCATTCTACAGTTTGCGCTTTTTCAGGAACAGGTGGGCTGCCGCATGGCAATGATCGAGTTTACTGACGTTCACAAGTGGTATGACGAATTTCACGTCCTCAAAGGCATCAATCTCAAAATCGAAAAGGCGAAGTTCTCGTCATTTGCGGACCTTCCGGTTCGGCAAGAGTACCCTGATTCGCTGCCTCAACCGTCTGGAAGAATACCAGAAGGGCACCATCACCATGGAAGGCCGCGACATTCATGACAAAGATCTCAATGTCAATGCTTTGCGGACTGAAATCGGCATCGTCTTCCAGCAGTTCAATCTGTACCCGCATCTCACTGTTCTCAAAAATGTCACTCTGGCGCCGCTGAAGGTCAGAAAGCAGAACAAGGCCGCGGCCGAGGCCAAGGCCCTCGAACTGCTCGAACGCGTCGGCATTCACGATCAGGCGCAGAAATATCCCGTTGAACTTTCCGGCGGTCAGCAGCAGCGCGTGGCCATAGCCCGCGCCCTGGCCATGGAGCCCAAGGTGATGCTCTTTGACGAGCCCACTTCCGCGCTGGACCCGGAAATGATCAACGAAGTTCTCAATGTCATGAAGGACCTTGCCAGGTCTGGCATGACCATGCTTTGCGTAACCCACGAAATGGGCTTTGCCCGTGAAGTGGCGGACCGCATTGTGTTTATGGATTACGGGGAGCTTATCGACGAAGCGCCTCCGCTTGAATTTTTCAACAATCCCAAACACGAACGGACCAAGCTCTTTTTAAAGGAAATCCTTTAGCCACGAGCATAATCCGTTGTAGTCATGGCCTGAGGGAGCACCCCTCGATGCTTCTAACTTTCATTGGGAGGAAAACGTATGCTGAAACGCTTGATTATTCTGGTTCTGGCCCTGAGTTTCGTACTCGGTAGCGGCCTGGCCTGGGCCGGCAAAATCGACGAAATCAAGGCGCGTGGGAAACTGATCTGCGGCGTCAAGGACGCTGTGGTGCCTTTTGGTTTTGTAGATGAAAAAACCAACCAGCTCGTCGGATTCGACGTGGACTTGTGCAAATACTTTGCAGACAAGCTTGGTGTGGGCCTGGAACTCAAGCCCGTCACCTCTTCCACCCGCATCCCCATGGTGGCTCAGGGCTCCATTGACATCGCCGCCGCCACCATGACCCACAAAAAGGAACGCGACGAGCAGATCGACTTCTCCATCACCTACTTCATGGACGGTCAGAAACTGCTGGTCAAAAAAGGCTCCGGCATCAAGTCCGCGGCTGATCTGGACGGCAAGAAAGTCGGTTCCGCCCAGGGTTCCACCTCTGAAACGAACATCCAGAAAGCCAACCCCAAATGCATCGTAAAATCCTACGAAGGCTATCCGCAGGCTTTCCTGGCCATGAAACAGGGCAAAGTCGACGCCGTTACCACGGACTCCGTCATCCTGCTCGGCCTCAAGGCCAGTGACGAAAATCCCGGTGACTGGGAAATCGTCGGCGACTTCATCGCTCAGGAACCCTATGGTCTGGGCGTGCCCGAAAATGATTCCGATTTCCGCGATTTCATCAACTTCACTCTGATAGACATGAAGAAAAGCGGCGATTACGACAAGATATTCAACAAATGGCTCGGCCCCGACACCAAGTACGCATTTCCCACCACCTGGGAAATGGAAGTCTGGCCTTAGACCTTTCGCTTGCACCGGGCCGGACTCCGCAGTCCGGCCCATTTTCACCACCGGGTTAGATCGTGCAGTATTCATTTGATTGGGGATTAGTCGTATCCGGCGAATACGGACACATGCTTTGGGAGGGGTTCCTCCTGACGCTGGAGATTTCCTCTATTTCCATTTTCTTCGCCATGCTGCTGGGCACCGTCATCGCGGTGCTGCGCCTGACGCGCGTCAAAGCGCTGGTCTGGCTGAGCATGGCCTATACGGAGTTTTTTCGGAACACGCCGCTGCTGGTCCAGCTGTTCTTCTGGCATTTCGGTTCCTATTACCTGATGCCAGACGCCATCAACACCTGGAAAAACCATCTGGAAAGTCCGGAATTCATGGACGGCGTCATTGCCCTCTCGGTGTACACTTCGGCCTTTATCGCCGAGGAAATCCGCTCCGGCATCAACTCCATCCCCAAAAACCAGCTCGAAGCTTCACGCGCCGGCGGCTTGAGCTTTACCCAGGCCATGCGGTACGTGATCCTGCCCCAGGCCTTTCGCATCGTGATACCGCCGCTGATTTCCCAGTGCCTGAACCTGATCAAAAACTCGTCGCTCTGCCTGGTCATTTCCGTGACCGAACTCACCTACATGGCCAAACAGATTCAGGTTCATTCCGCTCACGGATTCGAGGTCTTCACCGTCAGTACTTTGATTTACCTCAGTATTTCGCTCGTGGTTTCGCTGCTCATCAATCTCTACAACAAGCATTTTTTGCGGATCATAAAATACTGAGCCGGAGGATCGTGTGCACTGGAACGTTGTCTGGAACAATTTCGACTACTTTCTCATAGGCGCCTATCCTGACGGACCGCTGGGCGGCCTGGCCATGAGCATCATCCTTGCTCTTGGCGGCATTTTCGGCGCTTTCTGGATCGGACTGGTCGTGGGACTGATGCGTATTTCACGTAACAAGTTTCCTGAAGTACCTGTCCCTGGCCTACATTGAAATCATCAGGGGCATCCCCCTGATCATGGTCATTTTCTGGTTCTACTTCCTGGGGCCCATTCTGCTGCAGCAGGAACTGCCCGAGGCCACCAGCGCAATGATCGCTCTTATCGTCTTCACCAGCGCCTATATCGCGGAAATCGTTCGCGCAGGCGTCACCGCACTGCCCAAAGGACAGATGGAAGCGGCCAGAGGTTCGGGCCTCAGCCGCGCACAGGCCATGCGCTACGTCATTCTTCCGCAGGCTCTGCGCAACATGATTCCGTCCTTCGTCAACCAGTTTGTCAGCCTCACCAAGGACACTTCCCTGGCGTACATCATCGGCGTCAACGAACTGACCCGTACGGCCGAACAGGTCAACAACCGGACCATGAACGCGCCCCTGGAAATCTTCTTCACCATCGCCGTCATCTATTTCATTGTCTGCTACTGCCTGACCGCATTCAGCAGAAAGCTGGAAAAGCAAATGGCCCGCTATCAGGCTCGGGGACGCTGACAGCTTTTTCTTTGTCAGCCCACACCCTGCCGAACCAGCCGCCCGTGGCCTGTTTTGAACAGATGCCCAGGACTGTACGCGCTTCATGCCCAATGGCATGCAGGTCTTGCCCTACATGGTTTTTTCCATCTTTTCCGTTTCCATCAACCATCAAAAATGCTACCAGACCGGAAGATTATCCGGCCTGCTTTTTTGAGTCCTTCAACTTCCTGAAAACTGAATACAAGAACCCGATACCATGTCCAGATCCTTTTCCTCCTTCATCAAATCTCTCCCCAGGGAAGGACGCACCCTGTTTGTGGATTCCGTCAAAGTCAGCCTGACCCTGTTCAAAGTGATGATTCCCGTGATCATTGCCGTCAAGATCCTCAAGGAACTCGGGTTGATCGAATACCTGGCCGTACCGTTCACTCCCATCATGGAACTCATGGGGCTGCCCGCCCAAACCGGCCTGGTCTGGGTCACGGGCATGGCCGTAAATATTTACAGTGCGCTGATAGTCTGGATTTCGCTGGTTCCGGACATGGGCATGCTCAGTGTGGCCCAGGCCACGGTACTGGGCACCGTGATCCTCATTGCCCACAGCCTGCCTGTGGAAGTAAAAATCGCCCAGCAATGCGGCGTGGCTTTCTGGCCGCAGTTCGTTCTGCGGGTGCTGGCCGGGCTGGCGGCCGGATTCGTACTGCATGCCATCTTTGCATCCGGCAACTGGTTCCAGGAACCCAGCACCATTATCCTGGCGGTAAAGGACCAGTCCGTGGACCTGGGAGCCTGGGCTTGGGGAGAACTGACCAACCTGGCCTGGATTTTCTGCATCATCCTCGGATTGATGGTAATGATGCGCATCCTGGACGGCATAGGCATCACACGACTGTGCATTCGCGTGCTTTCTCCGGTGCTGCGCCTCATCGGCATCGGCGACAATGCCGGAAGCATCACCATCGTGGGCCTGATTCTGGGGATTTCCTACGGGAGCGGACTGATCCTCAACGAAGTACGCAAAGGCCATGTGGGGCAAAAGGACCTGTTCGCCTCCCTGTCGCTGATGGGCCTTTCCCATGCGCTCATCGAAGACACCCTGCTGCTGGCGGCCGTGGGCGCCAACCTCATCGGCACCTTCTGGTTCCGCCTGCTCTTTTCATTGTTTGTGATCGGACTGCTGACGCGATGGTACACCCGCTTTATGCCCAAGGAAGGAGTCCGCGCTTCCTCCTGAAACAATATTCCGTTCAAGGCTGTTCGTTGGGCGCTCTTCTTTCCAGAACCGCGCGCGCTTCTTTGCCGCTTTTTTCAAAGGTCTTGAGGTCCATGAAATTCGCGTACAGAATGCAATGGTCCTCAAACGTGGCCGAACGCAGGTAAAACAACACCCGCAGACCTTTTTGGGTTATCTCGTACCGGTCTCCGTCAGTCTGGCGTTTTTTAACGGATTTGCCGTACATCCCCTCGAGTTTCTCCTTGAGCGGCCAGAAAGCGTTTTGCCCTTCCTTGCAATCGTGAAAAATACCGGCCGCGGAGACATCCACCACCAGATGCGTACGGGGAGACACCCGGACCTTGACGAGTCCGAAAGGAGCCGAAGGATCCGGGCAATCGAACTGATATTGCAGATAACCGTCCTCTCCCTGCTCCAGACGATCCAGTTGCGCGCTGGGAAAGGCCTGTCCCGGAGCAAAACCATAGATGTCCCTGCCGGCCATTGCCGCTTCCACAGGCGTGCCGCTTCCAGCAAGAAAGAGCACCGCGTACAACATCCCCGCGATAAGCAGACCTGCTCCAGGAAATCCGTTATATTTCATCCGACTGTTCTCCATTCTTCTTTATAAGGCTTTCCGGCCTTGATTAAGGTCAGATGCTCCTATGTATTTATGTGCAACACAGGGTCATTGTTGCAGATACAGCCCCAGTTGCAACACGAAAACACACTGATTGCAGGGACCGGCAGACTACCCTTTGCCGTCGAATCGATTGTCCCTAATAGCTTGAGATTTCGTGGCGATTGCGTATATCATAAAGGCCTGAACGGAGATACGCAATTCCTCGTTTTGTATGGAGTCTTTTGATGAGTGATTCACGTTCCAAAAAAGCCGACAACATTCTGCCCTGGCCTCCAAAGGGCTCTGCGCAACTGGAAGTCCTGGGGTTCGAGCGGCGTACCGGCCTGGAACTCCCCTTGTATCTGGCTACAGTCGCAGCAGGTTTTCCTTCGCCTGCGGATGATTACATTGACAAGACCCTTGATCTCAACGAACATCTCGTACGCCATCCGGATGCCACTTTTTTTGTCCGGGTGTATGGCGATTCCATGCGAGATGCCGGCATTCATTCCGGCGATATTCTGATAGTGGATCGGGCGGTCGAACCCAGAAACGGCAGCGTGGTCATTGCAGCCCTCAACGGCGAACTGACCGTCAAACGTCTGCAAAAAACACCGGATAAACTTTTACTGGTACCAGAGCATCCGGAATTCTCCCCCATCGAAGTAACGGAAGATGCGAGCTTCGAAATCTGGGGAATTGTTTCCTATGTTATTCACAAAGTATGACGCGATACTGCATCCGGCACCGCGTCCGGACCCCGGAGCCACTATGAACGTTCTTTTTCCGCGCCTTCTCTTGCTGCTGATGCTCTGCCTGTGCTGTTCCTGCCAGGCCGTCAAATCATCATCTTCATCGGTTATGCCGCCCGCGGCCACCACCGAAAGCGAACGCCTGGGCGACTCGCTCATGGAAACCGGCCGTACCGAGCAGGCCATGGACGAATACGACCGGGCCCTGAAAGCTGGTGCGGACAAAGGCTCCATCGCCTATCGCAAGGGCTTTGCCTTTTTCAACGAAGGCCAGTGGGAAAAAGCCCTGTATATGTTTCAGGAGGCCATAAGCCTGGAACCCAAAATGACCATCGCCTACGAAGGCGCAGCCATCGCCTCCTTCCAGCTCGGTTATTTCCAACAGTCTTCGGACTATTTCGTGGACGTCATGGAACGGGCACCCAAGCACTGGACATCCTACGCCTTCATGGCCGGCATACTCGGCGCGCAAAAAAACATGCGCGGTGCACGCGAAATGCACAGAAAAGCGCTTGAAATCGCCGGCAAGGATAATTTTCGCCAGGTCAACGTCGTCCTGGCAGAAACCTACAAGCGCGGAGAGGAACTCGTACGCTCTGGCAAATACCACCCCGGCAAAACCGCTGCCCAGCCCGGAGCAAGCCAGTCCGCGCAGCAAGCCTCCGCAGATGTGGAAAAGGACAGCGTCTACCGTTCGGTGCAAACGCTCAGCCCTGAGGAAAAGGAAAAAATCCGCGAAAAATTTCTGGCCCGCATGGACAAGAGCCATGACGGAAGCAGCGCCACGCATACGCAGCACGCCCCAGACAAGACCGACAAAACTGCCAGTGACGTCACTCCTGCGGATACCCCTGCCGAAACCGCCAAACTGGACTTTTCCCCCCTCGATGAGGACGAAATCCAGGCTCTGCTCCGCGCGAACAAGACCGGACAGATCAACGAACAACGCGCTTTGGCCGTAAACACTGCCGAAAGCGGACAGGAAACCGCTGAGCAGGAAATGGGCACGGAATCGGACGTTTCCAGTATCACCCCTGCCGCTGATCCGGACACGACTCCCGTCACTTCTGCGAGCACCCCGGCCGGTCCCGAAAGTACGGAGAACCCTTTTCTGCGCGATCTTCCCACCACGGGGTTTTCCGCCATGGAAAGCTCTTTTCCCTACAGCCGGATGGCGGAAGAACGTGCGCAGACACTCAAGGAAAAGGGCCTGGACCCGTATGTCGCCCCTGTGGATCTGGGAAACCGGGGCACCTGGTACCGGGTGCTGTTCGGGCCCTACCCCACGTACCGGGAAGCACAGCACATGCGTAATTCCCTGGTGAACAAGTACGGATTGAAGGACGCCATCGTACTCAAGCACAAGGACAAGTAATCAGCTCGCAGCTTTCCCGGGCTTTATTGCTACTGCCGCTATAATCGTGTATTCTGCAACTAGTACTCACTGCGGAAATAGTTGATTTTTCTGCAGCGGGGCCGGAGGGTCGCGCCACAGGCGGGACCAGAGGCGGATGCCGCGGGAGCGGGCCGTTGCGTATCGAACATTCGGAACTTCGATTTATTTCGCTCCCTTCATGAACCGGCGCAGCGCCTGTGGCGTTATGCCGACATTCTTTCAGGGCCAGCGGGCCCTGTTCAGATCCATTCGCATCAGCGCGGGCAGGCTAAGACCAATGACCCAAGCCAAGCTACTTGTCGTAGACAACGACTCCAGCACCGTCGAGCTGTTTTCCGACCAGCGCATCAGTGCGTATCTGGATACGCAATGCGTGGGCAGCTCGGACGAATCTCTGCCGTTCCTTGACCAGTGGCACCCGGATATCGTCATGGCCAACGGATTGATGGCCCGGCAAAACGACTTTGCCCTGATTCAGATCCTCCAGGACCGCCAGAAGGATCAAAAACCCGTCATCGTCATCTCCAGTTTCCCCACGGACGGATCCCTGGTGGATTTCCGGCTGCGCTTCAACCTCCAGTATTTCCTCCAAAAACCCCTCGATCCTGAAACCCTGGCAAAAACGCTCCTTGGGTTTGCCAGCCTGCCCATCGACGGCGAACCATCCGATACGCCCCCTGTGGAAGGCATAGACCTGCAATTCGATCCGGACAGGGCCAGACGCAATGTCCTTGACGTGGACATGGACGACGACTTTCTGAAAAGCCTGGAGGAAAGCGAACAGGAAAGTTTTTCTCAGGACCTCAAGGACACCATGGGTGTCTTCTCCACAAACAAGCCCGTGGTCATCGGCTACGGGACAACCACCCGCAAGATCCGCGTCAAGGAGTACTGGTACGTTGTCCGCAATGGCGACAATTTCTCGGCCCAGGCCATCAACAATGTCCATGTGCCCACCGGAGAAAAATTCAATATCAGCAAGGAGGACCTGTTCAGCAACTATGATCCGGAAATGGATTACATGTACAAGAAGCTCCTGCCCGCCATGCAGAATCTCGAACGGACCCTGTCCAAGGGGGACCGCCACCGCAGCCGCATGGAGCACTTCAGCGCCGAAATGGAATACAATGAAGCGCTGCGCATCGATACGGACAATGTCCGCGCCACCTTCGGCCTGGGGCTGACCTATCTCGAACTGCAGGACTCCAAAAAGGCCGACGCGGTCTTCAAAAGCCTGATTAACCTGGATGCGGCCTTTGGAGAGGATCACAAGCACCTGTTCAATGAGTTCGGCATTCAGCTGCGCAAGAACAAGATGTTCAACCACGCGGTGCAGTATTACGACCGCGCGCGCGAACTGAGCAAACAGGACGAAAATATCTTTTTCAACCTGGCACGGGCCTGGTATGAAAAGGGAGACTGGGGCAACTGCCTGCGCAATCTGGTGATCTGCCTCACCATGAACAAGCAGCTGGAAGAGGCCCAGCGGTTCAGCAAACACATCCTGAGCCTCTCCCTGGACAATGAGCTGTGCAAGGAACACAACAAGGGCACCCTGCAGACCCCGAGCTCCCGCTATGACTCTTTGCTGGCGGAACTGCGCAATGTCTCCGGGCTGAGCGACGAGGACTGGAAGACCATGCAGCAGGAAGTCGCCGAGGAAAAGAAAAAGCAGAAAAGGGCCACAGCCAGAAAGCGGACCGCCCGGAAAAAAAACGAGCAACGCTCCGAATCCGCCCCGAACGAGACATCCAAGAAAAAATCCGAAGGCCAGGCAGGCGGCGGCAAAACGGAAAAATACGTCATGCCTTTTTAGGCGTTTTCTTCTCCCTCCACTGTTCCATCAATATTTACGAATCAAGGGCATTTTTCTCCCGGCCAGCCCGTGAAACCGTTCCTGCGGATAGCCCAGGGCAATGACCGCGTAGACGGTTTCCGCCTTGGGGATGCCCGCGGCAACCTGAATTTTCGCATCGTTCTGCATGGCCGCAACCACATAGCCGATGAGACAGGTCCCCAGACCGAGCGCGTGCGCTCCCAACAGAATGTTCTGGGTCGCCAGCAACGCGTCTTCGGACGGACAGCTGGCGCCGGGCTGCGAACTCACGATGATGGCGGCCGGCGCGCCGTGGAACAGCCTGTCCTCTCCGCGGCTTTTCCAGGCCTCCAGTGCGGCGGTTACGGCGCCGTGATAGTCGCGATGATACTCCGCCAGTTCGGGCTTTCCCGTATACTTCAACAGTTGGCGCAGCCAGGGTTTTTCCGCCATCCGGTTCAATTTTTCAAAAAACGCGGACACGCTTTTGGCCACTGAAAGCACCGCTTCCCGACTGGTGAGCAACGTAAAGGCCCAGCGCTGGCTGTTGGTACCGGAAGGCGCGGTAATGCCAACTTTGACTAGGTCCTGCAACAGGCTCTCCGGTACGGGCTTGTCCGAATAATTGCGGCAGGAGCGTCTCGAAGCCATCAGCCGGACAAGTTGAGACACATCTGCCTCGCCATGGGGCAACCAGCGCGCATCTGATGAAAAGTGAGCGAACCTGTAGTTTTCAGCCGCCAGATTCTCCACCCGGACTGCCTGTTCCGGGCAGGCCGCACTGCAGTGTCCGCACTCCAGACAGGCCCCGATGCCTTTGGCCTGCACGGCCAGTTTGCGTCCCTGGCCGTCCCTGCGCAGTTCGATCAACCGCATGGGGCAGACGCTGAGGCACAGGCCGCAGCCTTTGCACAATTTTTCATCGATGAAACATGCCGAATTGTTTGTCATCCCTTTCCCTCTGTTTACAAGCGTTCAGGCTTTTACTAAAAAAAAACTCGTAAGTCATCGCTGCCGTCAGCGTTGTCCCCACTGCGTGATCCGGATGCCGGGACACCTTTGGCCGCCGCCTTTGTGCAGCCGCATCCGGCGCATGGCAGCTGCCCGAAAAACCGGAGCATCCCAATCATGCGATCGGGCAAAAACCTTTTGCGGCGTCCGCAATTGGTGCGTGCTTTGGCAAAAAAAATCAAGCGCCAAGGGCAGCCCTTTTTGGGGGCACATGACGGGGCAGCATCCTTTGAACATCAACCTTGGAGGTTGTCGTGAAAAAATCTCTCGGGGCAAAGCCCATGCTTCCCACTACCCCGGTCCTGGTCGTCGGGTACCTATGACAGCGCCGGCAAACCCAATCTGATGACAGCCGCCTGGGGCGGCATCTGCTGTTCCAAGCCCCCGGCACTCAATGTTTCGCTGCGTTCCGCCACATACTCCCATGGCTGCATCGTCGAGCAAAAGGCCTTTACCGTGAACATTCCTTCCGTAGCCCAGGCCGCGGAGGCTGATTTCGTGGGCATGGCGTCCGGCCGCGACATGAACATGTTCGAGGTGACCGGTCTGACCCCGGAAAAAAGTTCTCTGGTTAACGCCCCCATGGTCAAGGAATTTTCCATGTGTGTGGAATGCTCGCTGATCCATACGCTGGAGATCGGACTGCATACGCTTTTCGTGGGCGAAGTGCTGGACGTCAAGGTTGATTCGGACTATCTGGATGCGTCTGGAAAATTCGATCCCCAAAAAATCGATCCATTCATTTTCGTACCGGAGCAACGGCTTTATTTCGGATTGGGCGAACAAGTGGGCAAGGCCTTTTCCATCGGCACCAGATTTTTGCCCAAATCCGGTAAATAAACAGCGGGAAGGTCATAAAGGAAACATCGTTTTTTTTCTGATTCATCTTTCAACCAGAACAAGAATCTGCTACCTGGACAAAAGGCTCCCGGCAATGCCGTCTCCTTTGAACACCCCAATTCGGGGAAAGGAAAAACAACTTTAAACGAGGTCCGCGGCATGAAGAACAAAGTCACCGATCTGAACAGCACTGTGGTGGATTTTATTTTGAACAACACGCATATTCTGAGTTATTTCGAACGCTTCGAAAATGATTCAGATATGCTGGAAGACAAGCTCGAAGAATTCTGCTCGGAGATGGATGCCATCCTCGAAGAGCTTGCAGAGGAACTGGATCAGGAAGAGGAAGAAGAAGGAGAAGACGAATTTTAGGGCATCTTAAAACTTTGAAAAAGTTCAAATGCTCTTATGCAGTTCGTTGAAACAATGAAAGCTTGTTTCAATTTTTAAGCCTTGTTTCAAGGCGAAAATGCGCTGGCCCGACTGCAACCCGCTTGGTCGATACTCGCGATTGCTATGGATACCACTGCTAGCTGCCTGAAGGCGGCTGGCACAGCATATTCGGCTTCAGGGCAGACGATTCGCATTGGCCACCACAACTGCCAACGCGCTGCGCAATTGGTCCAGCAGCTCCTGAATTCTGCTGGTTTGCGGCGGTTTTGTCCTGAAGCGCGGTATCCAGTCTTTTCGCCGCTTCTGTGAGCGCGCTGGCGGAAATATTCGCGCTGGCGCCCTTGAGCATGTGAACCTGCCGTTTCAGCTCTTCATACTCGCCGGCCTGAAACAGCCCGTCAAAAGTGGTGCAGATGTCCCCGTACAGTCCGCCAAACCCGCGCACAAGATCACAGTAGAATTCCCATTTGCCCCCCAGACGCTCCTCGGCATCCGCGAGATCCATACCCTGCAAACGCAGACCCGCAGGGAAACGGGAACCTTTTTTAGCCTCCTGCGTCATTTTTCGCCCTGTGGGGAGCTTGCCGCTGTTGGCCAGAGCCCGTTGCAAGGTTTCATACAAATCCTTGCGCTTGACAGGCTTTGACAGATAATAATCCATACCCGCCTCAAGGCAGCGCGTGTCGTCCCCAGGCAGGGCAAAAGCCGTCAGAGCAATGATCGGCAATGCGCGCAGCCCCAGTTCCTGTTTGATGACTCTCGTGGCATTCAAACCGTCCATCAGAGGCATCTGCACGTCCATCAGAACCACATCGTAGCTGTTTTTTCTGGCGCACTTCACGGCGTCCTCACCGTTGTCCGCCGTATCCACACTGCAGCCGGCTTCCCTGAGCAGCTCCCTGACGATCATCTGGTTCACTTTGCTGTCTTCAGCCAGCAGCACACGGGCTCCCAGGAACTGCTGACCAATGGAAACATCCTCGTCAAAAACATTCCGGCTGCATGTTCTGCCGGTGCCCTTGCAGACGTCGTACAGTTCGCATCTGCGCGGCGGACAGGGAATGCTTTGCAAAGGCAGCTCCGTGGCGGGCAGTGCGCGCCCTGGTTTGAGCAGGACCACACAACGGGGGCGCTTTTGTTCCGAAAGGCCCTCCAGCAAAGGCAGAACCTCCTCCAGGACATCACTGTCCAGAAAAGCCACAACACTTTGCTTTTCCAACATTTTCGACAGAACAGAATCAAACCTTTCGGGGAAACAGGCGCGAACCTGCTGCCCCATTTCCTGCAGCCTGTTGGCAACGGACCGGCGCAATTCGTTGTTCGGCGTCACCAGCAATACCAATGCTCCGGCCCCGGACAGTTGCGCATTGCGGATCAAACGAGGCGGCAGATGCGAGTCCAGCAACGGAATGGCCACGGAAAAGGCGCTGCCCTCTCCAGGGGTGCTGCGGACAGTCAACTCCCCGCGCATGAGCTTGACCAGCCTTTGGGAAATGGTCAGCCCCAAACCCGTGCCGCCGTATTTGCGCGATATGGACCCATCCGCCTGCGAGAACTCCTGAAACAGCTCATCCAGCTGATCTTCCGAAATGCCTATGCCCGTGTCCTTGACCACAAAAACGCAGGTTCTCATGCCATCCTTGCTCTGCGTACGGGCTTGCAAGGAAACACTGCCCTTTTCCGTAAATTTGAACGCATTGCCGAGCAGATTCACCAGTATCTGACGCAAGCGTATGGAGTCTCCAATGATGGTTTCCGGCACATCCGCAGACCAGTCCACATGGAAATCCAGCCCTTTCTGCGCAGCCTGGTCCCGGAAGAACTCCAGTACGGAATCCAGCAGCACATAGACGCTGAAGGGAATCTGCTCCAGAGACAGCCTGCCCGCTTCGATTTTGGAAAAGTCCAGAATGTTGTTGATCAACTCCAGCAGAACAGCACTGGAATTGCGCAGAACGTCTATAAATTCATACTGTCTGGGGAGTGGGGGTCCGTACGCAGCAGCAAATCTCCGACGCCCACGATAACATTCAGAGGCGTGCGGATTTCATGGCTCATATTGGCGAGAAACTCGCCCTTGGCCTTGTTGGCCTGCTCGGCGCTTTCCATGGCGCGCACCAGATCATTCTGCATCCGGAACACTGCGGACACGTCTATGGCAAAGGCTATGATGCAATTCAGCGTCCCGTCCTGCTCCATTACGGGAATGGTGAATATTTCATGCCAGCGTTCCCTGCCCTTGGCATCCACAATACGCTTTCGCAGAATAAAAGAGTCGATTTCCTTTTCCAGCAAGGCATAAAAATTGGATTTGTATTGCGCCCGATCATCCGGATGCAGATACCCGAACACCAAGCTGCCTTCGATCTCCTCAGGCGATTCCTTGCCGAGCATGTCGGCCAGCCGCTGGTTGCAATCGGTGATCAACCCTTGTGAGTCCATTATGCAGACGCCGCTGAGATTGTTGTTGAACAGCGAATCATAACGGATGCGTCGTTGTTCGAGCTCGCGTTCGGTGTTTTTTGCACTCCGTGTAGTCAAAGGAAATGCACAAAATCGCAGGGGTGTTTTCACTGGTAATAAACGGCGCCTTGATGCAGTGCATCAGGCGTCGTTTACCGGACACGTCGGTAAAAAAATGTTCGGTGGCCCGGGGTTCTCCCTTGGATAGTACCAGCCGGTCTTCCTCCAGAAAAAAATCCAGCTCCTCGGCAACCGGGTGCCGGTTCTGCTGCAGCGTCCCTATCAACAATTCCTTGCTGGTCCCGTAACAGTCGGCCACGACGCTGTTTGCAAACAGAAATCGTCCGCTTTCGTCCTTGACGTAGATAAGATGGGGGAACCGAGTCGACGATGCGATGCAGCATGTCCAGGTAAGGCGTTGTCTGTCCGGCATCCTTCAAGGAACGGGATTCCAGCTCCCTGACCCTGGCCCTGAGACGGCTGTTCTCCTCGAGCAGCGCTTGCAGCCGGGCCTGTATTTGCTCGGTCTCCGAAAAAACGGGCTGATCCTCAGTTCCGGACATGGCACCTCCCGCAGTGTTGCACCAGCAATACGCTTTGCCTTTTTCTCACGGACCACTCCAAAGCAGTCAGGCAACCGGTCCGCCCTTGTCCAGACAGACGACGAAACCGCAAGCCCGCCAGCTGATACTTGCATCAAAAAACAGGACACCGGTACAACGTACCGTTTCAATATTCCTGGGCGCAGAACATGCGTTGCATGTTGCTGCCCCTGATAGGATAACGGATAACCGAACGGCAGAGAAATAACAGAGCTGAAGACAGAGCAAAGAACAGAACAAACGACAGAGCGAGCCCCGGCACATGTTATGAAAGGGAACTATAGCATAACTTGTTGTTTTCAGAAAGTGGCCGGACCGACGTTACTCCCCGGAAAATTGCCATTCAGCAGAGGCGTCAGGCAAAACACAAAAAACGCGTCCGTTTCCCGGACTATCTCTGGGAAACGGACGCGCCATGTCATTGCAAAACTCTGCGCTATTTGTCTTCAGGCGGCTCGGATTCATCCTTGTGCCGCAGTTTGCGGCCAAGTTTCAAGGCGCCCGCAGCCACGCCGGCCACCGGGGCCAGAAGCGCGGCATAGACCAGGTTGGCTTCGTTGGCCAGCTTGTCCGGGGGATTGCCGAATTTCGGGCGTCCGGGCCCGGTCTCCGTATATTTGTCCAGCAACTCAAACGGCACCGGCGATACGTACAGCGTATTGGTGCCGCCGTTCTCCTTTTCGCCAAAGATGAAA
>CAXXHY010000052.1:0-17395 GCA_963667575.2 Desulfovibrionaceae bacterium | reverse complement strand
GGACGATCTAAGTCTGACATGCCGCATAAATACAGTATTTGTTGCCAATAATCGCATTTACGTGTATTTATGTAGGACATACCTGTAAGATAATTCCTAAACGCACATAGGGAATCTTGTGAACCGTAACCAAGAAATTGTCGACCGTGTTCGGAGCATTCCTCCCCTGTCCCAGAGCGCCATGCGCATCATGAAAATCATGCGCCAGGCGGACTATAGCCTCGCCGAAATTTCCGACATCGTGGAATTCGACGCCGCCCTGACCACCAACGTGCTCAAGGTGGTGAACGCACCCGCGTTTGGACTGGGAAATCCTGTCAAATCCGTCACAAGGGCGGTCACCTTCCTTGGAGACAAAACCGTTGCAGGCATTGCCCTGGCTTCCTGTTCGCCCTACGTATACGACAGCGCGCTCGGCGGCTACGAGGCCGAACGCGGCGAACTCTGGGCGCATTCCCTGTTCGCGGCTATTGCTGCACGGGAAATTTCCCAGAAAGCAAAAACGCGCATTTCTGCAGAAACCGCGTACACCGGCGCTCTGGTCCACGATATAGGCAAGGCAGTGCTGACCATTTTCTTTGAAGGGCGCGCACGGGAAATGCTCATGTCTCTGGATGCGGACGGCACTACCGACTTCGCCAGCATTGAGCGGGAAGTATTCGGACTCAGCCATGCGGAAGTGGGAGAAGCACTGGCCAGGCATTGGAACCTCCCGGAGGAACTCATCCACTGCATCCGCTATCATCACGATCCCGCCAATGCTCCCGAAGAATCCACCGCCCTCGTGTACGCAGTTCACCTGGCCGACATGCTTTCCATGCTCAGCGGCGCCGGCACTGGCGCGGATTCGCTGCAGTATTCCCTGGACCCCAAATGGGAGGACCACTTCACCCTTTCGCAGGATGAAATCGAAGGCATCATGCTCAACACGGCCATGGAATTCGAACGTCTGCGTTCCCTGTTCAGCTCAAACTGATCAGCTTTCTGCCTCCACTGGCTCTCCCAGACGCCGCGAACTTTTCCCTGCGAACAGGTTGGTCTCTATGTCCTCTAGTGCCCGGCCTTTGGTTTCCGGTACGAGCAGCAGCGTAAAAACAAGCCCTATGAGCATGCACACGGCGTACAGCCAGAAGGTATTGCCGAACCCGAGGCCATGCGCCAGTGAAAGAAAACTCACCGAAACCAGGAAATTGAATCCCCAGTTCGCGCAACTGGCCGTGGCCATGCCCACGCTGCGGACGTTCATGGGAAACAGCTCGGACATCATGATATAGGGCACTCCCCCCAGGCTGACGGCAAAAAAGAAAATAAACAGCAGCACAGACCCCAGAGCCAGGGACGATTCCAGTCCGGTGTCGCCAATGATGCCGTTGAGATCCGCTCCAAGCACGAACAGGCAGACAGCCATGCCGGAAAATCCAATGAGACAGAGCAGACGCCGCCCCAGCTTGTCCACTATCCAGATGCCCAGCACCGTGGCCAGCACATTGACCGCAGCGGGAATCAACGAAACACCGATAGCCTGCTGCCCGCCCGCGTATCCGACGCTTTCGAACACCGTGGGGCAAAAATAAAAGATGGTGTTGATACCGCTGAGCTGCTGAAAAACGAACAACCCGAAGCAGACCAGCACCAAAGGAAACATACGCCTGGAGAAAAGCAGCCTGAGACCGCCCTGCCGCCGCTTTACGCTCTCCTGAATGCTGGCCAGCTCATCCACGGCCGTATGCTCGGACATGATTTTCGCCAGCACCATTTCCGCCTCGGCGATACGCTTCTTGAAGACCAGCCAGCGCGGGCTTTCGGGCAAACGGAGCATCCCCAGAAACAGCAGGATTGAAGGAATCATGCCCACCCCGAACATCAGGCGCCAGTTTTCCCCATGGCTGAAGGCATAATTGATGAGATAGGCGACCATAATGCCGATGGTAATGGCCAGCTGAAAGGTGAAGACAACGGCCCCGCGTATGGAGGGCGGAGAAACTTCGGAAAGATACATGGGAACGACCATGGCCGAGAGCCCCACGGCAAAGCCCATGACAAGGCGACCGATGATCAGCAGCGGCACGTCAAAGGCCAGAGCCGAAGCCAGCGTGCCGAGGGTGAACAACAGCGCGGACACAATGATGCACTTTCGCCGCCCCAACGAATCGGACAACATGCCGCTGCTTATGGCCCCGCCCAGCGCGCCAAACGTCACCGCGGCCACGATAATCCCCTTGAGCACATCGCTGGTAATCCCGAAATGGGCATACACAAACTGCTGCGCTCCGGCTATGACCCCGGTGTCGAATCCGAAAAGCAATCCGGCAATGGCGGAAATAAGAGACACGGTGATTATATACCCATAGTTGATTTCAGATTGTACGGATACGCTGCTTTCCATCAAGTTCTCCCCAACTGGCAAACAGAATCCCAGTCGATCCGGCCAGTTGCATACATTATTTACTGCACTTTTATAGCATATATCACAATTTTTCAATGAGTATCGGTAATTATAACAAATCTGCAGTCAATTGTCACAATCACCCCGGCTTTGGCTGGCCTGCTGAAACAGACAAGGGGAATTCCAACCTGTTGGGCGTAAAAATACCATGTCGGCACTCCCTGGCTTAAGCTGGTATGATACCAGAAAAGGTGAAGCTCAAAGGAGGCCGACATGGCTGAAATCAAGATATCATCATTGCATCGTTTTGTTGAAGCCTTTTCCGGTGGAACAGTTTGGGTAGGCGTAGATGTCCACAAGCGAAGTTTCAGTGTGGCTCTTCTCAGACCCGATGGAATGATCAAAGATTGGACGTGTCCATCCGATATCAAGGCACTTACTCGAGCACTCCGTTCTTTGCCTGTAATAATCGGGGCCGTTTGTTATGAGGCGGGACCTACCGGGTTCGGTTTGGCAAGAAGCCTTGAGTCTGTCGGAATCAAGGTTATCGTTGCCGCTCCGAGCAGAATACCGCGTCCGGTTGCCGCGACGAACAAAACCGATAGCCTGGACTGCCGTAAACTTGCGGAGTTGGCCGCTTCAGGCCTTATTCGTCCCATCGCCATTCCAACTGAACAGGAAGAAGCTTTCCGTAGCCTTCAACGTCGGAGGCACCAACTGACCGATTCATTACGCAAGACAAAGCAACGCATTCGCGCTTTATTGCTCTCATTGAACGTGCCAGAACCGCCCCAAATCGATCACTGGGGAAAGACGGCCGTAAGCACACTCAAAACGTTGTTGCTTCCACCAGGCGCGCACGACACCCTGCAAAGTCTATTAGAAGAACTTGAATATTTTGTAGCAGCCCAGCGGCGGGTAGATCTGCGATTGCGTACCATTTCCCAGGAACAAGACGAAGCAAGACGCATTGCCTCCATGAGGTCCGTTCCTGGAATCGGTGAGGTCGTAGCCACCACTTTTGCTGCGGAGCTATTCAATCCTGGCAGATTTGCTCGAAGTGAAGAGGTTACGGCGTACCTTGGACTGGCTCCGGTAATACGGCAAAGCGGGTTAGCCAAAGGCACCGCCCGACTGCGCCCGGTAGGACAACGACGGTTACGAAGTCTGCTGATCGAAGCTGCGTGGATATGGAAACAACGAGATCCTTGGGCAAAAGAATTTTTCAATCGAATTTTGAGCAGACACGGAATCCCCCAAAAGGCGATTGCCGCACTTGCTCGAAAACTGGCTGCGTTGCTGTGGAAGCTCAGCTTACCACCAGCAGCTGCATAAACTGATCGCGACGGGCTTTTGGTAGCGCAGACTACGGAATTAAAAATGGCGATCTCCAAGCGTACCGAATCGGTACTTGGTGCCACAGAGCACGAATAAGAAAAGGAATACAACTTATTAGCCGACATGGTGAGGATATCACTCGGCCTAAGAAAATAAGAGGAAAGAAATCTGGGAGCTCTTGACATGGGGCCGCATAAGAAAAGCCCGCCGCTTTCGCGACGGGCTTGGAATCAGCTTGCTACTCAGGAAGCGGAACTAGTTGTCGCCACCCGAACTTCTGCGGTTTCCACCACCGGGACGTCCGCCGCCGGGACCTCTCCGGCGATCTCCGCCACCAGGACGTCCGCCGGGGCGGCCGCCACCGCTGCGCGGGGGAGTATCCTTGAACTCGATGCCCTGCTCTTCGGCCAGGATAGCGGCCCTGGAGAGCCGCATTTTGCCACCGGGCAGCACTTCGAGACATTTGACCTTCATGGTGTCTCCCAGTTTGCAGACGTCCTGGACCTTTTCGACGCGCGAAAGATCCAGCTGGGAGATGTGCACCAGGCCTTCAACGCCGGGCAGGATTTCCACGATGGCGCCGATTTCAAGAATCTTCTTGACCGGGCCTTCGTAGGTTTTGCCGACTTCAGGCTTCTGGTCGTAGTACAGAATCCGCTCGCGGGCCTGTTCCATGGCCTCGACGCTGGGGGCAAAGATATTGATCTTGCCGCTGTCGTCGATATCCACATCGGCTCCGGTTTCGGAAGTAATGGCCTTGATGTTCTTGCCGCCGGGGCCGATGACAACGCGAATGATGTCCGGGCTGACCATGACGGAGTCGAACTGCGGCGCAAAAGCGGAAAGTTTGGGACGCGGTTTGTCCAGCATCTTGTCCATTTCGCCGAGGATATGCAGACGGGCGTCGCGCGCCTGCTCCAGAGCCTTGCGCATAACGTCCGAAGGAATTCCGGCGATCTTGATGTCCATCTGGAAGGCGGTAACGCCGGTGGCCGTACCTGCGACCTTGAAGTCCATGTCGCCCATGGCGTCTTCATCGCCCAGGATATCGGTCAGTACGAAGTACTCGTCGTCTTCCTTGATAAGCCCCATGGCGATACCGGCAACGGCATCGGAGATGGGCACACCGGCATCCATCAGCGACAGGCTGGCGCCGCAGACAGTGGCCATGCTGGAGGAACCGTTGGATTCCATGATTTCGGAAACCACCCGCAGCGTGTACGGGAAGTCTTCGGCAGCAGGCAGAACCGGCACAAGGGCACGTTCGGCCAAAGCACCGTGACCGATTTCACGGCGGGACACGCGCATCATTTTCACTTCACCCACGCAGTAGGGAGGGAAGTTGTAATGCAGCATGAAACGCTTGCTCTCGTCACCGGTGAGGGTTTCAACGCGCTGTTCGTCGCGGCCGCTGCCCAAGGTGGCTACAGCCAGGGTCTTGGTTTCGCCACGTGCGAACAATACGGAACCATGCGTACGCGGCAGCAGGCCCAGTTCGATCTTGATGGGGCGCACCGTGGTGGTGTCGCGGCCATCGATACGTACGCCCTGCTCCTTGATGCGCTGACGGACGAGCTTCTTTTCGTAAGCGGAAAGCATGTCGGAAACATCGCCCAGATCATCGGCGAACTGCTCGTACTTTTCCTCTTCGGTCATGCGCTGCAGAATTTTTTCCTGCACCTTTTTCTTGGCCTTTTTACGAGCCATCTTCTCAGGCGTGAACAGCGCCTCGGAAACGCCTTCCGCATCGGCGAGTTCGATAACAGCCTGTTTCAGCTCTTCCTTTTCAGCGGGCGGAGTGAATTCCATCTTTTCATGGCCCGCTTTTTCACGCAGTTCGTCCTGCGCGTCAAACAACGGAACAATGGCTTCACGAGCCCAGTCAATGGCGTCGGCCAGCTTGTTGTGGGGGAGGAACTGAGCGGAACCTTCCACCATCACCACGGCTTCGCGGGAAGCGGCAAGGACCATGTCCAGCTTGCTCTCTTCCATCTGCGACAAGGTGGGATTGAGAATGAAATTATCGTCGATCAGGCCGATGCGAGCGCCCACGATGGGTCCCATGAACGGGATCTGCGAACAATGCAGCGCAGCGGACGCGCCGGTCATTGCCAGAACGCCGGGATCGTAATCCTGGTCCGAGGAAAGCACGGTGGCGATGACCTGCACCTCGTCAAAAAAGCCCTTGGGAAACAGCGGACGAATGGGACGGTCGATAAGACGCGAGCACAGGGTCTCACGTTCGCTCGGCCGGCCGATTTCGCGGCGGAAGAAGCTGCCCGGCACACGTCCGGCAGCGTACATCTTTTCCACATAATCAACTGTCAGCGGGAAAAAGCTCTGATCGATGCGACCGGGTTGGGTCACGCAAGTAACCAGAACGACCGTGCCGCCGGCCTGGACCCAGATGGCACCGTCAGCCTGATTGGCCAGTCTGCCTGTTTCCAGGATGATTTCCGCGCCGCCAACCTGGGCCGTAACGCGGGTTTCATTGAAAATACTTGGAGTTGTCATAAACATCCTTTTGTTTTTGTCCTTCGAGGCTCATTCCCGCAATCTGGTTATAAACGGCTTGCGTCCGCGCATATCCAGATTGCGCGAGAGAAACGCTCGATGGAATGAAGATTTGTTGCAAACGTTGTTCAGGAGGCAGTCCCGATGGCCGGCAGTGTTGCGGACGTATCCGCAACGCCGCCGGCCTTGGTTGACTCGAAGAAAACGTCTGGTGTTGCTACTTACGCAGATTCAAGCGTTTGAGAATATCGCGATACCGCTGAATGTCTTTTTTCTTGAGGTAGTTGAGCAACTTTCTGCGCTGTCCGACCAGCTTCAGAAGACCAGTGCGGGAATGGAAATCCTTCGCATGAATCTTGAAGTGTTCGGTAAGGTACTCAATACGCGAAGTCAGCAGAGCAATTTGAACTTCCGGAGAACCGGTATCGCCCTCGTGCATCTCAAAGTCTTTGATAATCTGTGTCTTTTCTTCAGGTGTCATAACCACAGCCATATCCTCCTTGTTAATCGTCACACCGGGACCGGTCAGGGTTGTTGTCCCGGATACGGCGAGCCGTCTCGTCCACGTCGGAACGCGTCAAGCGTTCCACAGTCCGCGCAGAATGGCCCAAACCAGGTCCTGATCTTCCTGTACGGATTCGACCAGGGCCAGGGGTTGTTGTTGCGAATCCTGCATTACAGCGCGTTCCTGCGGACCTTTGGGTAAAAAATCCGCAAGTTCCGCGCAGGGAATCCGCATGCCGTTTTTGATCCGGGCGCTCTGCCCCTGGTCCAGGGTTAATCTGGGCCAGTGGGGCAAGGCATCCGCCAGGGACAGGACGCGTTCCGAAAAACGCTCCGGCTCCTGCAGAAGCTGTTCCAGTTCATAGGCGGCATCCAGGCTGAACGGACCGCTCGTTTCTCTTGTGAGTTCCGTCAATACGGCGCCGCACTCCAATCGTATCCCCAGGCTGTGGACCAGGGACCGAATGTAAGTGCCGGTGCCGCATGCAACACGAAACTTCGCATAAGGCGGCTCAATTTCCAGTACGTCCGCGCGGGTAACCCGCAACGGTTTTATTTTCACGGGGGTTTCCTTGCCCTCGCGTGAAAGCTTGTATAGCGGCTGCCCCTTGTGCTTGGCAGCGGAATACGGGGGAACGATCTGTTCTGTTTCCTGTTCCCAGTGGCCAATGGCCTCGCCTATCCGTTCCGCGTCCAGATGCTCCCAGGGGGTTTCGGACGCCACTTCGCCTTCCATATCGTAGGTGTCGGTGGTCATGCCGAGCCGAAATGTTCCCGAGTAGACCTTGGTGCCGTCTCCCAGGTAGCTGGCCAGTTTTGTGCCGTGTCCCAGCAAGACAAGCAGCACCCCCGTGGCCATGGGGTCCAGTGTTCCCGCGTGCCCGATTTTTTTCTGTCCCAGCTTGCGTTTGATTTTTTCAATGCAGGCTGCGGATGTGGGCCCTTTGGGCTTGTTGATTACCAGCAGACCATGCTGCTGCGCCGGTTTATCAGTCACCCGAAAACTCCATGATGGTACTCTCTCCGGAACAGGGGCCGAAATTCATGCCGTCGATGACGGCCTCCAGCAATTGTACTCTGGCTTTTTTCAGGGAGACCGGAATGACGCCGCCTGCCGCATTGCGATGTCCTCCACCGCCGAACTTCAGGGCGATCTTCTGGACATCATCAGCGCCAAAGGACCGCAGGCTGATCTTGATGTATTCCGGTTTGTCCTCCCGCAATATTGCGGCAACCCGTACGCTTTTGATCCTGCGGATAAATTCCACAAGGCCGTCGCAGTCATGCTTGGTGGTGCCGCTTTCTTCCAGCTGCTGTTGCGTTACGGTGATCATGCCGATTTTACCGTCGCAAAAAATCGAAGCCCTGCTGAGCACTTCGGACCAGAGCTTGAGCCGGTTGGGAGTCCATTGATTGAGATATTTATTGGAAAATTCGCCGGGATTCAGGCCGAGCCGGACTATGGAAGCTGCCAGCTCAAGGGTCTCAGGCCGGGTGTTCCCGTAGCTGAAGTTGCCCGTATCGGAGACAATGGCCAGATAAATGGCCTCGCCAATGCCGCCGCTCAGTTCAACGCCCACATCGGCGGCAACCTTTGCAACCATTTCTCCCACTGCAGGGAAAGCGGGGTCCACCCAGTTGAATACGCCGAACTGCGGATTTCCTATGTGATGATCGATGTTGATGATCTGCTTTTTTTCAACAAACTTGAGCAGTTCCTTGCCAATCCGGAACGGATCGCCGCAGTCCAGGGCGATGACCCATTCGGGTTTGAAATCGTCCAGAAGATCCAGCGAATTCAGTACTGGCTGAGGAAAACGCATCCAGGACAAATGGTCCGGAACGCCGCTCGCATTATAGAGTCTGAAATTTTTTCCAAGATGCTGCAGAATATATCCCATTGCGGCAGTGGAACCAAGAGCGTCGCCATCCGGACTCTCATGGCTGGCCACAAGAAAATTGTCGCCCGAGGAAATGAGCTGATGCAAGGGGACCAGCGGGTTGCTCATAATGAAAAGCCTTTATTTCTAAGATAACGCGGCAAGCCGCAAACCGGAGAGGATTTTAACGTCATCTCGAACATAATGGCAATACATAGAGGAGAAGAAACCATGCTGCAGATGCTAATCCGGTGTAAAAAATTCCATCTGGCTGTCGGTCAGCTCTTCCGGAGTGGCGGCTTCGACCATGGAAAGGGCTTTGGTCAGCCTGCCTTCCAGATGCCTGCGTGAATTCCCCACGCTTACCACTGCCAGCACAAGGCGCGTATGACTATCCAGAGATTCGACTTCCGCCACAGAGACATTGAACTTGCTCCGCAGCTTGTTTTTCAGGCTGCGGGCAACATTTCGCTTCCCTTTCAGGGACGTATTGCCGTGCAGCGTGAATTCCAGCATGAGCGCACCGATAATCATTGACCGATCACACTCCGTAAAAATCGGGCCGTGGCTGCGGCATGGCAGCACGGCCCGACCCGATTATCCGTATCGGAACGCTTAATCCAGCGTCCGTGCTTCTTCGACCTCTTCAAAGGCTTCGATGATGTCACCGATCTTGATGTCATTGTAGTTCTCGAGGCCAATACCACATTCGTAGCCTTTGACCACTTCCTTGACATCATCCTTGAAGCGCCTGAGCGAAGAAGCTTTGCCCGTATAGATGACCACGCCGTCGCGCAGCAGCCGGAGGCCCGTATTGCGGAGGATTTTTCCGTCCACAACCGCGCAGCCCGCGATGGTCCCGACCTTGGGCACGTTGAAGGTTTCGCGTACTTCGGCCTGGCCGAGGTAGTTTTCCTTGATAAGGGGCGAAAGCATGCCGGACATGGCGTCCTTGATTTCACCCACCAGCTTGTAAATAATATCGTAGAAACGGATCTCGATCTTTTCGTGCTCGGCAAGATCCTTGACCTTGGCCGTGGGCCTGACGTTGAAGCCGATGATGATGGCATCAGACGCAGAAGCAAGCAGAATATCCGTTTCGGTGATGGCGCCCGCACCGCTGTGCGTGATGTTGACCTTGATCTCGTCCGTGGAGAGTTTGTTCAAGGCATCGTTGACAGCTTCCAGGGAGCCCTGCACGTCTGCTTTCACGATCAGATTCAGGTTGATGGCCTCTGCTTCGCCGGCGCGGCGGGAGAGGAAATCTTCCAGAGTGACCTTGGTTTCCTTGGCCAGATGGCGCTCGCGCTGCTTGGTCTGGCGAGTATCGGCGATGCGGCGGGCCACCTTTTCATCAGGCATGACCGCGAATTCGTCACCCGCTTCAGGTACTCCGTCAAAGCCCTGCACTTCCACCGGCATGGACGGTCCGGCCTCGGTGACCTTTTTGCCCTGATCCGTGAACATGGCGCGGACGCGGCCATTGTACAGACCGCAGACAAAGGGATCGCCCTGCTTGATGGAGCCTTCCTGAATCAGCACGGTGGCTACAGCGCCGCGGCCTTTGTCGATTTTTGCCTCGACAATGTGGCCACGCGCGGGCTTGTTGGGGTTGGCCTTGAGTTCGAGAACCTCAGCCTGCAGCAGAATAAGCTCGAGGAATTCATCCAGCCCGATCCGCTGCTTGGCGGAAACTTCCGCATAAATGGTTTCTCCACCCCATTCTTCGGGCAGCAGTCCGAGGTCGGCCAGTTCGCGCTTGACGCGGTCTGGTTCGGCCCCTTCCTTGTCTATCTTGTTGACGGCGACCACGATGGGTACGCCTGCTGCCTTGGAGTGGTTGATGGCCTCACGGGTCTGATCCATGACGCCGTCATCCGCTGCAACAACCAGGACGACGATGTCCGTGACCTGTGCGCCGCGCGCACGCATGGCCGTAAAAGCTTCGTGGCCAGGCGTATCCAGAAATACGATGTCGCCCTTGGGCGTCTTGACATGGTAGGCGCCGATATGCTGCGTGATGCCGCCGGCTTCACCCTCGGTGATGTTACTCTTGCGGAACGCATCAAGAAGCGAAGTTTTACCGTGGTCGACGTGGCCCATGATGGTGACGACGGGCGGACGCGGAAGCAGATCTTCGGGTTTGTCGTCATGCTGCGGGAGCATGTATTCTTCTTCGTCGAAACCCACCTTTTCCACTTCGTAGCCGAATTCGGAAGCAACCAGGGAGGCGGTATCCATATCCAGAGACTGGTTGATGGTGGCCATCACTCCCATGCCGAACAGGACCTTGATCAAGGCCTGGGCCTTGATTCCCATCTGGTGCGCCAGATCCGACAGGCGAATGGCCTCGTCGAACTTGATTTTGCGTTTGGCCGCCTTGATGGGCTGTGTGGACTGCTGGTTCTCGGTTCCATGATCGTCGAACCCATGCTTCTTTTTACGCGGTCCCTTGACCTTTCCACCGCTCTTGTCTTTGACCACGGCGGACTTTTTCTTTTTCAAATTCAAATTTGCTGCGCGGCGATCTTCATCTTCCGAATGCTGACCGAACTCGACAACGCGTTTGTCCTTTCTGCGCTTCTTCTTGCCCTGCTTGTCGTCATCCTGCGGTGCGGCAGGCTGGGATGGGCCTCCACGCTTGGGACCAGCAGCAGCACCAGCAGCCGGACGGCGTTCTTCACGCGTTTCGGTCTTTGCGGCCGGTTTGGGCGGCACAACGTCCGGCTTGGAAATAATACGTACCTGGGGTTCGGACACAGGCTCTTTCTTCTTTTTGCGTTTCTTTTTCTTCTTGGCCGGGGCGTCTTCTTTGCCCTGTACGTCGTTGGAGTCCTCGTGGGTCTCGTCCGGTGCTGTCGGCGGAACGCTCGCGGGAGGGGGAGTTTCCTGCGTAGTGGGGGTGTCGATAATCACAGCTTCTTCTTTTGCTTCTTTTTGAGTTTCCTTGGGGGCGGACTCGGTGGTTTCGGAAACTTCCGACACCGGTTCCTGTACTTTCTGTTCCGCCGTGGCTTCACTCACAACTTTGGCGGATTCCACCTTTTCGGCAGTCTGTTCTTCAGGCTCGTCGCCCACAGCTTTTTCAACAGGCTGGGACTCCGCAGAGGTGCTATCCTCTTGCCCGTCCGCCTGCTCTCCGCCGGGAGCGTCTTCTTCGGATCCTGCAGGAACAACAATGCGCGCGTTTTCGAACTCTTCGGAGTCCTGCTCCTGTTCCACCGCCGCATCTGCAGCTTCGGTCGCGATCTCTTCCACCTGGGGAGTTTCTTCCTCATGGGAAACTTCGCTTTCCTCCTGCTCGGCCTGCAAATCTTCAGCCTCGTCGGCCTGAGACTTGTCACCGGAAGTGTCGGAGCCTTTCTTTCTGCGCCTGCGCACAACGACCTTTCCAGGTTTGACCTCTTCCCGGACAACGATCTTGTTGTGCTCGCGCAGTTTCTGCCGGATGAGCTGTACCTGTTCGTCATCAATCATGCTCATAAGACTCTTGGCGGGAATATCAAGTTCCCGGAGAGTCTGGAGCATTTCCTTATTGCTGACGCCCAGCTCTTGCGAAAGATCTTTGATTCTGGTTTTCACACTTGTCATAGGTCGGTCACCCCCTTACACTTCCTCCGCCAGCCTTGAAAAAACTGTAGTTTGTTCCGACAAGCCTCCTGACAACATACATAGAAGCCTCTACCTGGCAGTCGTTGCCCCGGGTCCTGTGTCAGACCCTGGTTTTCTGCAGAACAAACATAACGTCGTAAGCTACGTTTAGGAAATTTGCCTCGACAGATGACGCACATACGCATCGGCTGTCGTGGATTGATTGTATCTTTCTGGCCATCAACCATTTGCTATTCCGACTCCCGCTCCTGGTCTTCCGTGTTCTCCGGCGTATCATCCTCAGAAAGCGGTTCCGGCGATGCAGCTTCGCCTTCAGTAGCCGTTTCTTCCGGTATATCCTGGGATTCGGCTTCAGGTTGAGCTTCGGGTTGCTGCGAATCGGATGGGGACTCGGCTGGCTGAAAGCCAAGGAAATTTATGGCGGCTCTCAGGTTTGAAATACGTTCTTCAGAGAGTCCAAGGGCATCTAAAAGTACGCTGTCGGGCGCCTGGGCTACTTGCTCCACGCTGTCCATGCCCGCCGACAGGAATTGTTCAACGGAAACTTCCGCCACACTGGCCAGCTGTTCGAGCTGTTCACGGCCGGCGTTGAGTTCGTTGTAGCGGGATTCCGTAAAAATATCTATCTTCCAGCCCAGCAGTTTGGAGGCCAGTTTGACGTTCTGCCCCTTGCGGCCGATGGCCAGGGTGAGCTGATCGTCAGGGACCACCACTTCGAGCTGCTTGTCGTCGTCATCAACTGTGATTCGGGAAATAACAGCCGGAGAAAGGGCTTTCTGGCCGTATGTCGCGATGTCCGGGCTCCAGACCACGATGTCGATACGTTCGCCGCGCAATTCCTGAACAATGTTCTGAATGCGCGATCCGCGTACGCCCACACAGGCGCCCACCGGATCCACGTCACGGTCTTTGGAAATGACGGCGACCTTGGCGCGGCTACCCGGATCACGGGCAACGCCCATGATGGTGATGATGCCGTCGTCCACTTCGGGCACTTCCCGCTTGAACAGGGCCGCCATGTAGTCCGGATGCGCGCGCGAAACCACTACCTGCGGTCCACGGCCTTCCTTGCGAACGTCAACTATATAGGTCTGGATTCTGTCTCCACGCTTGAAGCGCTCCTTGGGGATCTGTTCGTCCTTGGGCAGCAACGCTTCCGTACGCCCGAGGTTGATGACCCAGCCGGCGCGGTCGCGGCGCTGGACAATACCGCTGGCGATGTCGCCCACACGGTCTTTGTATTCTTCGTAGATGATTTCCTGCTCAGCATCACGCATCCGCTGAATAATGACCTGCTTGGCGGACTGGGCGGCAATGCGGCCGAGGTCTTCGACATTAAGCCGGAACCCGATTTCGTCGTCGAGCTGCACGCCCGGATCGTGGGCCAGGGCCTCATCGAGAGTGATTTCCGTGGCGGGATTCTCCACCTCTTCCGTGACGGTCTTGAACTGGTATACTTCCAGTTCGCCACTTTCCTCGTTGAAACCGACCTCTATGTCGATCTGCTCACCGTATTTTTTGGTGACAGAAGAACGCACCGCCTCCTCGATAGTATCGACGAGCAAGTCGCGGTCTATACCTCTGTCTTTGCTTATCTGGTCAATTGCTTTGCGCAGTTCCAAACTCATGATTCAGCTCCTTGGCACGAAACACGTAGGCACGTGGACTCGTCCTCCTGCGGACGGTATGGCTACTTTTTTTGCTGGGTGAGCGTCCCGTTTCTTCTTCCCTATTTTTTCGAAGCAGCGGATTTCGAGCCCTTTGAAGGAGAACCTTTTTTGGCGCGATTGATCTGATCAGGATACGTAGGACTCAGCCGTGTTTTTCTTATATTTTTCCACGGCAGGGTTATACGTTCGCTGTCTACCGTAAGCTCTATTTCCGAATCACTCACAGCCTCTAGGGTTCCCTTGAAACGTTTCCTGTCCGGAAATTCCGGGGAAACCGTATCGGCTGTTTCAACTTCCACCGTGCGGGTAAGGTACGGCTTGAGCTGATCAAGTGAAAAAAATTTACGCTCCATTCCGGGCGAAGACACTTCCAGTGTATAGGCTCCGGGAATGATGTCCTCCACGTCGAGCATCACTCCGATCTTGCGGGAAAGCTCGGCGCACTGATCTATGGTTGCAGCCGTGTCCGGCTCATTTCTGCCGTCCGTGCTCTGCACAAATACCCGCACAACTCCGCGCTTGCCCGACATGGACGCCTCAATTCCCCATAAATCGAGGTCAAGCGAAGCCGCTACAGGCTCAATAAGTTTTTTCAGCTCGTCCGTCAGCATGAATCCCGGTCCCATGACATTTTGCATCAAGTAAAAAAAAAGGGGCTGCATGACCGCCCCAAAAATCCTGAAACCACTCGGAAAAAGGATCTCCGTCATAGGCTGGAGCGGGCGACGGGAGTCGAACCCGCGACACCAAGCTTGGGAAGCTTGTACTCTACCAGCTGAGCTACACCCGCACAACCAATTAGGTTGTATATCATTCATTTTTCGGCAATGTCAATATGGGCACAGCAAAAACACCGGACAGCTCGGCTGGCTGAAATCGCATACAAAAAAACGCATCGGCAAGTATTGGACAAGATCCCGGATTGCCTGGACTTTATTGCAAAACGCCCTCGGCCTGGCGGACTACCAGCTTAGACAAAGTCCGCAGATTCACGCGGCACAGAGTGATGGCCTTTTGAAAAAAAGTATCGGATACGCCCGCGGGTTTGCCCGCTGTCACGGCGCGTTCCAGATCGAATTGCAGATTTTCCATGGGTCCCTGCTCCGCCCCCAACGGAAAACACACGGGCTCCACATGGTACGGTTCGAGATGCAGAACAAAAATCAGGCTTTCCTCCTGCGGACCGTTGTAGTCCAGATACACGAACGACCCCAAAGCACCGGCTTCCGACGGATAGGAAAGATACACGCAGCGATGGGGAAGATTATACAAATTGCTCTGCAGCAGGGCCATATAATCGGTCGATTCGGCTGCCCGGACAAAGTCTTCAGACTCCAGATAAACGATACGCCGACGGGAATTGAAGGCGGTCAGTGCGGACAACAAAAAGGGTTCCACTCCATGTTGCGTATAGTTGTAACGGTGACGCAGCAGATCAAAAGAAAGGCCCACCGGAAAATAACACCAGGAGGGCCAGGATAGCTGGGGTGAACCATCCTTTTTGATCTGCAGCAAATCGTTCACATGGTCGTAAATATGGGGAAAGGAACGCTGAAAGGCCAGAGACAGACCCCATGTCGGCGCATGTTTCATGAAAGCTCTCTCCAGGGTTGGAGGTTTATCCATTCCACACAGGGGCCCTGCCTGCCTGCCGAGACAATGCTGTTCAGGCAGCAGTAATCCTGTCCGAAACGAAACAGATGGTTGAGGTCCAGTCCCAGGAGATGACAGATAATGGCTCTGTTCACCCCGGAGTGGGCGACTATCAGCGTGGTTCCCCGTGTCTGTGCGAAAATATCTTCAAAACAGGCCCGTTCTGCACCAGAACTCCGTTTCCTGCACATCCAGAAAACTCTCGCCGTCCGCCGGGCAGACCTCTGCCAGATTGTTGCCACGGGCATTGTATTCGCCAGGGAATTTGGCCTCGACCTCCGCGCTGGTCAGCCCTTCCCACTGGCCGAGCCTGATCTCCCGCAGCCGGGGTTCGGGTTCGATGACCAGCTCCGAAAGCCGGATTCGATCGACCAGCCTGGCCGTTTCCATGGTCCGGTCCAGATCGCTGCACACAACACGCTCGATCCGCACCCCGGCAAGAGCCTGCCCTGCCGCCCTGGCCTGGGCTCTGCCGTTGTCCGTCAGGGACAGATTCAGCTGCCCTACAAAAGGCCGGGGCCTGCGCTGAGGGAGCTCCCCGTGGCGCATCAATAAAATTCGCTGTTTCATGCCTGATCCAATGCCTTTGCGGCAAGCTCGAGAATATTCTGTCGGTCCGGTCTCCCGCTCGATACGCGCGGACAGCAGTCTGGCCCGTTCGCGGCGGCCCTCAATGGCTGTCCGGATTCTGTCCACATGTCCGTAATATTCCAGAGCCCGGCCATAGCGTTCGTCCAGAGAAACCACTTCGCACCCTGCCACGAACTTGTCCGCCATGAACACCAGCGCCCGCTCGGAAATGGGATCGCTTTCGGGCTCGGGCAGATCCCGGTGCAGGGCCACAATGGACGCAATGTCCGTAAATCCGTCAGCTTCCAGGAGCTTGCCGCCCAATTCTTCGTGGCTGGGCTTGCCCTTGGCCAGATCGTGCAACAAAGCGGCCCGCTCGATACGCTCGCGGTCCAGATGAGCCGGATGTCCGTTGCCGGACGGCAGCAGCTCATAGGCATCCGCCAGAGCCAGGGCCACCTTGGCCACGGCTGCTCCATGGCGCCGGGCCCGCTCGGGCGTGCCCACCTTGTCCATCAGCGCCCGGCACTCCTCCGCCGAGGGGGTATGCAGCCGGCTGTATCGCTCCAGCAGCCTGCGATACTGCTCCTCCCGGTCCATATCCAGAAGAATGCCCTGGTCCGAGGTTTCCAGTTCGCGCACGCTGTCCGGATGCTGCTCTTCCCAGCTGTCCAGCACAGCCCGCAGGCCGCCTTCTCCGTCCGCCTCCAGAACGGACTGCCGCAATGCGGCGCCCAGCATGGGCGGATGGCCGCGCTCTCCCAGAAAGGTCGGATGGAGAATCGACATGATGTCCGGTTCGAAGGTTTCGCGCAAGCGTACGATGGTCTGCGTCCGGACCAGCGGAATGTCCACCGGAGTCAGAAAAAATCCGTCAGCTGTTTCGGAAACAGCCCGTACGCCTGCCAGCACCGAGGAATACATGCCGCTGGCGAACTCCGGATTGGGAACAGCCACCGCCCCGAGCGCATCCACCACTGGCAGAAGCTCCTCGGCCCGGTGTCCGACCACCACGAGCACGCGTTCGATACCGGCCTGCTTGAAGCCGGATACGGTCTGTTCGATGACCGTGGAATCCCCCATGGGATACAGGGGTTTGAACCCGCCCATGCGGCTGGAAAAGCCCGCAGAAAGAACTACGCCCTCATAGTTTGCCACCAGGCGCTCTCCTCTGGGCCCGGACCTTGATCAGTTCGCCCACGATGCTCACTGCGATTTCTTCGGGTGTGTCCGCGCCGATGGAAGGCCGATGGGACTGTAGACGCGAT
>CAXXHY010000051.1:0-8869 GCA_963667575.2 Desulfovibrionaceae bacterium | reverse complement strand
CGGCTACGACGAGGAGCTGGTCAGCGGCGAGGACCCGGAATGCAGCCGCAGGGTCATCGCCAATGGCGGAAGCATCCTGCATCTGGACGTGCCCATGACCCTGCACGACATGGCCATGCGTACGGTCCGGCAGTACTGGCGGCGCGGGTTCCGTACGGGCTACGGCTATGCCGCGGTGGTGGCGCGTCACGGAGGCGCGGGCGGATTCTGGCTCGAGGAGTGCAAGCGCATCCTGATACGCGGCGGCCTGGGCCTGCTGCTGCTGCTGCTCGGCCTCGGCGGCCTGTTCTGCGCCTGGTGGTCCGTGTTCGTAGCCATCCCAGGAGTGCTGCTGCTGCTGTATCCGCGCATTTTCCGCATCCGCTGGTTCATGGAGGACAAGAACCTTCCGGAAGACCTGGCCACCAGGTATGCCTGGCACTGCTCGCTGATCGTGCTGCCCGAAATCTTCGGTATGGCGCGCTATGTCCTGGGCGTGGTGTTCAACCGCCCCCTGCGCAACAGATCCTCCAGGCTGCGCTCCATGACCACCATGGGGTTGCTGTTGCTGGTCGCACTGTCCGGCGGCTGCGCCCATGTCAGCCCGGAGCCCAGCCCGGAAGCGACCATCAAGCCCCAGACCTTCAGGACCGAGAATCAGGAAATCACCAAGCGCTTTGCCTCGCCCCAGGCTGTGGAAAGCTTTTCCAATGCCGTGCCGGACGACTATCTCATGGGGCCGGGCGACGCCCTGGTTCTTTCCGTATGGAAGCGGCCGGAACTGGATGACGACATCATCACGGTGGCGCCGGACGGCGACATCAGCGTCATGCGCATCGGCACCGTGCATGTGGAAGGCCGTACGGTGGAAGACGTGACCCGGGAGATCAGCGAACGGCTGGGCAAATATTATGAAAACCCCGAAGTGCGGCTGAGCATAAAGACCTACGCCAACAACAAGGCCTTTGTCCTGGGCCGGGTCACCAATCCGGGGCTGATCAATTTTACCGGCCGGGGGACGCTGCTCGAGGCGCTCTCGCTGGCAGGCGGCCTGCCCCTGCTGCGGGAAGAGGCCTTTCTGACCAAATGCGCCATTATCCGGGGAAAAAGCACCATTCTCTGGGTGGATCTGCGCGAGTTGCTGCAGAACGGGAACATGGCCCTGAACGCCCGGATTCGCAACAACGACATCATTTTCATTCCGGAAAGCGAAAACGAACTGATCTACGTCATGGGCAACGTGGTGACGCCGGGCATAGTGCGGCTCAAGGCCAAGCTCTCGCTCATGGACGCCATCATGTACGCGGGGGGCCCCACGGAAGACGCCGACATGACCGAGATCTACATCATCCGCGATGAGGGCGGCACAGGCGTGGTTCGCCGGGTGGATCTGCGCAAGCTTCTGGAAAACGCGGACTTCAGCGAAAACTTCGTACTGCAGGATAACGACGTGGTCTATGTGGCCGCCAAGGGCATCGCCAACGTGAACTACGTCATGCGCCAGCTCATGCCCATGATGCAGCTGCTGGATATCGGGGTCAACGCACTGGAGGGCTTCGGCGCCATGCCCTATGCCCGTATGCAGTGGTGGGGCTGCCTGAACTGCGAAAGCGGCTCGGACAGCAGAACCTTGAAATAGCGCGGTGGGCGTAATGCAATCATCACTGGACAGCAAAGAGCACAAGGATCTGGGTCGGAAAATGGCGGCCGGGTCCTTCTCGGGCATGGGCGCCAATATCCTGAATCTGGCCACGCGGCTGTTTTTGACGCCTTTTATCCTGAGCTATGTTTCCCTGGCCCATTTCGGCCTGTGGTCGGTCTGCTTCATTGTGCTTTCCTATGCCGGGCTCAGCGCATTCGGCGTAAACAACGCCTATATCAAATACGTGGCCGAGTATGACGCCGTGGGCGACCAGGACCGGATCAACTCCCTGCTGAGCACCGGCCTGGCGAGCATGCTGCTGATCTGCGGCATGCTGTTCGCCGGGTTTTATTTTGGCGTGCCCCTGATTGTGGGCTGGTTCGATGTTTCGCCGGAACTCGGACACCTGGCCGATGTGCTGATAGTGGGCACGGCCGCGGCTTTTCTGTTCGAGCTCTGTTTCGGGGCCTTCAAGAGCATGCTGGAAGGGGTGCAGCAGATTCCCCTGGTCAGGGGCATCTGGCTGGCCTCTTCACTGGTGGAGACCCTGCTGATAGTGCTCTTTCTGCCCCTGGGGTTCGGCATCAAGGGCGTATTGTACGCCTACATGATCAAAACCGTGCTGGAGATTCTGACCAACGCGGTATTCGCCTTCCGGCTCTGCCCGGGGCTGCGCGTCTCGCCTTTTTTCATCCGCAAGGAACCCCTGAACGCCCTGTTCGTGTTCGGCGGCAAGGTGCAGGTGCTCGGTTTGCTGGGCATCTTCATGAGCACCTTTGACAGGATAGTGGTCACGGCCATGCTCGGGCTGGATGCCGTGGGCTTTTATGAAGTGGGTCGCAAGCTGCCTTTTACGGCCCGGAGCATCACCAGCGCCACGTTCGCGCCCTTTTTGCCCGCGGCCTCTTCCGTGGGCGGCGAATGGCGGGATTCCCCCTGGCCAACGCTCAAGGACAAGGTGGACAAATACAGCGGCCTGACGCTTATTTCATTGTGGTTCAGCGCCCTGTGCGCGCTGCCCTTGTTCGGAGTGCAGCTGTTCTACTCCACAGGGGGCTGGCGGATCTTCTGCATCGCCGGACTGCTTGTCTGCGCGGTGTTTCTGCTGGTGCCGGGGCGGCGTATTCTGCGGTGGTTCCGCAATTTCATGCGCCCGGGGGAACAGCTGGTTTCGGAACGCCTGCGGGATTATTATCTGGCGGGCTGCCGGCAGATCAACCTGATCAATTTCGTGCTGTACGGCTTCATGCTGGCGGCAGGAAGCGAAGTGCTGCTGGCCTGGGTGGGGCCGGGATTCGAGACGGCAACGCCCATTCTGCTGCTCGTGGCCCTGTCCAGCCTGATCCATATGGCCACGGGAGCCGGCACCCTGTTGTTTCGCGGGGTGAACCGGGCCGGGCGCGAGCTGGAATATACGCTCATCACCCTGGTGCTGAGCCTGATCTGGATTCCAGCCCTGGCGGCCGCGTACGAGCTCATCGGCGCGGTCTGGGCGGCTTCGGCAGCCATCGTGGCCGGAAGCGTCTATTTTATCTGGCGGACCGACCTGGCCTTCCGGATCGGCTGGCGCGAATACGCGCGCCAGACCCTGTTGCCCGGTCTCGGGCCGCTGTTGGCAGCCATTCTGGTTTTTGCGGCCATGTGGGCCTTTCCCACGAGCTCCCGCTGGGGCGCCGTGGGTGAGGTGCTCGTTTTCGGCGTGGTCTATCTGCTGCTGTGCTACCTGGTTCTGCGGACCTGGTTCCTTTCCGAAAGCGAACGGGCCGCCCTGGATAAATTGCTGCACAGGCTGCGAGGCGGAAAACGCTGATGCCCGAGTCCAAGGTAACTGCCAAGCCCCTGGACGTATTGGGCATTCTTCGACGCTACGCCTTGTTCGTGGCGATATTGGGTGGGGGGCTGTTCGCGCTGCTCCTGCCCGGGGCCTTTTTCCTTAGCAAGCATACCTACGAGACCGAGGGCAGGCTGCAGATTTCACGCGTTATTCCGCCCCTGATCTCCCAGTTTGAACGGGTTTCCATCACCAATTATTTCAATGACTTTGCCAAAACTCAGGTGGAGAACATTCTTTCCTCCGCCGTGCTGGGGGAAGCCCTGGACATGCTGCCCTCGGAGTTTCGGGAAAAATTCAGCCCCAAGGGCATGCCGCCGGATCTGGCCATCACCCTGCTGCGCAGAAAACTGGTGGTGGGGCAGGTGCCCGGAACGCATCTGATCAGCATCAAAATCCAGGACGGCAGTCCGGACGGCCTGGCCCAGATGGTCAACGCCGTTCTGGAAGCCTACGTGGAGAACAGCTACGAGCAGGGACTGGACCAGGATCAGGCCAAGTTGCGCTATCTGCAGAAGACAAAGTCCGACCTGCAGCAAAGTGTGGACACGCTGACAACGGAGCTGGAGGACCTGGCCAAAAAGACCAAGACCAGCACGTTCAGCGAAGAATACAATGTGGAAAGCGACCGCCTGGAACCCCTGCAAAAGGCCTACATGGAAGCCTACACGGACCGCATCCGCAAGGAGAACAGCTTCCGCGAGCTGCTCAAGGAGGTCGCCAGCCTCAAAAAGCTGCCCATTCAGTCCCTTGCGGACGAACTGGTGGCCAAGGACGAGTCCCTGTGGTCCATTCAGTACTGGACCTACAAGGAATTGCAGGAAATGCGGGCGTCCATAGACGGCACCACCAGGGGCAATCCGGATCGCAAATACATCGAGGAACGGATGCAGGCCATGCGGGAGTACGAAGCCAACCTCAAAAAGGAAGTCTCCGGCCGGGCCGAACGCATCGTGAACGACAAGCGCGATTACGAACTGGAACAGCGCCAGCTTTCGGCCGAGCACGACTACCTGGCCGCCCTGCAGACAGAGGAAAATCTCAAGCTGGAGCTGATAGAGGCGGAAACCAAACTGGCTGCCAACGCCCAGGAGCTGATCCGCGGCCAGACCCTGGTGGCCAAGCTGGAACATACGCGCAACGAACTCTACAAGTTCGACAGCAAAATTTCCGAACTCAAGGCCGAGGCCCAGTCCAATGTCCGGGTTTCCGTGCAGTCCGAGGCTCCTGTTCCCCTTATGCCTTCCGGCGGCAACCGCAAAAAGCTGATCATGATGTGCTTTGCCCTGGCCTTCGGCAGCGTCGGCGGCGTGGTGCTGCTTTCCGAGGTCACCGACAACCGCGTCCGCAGCGTCAAGGATCTCAAAAGCGCGGTCAACGGCCCCATATCCTGGCCCATTTCACGCTATAGCGGACCGGGCCCCTTCAACAGGGCAACCCTGGACGAACCCGGCGGACAGCCTGCCAAGGCCCTGCGCAGCCTGGCCGTCAAATTGAACCGCGAACGGGTGGAGCGGAGCGCCAAACTGTTCGTCTTTACCGGCACCGATCGCAACGTGGGGGCAAGCTCCGTGCTGTTGAACACGGCCCATGTGCTTTCCAGCCTCAGCGGCAGAATCCTGGTCGTCAACGCCGACAGCGGCAACGAGGCGATCACATCCATTCTGGAATCGGAATCCGCAAGCTTCGGGGAAGCTGAAAGCTGCTCGTTCGGCAATTGCATACACCACAGCGAGGAGCGCAATGTGGATTTTCTGGTCACGGAAACCGCGCGCTGGCCCAGGCAGGAGAACGCCGCCTTTCAGAACGCCATTGGCGAGCTGAAGGAAAAGTACGACTGCATCCTGATGTGCACGCCCCCGGTGCTGGAAAGCGATCTGGCCGAATTTCTGGTGATGCAGTCCGATGTGGTGGTTCTGGTGATCCAGGGTGACCGGACTTTGTATCGCAACGTGGTCTTTATCCGGCAGCTGCTGGTCCGCATGCAGGTTCCGGCTGTGGCCACGGTGCTGAACTGGGGAGCCCGGCGCGAACCCAACAGGCTCGAACGCATCATTGCGAAGAACTTCATCCTGCGCAAAATAGCGGGGAATCCTCGCCTTACATGATGCTAATATGCTATGGTAGGCACTATGAAACCTTTGAAAGTGCTTTTTCCGTTTCATGTCAACAACAAGGCCAACAGTCATGTGCCTGTGGCCCTGTGCGTCCAGTGGAGACGGATGGGGCTGGATGTGACGCTTTTTGCCCCAAGCGTGGAAAAAGACCTGCTCAGGGAGCACCCGGGGTTGTTCCAGCCCGGACTGCGGGGCCTGCACCGGACCCTGGTGTACAAACTCGGCGGTCTGGACAGTGCGCGGCGCAGTGCCGAACGGTTGTTTCTGGACCGCGTCTCACGGGATGACATCGCCTATCTCTGGGCAGGAGGCATTGGGCCCGGAGTGGCCGAACAGCTGCACAAGCGCGCCATTCCCATTTGCCTGGAGCGGATCAACTGCAACCAGGCCTGGTCCAGGAAGCGGCTGGATCCGGCATACGCCGCCCTGGGACTGGCTCCCAACCACGGCATAACCGATGCGAGCATTGCAGGCGAGCAAGGCAAGCTGGACCTGGCCGATTATCTGTTCTGCCCGAGCCCCCAGGTGATACGCTCCTTTCAGGAAGAGGGGATTGCGGCCAAAAAGCTCCTGCCTACCAGCTACGGCTGGGCCCCGGAGCGCTTCCCCCAGGCCGGAGCCAGACGGACTCCCATTCCCAATGATCCTCCCACAGTTCTCTTTGTGGGCATGCTCTGCGTACGCAAGGGCATTCCCCAGCTGCTGCAGGCCTGGGAGCAGCTGCAGCCCAAGGCCCGGCTGATACTCTGCGGCCGCGTCCTGGACGATCTGGATCGTCATTTCGCAAAGCAGCTGGCCCGTCCGGAAGTCACTCTGCTGCAGCATACGGATTCCATCGGCCAGCTGTACGAACAGGCGGATTTTTTCGTGTTTCCCAGTCTGGAAGAGGGCGGACCCCTGGTGACCTACGAGGCCATGGCCCATGGACTCGTACCGCTGGTTTCCCCCATGGGCGCCGGCGCCGTGGTAAGGGACGGCAGGGACGGTTTCGTGGTTGCGGAAAACACTGCGGAAGCCTGGGCCGGAGCCATACGTACGGCATTGCAGAGTTCCCCGGCCGCCTTGGCCCGTATCTCCAGCGCCGCTGTCCGGCGTGCCAACGAGTTTACCTGGGAACGGGTGGCCCTGCAGCGCGCGCAGTTGTTCCAGGAGCGTATGTCATGAAGATGCTCGGCGTTCTGACCCTGGTTGTTCTGTCGCAATTGTGGGCGACAGCGGTTTTCGGACGTCCCATAAAAGTGACGGTGACGGATGAAGTGCTGGTGCCGGAAGTCCGGCGTTTTGGCATCAACCTGGGCAATGACGCCTGGTTCGAGGGCAGCATTCTGACCAAGGAACGCATCCCCCACGGCGGATTTGAAGGCGTGCTTTATCGGCAGCTTACTTTCGGACCGGGGGGCGACGCCAACACGGCTCTGGACTGGTTTCAGCTGGACAAATGGAAAGAGCTGCTTCTGGATTCGCAGAGCCGGTTTGTGTGCGGTCCGCGCGCCTGGAAACAAGGACGGGTGATGCGGATTGTCACCCAGCCTTTGGCGGAACGCCCGGATGTGGGGTTGTTGCCCCTGTATACGTTTTCCAACTCCGGACCTGCCCCCGAAGCCAACGACGGGCTGCTGTTCGAAAAAGTGCAGGACGATACGGGTTATGTGGGGCAGCACGGCGGCGCCTGGTGGGTGCTGACCTCTGGGCAATCCGAAGTGCGTACCGTTTCCGGGGATGTCCCGCCGGGAAGCCGCGGACGGGTGGCTCTGGAACTTTCCGCCCAGGGCGGGTCAGCCGGGGTGCTGGCGCCGGCCTTGTCCACCCGCTGGGTGCGGCCTGCCGGGCGCTGGCGTCTGAGCTTCTGGGCCAGGGGCCAGGCTTCAGTTGTCGCCTATCTCGGGGATCTGTCCCATGGCGGCAGCCAGGCCCCCTACAAGCAAAGCGTCGAGACCAGCGGAGAGTGGCGCCAATACGAGCTGGAGTTTGTCGTCGGCGACTACGCGTATGATCTGCTGGGCGCGGGCTTCGAACTGGAGCAGGGCGCGGTGCTCCTGGATGAGGTCTCTCTGGTGCGGCTCGGCGATTCCAATCCCACGGCCTTTCGCGATGATGTGGTGAACGCGCTGAAACGCTTGCGTCCGGGCGTTCTGCGCCATCTGCAGATCGGCGGATCCTCCCTGGACAATATCCTCGAACCCCGGCTGTCGCGTCTGGCCTTCAGTGCGTCCCGAACCAGCCAGCCCGGGTCCAATGTCTGGCCCGGACATCCGGAAGAGGGGGGCAAGGCCAGGGTTCATTCCTACGGCCTGCACGAATTTCTCGAACTCTGCGCCGAGGTCGGCGCGGACCCCTGGTACTGCGTACCCGGTACCTTCACCCCCGAGGAAATGCGGAATCTGATGGAGTATCTGGCCGGACCGGACTCTACCACCTACGGCGCCATACGCGCCCGACGCGGGCGGCGGGAGCCCTGGGTCGCGGCCTTTAAGAGTCTTTTCATCGAAATAGGCAACGAGGCCTGGAACGAGATTCCGCCCTTTCTGCATGGCGGGTATTCCCGCAAGGGCGGCTACTGGGACAAGCTGTTCGCCGAGGCCAAGGAATCGCCTCACTTTTCCGGACGCATCCGACTGGTGGCCGGCGGCCAGGCCGTGAATCCGGAGCGCAATCGCGCCCTGCTACGGGAGACGCCCCATTGCGATCTTTTTGCCGTGGCTCCCTATCTGCTGCACGAACTGTCGAGCCGGGAAGCCGAAAAACTGGGATCCAGCGGCCTGCTGCGCAAGGCCCTGGAACTGCCGTCGCAACTTGCCGGGGAAGGCTGGATGGTCAGCAATCATCAATGGCTGACCCAGGAATTGGGCAAGGAACTGGCCGTGTACGAGGTGAACCACCATGTTACCGGAGGCGATGCGCCCGCCGGGATTCGCAACGATCTGGTGGCGGGCATCGCGGGCGGCATCAATGTGGCGCACTGGATGTTGCTGCTTCTGGAACGTTTTCAGATCCGCGTGCAGAATTTTTTCACCTTTCTGCAATACGAGTATCCCTTTGCCGCGGACGCAAACGTCAAACTCTGGGGCGGCGCCATCAGCATCGAACCGGACAACCAGCGTTATCGTCCCACCTGGCTGGCCTTGCAGGCCGTCAACAGCGTGTTGTCCGGAGACCTCGTACGCGTTCGAATGAAGCGTCCCATGGCCTTTATCGGGGAGAACGGCGAAGTCGCGGCCTTTGCAACCAGAGAGGGCAATGACAGCGGTGTGCTGTTGTTCAATCTGGATCTCGAGCTTTCAAGCCTGGTGCGGGTGCGCC
>CAXXHY010000050.1:0-12907 GCA_963667575.2 Desulfovibrionaceae bacterium | reverse complement strand
CTGGTTGTTTACGGGAACCGTGCGTTTGAGATGCCCTGTTGGAGTTGTCCGATAGCTTGACTTCAAACGGGTTCAAACCCATAGCCGGAGCGGCTTTTATTGGTGAACATTCTTTTTCCGCTGCGGATACGCCTATTGCGGTGGACAGGCCTGATGCCGAGGATATTAGCAAAGCCAAAGAATTCGGGCGCCAGGTGCGCGAAAAATTGCAAGCAATGGGTAGTTTGGATGCAAGTGCTGAAATGGTTTTTCCGGGAAATCATCCGTACAAGGAGCTGGTGAAAAAAACAGTCGATTTTATCGAGCTTTCTGACGCATGCACCAAATGCGGCGTATGTGAAACAGCTTGTCCCGTAAATGCCATTGATATTGCGAATAATGTAGTCTGCAACATAGAGTCATGCATACGGTGTTGCGCCTGCATCAAATCCTGTCCGGAACATGCGCGTACGATCCACGCCGGTGCTATTAAGGATATCGCCAAATGGTTGTTTGATAATTGCGCTGAACGCAGAGAGCCTGAGTTGTTTCTCTGAGCAGCTGCCGTCTTTATTTTGTTAGAAATTTTATGAAGATCGTGTATACTCTTTTGAAAAGAGGAATATATTCATGGGACTGTTCCAGTGACAAGAGGGTCCTCGAATACGGCTGAAAAGTATATCCGATTTGTGAGAGGTCTTTCAGTCTTGAACATTATTTCCATTCTTTTTGTTGTTTTTATTCAATATTTTGAAAGCTCGCTATGCTCCGGGCAGGTTGAACGCAAGAAGGTGTGATATGAAGAAGAGACCGAAATTTTTAATTGTTGAAGATGAGTTCACAAGTCGCAAGCTTCTTGAATCTTTTCTTGCCCCTTATGGAGATGTTGATATTGCCGTCAATGGAATTGAAGCGATTGAGGCATTCAAATTGGCCATTCGTTTGGGGAAGCCGTATGATTTAATCTGTATGGACATTGTCATGCCGGAACTGGACGGGCATGAGGCATTACAGCAAATTCGGGAACTTGAGGAAAAATATGAAGTCCGTCCAAAAGATGAGGTCAAGATCATCATGATCACAATCCTGACGGATCCCAAGAATGTTGTCGAAGCCTATTACAAGGGAGGGGCAACTACGTACATCCCCAAGCCCATTGATAGAGGGATATTTTTACAGACTCTCCAGAATCTGGATGTTATCTGACCGATCTCTTTGGATTTCTCTGAGCAAACCCACTAGAAACGAAAAAAGCGGTTATCGGAAAATCCGGTAACCGCTTGATTTTTCTTCTGGTGGAGACGATGGGACTTGAACCCACTGCCTCAGCCTTGCGAAGGCTGCGCTCTCCCAGCTGAGCTACGTCCCCGTAAAAAAGAACAATACGTCTACCTTTGGTTGAATGCAAGAAAATTTTGAAAATTATTTTATATGAATTTTTTCGATAATAGTGGCGACTCTCGCATCATACGTATGGCTCTGCGCAATGAGAGATTGCCAGGCCTTGGTCAGGTCCTTTCGCAGGTTTTTATCCTTTTCAAGTCGTAGAATGGTGTCTGAAAGGCCGGTTGCTCCGGATGCGCTGGTAAATGATATGGGCCGGGTCAGTTCCTGGGGGAAGATCGCAAGACCAGGAGTAGTATCCGTCAGTAAAAAACCACCTGCGGACCAGACGTCAAAGTGTCGCTGGGTCAGGCCGTGCGGGAGCAGCAGGCTGGTCATGTTGAGCGTATAGCGTGCGCCGGAGTAGAGTCGCATCAACGGACCGTAATAATCCACCGGTGGTATGAAGCTAACGCCGTTTCTGCCTTGCAGATGTTCTTCCCATGCAGTATCTCCGCAAACAGTCAGTCGAGCGCATTCTGCCGCCTGCTGCAGACTTAGCAGGCGCAACCGCCAGGCGCATTCTTCCGCACACAATCCGGCAAGCCGGACGTCTTTGCCAGGCCAGAGCGATGTCAGTTCCAAGACGCGTATCCACCAGGAAAAATCCGGACGTTTCCCTTGTTGCAAAAGTCTCAGGGCTGTTTCCATGAGCTCCGCAGGGGGAGTCAGGCCGGCGAAAAAACGATCGCGTCCAGGAAAGGCCGAACGTCCGACAAAAAGTACTTCAGTTTCGGTATCGGGCGCATAGTTCTCTGAGAGCATATTTTGGGGCCATGCGGCCAAAGGAAGGTGCTCAACCATGTCTGCACCAGCTGCTTGCAGCCCTGAGCAAAAATAGTCGTCGGTAACGAATATGGGCAGCTTTTTCCAGAACGGGGCTTTGAGTTTTGAAAGCAGGTGCCACGGATTGTCCACGCACCATACAGCGAGCCTGCTTTCGGCCGTTTGAGCCATGGCCGCGGCCTCGCCGAAAGAGTCCAATCCAGCGAAATTGACGCTTAGAATCAGGGCAGGTGGCTCCGTACGCAGTTCATGCGTCAATTGGGCTACTTCTTGTCCGGGACTTTCTTCACAGGTGCGGACGGCAAAGCCCGCATTGGAAAAAGCAGCGGCAAGTTCCTTGACCAGTAATCCCTTTTGCTGCCCCATGAGCAGAATGCTGGATTTTTTTAGCGAACGAATTGGGGGGGAGGCTGACAGTCGCATACGGCAAAGCGCGAAAATTGGAGCCCAAAATGAAGGAAAAAGCCTTATATTTTGCCGGTATGACAAGATTTCCAGAGAATGCGAATGAAGAATTGTTTGCAGATCGGAGTAGTTCAGGCGTTTGAAAGAAGCAGGTATCTGATTCGCCCAGGTCGGAGGCATCTGGTCTTGAAAATTCTGCGCTTCCATATAATAGATAGGCGCTCTGCCGCGAGCAGCTTCGGCGGCCAGCACCGGATCCGGCCCTATTCCCAGAATCAGAGTTGCTTCAGGGGATTCCTGGCGGAGAAGGGGGTCAAATTGTCCGATCCCGGCGCCCAAAGTGACAGCCTGCCCCAATTCATTGCGGATGCGCGTACGCTCCGGACGTTTTGTGGAAGAGTGTTGCGTCATGACGGTTCGGGGTTGAAGTTGGAGGTATCAAGCTGTGCCAAGGATTGCATTCTGTTTGGCACAGCTTTTCCGGAAAGACAACAGAGGGATGGAAAACGGGTATTTCTGTTGACAGCAGCTTGATCCTGGCTGAAACTACCCTCTTGGCTCTTTGCGCGCTTTACAGTAGAGTGCTTGGTATACGACTTATGAAAAAGGTACGCGATCATTATTTCCATCAGGCCAAGAAGGATAATTACCCGGCCCGTTCTGTCTACAAACTCAAAGAGATAGACAAACGCTTCGGCATCCTTAAGGCCGGACAACATGTGCTTGATCTCGGGGCAGCGCCCGGCTCCTGGAGCCTGTTTGCCGCACAGCGGGTAGGCTCGGATGGGCGGGTGCTCAGCGTTGATTTACAAGACGCCCCTGAACTGAGCGCAAGAAGTGGCGAGACAATTCTCTTTTTGCAAGAAGATATTTATGAAACAAGTGGCGCGTTTCAGGATGCCATTGATGGTTTGGGACCTTTTCATGTGGTAATAAGTGACATGGCTCCCAAAACCAGTGGAGTGAAATTCGCTGATCAAGCCAGGTCGCATGATCTGGCCATGAACGCGCTGGAACTGGCTTGTAAATATCTGCGTTTGGGCGGACATTTTGTCGTCAAAGTGTTCATGGGGCCGGATACCAATGACCTGGCCAAAGAGATGCGTAATCATTTTGAAACCGTGAAGTGTTTCAAACCCAAAAGTTCGCGGGCCGAGAGCAAAGAGACATTTTATGTGGGCATGTGTTATCGAAGCACGACCACTACGGAATAGGGAATGTGACCCGTTGTCAGACGGGATGCAGAAACAATGTAGAATACGGATACAGGCATTCAGGAGGGAGAATGGCCGGTCATAGTAAATGGCATAACATTCAACACCGCAAGGGCAGACAAGATGCCAAGCGCGGAAAAGTTTTCACCAAAGCCGCAAAAGAAATAATTATTGCCGCACGGCATGGTGGTGGCGACCCTAATGCAAACCCGCGCCTGCGTCAGGCAATTGCCGCTGCGCGTACGGTGAATTTGCCCAAGGACAAGATTGATACTGCCATCAAAAAAGGCACGGGCGAACTCGAGGGCGACGATCTTCAGGAAATCACCTATGAAGGATACGGACCGGGCGGCGTGGCTTTGTTGATTGAAACAGCCACGGACAATCGCAACCGTACGGTCGCCGAAGTGCGCCACATACTGACCAAAAGCGGCGGATCCATGGGTGAGAGTGGCTGCGTAGGCTGGCTGTTCGACCGCAAGGGCATGATTTCTTTTGAAAAGGAAAAGGTTACCGAGGACCAGATCATGGAAGTGGGACTCGAGGCCGGTGCCGAAGATGTGATCGATGACGGTGATTACTGGGAAGTGCATACGAACATTGAAGATCTTGATGCCGTACAACAGGCTTTTGACGATGCCGGCCTTGAGTACGATCGTTGTGAGATGACCATGGTGCCCCAGACTTCGGTTGATGTGGACGCCGATACCGGTCGGAAACTCCTCAAGATGCTGGATTTGCTCGATGACAATGAAGATGTGCAAAACGTGCATTCCAACTTCGAACTGCCGGATGAACTTCTGGCGGAAATGGAAGACTAAAATTTGCCTGTAAAACCGTGCAGCAGGGAGAGCATTGTGCTGGGCGTGGATCCAGGATCCCGCTGCACGGGATACGGCGTTGTCTGCGAACGCTCCGGTCAGGTTTTTTTGGTGGACGTCGGCACCATACGCCTGAATCCAAAAATGGATGTTGCGGAACGCCTGGGGCGCATCTACAGCGAATTGTCCTGCCTGATCGAGCGACATCAGCCGCAGGAAGCGGCCATTGAAAATGTTTTTGTAGCCAAAAATACCGCTTCGGCCCTCAAGTTGGGCCAGGCTCGTGGTGCTGCCATGGCCGCCATGGCCGTGCGCGGACTTCCGGTGGCCAGTTATGAGCCCACAGTGGTCAAAAAGACCATCGTCGGGGTAGGGCGCGCCGAAAAAAAACAGGTCGCTTTCATGGTCGGCAGAATTCTGAACGAAAAGGCCAACTGGGCTGCGGATGCCAGCGATGCTCTGGCCATAGCCATCTGTCATCTCAATATGCGCCGGATGTCCCGACTGGTTTCCGGAGGCACTTAAGGCCAAAGGAGAGCGACACGCCGATGATTGCCTTTATTCAAGGCACTGTGCTGGTGTCCGGAGAACAAAGCTGCGTGGTTCTTACCAGCGGCGGGATAGGGTACGAGCTTTTTCTGACAGCGCCGTTTCTGGCGCGTCTGCCCGAAAAAGGTTCGGAAATTTCCTGCTATGTTAGTACCATTGTCCGTGAAGACGCTTTGGATTTATACGGTTTTTCCTCCTGGGACGAACGCCAGACATTCAACGTGCTTTTATCCATATCCAAGCTGGGGCCCAAGACTTCACTGGCTCTGCTTTCCATCTTTTCCCCAGATGAGTTGCGACGGACAGTTGCCAATGAGGATCCAGACGCGTTGACCCGTGTTCCGGGCATTGGCAAAAAAACAGCGCAACATATTTTCCTCGAACTGAAATACAAACTCAAGCTGGATGTGGTTCCTGCCGCCCAGGAACTTGGCGACAAGGGCATCAGCACATTCCGGGACGCCATGGCCGGGTTGACCAACCTCGGGTATGCCGATGAAGAAGCCCGTACGGTCCTGGAACAGGTTTTCAAAGAGGAATCCGATCTTGATGTCGCCCTGGCGCTCCGTCTGGCTTTGAAACTCTTGGCCAAAAAACGCTGATGCAGAACGAACCAATATCTCCAGACGATTCGATTCGTCCAAAATCATTAAGTACATTCATCGGTCAGGATGATCTGTGCGCCAATCTCGCGGTCTACCTGAGGGCGGCCCGTGAACGGGGGCAGGCCATGGATCATACGCTGTTTTATGGAAACCCCGGCCTTGGTAAAACCACGCTGGCTCAGATCATGGCCTCAGAACTGGGAGTCAACCTGGTAAGCACCTCGGGGCCTGTTCTTGAGCGCGGAGGTGATCTCGCGGCTGTGCTCACCAATTTGAGCGAGGGGGACCTGCTGTTCGTGGATGAAATCCACCGCATGCCTCCGGCCGTGGAAGAGATTCTCTATCCGGCCATGGAAGACTTCAAACTGGACCTGGTCATCGGCCAGGGACCAGGTGCGCGTACGGTAAAAATCGACCTCGAACCTTTTACGCTCGTGGGAGCCACTACCCGTATCGGATTGCTTACCTCGCCTTTGCGGGATCGTTTCGGAGTGGTGCTGCGTCTGGAATACTACAAGCCGGACGAACTGGCTCGTATCGTTACCCGTGCGGCTGGAATTCTAGGTCTTGCCATCACCGAGGAAGGCGCTTTGGAAATCGGTCGCCGTTCACGGGGCACACCGCGCATAGCCAACCGTCTGTTACGGCGTATCCGGGATTTTGCCCTTGTTCAGGAAGTGGAAGCCGTTAACGAGGAACTGGCGCACGAGGCACTCGAGCGTATGGAAGTGGACGCCTCCGGCCTTGATCAGATGGACAGGCGCATTCTGACTGTCATTGTGCAGCATTATGACGGAGGTCCGGTGGGCGTGAAAACCCTGGCCGCAGCCTGCTCAGAAGAAGTGCGAACAATTGAGGAAATTTACGAACCCTATTTGATACAATGTGGTTTTTTGCAACGAACGCCGCGTGGACGGGTGGCCACGGTCAAGGCGTATCAACATCTTAAGCGGTTTCCATTAATACCGTAACGTTTGGGGGATTCATGCCCAAAAAGGAATGTATCGTCAGTCTGTTATCCCGTACGCCGGATGCCTTGTCCTTGATCTATGCTGCATTCAGGCAATGCTATTATCCGGGATTCGTGGCTGACATGTGGCCTGATCTGCTCTCCGGGAAGGTCGATAAGCAGAAGCAGGCAGACTTTGTCGCCAAAATCCTGGAGTCGGGACATGAAAGTCCTGTCGAGCATGTGAGTTTTTCCTTTGCTGTCGAGGGTATTTCCAGAGCCTGTACGCATCAGCTTGTCCGTCACAGGATTGCCTCTTATTCGCAACAAAGCCAACGCTATGTAGACGGGTCGCATTTTGATTATATATTGCCTCCCGCCATTGCGAAGATTCCTGAAGCCAAGGAACGTTTCGAGCGGTTCATTGAAGACGTCGGTGAGGCGTACCGTGACCTAAAAAAGTTGCTTGAAGATGCGGGACGCAAGGATAAAGCCAATGAAGACGCCCGTTTCGTGCTGCCCCAGGCTGCAGAAAGCAAAATTGTGGTGACCATGAATTGCCGCAGTCTGTTGCATTTCTTCGAGCTGCGTTGCTGTAGTCGGGCTCAGTGGGAAATCCGGGCCATGGCGTTGCAAATGCTCGACATTTGTCGGGCGGAACTCCCCATGCTGTTCCGCAACGCAGGCGCCAAGTGCGAACGCTTGGGATATTGTCCCGAAGGCGAACGATTTACCTGCGGTCGTTATCCTCTACCTTCTTGATTTTTCAAGATAAAGCGCTTCATCCTTTTTGGGGGTGAAGCGCTTCCTCTTTGTTTTTTTTATTCCTTTACCAATAGTTATTAATAGCACTTAAGTGTATTGACAGTACTGTATGCATGGGGTTTATTTTTTAGCCTTGTTTACTCTACTTTTTTAAACCCTATATTTTGTCACGAATGTTCCTGAGTGCTTTTGACAATTATGTGTCATGTTACAAACGGAATACGTCATGGTTTTAATCGGTTATGCTCATGATTAATTGTCTGTGCGTTTTTTGGGGATGGGATAAAATTTTGAGTATTTTTGTTTTTTCTCAAGCTATAGCAAGAAAAACCTGTGGAAAACTTTTATCCCTACCTGTGGATAAAAATAAGCGGAGTTGCTCTCAGGCCTTTTCGCACGCTGTTTTTTACTGCTTCCTTGTAGATTGGGATTCAAAAAAATATCCTTTAATTTTAAAGTGTTATTTAGTGAATACACTTGGGAAACAAAAAACGACCCGACTCGCATAGGCTCCCGTTAATGCCTCTTGATTGAAACTGTCTAACCAGATAGATCTCTTTCCCATGAAATCGAAATGGCAACAAATCCAGAATATCCTACGGCAAACCATTAGTCCTGCACTCTTCCAGGTCTGGATTCCTCACCTGAGTGCCGAATACAACGGTGAAAACTTACAGCTCATCGCGACGAATGATTTTGTTGCCGATTGGGTTCGGCAACGTTTAATTCTCCCTATAACCGAAGCCGCAACAACGGTGTTGGGTTTCAGGCCCACAGTAGAAGTGATTTCCGCTGCCAAAAATGGCACGGAGCACAAAAAACCGAGTCCCCTCACGATGCCTTTGGCCGTCAACCAAAGCAAGCCGGACAACGGACAGCTTGGCCTGCCTCTCCAAGTTTGCAATGCCCCCCTGAATTGCCATTCTTGGCGGTTCTCTTTTGATGATTTTGTTGTTGGTCCGTGCAACGAACTGGCTTACGTGGCGGCCAAAGGTATTTGCAATACGACAATTTCCGCAGAACAATTATATATTACTTCTGCTCCTGGACTGGGAAAGACCCATCTGCTCCAGGCTGTGGGTTCTTTTATGCACTCCATGAGCAACAGAAAGGAACTGCGTATCGAGTACCTGACTGCAGAAGAATTTGCCAGGCGTATGATTTTCGCGCTTCGTTCCAACGAAATCGAACGTTTCAAGGCCAAATACAGGGATAGTGTTGATATCCTGCTATTGGAAGACATTCACTTTTTTCAGGGTAAACAGAAAATTCAGGACGAGCTCTTGGCAACGCTCAAAGCGCTGCGCTGCAACGGCTCCCGGCTTGTTTTTTCGAGCTCCCTGCTTCCCAAGGAACTCAAGGATCTGGATAGTCAGCTGGCGTCCAGAATCGGTTCCGGTCTTCTGGCTGTCATTGAAAAGCCAGACTTTGAAACACGCAAGCGCATCCTGGAAAACAAGGCCAAGCGTTTCCATACGGTACTCACAGACGGAGTGGCCGATCTTCTGGCCGAAAGCCTGAGTTCCGATATCCGGCAATTGGAAAGCTGCCTGCAGAATCTCATCCTCAAGGCCAAGATTCTCAACCGGACCATCACCCGGGATATGGCGCTCCAAGTTTTGCAGCATTTCAACAATACTGTGCCCAACCTGACAATGGACGGCATTATGCAGCTTGTCTGCAAAAACTATGGGCTTTCACAAGATCAGCTCCGCTCCAAAAGTCGTCAGCGACAGATTGTTCTTGCACGGAATACGGCGTTTTTTCTGGCACGCAAGCATACGGACATGTCATTGAAAGACATCGGAACGAAGTTCAATCGCAAGCATTCGACAGTGCTGAAGGGCATTACCAACGTCGAGCGCGAACTGTCTCTGAAAACGCCTCTTGGAAGTCAGCTTTCCAAGACAATGGATCTTATCGAACGCACATCAATTCCTTCGAGTTCAAGCGCACATTAGCTTTTCACCCCCTCCTGAAAATACATATGCATGAACAGCCGGCATTTCGCTGAGCATGTATAGACAATTTTTAGATTTTTTTGTAAAATAATCTAAAAATTTTCGCGTTTTTACAGGAGGGGGCGATAATGAGCGTACTTTTTCAGAAACTTTACGAAGAAAAAGTTCCGCAAGTTCCTCTTCAAAAGCCTGCCGGCAGCAAGAAAATGAACGCCAGTGAGGCCAGAAGAGCAGCTGCAACTCGTCAGAGCCTGATCGACACGGTGGCCAGAAAAATTTCCGCCCGTACTGATTAGCTTTGCGTTAGCCTCAACCCCGTGCGTACGAGTGGTTGTTAGCATGTTTTGCGGCAATGCTGCTCCAGCGATGGGACATTGACATCGCCGGTTGCTAGTTGCTGCTTTGCTCTTCAGGCTGAGTGTTTTTTTCCGGGAGCGCTTTCAGTTGTAACAGCATACCGTAGATGGTTCCGAGTTCTTCGGTCGTCAACGGTTTGTTGTCCGTCTGGCCGGAATCATAGCTGAAGGTTTTATCCTGCAAGCGAAAGTCCCAGCGGATTTCTTCTTGGTGAGGGCCGCTGAAAGTCAGGGAATACAACTTCCCCTGTTGTTCCATGCGGCTGGGAATGGCATTGTTTTCGAAAATCTGAAGCAGTTCCTTTAATTTCATATCCGCACTGCCGGCAGGCTTGCCCGCGGCATCGGTACCCTTGCTCACTGCGAGAATTTTTCCGGTTTTGTTTTCCACGGCCGCCGGAAAGCGGACAGGATATTCAAACAGCGCTTCATTTGCGCCAGCAGGGGCTTCCTGAAGGCGTTTCAGCGTTTCCTGGATCTCGTGCATCTCGGGGGACAGTTCCGAGGCCTTACGCACCAATTCAAGGGCTTTGACAGGTTCCCCCAGTTGTTCGTAGGCGAGTCCGAGATTGAACGCGGAAATCCCCGAAGGCAGCACTGCATAGGCCTGGCGATAATGTGCCAGGGCCTTTGCGTATTCCCCCTTGGCCATTTCTTCGCGGCCATGCTTTTCGTGAAACAGGGAGATATAATACGGGCTGATGGCCCGTGCCATTTCGTATTGCTCCTTGGCTTTGTCCTTGAGTCCCTGTTTGCCGTAAAATCCCATGAGCATCATATGCGCCACGTAATTGTTTCGAGTGTTCCGGAGGGCGCTGGTCGCCAGGGTTTCCGCATTGCGCCAGGCCCCGGCCTGATCCCAGGCCCGGATTCCAAGCAAAACAAGCAGCAGGCAGGCGGCCGTGATTTTCCAGACTGGTCTGCTTTTGGCCACGTTTGCTAAGTCCGCGGCAGACCAGACCAGCGCGACGTACAGTCCTATGAAGGGGAGGTAGGCGTACCGATCTGCCATGCCCTGCAAGCCGGGCTGTACGATGCCGATAACCGGTACGAGTACGCCCAGAAACCAGAGCCAGCCCATCAGGCCGTACGGGCGCTTTCGGCGTTGCCGGAACAGAAGCAGCGTGATGCATGCAATGCCGGCAAATGCCAGTCCGCCTTTCCACAACGCCAGTCCTTCCCCTGGATGGGGGTAGAAAAACGCCAGGTTGAAAGGAAGAAACAGCCGCTTTACATAGACGGCATAGGACACGAGGGCGTTAGTCGCATTGGAAATCAGTTGATTGTCGGCTGTTTCTCCTATGGTGCCGGCATCTTTGGCGCCATAGTAGGCAATCAGACAAAAGAGAAGCGTAAGGAGGAAAAAGGGCAGTTTTTCCAGGAGCAATGGCTTGAGATCCTGAGGCCTTTTCATTCGGTCCAGGGGCCAGAAATCAAGCAGAAGCATAACGCACGGTAGTGTCACCAGCATGGATTTTGCCATGAGGCCGAGCATAAGCAGAATAAAAGTCAGCAGGTAGCGTAAGAATCCGCGGCGGCGTACGTAGTTTTCGTAAGCCAGCAGGGTCAGCATGAAGAAAAACGCGCTGAGCACATCCTTGCGTTCTGTTACCCAGGCCACCGACTCCGCATGCAGGGGATGGGCTGCGAACAACGCGGCTGCAAGCCAGCTGCGCCATGGGCAACCTGTGGCCCGGTGCAGAAAGAGGAACAGCAGCAGCGTATTGCAGGTGTGCAGCAGGACATTGGCCAGATGTCCGCCCCAGGGATGCGGTCCGAACAGCTCGTAGACCGCCATGTGCGAAATCCAGTTCAGGGGAAACCAGTTGGGGCCCACATAATGGGTAAAAAAATGGACTACGCCTTTCAGAGTGAGTCCATCAGTAATATAGGGATTGTTGTAGAATTCGTAATCATCAAAGGGCAGAAAGCCGAATCCCAGACTTTGCCCATAAATCGCCCAGCACAATGCAATGAGCGTTGCAAGGCGAAAAGTCCAGGCACCCTTTGCGGAAGAAAAAAATTTATTTGGCAATTCCCGTCAACTCCATGGCTCCCCAGACGGCAATTTGTCCGCCGCATTGGGCAATTACTCCGTCAATACCGCAATCCAGCCCAAGATGCGGGGCCGCTTCTGCCCATTTTTGCGCCTGAGCCAGAACCCGTTCCAGATCCTTTTTTCCCTGCAGCAGGTTGCACAGAGCTGTGGCTGCGGCATCCGCGAGACAGCCGTTCTTCGAACGTACCACCACCAGATCCCCACGGCCGAGACTCAGAGAATGACCTATGGTGGCGGAAGAAGAACAGATGCAGACCGGAAAATCCTCCGGCGCGAGCCTGAGTCCCAGCACAGTCTCCGAAGTGGGATCCGGGAGCAGTCCCACCACGCGTTCGCGGGTCGAACGCAGAGCGATGTCTCCTCCGTTTTCGACAATGATATTCGGGCTTTTGTCCGCAAAGGCGTTTGCCACAAACTGGGCTACCGCACCGGCCACGGCGGCCATGGGCCCCACCTCGCAGCGGGCGCCGGCCACAGCCATGGCGCGTACGATTTCAGAAGCCTTGGGAGGAACCTCCACAGGCCGCAGACTCGCGCCAAATTCCGGATGCATGGCAATGTAGGCTTTCAGTTCGCCGCGCAGCAGATGCACATGCTGCAGAATCTCCTGGGACAGGTTCTGTTCGGCAACAATCCAGAGGTCCGTCTGTTCCACCACCACCTGAAATCCGGATTCTTTCTGTCGTGGTGTACAGCGTCCGCGGTAATGGCGATGACTGCTCGTATAGGGGGTGAGTTCTTTGGATGACATGGGCGCAACATAGCCGAAGCTGTTTCGTCTGTCAGCATGCTCGATGGCGGTCCTCTATATATGTAGCTGCGGCGCGCCGGCCTAATACGATATTAAAAAACAATGGCAACACGTCCGGCATTCAAGAAACTGCCGGGTGTTTTGGAAATGCTTTGCAGCAGAGCGCCATCGTCGGTGTTGAGTTCGAGATTGGCCGTATTGTTGTCATGCAGACCGGAAGCCTTGATGGTCAAGGGCAGGGTGCCTGCCATGGATCCCTGCTGTGCCTGTTCCAGGCTGCGGTAGTAACGGACGAGTCCGCTGGATACCACATCAGGGCGCATG
>CAXXHY010000049.1:0-40965 GCA_963667575.2 Desulfovibrionaceae bacterium | reverse complement strand
GGGCAGCTGCAGCTTGTCCACCATCTCCGGAGACAAAGCCAGGCAGATCAATCCGCGCCCGTAAGTAGCCATGAAATTGATGATTTCAGGAGTGACTTTTTCAGCGGCGATGGTCAGATCGCCTTCGTTCTCCCTGTCTTCGTCATCCACCAGGATGACCATATGCCCCTGCTTGATTTCTTGAATGGCCTCTTCGGCCGAAATGATACACATTGTGCTTCCTTTCTCAGCGCAGAAATTCCGTACCGCATTTGCTGCGGGCCCCGTCCGGTGGCGCTAGAAACCGTATTTTCGAAAAAATTCTTCCGTAAGTTGAGAGCCCGAACTCTGTTCGTTAGTGGCGGATGCGGCTCCTACCCAGGGCGACAACATCTGCTGTACGTATTTGCCGATGACGTCGGTCTCCATATTGACCATGCGTCCTGGATTCCAGGAGGAAATGGTGGTCTCCTTCTGGGTGGCCGGAATTATGTTCACTTCGAGGAAATCCTCGCCGCAATTATTTACTGTCAGACTGATCCCATCCAGGGCCACAGAGCCTTTGGCGACAACGAACGGTCCGTACTCTTTGGCAAATCCAAGCCTGTAGATGCGGGATTCGCCGGCCGGGGTAACGGACTGCACTGTTGCCAGACAATCCACATGACCGCTGACAAGATGGCCGCCCAATCTGTCTCCCAGAGCCAGAGCACGTTCCAGATTGACCTGATGCCCCGTACGCAGATCCCCGAGAGAGGAGGCGCGCAGGGTTTCCTGTGACGCGTAGGCCTGGAAAACTCCTCTGGAAGACGTTTCAACGGTCAGACAAACCCCGTTAAGCGCAATGCTTTCTCCCAGCTGGATATCCTTGAGCTCGAACAGCGGCTGCAACGAAAACCTGGTTTCCTGTCCGCGGTTCTCAACGGCAAGCACCTTGCCCATGCCCTGAATCAATCCGGTAAACATCAGTCAGTTCCTCGATCAGCCTCTGCCGCAGGTTTCAAAGGACGCAAGGTGAGCACGGCATCCGTGCCGCTGCGGCTCATACCAGCCAGACGCAGCCCCAAGGCCTCGTCCATCCGTGCGATTTCACGTCCATGGAAAAGTCCGCTGGCTTCACCATCGCCCAAAACTTTGGGAGCCAGAAATAACAGAAAATCATCAACAAGACCGCTTTCCAGCAAATTCAAAGCCAGTCCGCCGCCTCCCTCGCAAAGCACGTACAGACAATCGTGCTCCTGGCGCAGGCGTTCCAGCCCGACGTTCAGATCCAGGCGCGATCCACTCAAGTTAGTTACGCCTGACTCGGTTGGCAAGCCCCAGATATGGCATCCCAATGCCTCGAGATCCATGGCACGCTTGCTGAGCGATGCTGCCTTGCTGGTAAAAAATATGGTTTGTTCCGGACGCTGCCGCAAAAGATAGTGATCCGCGGACGGATCGGGCAGACGCGAGGTGACCACCACGGCCAAAGGCTGGCGCGATGGATCTTCACCTTCCATACGGCAGGTCAGTTTAGGGTCGTCTTTATAGAAAGTGTTTCCGCCGACTATGACCGCGTTGGAAGCTCCGCGCATTTCATGAACAAGCTTCCGCGATTCCTCGCAGCTGATCCACTTGGAATGCCCCGAACGAGTGGCTATCTTGCCGTCCAGAGTTGCGGCAAGCTTGAGAACGACAAAAGGCCGCCTGGTCTGTTTCCAGATCATGAAATCGGCTATCAGGTCTTCGCACTCCTGCCGCAGTATCCCCGTACGAATGTTGACGCCGTTCGACTTGAGAAATGCCGCACCACCGCCGGCAACATCAGGATTGGGGTCCAGAGCGCCTATGACCACGCTTTTGATGCCGGCTTCGAGAATGGCCCGCGTACAGGGGGGAGTTTTGCCCGTATGGTTGCAGGGTTCGAGCGTTACCCACAACTCGCATTCGGTCAGGTCCACACCCTTGGCACGCGCATCGCGAAGGGCTTCGACTTCGGCATGGGGACCGCCGAAAGCCTTGTGCCAGCCCGAGGCTACCAACTGGCCGTGATGAAGCACAACGGCTCCAACCATGGGGTTGGGCGCAGTGCGTCCGAGGCCGTTGCGCGCCAGGCGCAAAGCTTCACGCATGGGCCAGTCACGGGCATCCGGACCTATTTCTTCACAGGGTATCTGGTTTATAAGCCAACCTGTCATACACCACTCCAGCTTCCTTGAGCATGTCTTCGGCGAGTTCGTCGGGATAGCCTTCGGCGAAGTAGATCTCACGGATGCCGCAGTTGATCAGCATTTTGGTGCAGATCAAACAAGGCTGCGTGGTGCAGTAAATCGTGGCTCCTTCGATGCAAACACCATGGGATGCGGCCTGAATAATGACATTCTGTTCGGCATGCAGGCCGCGACAGATTTCATGGCGCTGGCCCGAGGGAATGCCGAGCTGTTCGCGCAGGCAACCGGTTTCGGAACAATGGCGCAAGTTGCTTGGAGCACCATTGTATCCTGTCGCCAGTATACGGCGGTCCTTGACCGCAACTGCACCCACTCTGCGTCTCATGCAGGTGGCACGTTCCGAAACCAGAAAGGCAATGCCCATAAAATAATCGGGCCAGCTTTTTCGCGTATCCATACGCCCTCTTCGAGCGAAATGCTGCTTTGTACTATCGCCCACTTCCACCTGCTACCAGGCAAAAAGCGGAAATTCTCTGGCAAAGGCCTGAACGTCGGCACGAATTTCGGCCAGACGCGTATCATTGGTGATGTTGGCTACAACGTCGGCAATCCAACCGGCCACCTTGCGCATTTCATTTTCACCCATGCCCCGTGTGGTCAAAGCCGGAGTACCGAGGCGGATACCGGATGTGACAAAGGGCGAACGGGTTTCAAAAGGCACGGTGTTCTTGTTGACGGTGATTGCAGCCTTGTCCAGGGCGATTTCGACATCCTTGCCCGTGACGTCCTTGTTGGTCAGGTCGATGAGCATCAGGTGGTTGTCCGTGCCGCCGGAGACCAGGTTGAACCCGGCATCCATGAGCGTCTCGCCGAGAACCTTGGCATTGCTGCAAACCTGTTTCTGATATGTCTTGAAGGAAGGCTTGAGAGCCTCGCCGAAAGCCACGGCCTTGGCCGCGATGCAGTGCATCAGCGGGCCACCCTGGATTCCGGGAAAAATCTGGGAGTTGAGGGTCTTTCCGTACTCCTCGCTGCTCAGGATCATGCCGCCACGCGGACCACGCAGGGTTTTGTGCGTGGTGGTGGTGACGTACTGGGCGAACGGCATGGGAGACGGATGTTCGCCTGCTGCGATAAGACCGGCGATATGGGCCATGTCCACCATCAATTTGGCGCCGACTTCATCCGCAATGGCGCGGAAACGGGCGAAATCAATGGTACGCGGGTAGGCGCTGTAGCCTGCAACGATGATCTTGGGCTGATGTTCCCTGGCCAGTTTTTCCACCTGGTCAAAGTCGATGGTCTGTGTTTCCTTGTTCACGCCATAGGAAACGACCTTGTACAACCGTCCGGAGAAATTCACCGGGCTGCCGTGGGTCAGGTGACCACCGTGGGAAAGATCCATGCCCATGATGCAGTCGCCGGGCTTCAGTTCGGCGAAATACACGGCCATGTTGGCCTGCGAACCGGAGTGCGGCTGCACATTGGCGTACTCGGCGCCAAACAGCTGCTTGGCGCGATCCCTGGCCAGGTCTTCGGCTACGTCGACATATTCACAACCGCCGTAGTAGCGCTTGCCCGGATATCCTTCGGCGTACTTGTGCGTCAATACGCTGCCCAATGCTTCACGAACGGCTGCGGAGGTAAAATTCTCGGAAGCGATCATTTCCAGGTTACCGACCTGGCGGTCGATTTCCTGGCAAACGGCTTTGGCCACTTCACGATCCTGAAGAAGCAATTCCTGCATATTATCAGCTCACTTTAGCTTATATTCGATCTTTAGCGTTGCAAAAACGTCGGCGCTGGCGCTCGCCCTTAACCGTCATAACGCTTGAAGAGCACGGATGCGTTGGCGCCGCCGAAGCCGAACGAATTGCACATCACGTATTCGACTTGTTTCTTAATACTCCCATCACCCAGATAATCAAGGTCGCAACCTTCTCCGGGTTCCTGAAGATTCACGGTGCCCGGCAGCATGCCCTCGTGCAGGCTCATGACGCTGAAGACACCTTCCACACCGCCGGCAGCGCCGAGCAGATGGCCGATCATGGACTTGTTGGCCGTGATCTTGAGCTTGGGAGCATGCTCCTTGAAAACCAGCTTCATGGCCTTGGTCTCGGTGATGTCGTTCAGTGGCGTGGAAGTGGCGTGCGCATTGATGTGCTCAACCGCATTATAAGGCACCTGGGCCTCATCAAGTGCGCGCTGCATGGCCAGGGCCATGCCGGAACCATCTTCAGGGGGCGCCGTCATATGGTAGGCGTCGGACGAAGCTCCGTAGCCGACCATTTCGGCATAAATTTTTGCGCCGCGGGCCTTGGCATGCTCGAGTTCTTCAAGAAACATCAGGCCGCAGCCTTCACCCATGACGAATCCGTCACGATCCTTGTCGAACGGACGGGAAGCCAGCTGGGGTTCGTCATTGCGGGTGGAAAGCGCCTTGAGGGCGTTGAAGGAACTCACAGCCAGAGGAGTCAGCACGGATTCCGTACCGCCGGTGATCATACCCTTTACTCTGCCGAGCATGATATCCGTATAGGCGGTGCCGATGGCATGCGTAGCGGAAGCACAGGCTGACACGGTGGCCAGATTCGGGCCCTTGGCATTGTTCAGAATGGAGACCATGCCCGGAGCCATGTTGCCGATCAAGGCCGGAATGGTGAAAGGGGAAACCCGGCGCGGGCCCTGTTCCACCAGTTTCATTTTGGCATCTTCGATGAGCTTGAGTCCACCGAGGCCGCAGCCCAGTATGGTGCCTACGTTTGCCTGATCCTCTTCAGGAATCTCATAGCCCGCATGCTCCATGAGCATTTTGGAACAGGCCATGGCATAAAGGGTAAAATCTTCCATGCGCTTACCGATTTTGGGAGGAAGATAAGCGCTCGGATCAAATCCGTCGACCTGGCCCGCGATTTTCGTGGAGAAGCCCTCGGTGTCAAACCTGGTCAACGGCACAATTCCCGATTTCCCTGCCAGCAGATTGTTCCAGCTGCTCTCAAGGTCGTGCCCGATTGGCGTCAAGGCGGACAGCCCGGTCACCACTACCCTTTTCAATTGCATCGCGTACCTCGTCTGATGGAAAAAATGATTGCCTGATAACGCCGTGGGGCATCTCAGGCAAGACACCCCACGAGCGGTATGGCTAAATGAAAGACAACCGGTCAGTAATTAAAACCAGAAATGATAACGCGGACGGCAGAGCCGTGAATAGCCGGTTGTCGAAAGACTAAAAGGTTATTGTTTCGCCGAAACGTAATCGATGGCGTCCTGAACCTTCATGATCTTCTGCGCATCGTCGTCGTCGATTTCAACACCGAATTCTTCTTCCATGGCCATGATCAATTCGGTCAGGTCCAGGGAGTCTGCACCCAGATCTTCGATGAAAGAAGCTTCGGGTTTGACTTCGTCTTCGGAAACACCCAGTTGGTCAACAATAATTTTCTTAACCTGATCAGCTACGGACATTTTTGCCCTCCACAACATGCATTGGTTTCTATCAAAGTATTACAATCAAGGGAGCGTGGGAATGGTCCCTGCTCGGATTACATATACATGCCGCCATTGACGGCGATAACTTGCCCCGTAATATACGCGGCCCGGTCAGAGACCAGAAAAGCCACAACGTCGGCCACTTCCTCCGCCTTCCCCATGCGTTTCAAGGGGATCCGTTCGAGATAGCTGGTCACAACCTTCTCGGCCAGGGTGCTGGTCATATCGGATTCGATAAATCCAGGCGCCACGGCATTAACGGTGATATTTCTTCCGGCCAGTTCCAGAGCGGCCGACTTGGTGAGGCCGATGACCCCGGCTTTGGAAGAAACGTAATTCGCCTGCCCCGCATTGCCCGTCTGGCCCACCACCGAGGTGATGTTGACAATATGCCCCTGGCGTTGTCTGACCATGATACGCGAAGCTTCACGAATACAATAAAATGAACCTTTCAGATTGATGGAAAGGACACGGTCGAAGTCCTCGTCCTTCATACGCGCCATCAAACCGTCCTTGGTGATTCCGGCATTGTTCACCAGAGCATCGAGGCTGACCTTTCCTTTGATTTCTTCTGAAAAAAAAGCGGCCACTTCTTCGCTGTTGCCGACGTCGAGCTTGAACATCCGAGCCTTGCCGCCGGCTGCTGTAATTTCATCCAGCACAGCTTTGGCCTGATCTTCCTTGCTCACGTAGGTGAAGAAAACCTGAAACCCTTCCGCAGCCAGTCTTTTGGTGATAGCGCTTCCTATGCCGCGCGAGCCGCCTGTTACAACGGCCGTGGAAATCAAGTCACTCATAGCGTTTCGTGGTAAAAGGTTCGGGAGCCCCCATACGGCGTGGAGCACCTCATCTATCTTACTTGGAGAAAAACTTCAAATGAACTTTTTCTCAGAAACTACCATTCCTGCAACAGCAAAATTTAATACTGCAGCAAAGCCGCGCCCCAGGTAAAGCCTGCGCCGAAAGTGGAAACCAGCACCTTGCATCCGGATTTGATAACCCCGTTCTTGACGGCTTCATTGATGGCGATGGGTACTGAGGCTGCCGAGGTATTGCCGTAGCGGTCCACATTGGAATAAACTTTTTCCGGAGGAAATTCGAGCTTTTTCCAGAGCGCTTCGATAATCCGCAGGTTGGCCTGATGCGGAACAAAGATATCGATATCGTCTTTGGTCAGACCATTGCGCTCCAGCACAACGCGAGAAATATCGTACATGTTGCGGATGGCGTTCTTGAAGACCTCGCGCCCGTTCATCTGGATAAAATTGTCGGCATCCACGATGGCACCAAGGCCGTAAGGCTTACGCGAGCCGCCTCCGGGAATACACAGGCAATTGGCCAGATTTCCGTCCGAAGACACTTCCACATCCAACAGTTCGGCCTGCCCCTTTTTGAGGGGTTCGCCGTCGTATCCGCCGATCACGGCTGCGCCGGCACCGTCTCCGAACAACACGCAGGTGGAGCGGTCCTCCCAGTTGGTACGCGTACTGAGCACGTCAGCGGGAGCCGCGAGCACCACGGATTCAGGCGCCATGTTCACGATGGCCCTGGCCAGATACAATGAATACAAAAAGCCCGAACAGGCCGCATTGATATCCAGGGTCATCTGACCGGTAATGCCGAATTTGGCCTGCACATAACTCGCAGCGCTCGGACAAGGTGTGTCCGGGCTGATCGTCGGAACAATGATGTGCGTCAGATCTTCCGGTGTTGCGCCTGCTCTTTGCATCGCCTTTTCAGCCGCATGAAAAGCCAGATCCGAACAGGCTTCATCTTCTGCGACTATGTGGCGTTCCCGGATACCCGTACGAGAGATTATCCACTCGTCGGTGGTATCCACCATTTTTTCCAGTTCGGCATTGGTCAGAACCCGTTCGGGAACGTAATGGCCCATGCCGCGAATGACTGTACGATGTATCATTATATCCGTGGTGGTTATGCGAGAAGTCGATTCACGCTTTAGTACCGGACGGCTTTGCCGAAACGCGTCAGCTCCTCGTTGGCGGAAAGTTCCTCGATGAGATGTTCGTTGGCCTTTTTCTCAATAAATGAGGCAGCCAGCTTCACCGCACTGCAGATCGCTCTGCTGTTGGAAGCTCCATGACAGACAATGACGATGTTCTGCAATCCCAGCAAGGGGGCTCCGCCGTATTCGGCGTAATCCACAACCTTGGAAAAACGCTTCAACGTAGTCTGCGCAGACTTGTCAACGATACCGCCGTCGATATCTTCCTGAAAATGCGAATGCAGCATACGCATCATGGATCCGGCAAGTCCTTCAGAAAGCTTGAGCGCCACATTGCCCACGAAGCCGTCGCAGACGATCACGTCGAGATCACCGGTAAAGATGTCGCGGCCTTCAACATTGCCGACAAAGTTGAAAGACCCCATCTTCAACAGCTCGAAGGCTTCCTTGACCTGCACGTTGCCTTTGCCCTCTTCCTCTCCGATGCTCAGCAATCCGACGCGCGGATGCGCAACGCCCAGGACGTCCTTGGCGAGCACATCGGCCATCAGGCCGAACTGGAAAAGATGAAAAGGCTTGCAGTCAACATTGGCGCCGACGTCGATCAGCACCATGGGCTTCTTTTCCGTGAGCATGATGCTGGCCAGGGCCGGGCGTTCTACCCCCGGAATACGACCGAGCACAAACATGCCGCCGGCAAGGGTGGCGCCGGAATTACCCGCGCTGACAACCCCGTTGGCCAAGCCGTCCTTGACCAGCTGACAGGCAACCAGAATGGAAGCAGACTTTTTCCGTCTCAGGATCTCCGAGGGTTTTTCACCCATTTCGGCGACCTGTTCGGCGTGAACGACCTCCAGTTCGACACCACTGGTGTCGAACTTGGCAAGTTCATCTTCAACTACCGTGCGCTGTCCGACAAGCTTGAGCGCCAGATTCTTCTCTCGCGCTGCTTCCAGCGCACCCGAAACTGTTACGGCGACTCCGTCGTCGCCGCCCATTGCGTCTACGGCAATGACAGGACGAGAATTAGTCATCATCGCGTCTTAAGTACTGGCGACCTTTGTATTCGCCGCAGCTCGGGCAAACGCGATGGGGAAGAGTGGGCTCACCGCATTCGCAATAAATTACATTGGGAATTTCAACACGATGATGCGAGCGGCGCATTCCTTTCTTGGACTTGGAAGTTCTTTTCTGTGGCAGTGCCATTGTGCCTTCTCCTTAAAAAGATTCTCTTGCTCCGGCCTGGCCGGTAGCCTTTTGTATGTGCGGACAAACAAAGCCCGCCTTTATTTGCACCCCTGCTCCGCATACGCGGTTGCCGGAGGAAACAAGCATCGGGTTCTTCTATGATGATACCTTAAGCCCGCGTAAAACCGCAAACCGCGGATCACCTTCTTCTTTACCGCAATTGCAGGTCGTGGTGTTCAAATTGGCACCACAGACCGGACAAATACCTTTGCAGTCAGGCCTGCAGAGCGGCTTGACCGGCATGGCGAGCATAAACTGCTCCCATAAAAAGCCGCCGATATCAAGCTCCCAGTAACTGCCTACAGATCGCAGCAGCCCTTCCTGGAGCCTTTCGTTCTGCTTTTCTTCTTCGACCGCTTTTTTCTTCGGCCCGCCGTGGGTTCCTCCCGGATGTAGGGCCGGTTCTTTCTGGGCCGCTTCATCCTGTTCGTCGACTTCGAATTCTTCGTACTCGTCGAACGCATAAGTGAGTTCCACTCGGGCCCATTCCGTACACCTGTCGCAAGGAATGCGCAATACCCCGGCAAGTTCCCCGCGTATCAGGCATCCGTCGGGTTGTATCTGCAACCGTACGGTTGCCTCAAGCGGTTCTTCGAGCTGATACTCCAGCCCGAACTCCCTCCGAGGGCCTTCCCAGATGTCCGGATCGGAAAATGAAAATTCCCGGCCCTGGGCCGGGATGTCTTTAAGAGCTAACCATAATGTTTTCATATTCACCCCGGAAAAAAGCTTTACTACCCAGCCTACGGCAACATTGTCAAGAAAAATTGCTTGCAATGACCCAAACAAACAGCTAAGGTGTCCGTCTTTGCGAGGCTTGCTAACTGCCCATAGTTTGGCAACTCAGGCGGATTATAGATTTTTTTGAGGAGGATTACCACCATGAGTAAAGAATGCGCGATCTGCGGGAAAAAACCTCAGGTAGGCAACAACGTCAGCCATGCCAACAACAAGACCAAACGCCGGTTCAATCCGAACCTGCAGTCCGTACGTGCACAGCTGCCGTCCGGAGAGGTCAAGAAAATCACGGTCTGTACGCGTTGCCTGCGTTCCGGTGCTGTTCAGAAGCCTGAGCCTCGGACTACACAAAACAACGCCTAGCCGGCTCATTTTTTCCCCGAACAAATAACCCCCGGCCTTGTCGGGGGTTATTTGTTCATCAGCTGCTCCAAGGCAGCGCCTTCCAGACCCGGCTGGCGATTTGTTCATCAACCGGCAGTTCTTGAATCCTGCCAAAGGAAGGCCCACCATGCTTTTAAAGCTTTTCCTCGGCTTTACACTCATTCCTCTGGCCGAACTTTATTTATTGATAACCATCGGAAGCTATATCGGCGCCATGCCGACCATAGCCATCGTACTGCTTACCGGCATTGTCGGCGCCTGGCTCGCCCGTATGGAAGGACTGCGCACTTTTGCCAAGGTCCAGGGCAGCCTGGGTCAGGGGCAGATGCCCGCTGAAGCCATGATCGACGCCGTGCTGATCCTCGTGGCCGGCCTGCTGCTGCTCACGCCGGGAATCCTTACGGACATCACCGGCCTGCTGCTGCTGATCCCCGGTTCCAGGACCATCTTCAAACGCTGGTTGCGCAAGCAGTTCGATAAAATGATCTCCAAGGGTCAGGTCACCATCATCCGGCCGCCCTACTGAGCCGGTCCGCAATTCGCGCATGGACGACGACTCCCAATGGTCCGATCTGCCTTTTTCCCTGCTGCCGCCGGAGAACTCCACGGCCTGGGAATGTGCTCTGGTGCTCGCTTCGCGCGACCTGCCCGTACGGGTGCGAACCGAGCAGGACGCAGACCGCGTCCATTACCGGGTACAGACGCAGATTGAATTTTTCGACCAGGCCGTACACGAAATAGCCGCCTACGAGAATGAAAATCGTGCCGAGCCCGAACCGCCGCCCGCACCCGCTCCTTTTGAAAACTCCGGTCTCACTGTCCTGATTCTGGCCTGCGTTTTTCTTTTTCATGTCGTCACACAAAACCGCTGGCGCTTTCTGAACTTCGACGCCAGCCTGCACCCCGTGGACTGGCAAGGCCTGGGCGCGACCATCTGCTGGGACTGCCTTTTCAATAACGAATGGTGGCGCTACATCACCGCACTGACGCTGCATGCGGACGCCGCCCATCTCTTTTCCAATCTGGTCATCGGCGGCGTTCTGCTGGTGCCCCTTTGCCGCGAAACAGGCTCGGGCCTGGGCTGGCTGTTGATTCTCGGGTCCGGGACCCTGGGCAACTACCTCAATTGCCAGATGCAGGGGCCCAACCATGCGAGCCTCGGCGCATCCACCGCCATTTTCGGAGCCGTCGGCGTTACGGCCTCGCTGCGAATGACCCGCGACGCCCTGTCCCGCCAGGCGCGACGGCTGCACTGGCGCGTACTCGTACCGCCCCTGGGCGCCGGCCTGGCCCTGACAGCCCTCCTGGGCACGGGCGGCGGCCGCGTGGACGTGGGCGCGCACCTCACCGGTTTCGCATCCGGGCTGCTGCTGGGCGGACTGGCCGGGGTGCTCGTGGCCAACTACGGCATTCCCAGCAAATGGACCAATCGCCTGCTCGCCGCAGCCGCCCTCTGCATCATCACCGGAGCCTGGGTCCGGGCTTTCCTGGAATAACAATATCTGCCTCCGGCGGCTGCCCTTTTTGTATAAAGGCCCCTGAGAACCCCAAAAAACTTTTGACTGGGTACGATCGTCAGACTTCGACTCTGGTAAAATCAGCCAAATTTTTTTGGAGATACCAAAGAACCTTTTTATAAAAAGGTTCTTTGGCCGTCGGAGGCATCCCTTGCTTCCTAATAAATACGATTGCGGAACATGATGCCGGCCAGGGTCAGGCATCCGGCGCCGATGAGGGCCAGGGGCCAGATCTGCATCAGCAGCAAGTGATCAGGCGCGTTCTCCAGGAACACCCCGCGGATGAGCACCAGCACGTAGCGCAGCGGATTGACGATGGTCACCCATTTGACCGTTTCGGTCATGTTGGCGATGGGCGTGGCGAATCCGGACAGCAGCACCGCGGGCATGAGAAACAGGAAGGACCCGAGCAGGGCCTGCTGCATGGTCACGCTCAAGGAGGAGATCATCAGGCCGATGCCCACAATGGCGAAGATGAAGAAAAGCAGCCCGAGATACAACAGTGCCACATTGCCGCGCAAGGGCACCTCGAACCAGAACACGGCGGTAAAAATGATGAACGAGGCTTCGAACATGCCGATAATCAGTCCGGGCAAGGACTTGCCCACGAGGATTTCCAGCGGCGTAAGCGGCGTGACCAGCAGCTGGTCAAAGGTGCCCTGCTCGCGTTCGCGCGCCACGGAAAGCGAGGTGACCATAATGGTCACCACCATGGCGATGATGCCTACGATGCCAGGAACGAAAAACCAGCGTGAAAGCAGGTTCTGATTATAATAGACACGGGAGATCAGCACCGAATGGGGTACCTGTCCGGCTTCGGCAATACGCGCGGCATTGTAGGAAGTGACGATGCTGGACAGGTAGTTGGCCACAATGCCCGCGGTGTTGGAATTGCGCCCGTCCAATATCACCTGCATCTGGGGCTGTTGTCCGGCCTGCAACTTGCGGGAAAAATCCGCATCGATCCGTACGACAAAGGTGACTGACCGGCTGTCGATAAGATCACGGATCTTCTGTTCGCTGGACACCTCTTCCGTAAGATCAAAAAACGGCGAAAGCCTGATTTTGGAAAGCAGTTCGCGCGATTCCGCCGAACGGTCCCTGTCCTGGTAGGCGTAGCGAATATGCGTCAGATCAAATGTGGCGGCATATCCGAACAGCACCACCTGAATGATGGGCGGAAAAATAACCACGGTACGGCTTCTGGGATCCTTGAGCAGGGCCAGAAACTCCTTGAACATCAGGGCGATGACGCGGCGCAGCAGTTCCACGGCAGACTACTCCAGGCTTTTGCGGGTTTTTTTGAACGCCAGCCCCATGAAAACGAGGGCCAGAGCAACCAGCCCCCACAGATTGGGCATGAGCACGGACTGGACATTTCCGGCCAGAAACAGACTCTGCACTATGGGCACGAAATATCTGGCCGGGACAATATACGAAAGCACCTGAATGAATTTGGGCGTACTGGCCAGCTCGAAAATAAATCCGGACAGAAAAAACGCCGGAAGAAAGGCAGCCAGCAAGGCCATCTGTCCGGCCAGAAACTGATTACGCACGGCTGCGGAAATGAACAGCCCCAGCCCGAGCGTGGCGAACATGAACACCGAACCGAATCCCAGCAGTAAAGCCAGTGATCCGCGAAACGGCACATTGAACAGGAACACGGCCATGACAATGCACAGGACCAGACCGCCCATGCCCAGCACGTAGTAAGGAATAAGCTTGCCCAGCACGATCTCCAGCCTGCTCACCGGCGTCACCAGCAGAGCTTCCATGGTGCCCCGCTCCCATTCGCGCGCCATGACCATGGCCGTGAGCAGCGTACCGATAAGCGTCATGATGATGGCCATAAGGCCGGGCACCAGAAAATTCTGGCTGCGGATTTCCTCGTTGAACCAGATACGCTGATTCATCTGCACCTGTCCCACCCGCGGGATATTCTCCGGCTTGGGCAGCTCCTCGGACACCGATGCCAGCCACAACTGCCAGGCTGCGTTTACGTAACCCATTATCTGCGAGGCGCGGTTGGAATCCACGCCGTTGACGATCAACTGCACGGGCGCGACGCCCCCCGTGTTGAGGCGGCGGGAAAAATCCGACTGCAGACGGATTACCGCGTCCACTTCGTGGTTGTAGAACAGCTCCTTGGCCTCTTCCCAGGAAGTCAGCGGAATGGGCTTGAAATAGTCGGAAATAATGAAGCGGGCCAGAAAATCCGTGCCCATGGGATCGGGCTTTTCCATCACAAAGGCCACGGGCAGCTGCTTGGGATCCAGGCTGATGCCGTAGCCGAAAAGCAGCAGCATGAAGATGGGCAGGAAAAAGGCCAGCAGAATGCTGGACGGATCCCGTACGACCTGAAGACTTTCCTTGACCAGCAAAGCGCGCAAACGACGCGGATTCAAAATGCTTTGCATCTCAGTCCTCCTTTCCGGACGCCTGCTCTTTTTTGCGCTGCGCTTCCACCAGCTGAATAAAAGCCTGCTCGATGGTGGCGTCGGCACCGGCTTCCGCGTACGAACGAATCTCGTCCGGCGTCCCCAGTGCCAGCAGTTCGCCTGCCAGCATGATCAGCATGCGGTCGCAGTACTCGGCCTCTTCCATAAAATGCGTGGTGACCACCACGGTGACCCCCTGCTCGGCCAGCGAATTGATACGCTGCCAGAACTGCCGCCGCCCCAGCGGATCCACGCCTGATGTGGGCTCGTCCAGAAACAGAATCTCGGGTTCGTGCATCAGGGCGCAGGCCAGGGACAGCCGCTGCTTGAAGCCGAAAGGCAGCTCTCCGGACGTGCTCTCCGCCTGCCCGGCCAGGTCCAGTTCGTTCAGCGCCCACTGCAGCCGTTCCTTGCGCCGTTTGCCCGTAAGCCCGTAGACCTTGCTGAAAAATTCCAGGTTTTCCCGTACCGAGAGCTGGCCGTAGAGCGAAAATTTCTGCGCCATGTAGCCCACGCTTTTGCGCGCCTTGGCAGCTGCCCGCCGCAGATTCTTGCCGGCCACTTCCAGGGTGCCGCCCGTTGCGGGAAGCAGACCGCAAAGCATTCGGAACGTTGTGGATTTTCCGGCGCCGTTGGGGCCGAGCAGTCCGAAGATTTCCCCTCGGGACACCGTAAAATTCAGATCGCGGACCGCGTAAAAATCGCCGAACCGGCGCTCCAGATGAGCGACCTTGATGACTTCCTCCTTGCCGTTGCCATTGCCATGCCCCGGGCCGGTCAACTGCAGCTCCGCGGAAGCGTTCTCGCCGGTCTTGCGCGCATCCAGCAGAGACATGAAACCGTCCTCGAATTCCGGTTCCACAGGCTGCGGCTCCCCGGCTTCCAGCCCCTCCAGCAAGGACTCGGGCGATTTAGCTTCTTTGGTCACCAACCGGACATTGCCGGACTGCAGCGTGGCGTCCACCACCTCCGGACGGCTGAACAACCGGCTTTGCACAATTCGCGGGGTGGTATGGGGTTCGATCAGCCAGGAGCGGCCCTGCGCGCTTTCAACGAATTGTTCGGGCGGCCCCTGTCCGAGCATCTCGCCGTCCAGCAGGATAAACACCTTGCCGCAACGGGCCGCCTCGTCCAGGTAGGCCGTACTCATCAGGACAGTTATCTGCTGCTGTTTCACCAGCGTATCCACAATGGACCACAGTTCGCGCCGCGAAAGCGGATCCACGCCCACGGTGGGTTCGTCCAGCAAAAGCAGCTGCGGAGTCTTGAGCAGCGAGCAGGCCAGCCCGAGCTTTTGTTTCATGCCGCCGGAAAGCCTCCCGGCCAGCCGCCTGGTAAACGGTGCGAGGTTGGTCATTTCCATGAGCTGCCCGTACCGCTTGCCCCGTTCCTTGCGGCCGACGCCCTGCAGGTCCGCGTACAGATCCAGATTCTCCTGTACGGTCAAGTCCTCGTACAGGCCGAACCGCTGCGGCATATATCCGATGGCGGCCTGGATTTCCCGTGCCTGCTTCACAGAATCCATGCCCAGCACCGTGACGCTGCCGCTCTCCGGCGCGAGCACCCCTGCGGCCAGGCGGATCAGCGTGGTCTTGCCCGCGCCGTCCGGGCCGAGCAAACCGTTGACGCTCCCTGGTTCGAGCTCAAGAGAAACGCCCCGCAAGGCCTGAACCTCGCGCGTACGCGTACGAAATATTTTGTGCAGGTCCCGGACTATTAATGACGAATCCATTGGGGGTGTACCTCCGGCTCAGGAACCTTTTTTAGAGAGTCTTTGCGACGGCAGGAGCTTAGAGTCTCTTATCCAGCTATGCTGGGGAAAAGGCTCTCGGGGCTCTCCAAAAACTTTTGGCTGGGTTGTTATGATTTGTTCTTTTACCGCGCCACGTTACCAAAAAGGGCTAAGCGCTGGAGGCACCCCTCCTGCTTCATTTCTTTTTGGCCTTATTTTTTTCTTTGGCCCGCTCGGGAAGATTGATGCTGACGGTGGCGGGCATGCCCAGGCGCAATTCGTTGTCCGGATCGTGGACATTGAAGCGGACTTCATAGACCAGCGCGGTACGCAGTTCGGGAGTTTCCACGGAACGGGGAGTGAATTCGGCCACGGACGAGATAAAGCCCACCCAGCCCTCGTAGTGCTTGTTCGGCCGCGAATCCACGGTAATATAGCCCTGTTGTCCGGGCTTGATCCAGCCCAGCTCAGCTTCGGGTACGTAGGTCCGCACCCATTTGGGGTCCATGACGGCCAGGGTGAACACGGGCTTGAGCGCGGACGCCATATCGCCTGGTTCGAGATTGCGGTTGCGTACGATGGCGTCAACAGGCGCGCGCAGCTTGCTTTCCTCCAGTTCCACCTGCAAGGCGTCCAGCTGGGCCTGCAGACTTTTGAGGGTGGCTTCGCCCTGCCGGATCTCTTCCCAGCGCGTGCCTTTTTCCAACAGAATCAAGTTCTCGCGCGCGGCCTGGAGCTGGGCCACGGCAACGTCGTACTGCGACTTGGCGTCATCCACATCCTGCTGGGTGGTGGAACCCGTACGCAGCAGCCGGGCCTGACGCTTGTAGGTCCGCTCGGCCACAACCCGCTCGGCCTCGGCCTGGTCTTCGTCGGCTTTCGCCGCCTTGAGCTCTTCCTCCCGCGGCCCGTTGACCAACTCCTGCACCTTGAATTCCTGAGCCTCCACACTGGCCTTGGTGGCTTCGATATTGGCCCGCAGACGCCGGGTTTCAAGCTCGGCCAGCAGCTGCCCCTTGATGACCTTGTCGCCCTCGTCCACAAAGACGGACTGAATCCGCTCACTGTCCTTAAAGGCCAGATCCACCTGCCGGATGTCCACATTGCCGTACAGTGTGAGTTCATCCGCAACCAGCCCGGACGCCTTCTGCTGCTGGTAGTACCTGTAGCCGCCAAAACCCGCCGCAGCGAGCAATACGAGAATCACAATGACTTTACGCATAATCTTTGCTCATTCGGTTTGCTTCTGGTGGTTGTCACATTTTACTATAACATAATGGTTTCATTTGTATTGTCAAAAACAACCCAAACTTTCCGGAGCCAAGCATATAATTAGCCAGCTAATTATATCCGCAAAAAAAATCAGCGTATTCCGGATAAGACACTGTCCAGCATGGGCAACAGGCGCTCCTTTTCCTCAGGATCCAACCCGGACAATACTTCCTTGACCATTTCATGACACAGGGGAAACACCTCATCCACGATCCTGGCGCCTTCATCCGTAAGCACGATAACACTTCGCCGACCGTCATCCGGATCCGTCTCACGGCTGACCAGACCTTTCTTCTCGAGCCGGTTCAGCAACCCGGACATGGTGGCCCGTGTCACGCCCTGCTCTTGTGCCAGTTCCGAAGGCAAAGCCTGCCAGACCTTCCGCCGCCGCAGCAGCAGCATGGTAACCCAGCGGCCGTGCCCCAGGTCATAGGGTTCGAGCAGCTTGTCCAACAGCACCAGAAGCTCGCTTCCCAGTGCCAGCAGCCGGATGCAGATCTGCATGGAAATCGGCTCGAGCCCCGGAAAATCCTTCTGTACGCGGGTAATCATTTCCGCGTCTGGAAAAGAACGTAAAAAGAACATGGGAGAATTATAGTTAGTCAGCTAACTATGTCAAGCCCCTTGCCCAATTTTGCCATAAAGAACTATTAAATTGCCCATTATTCATTTCCATGAGCCGCTTATTCCGTTTACAACAGCAGGAAAACCAAGGAGAACTGCCATGCGCCGTACATATAAGGACCCGCGTTTTGCCCAGGCAAACAAGGAAGCCTTGTTCAGTCTGGCTGCTTTCGGACTCTATTTCATCTGGTGGTTTGTATCCGCCTACGGACTGGGAGAAGGCGACCCGGATCAGTATTCTTTCGTGTTCGGCTTCCCTTCCTGGTTTTTTTTACAGCTGCATCCTGGGATTTCCGATCATTTCCCTGGTTGTCTGGGCCATGGTCCGCTTCGTCTTTCGCGACATGTCTCTGGAAAGTACGCCGGAACAGGAATCCGGGGAGAGAAGACTGATGCAGAACGCGGATACCATTGTTCCTGTACTCATTTACCTGGCTCTGTCGTTTCTGGTGGCGTTCTGGGCACGCGGACGGGCTAAAAAAAGCGCGGACAGTCAGGGGTTTCTGGAGGAATACTTTCTTGGCGGGCGCTCCATGGGAGCCTTTGTGCTGGCCATGACCATTGTGGCCAGCTATACGAGCGCCAGCAGTTTTGTAGGCGGTCCGGGCGTTGCCTACCGTCTGGGTTTGAGCTGGGTGCTGCTGGCCATGATCCAGGCTCCGGCCATTTTTCTGACCCTGGGCGTGCTGGGCAAACGGTTCGCCATTGTGGCCCGGCAGACCAACGCCGTCACCCTGACGGATTTTCTACGTACGCGCTATAACAGCGACACCGTGGTGATTCTCTGCTCCCTGGCCCTGCTGGTGTTTTTCATCGCGGCCATGCTGGCGCAGTTCATCGGCGGCGCGCGACTGTTTCAGGCAGTCACCGGCTATCCGTACGCGGCCGGTTTGGCCCTGTTCGGCCTTACAGTCATCATCTACACGGCCATTGGCGGCTTTCGGGCGGTGGTCCTTACCGACGCCATCCAGGGCCTGGTGATGCTCATCGCCAGCGTGGTGATCTTCATCGCCGTGGTAAAGGCCGGTGGAGGCATCGAACATTGCGTGGCGCGCCTCAAAGCCATAGACCCCGGACTGATTACGCCTTCGGGTCCAGACAACGCCGTACCCAAACCATTCATACTCTCCTTCTGGGTGCTGGTGGGACTGGGCGTGCTGGGATTGCCGCAGACCACCCAGCGCTGCATGGGCTACAAGGACGCGCGTTCGATGCACAACGCCATGATCATCGGCACAGTGGTCATCGGCTTCCTGATCCTCTGCATCCATCTGGCCGGAGCCTTCGGCCGCGCCGTGATTCCCGAACTGCCTGCCGGCGATCTGGCCATGCCCGCGCTGATCATGAAGCTCCTGCCCCCGGCCTGGGCGGGCGTATTCATTGCCGGGCCCCTGGCCGCAATCATGTCCACCGTGGACACCATGCTGTTGCTGGCCTCGGCCGCCATAGTCAAGGACCTCTACGTACACTACGCGCTCAAGGACGACGCCCGGCGCGCTCCGCAAAAACGGCTGCGTACCATGAGTCTGGTCAGCACCGCGGTCATCGGCCTGATCGTGTTCGTGGCCGCCCTGAATCCGCCCGACCTGCTGGTCTGGATCAACCTCTTCGCCTTTGGCGGCCTGGAAGCGGCATTCCTCTGGCCCCTGATCCTCGGCCTGTACTGGGACAAGGCCAATGCCGCTGGAGCCATCACCTCCACGCTCGCCGGAGTGGCCTGCTTCTTCTATCTGAGCATCGCCAAGCCCCCCATGTTCGGAATCCACGCCATCGTGCCCACCACGGTGGTGGCCCTGGTCGCGTTTTTGATCGGGAATGGACTGGGGAAAGGCACGGAGATGGAGGGAAAGGATGAAGAGAAAAATTAAAAGAATGATAGGAAGTTGGGGTTCCACCCCAAACCCCGCCAGGGAGGAACGCCTCCCTGGACCCGCGAATAAATAGGCAACTCCTTGATCGCAAAAACTCTGAAAGTCCCAACGGGGCGGCTTATCTATAGCCCAGGGTGCAACCCTGGGGATACGGTGGAAATAACAAAGACGAGCCCTGTAGGGGCGGCATGAAAACAGGACTGCTCCCTGCCATGTCGCCCTTACAGGGCTTTTTGATTCATCGTGCTTTTTCCCAGGGCTTTGCCCTGGGCTATAACTATGTCGCCCCGTTGGGGCTTTGGATTTACCTGAAATTGGAATTCTCGCCATTAGGCAACGTATTCTTGAGTTGCCTGCCACCCTGCATGACCACTATCTGATGTCTTCCGGGAGAAGAAGAACAAAAACCAGGGGTTAACCGGGCAACTCCCTTTAGCCCTAGCGACTTCGAAAGCCCCAACGGGGCGGCTTATCTATAGCCCAGGGTGCAACCCTGGGGATACGGGTAGGAATAATGAAGGACGAGCCCTGTAGGGGCGGCATGAAAACAGGACTGCTTCCTGCCATGTCGCCCTTACAGGGCTTTTTTGATTCATCGTGCTTTTTCCCAGGGCGTTGCCCTGGGCTATAACTATGTCACCCCGTTGGGGCTTTGGATTTACCTGAAATTTGAATTCCCACCATTAGGCAACGTATTCTTGAGTTGCCTGCCATCCTGCCGGAGCACTATCTGATATCTTGCGGGAGAAGAAATACAAAAACCAGGGGTTAACAGGGCAACTCCCTTTAGCCCTAGCGATTTCGAAAGCCCCAACGGGGCGGCTTACCTATAGCCCAGGGTGCAACCCTGGGGATACGGTGGAAATAACAAAGACGAGCCCTGTAGGGGCGGCATGAAAACAGGACTGCTCCCTGCCATGTCGCCCTTACAGGGCTTTTTTGATTCATCGTGCTTTTTCCCAGGGCTTTGCCCTGGGCTATAACTATGTCGCCCCGTTGGGGCTTTGGATTTACCTGAAATTGGAATTCTCGCCATTAGGCAACGTATTCTTGAGTTGCCTGCCACCCTGCATGACCACTATCTGATGTCTTCCGGGAGAAGAAGAACAAAAACCAGGGGTTAACCGGGCAACTCCCTTTAGCCCTAGCGACTTCGAAAGCCCCAACGGGGCGGCTTACCTATAGCCCAGGGTGCAACCCTGGGGATACGGTGGAAATAACAAAGACGAGCCCTGTAGGGGCGGCATGAAAACAGGACTGCTCCCTGCCATGTCGCCCTTACAGGGCTTTTTTGATTCATCGTGCTTTTTCCCAGGGCATTGCCCTGGGCTATAACTATGTCGCCCCGTTGGGGCTTTGGATTTACCTGAAATTGGAATTCTCGCCATTAGGCAACGTATTCTTGAGTTGCCTGCCACCCTGCATGACCACTATCTGATGTCTTCCGGGAGAAGAAGAACAAAAACCAGGGGTTAACCGGGCAACTCCCTTTAGCCCTAGCGACTTCGAAAGCCCCAACGGGGCGGCTTATCTATAGCCCAGGGTGCAACCCTGGGGATACGGGTAGGAATAATGAAGGACGAGCCCTGTAGGGGCGGCATGAAAACAGGACTGCTCCCTGCCATGTCGCCCTTTCAGGGCTTTTTTGATTCATCGTGCTTTTTCCCAGGGCTTTGCCCTGGGCTATAACTATGTCGCCCCGTTGGGGCTTTGGATTTACCTGGGATTGACTTTTCAGCCATTAGACAACCTGTTTTTTTAATTCCAGCTCCCCTGTATGAACTCTATCTGATGTCATCCATGATAAAAAGCGAGAAAACAAGGCATTACCGCGCAACTAACTTCACCCCTGAAACTCCGAAAGCCCCAACGGGGCGGCTTACCTATAGCCCAGGGTGCAACCCTGGGGATACGGTGGGAATAAGAAAATGAGCCCTGTAGGGGCGGCATTAACACAGGACAGCCTCCTGCCATGTCGCCCTTACAGGGCTTTTTGATTCATCGTGCTTTTTCCCAGGGCTTTGCCCTGGGCTATAACTATGTCGCCCCGTTGGGGCTTTGGATATACCTGGGATTGAAATTCTCATCTTTATCTAAGGTAGTATCAGAACTAAATTGCCATTCAGGAATCTCTCGCCAGTCCATACGCCCTCCCCTCTCAAGTAGTTCAGCGTCATCCTAGCAAAGGGATACGGAAAAGAGAATATAGAAAGATACGAATGGATATTGCGTACGCAATAGTTCAGGAAGGTCTGATAAGGCCGCCCGCCGTGTTGCCGCGCCGCCACTGGCATAGCGGCGCGTGCAACGCAGAGTGCTTGGAGGAGCACATTCTGCAACCAACGTGGGGGTATGGTGTGGTTGAGAAAAGTTTCAGGCGCGCGACTGGCATTCGCGCGTCTGCTCGCGAATCGACTGCTTAGATGTGCAGTACGGGACGCGGACGGGGCGGCTGTTTCTTTTTGCCGTCAAGGGCGAAATACACCATGGGCTTTTCGTATTTTCCATCCAGAATGTCCGTGGCGGTGTCGAAATCATAGCCTTCGGCCATGCCCACTGCAGCAGCCATACGTTCGAGTTTTTGCAAAAAGCGAAACATTGGGAGTCTCCTTGCTTGTTTCGAGTTCGTTTTTAACTAAGCAAGATGCGGACCAGAGCAATATTATTCTTCTATCATACTGAAACAACAGGGAATAACGCTATTACTGAGGTAAAAGAAAATGAAGAAAAAAGGGGGGATGTTTCAATTTGGAACGTGGATATCTACACGGGAACGGATGTTTTTTGGAGAATTTGCATTACATGATGCCGGACCACAATTTGGACGTATGCATTACGCGCAGAATTTGGATGTGGGATTCGATGACGCGGTAGACCAGGAAATAGGGCAATTGCGGATGGATCAGTTCGCGGGTTCCAGGTACGAGGCCTTTTCGTCCCGAATGAGGGAAAGTGCGGAGAATGTCTGCAGAAGCATAGAGTCGGGCAACAAGTTTTTTGCCGATTTCAGCTGCGCCCTTTTTCTCAAGATAATGCAGGAGTTCGAGCAGATCATCCACAGCGGGTTGCGCCCATTCAATCAAGGACCACACCCGCCTCTTGCAGGATGGTCTTCACTTCGGCATGAGACCGGGTCAAACCGGCGTCCGCAACGTCGATGCCCTTCTGCACCTCGGCGGAATACCAGGTCAGATATTCGAGATAATGGGCCACAGCGTCCTTGATCAGACCGGAGCGTGTCTGTCCCAGCGCGGCCACGGCCTCGTCCAGTCGAGCCAGGGTTTCTTCATCAAAACGCGTACTGATAAGTGCGGACATAAGGAACCTCCTGTCTGACATAATGTAATACAGGGGATGGAGCCTGTCCACCAGCCGCTGTAACGGACACAACAGATGCGCCATCATTCGCCTTTGGAGCCCGAAATGGCGGCACAGTCTAGGGCAACGAATCTTGCTGCCTGAGCGGAATCACTCCAGATCGTACTGCTTCAATTTCCGCCAGAGGGTCGTACGGGGGATGTTGAGAATCTGGGCGGCAAGGCCTTTATTGTACGCGGTTTTTTCCAGCACCTTGGCGATGTGGCGGCGCTCAAGCTCTTCCATGGTAAGCAACCCTTCCCCTTCCACGGTATCCACTTCGAAGTCCTGCAGATCATTGGGAAGATCCTGCAGGCGGACTTCTTCGCAATCCGTGAGGGCCACGGCGCGTTCGATAATGTTTTCGAGCTCGCGGACATTGCCTGGAAAGCTGTAGCTGGTGAGCAGGCTCATGGCCTGGGGCTGGATGGAGGTCACGGACTTGTGAAAGGCCAGGCTGTATTTTTCCACGAAATGCCGCGCCAGCAGGGGCACGTCCTCGTTGCGGTCGGACAACGGCGGCAGGTAAATGGAGACCACGTTGAGACGGAAATACAGATCTTCGCGAAAATTCCCCTCGGCCACCTCGTGCTTGAGGTCCTTGTTGGTGGCGGCCACCACGCGGATGTCCAGATCAATGGGCTTGGTGCCGCCCACGCGCATGATCTGGCGTTCCTGGAGTACGTGCAGCAGCTTGACCTGCATGGTCAGCGGCATCTCGCCTATCTCGTCCAGAAAGACCGTACCGCCGAAAGCCGATTCCAACAGGCCGATCTTGGTGGCGGTGGCGCCGGTGAACGCGCCTTTTTCATAGCCGAACAGTTCGCTGCTGATGAGTTCCTCGGTGAACCCGCCGCAGTTGAACATCATAAAGGACTTGTCCGAACGCGGACTGAGGTTGTGAATGGCCCTGGCCACCAGGGCCTTGCCCGTACCGCTCTGCCCTTGCAGCAGCACGTTGCAGTCCACGGGCGCAACCTTGCGGACCAGGGAAAACAGGTCCTGCATGGGCAGGCTCGAACCGATAATGGCGCCCAACCCGCCGTCGTCGCGCAGGGCTTCGCGCAGGCGCAGGTTTTCCAGGCGCATGGAAATCTTTTCCAGAGCCCCGGTGATCAATACGCGTATCTCGTCCAGTTTCACGGGCTTGGATACGTAATGATACGCCCCAGACTTGATGGCGGAAATAGCCGAATCAATGGTGCCGTACCCGGTAATCATGATGACTTCGGACTCGGGCCTGCGGGCCTTGACCATTTCCAGGATGTCCATGCCGGTGATGTCCGGCAGTCGCAGGTCCGTGAGCACCACGTCAAAACCGGTTTCACTCAGGCGGGCCAGAAAGGTCTTGCCAGAGGCGAAAGTTTCCACCTCGTAGCCGTCCTTGCTGAGCGCCTGCCCCAGCCGCCTGCAGACAATGGGTTCGTCGTCGATTACAGCGATACGGGCCTGGCTCATGTCTGGGCGTCCTCCCCGGCATCATTGTTGTGCTTTTCGCGCTCCACGGGCAGATACACGGAAAAAACCGACCCTTTGCCCGGCTCGCTCTTCACTTCCATGCGGCCGCCGTGGCGCTTGACTATGGAATAGGTCACGGAAAGCCCCAGCCCCGTGCCCTTGCCCACTTCCTTGGTGGTAAAGAACGGCTCGAAAATATGCTGCTGCTTCTGCGGATCTATGCCCACACCCGTATCGCGAATATCGATACGCACCATGCCCGGACCATCGGGTTCGGCGAGAATGCCCACCTTGCCGCCGTCGGGCATGGCCTGAATGGCGTTGATCATCAGATTCATGAACACCTGCTGCAAATTCTGGCTGTTGCCGTCCACCGGAGGCAGATTTTCGGCAATGGACACATCGAGCTCCACCCCGGACATCAGCAGCTGGTTCTTGATGAGCTTGACCGTACTCTCCAGCACTTCCCGCAGGGCCAGGGTCCGGAACGTGGGTTGCTCGGTACGCGAAAAATCCAGCAGATTGCGGACGATGTCGCTGGCCCGTTCGGTCTGCAGGATGATGTCCTGGATCATTTCGGCCGCGTCCGCGTCCAGTTCCTCGGCATAGAGGTCGTTGAGGGTCTCGGCGGTGAGCGAAATATTGTTGATGGGGTTGTTCAGCTCGTGGGCGATGCCCGCGGTAAAGGTGCCCAGAGCCGCTATTTTCCTGGCCTGCAACAAATCTTCCTGATTGGTCTCCAGTTCGTAGGCCATACGGTTGAACGCGCCGATCAGTCCGGAGATTTCCTCGATCTCGCGTTCCTTGAGCGGAATGGGGCGGAAATCCCCCCGGGCCACGCGCTGGGTGGTCTGGCGTACGACGCCCAGCGGCCGCAGCAGTCCCACGGCCACCAGCTTCATCACCAGAATCATGACCAGAATGAATACGGCTATGGAAATAAAAGGTATCAGCGAAGTCCGGACTATGGCCTTATGAATGCGCTGGCGTTTGGTGTTGAGCATGGCTTCTGAGGCTTCCACCATCTGTTTGCCCAGTTCGCGAATCCGGTCCTGCTCGTTTTTGTCGGGCGTTTCCTGCCCTTGCGCGGCTTCGATGAGGCCGCGATACTGTACGCAGATGGTCTGGACCCTGCCGAACTGGACGCTGCCCACCACTGCGATCATATCCGGCTGCAGCTCGCTTATCAGGGTCTGAATGCGGTCGAGATAGTCGATGCCCTCCTGCAGGCTGCTGGCATCCGCGTATAACAGGTAGTTTTTCTCAAACCTGCGGACTTCCAAAATATTATTCAGCAGATCCTCATACCGCTCGAGCAGCAGGAGCCTTTCCTTGACCATGTCCAGGCTCCAGTAATTCAACAGAGCCAGCGCGCATACGGACAAGGAAGCCGCCGCGAACACCAGAAACATCTTTCCCTTGATGGATCGCCAGAAAGTACCCAGCCGGGTGCAATGTCTCTCCGGCAAGGTGCAGCTTGTTGCATTGGAAGAATTCATACTTCGCATCCTGTTCCCGGAAGTCTCCGTCTTCGAGGCGCGGGTCCCGTATCCCCTGGCCTGGAGGCCCTTGGCAGAGGGATATACGACATGATTTCAAAAAAATACGCTCAAAATAAATTTTTGAGTGCACCCTGTCATCCATATCTTAATTCTATGTTTCAAAATGGAACAAGTCCAGAGATAATTCTTTTTTTCACGTTCCACATTGAAACCTATCACCTTGTTACTTTTTGCACAAATTTTTTCAACATATTGATTATACGCATTAAATTTTCTTGGCACTCTGGTTGCTATCACGATTACCGAGGAAATCATGGAACGTATTTTAGTCAGTATGAGTAATCGCATGGTCCCCTGGGAAGCGCTGACGCGTAGCGTCGCCCTGGCCAAGAGGATCAATGCGCAGGTGTTCGTCCTCACGGTGGTTGGGCCTGGCAAATCAGCGGATTCCGTTGATCCTGAAAATCGTACCAAGCTCGAACAGCTGGTCGAGGCTGCCGGAGAGGATGGAGTGCATATTGATTCATTCATTTCGGAGGGGAACTATGAAGATGAGGTGATCAGGTTTGTCAAACAGAACAGAATTACGTTGCTGGTAACCGAATACGGCACAGGCGGCTGCCGAGAGCAGGAACGCGAACAGATTTCCCTGCAGCAGATCCGCCACAGAATTTCATGTCGTGTGGAAATAGTTACACCGAGAAAATCGGATTTTAAAAGGAAAATATAATGGATTTCTTACACCTATACCTGCCGATCGCGGGCAACAGCGTAAACATCCTGACCATTCTCGGGCTGGGTGGCGTTGTTGGACTGCTTTCAGGCATTTTCGGCGTGGGCGGAGGCTTTCTGATGACACCGTTGCTCATCATGTTCGGCATTCCCCCGACGGTTGCCGCCGCTTCTGATTCCAATCAGATCGTCGGCGCCTCCACCTCCGGCACGCTGGCCCACTTTCGCTTGGGCAATGTGGATGTCAAAATGGGCATCATGCTGCTCATCGGCGGCGTTGTGGGCGGCACTCTGGGCGTTCAGGTCATCAAGATCCTGCGCGCCATGGGCAACGCCAATTTTCTGATAAATGTCACTTATGTGCTCATGCTCGGCTTTGTGGGCGGCTACATGTTTCTCGAAAGCCTGCAGTCCATGAAAAAGAACAAGGCCCCGGCCGTGGAAGCCGAATCCAAGCCCAAGAAAGAATCCAAGATGGGCGCCATGCTCAACGCCCTGCCCTTCCAGACAGACTTTACCCGCTCCGGCGTACGTATGTCCGCTCTGATGCCCCTCGTACTGGGCACCCTGGTGGGCGTTCTTTCCGCCATCATGGGCGTGGGCGGCGGTTTCATCATGGTTCCGGTCATGGTCTACCTGCTGCGAATGCCCATGCACGTGGTTGTCGGCACCAGCCTTTTCCAGATTCTGTTCACCTGCATCAACGTCACCATCATGCAGTCCGCCACAAACCACACCGTGGACTTCGTACTGGCCTTTCTGATGCTGGTGGGTTCGTCCATCGGCGCCCAGGTCGGCACCAAGATCGGCCAGAAGCTTCAGGGCGACCAGCTCAAGATTCTGCTGGCCACGCTGGTTCTGGTTGTGATGTGCAAAATGCTTTACGGACTGCTGGCCACGCCGAGCACCATGCTGGCCTATGTGGGAGGTCATTAATATGAAGACGCAAACCATGGCACTCATTTTCTCCGCACTGCTGCTGCTCTGCGTCCCTGCCTGGGCCCAGGCCCAGGTCACCATGCAGGCCACACCGGAGGTCCTGAACATCGGCACCACCTATAATGGAACAACCCTGAACATCACCGGTACGGTTCCAGCCGGAAGCGACGTGGTGGTCCGGATGATCGGCGCGGAATCCGACCTGCACATGAAGCAGAAGGGCAAGGCCCTGGGCCTGCTCTGGATGAACATGGACACCTATCATTTCGAAGGCGTCCCCAATCTCTACCTTGTCGGCGCTTCCAAGCCCATGTACGAACTTGACGCCGTGGGCGAGGCCGTCAGCGCCGAAGCCGCTCTGGCAAAGGTCAAGATCGAACCGCAGGCCGAGGATCATGACACCATGATCAAAGAGCTCATCGAGTTGAAAGAAAGCGAAGGACTCTATCAGAGCGACGCCATGACCTTCACCATGGGCAAGACCAACGCCGACGGGAGCCAGGAATTCAGCGCTGTTGTGCCTGTGCCTTCGCGCCTGCTCACCGGCCCCTATACCCTGGAAACCCTGGCCGTGAAAGACGGCAAGATCCTCGGCTCGGCCAAGCAGGAAGTAAAAGCGGAACTCGTCAGCACGCCCAAATTCATGTCCGACCTGGCCTTTGACCACGGTACTCTGTACGGTGTTCTGGCCTCCATCATCGCCATCCTGAGCGGCTGGTTCGTGGGCGTGGTCTTCCGCAGCAAGGGAGGGGCGCATTAACATCCGCCTGCTATCATAATCAAACAATTCAACTGGGGCTCCTCCTCAAGCCCCGCCCGGGAGGCGATGCTTCCCTAACCCGTAAACCGGGACTTTTGAGGAAACCTCACTTTGGCATCCTCCCCTGACGCCGCAACCGTTAGTGCTGGGAGATTCTTAAGAACCCTTTTCGGGGAAACAAAAACCCGCCCCAACCGGCTGAAAAAGGGTTCTTAAGGCGCCGGAGGCAATACAACAATGCTGCATCTGGATAAGTTATTCTCCTTCTGGCCATTGCATCGCACCCAGAAACTGCCCATGCCCTTCGTGGTTGTTCTGCGCAAATTTCGCGAACTGCTCGAACGCAACAACCGTATTCTCGAACTCATGGGCGATATGGGCGACAAGCTGGGAGGAGAATATGTTTTTGACAAGCAATACATATTTTCATCCACCGAAACCATCGGCGACCTGGTTTTCAAGCTCATTTCCGACCTCAGCGTCCTGACGCAGCGCAAAAACGTGGAGCTGTTTCTGGCGTTCGAGCGTATTCAGCACGCCATGCAGGAAGAGCTGGCCGGGCGCCATACTTTCGGGCAGGGCGATCTGACCATACCGCTGGAAAACCTCGGACAGGACAGCCTGGACGCGGCGGGCGGCAAGATGAACACGCTGGGCATAGTCCGCAACGTGCTGGGACTGCCCGTGCCTGATGGTTTCGTCATCACCACCAAGGCCTTTTTTGATTTTCTGGATTACGCGGGCCTGCGCGACAAGGCCAAAAAAGCTTTGGAAGGCTGGAACGGCAAGGACGAGGATTACTTCGAATGTATTTCCGAAGAAATGCGCCATGCCATTCTTCAGGCCGACCTGCCCCGGCCCCTGATCAACGCCATACACATGCAGACCGTTGCCCTGACCGCCAAGTCCGTGGACACGCTGAACAACGATTCGCTGCTCTTTGCCGTACGCAGCAGTGCCTGGGGTGAAGACGGAGAAAACAGCTTTGCGGGCCAGTATTGCAGCGTGCTGGGCGTGACTTCCGACCACTTGCAGGACGCCTACAAACGCGTGGTGGCAGGCGCCTATTCCATGGAAGCCTGGCGCTATCGCCTGGAGCACGGCTACCGGAAGAAGAAGTGGCCATGGCCGTGGGCGTGCAGCGTATGGTGGACGCCAGGACCAGCGGTCTGCTGCAGACCTGCGCGGCGGACAGCGTGGACGAAATGCTGGTGACCTGCGCCCCCGGATTGGGAGCGCCCATCATGGACGGCACCCTGGCCGGAGACAGCATCATGCTCAGCCGCCGCCCGCCCTACACAATAGATTCCGTGCAGCGCCATACGGGCGATCGTTTCCTGCAGATTTCCGCCAAGGGCGGCACTGTCTGGCAACATTTGAGCGAAAAGGAAAAGCTGGCCTATCAGCTCACGCCCGAGCAGCTTTCCGACCTGGGAAAGGCCGCCATGCGCGTGGAAAATTTTCTCAACCGTCCGGTGGAAATGGAGTGGTGCTACGACCAGGACAACAAACTGTCCATTGTCCAGGCTCGGCCCATGCAAATCGACCACTGCGCCGAACCTCCGCAGATCTGCTACCTGGGCAACAAGGAAATCCTGTTCGAAAACCAGGGCACCATTGCCCAGCAGGGCGTGGCCACGGGCAAGGTTTTCATTGTCCACGACGACAACGATCTGCGCGATTTTCCCTACGGCGCCATCCTTGTCAGCCGCTTCACCTCCCCGCGCTATTCGCGGATCATGCACAAGGTCAGAGGCATCATCACGGATATCGGTTCGCCGGCCGGACACATGTCCACCATCGCGCGCGAACACCGCATCCCCACCGTGGTCAATGCGGGCAATGCCACAGAAGTGCTGAAAACCGGACAGGAAATCACCCTGGACGCCAGCAACAACACCATTTATCAGGGCATCATTCCGGAATTGCGCCGCTTTGAGATCACCGAGCAGTGCGTTTTCGAGGAGTCCTACGAGTACCGGCTGCTGCGGCGCCTGCTGCAGCTCATCACTCCTCTGCATCTGCTGGATCCCAAGAGCAAGGATTTCCGCCCTGCCAACTGTACGAGTTACCACGACATAACGCGTTACATTCACGAAAAAGGGGTGGAAGAGCTGATCCGGCTGAGCGAACTGCACGGCCAGAACGCCTCGGCCTCGCGCCGTTTCAAATGCCCCCTGCCTCTGGGCCTGATGATCATCGACGTGGAAGACGGCCTGCATGAGACCCCGCAGAGCAGCAAATCCGAAGTGGAACTCTCGGAGATCACCTCGATTCCGCTTCAGGCATTGCTCAACGGCATCGTGAATTCGAACATGTGGAGCAACGCGCCCGTTGCCGTGGACCTGGGCAGTTTCATGTCCAGCTTCACCCGGACCTTTTCTCCGGCCCAGGCTTCGCCCGATCAGGTCGGACGCAATCTGGCCGTGGTTTCCAAGGAATACGCCAACCTTCATTTGCGCCTTGGATACCATTTCAATATCATTGACGCCTATCTTAGCGACAGGATCAATGACAACTACATCTATTTTCGGTTTCTTGGCGGAGTAACCGGACTGGAGCGACGCTCCAGACGCGCCCGTTTCATAGCCAAGATCCTGGAACATTTCGACTTCCGCATCGAGATCCGGGGCGACCTAGTCATCGGGCGGATCAAGAAGATGTCCCTCGAACGCGGCAGGGAAAAGATGAAGATGCTCGGCGGCCTGGTCGGCTATACGCGCCAGCTCGACGTATTGCTGTGCGACGACGCAGATTTGCAACGGCATATTGATATTTTTCTGGAACGCATCGCACCCTTTCTGGAGGACGCCAAATGAGCACCGCCACCACACGGTTTCGCATATTGATCCTGGACGACGAACCCATTGTCTGCAAACGCCTCAGACCGGCATTCCAAAAGGCCGGTTACGAGGTGGAAGCCCTGACCGACAGCACCGAGGCCATGGCCCGGATCGAGGAAGTGCCCTTTGACGTGGTCATAACAGACCTGAAAATGGAAGGCGTGGACGGCATGCACTTCCTGACGCGCATCAAGGAAGTCTCCCCCGACACCGGCGTCATCATCATCACGGGTTTCGCCACCCTGGACACGGCCAAGGAATCCTTTCGCAAGGGCGCCTATGATTTTCTGGCAAAACCCTTCAAACTCAACGATATTCTGGAAATAGTCCGGCGTATCGAAAGTGGAAAAGGCCGCCGGGGGCTAACGGAAATGTTCACGGCGCCCGGACATTCAATCGCAAAAGGGCCGGCCGCACTCCCGAACACGTTCCGGCTGTTACAAATGTTCTGATCCACCGCTGAAAACCAATACGGGCTTCGCGTTTTCGGCCAAACGAATCCAGGCTGCCGTCATGGAGCGTATGTGATGCAAAAATGGCTTTCTTCCCTGTTCCCAAAATCTGCCGTACATGAGCCCTCGTTGCAGAGCCCCTACTTCCATACGTTCGCTATTTCATAAATTCCGCCGTATTCTGGAGCTAAACAATGCGGTCATGGAAAAAATGGCCGAAATGGAACGCGCTCTGGGCGGCGAATATATTTTCGACAACGCCTATCTGACCCGCACGGTCCGGGAACTGAGCAAGCTGGTGCATCAGGTGTCGTACAGGCCTCAATGCCCTGTCTTCGGACCGGTACGTGGATCTCTACGACCAGTACGAATACCTAAAGAACATTCTGGAAGACATTCTCTCGGGCGGCCTTGGCCCCTACGCAGGCCATCTGACCCTGGGGGTATCCCGAAATCGCCTGGGAAAGCCTTTCGCTGGTGGGCATGCCCAACGCCTGCCTGGCCGAACTGCTGCGCATGCCGGAAACCGGCGCCGTGGACGGTTTCGTAGTCACGGTCACGGGCTGTCGCGCCCTGCTGGAAGCCGACCCGGATGTGCCCGAAAACATCGCCCTGGACATCCTCCGCCAGGTGGAAGCCCTGCGTCAGCGCGTCGGCCAGCATTGCGAGTTCTCCGTGGCGGTCTGTCCTGCCGGGCATACGGACATTGAAAACGGGCCGCCCCCCTATCCCATGGAAAGCGAAGACGTGGTCCGGGAAGTGGCCAAGGCCTGCCGCCTGGGCGCGAAACTGGGCTACACGGACATGGCCGTAAGCGTACGCGAGCTGATCAACGGCGCGTTCGCGGGCACCCTGCTCTCCCTGCACCAGGGGGATGTGGCCCCCGGCAGCATGGCCCTGACCCTGCGCAGCGACGAGGGCATGGAATTCTATTACCTGCGCCGCTCCCATCCCTTTCAGCCCATTGCCACGGAAATTTTTCCCAAAGCCGAAAACCAGCGCCTGCCCCTGGGAGACAAGGCGCTCACCCCTGTGAACAACCTGTATCGCGGGTCGGTCCTGCTGGCGCCCATGCAGCAGCGCAGGCTGGCCGAGGGCGGCCATTGTGCTGGAACGCGCCGTGGGCGTGCCGCGCGAACTGATCTGGCGGCTGGATAACAACGGCCAGGCGCGCATTCTGGATGTGCTGCCCCTGGAAGTGGACGAACAGGATCATACGGAAGACATGCTCGAGGCCATTGCCCACGCCACCGTACGCATGCAGGGCGGCGTCTCGGCCCAGTCCGGAGTGGCCGCCGGCAAGGTGGTGCACATCAAGGAAGGCGACGAACCCGGCACGTTCCCGGTCGGTGCTGTGGCCGTGGCCCGTGCGGCCTCGCCGCACCTGGCGCCATTCATGCTGCGGGCCGGCGCCCTGATCACCGAACTGGGCTCCTCAATCGGCCATCTGGCCACGGTTGTCCGCGAATACCGCATCCCTGCCGTGTTCGGCCTCAAGGATGCCTTTGATACGCTGCCCGAAGGTCTGGAAGTAACCGTGGGACGCCTCCATCCCGGTGATCTACGAAGGCCAGCTGGACGCCCTGCTGACCCAGGAACGCGCCGGGTCCGAGCTGTACGCGACGGACCCCGAATACACCACACTGCGACGCCTGCTGCAGTTCATCATGCCGCTCAGGCTCACGGACCCCGCGGCCGCGGATTTTCAACCTTCGGCCTGCCGCAGCTATCACGACATCATCCACTTTTGCCCACGAGCGCGCGGTGGAGGAATTGCTGGAAACCCAGATGCAGGGCGAAACAGGCCGCAGCATCGCCCACCGGCTCGAAGACACCATCCCCGTGAATCTGCACATCATCGACGCGGGCGGCGGTCTGGCCGAGGATGCGCCCCTCTGTAATCCAGCGCGAGCAGATTCTTTCCGAGCCCTTGAACATCTACATGGACGCCCTGACCTTTGCCTGGGACAGCCGCGAACATTTCCGTGTTTCCGTGGGAGACATTTTTTCGGGCATGCAGCGAACCGGGGCCATGCTCCAGGCCTCGCCCGATTACGTGGGACGCAACCTGGCCATTCGTGGGCGCGGGCTACCTCAACCTCAACCTGCACATGGGCTATCATTTCAATGTGATAGACGCCTTCATGCAGGACAACCCCACGCAGAACTACATTTACTTCCGCTTTGCCGGAGGCTTTGCCAACACCCAGCGCAAAAACCGCAGGGTGGAACTGATCCGGAGAATCCTGGCCGGACTGCAGTTCAACATCAGCGTCAAGGGCGACCTGGTCACGGCCAGGGCTCAAGATCATCGACCGCGAAACCCTGGCCCAAGCCCTGAGCCAACTCGGACTGCTGGCCGCGTTTACGCGGCAGCTGGACATGGCCATGGGCCTGGACGAACGCCATCCGGGATTACGAAGCCGCCTTTGCCGCACTGGCCGAATCCTACGTCCGCCAGACCACGGAGGAGGACGGACATGGTCATCGATAAGATCCGCTCCATGCTGCGCAGGCGGCGGGAAGCCCGCGAACAGGAAGTGCTGCGCGCGCTCAAGGCCCAGTATCACACCTTCCGGGCCATTCTGGACAACAACGAACAGGCGCTCGAGCTGATCAGCGACATCGACACGGCACTGCTCAAACGCAGGGAAGCCCAGGCACCCCTCGAAGAACTGCTTTCCGTGACCTTCGAACTGGTGGACGGGCTGAACCGCCCTGACCGCCAACCGCTACGCCCGGCTCTATGAAACCCACGAACGTCTTTCCCGGGAAGCCAGAGGCGCCCTGGCATTGCGCGCCAACCGCGCCGCCAGCGTACCTTTGACCATCCGGCTCTGCGAAGCTGGCATGGAACAGACCGCGTTCATCGGCGGCAAGGCCGCCTCTTTGGGGGCCATGCTGCGGGGCGGGCGTGCCTGTTCCGGATGGTTTCGCCGCATCCACTCGGGCCTGCCGCATTTTTCTTTCCCACTCCGAGGCCATGGGCCGCATCCGGCGGATCCTGCAAAAGCTGGATGCCGGGGGTGGCTACATCGGCGAATCCGCCGAGGATATCCGTACGATCATCATGGATGCGCCGCTGCCCGAGACCTTGTCCGGATCACTGCTGCAGCGCTGGCGGGAGCTGGGCTCCCCTGCCGTATCGGTTCGCAGCAGCGCCCTGGTGGAAGACAGGCCGGGGGCAATCCTTTGCCGGACAGTTCAGCTCCTATCTGAACATCCGTACGTCCGAGGGATTGCTGGACGCCTTCAAACGGGTCATTGCCAGCAATTTCGGCGCTCGTCCGCTCACCTACCGCATGAACGCGGGACTCCCGGCCGGAGACTTCGACATGGCCGTGCTCTTCCAGTGCATGGTGGATGCGCGCAGCGCGGGCGTACTGTTCACCATCCATCCAACAGATCCGGAAAACAACCGCATGCTGGTTTCCGCAGTCCCCGGACTGGGCACCCAGGCAGTGGGCGGCAGCAACCCGGCTGACAATTTCATGCCCGACAGGGACAACCCCAAGGACCTGCACAGCATCATTGCGGAAAAGGAAGCCCGGGAAGTTTCCGGTACGGGCGACGGTCTCGTGATGGAGCGGCTGGATCAAAGCGAGCGCAACGCTCCGGTACTCTGCCAGGCCGAAGTGGATCAGCTTGTGCACTGGGGGCTCTTTGCCGAGGTGCTCATGGGCGGCCCGCAGGACATGGAATGGGCCGTGGATACCAGCGGTACGCTTCATTTTCTCCAGTCGCGCCCCCATCACCCTGCGGGGCAAGGCCATTCGGGTGGCAGCCCGCCTGCGCGGGGAAGCACTCCATTCGGGGGGCATCTGCGCTTCGCCCGGGCGCTGTTTCGGCAGGGCGCACATTGTCCGTACCAGGGAAGAACTCGACAACGGCCTGCCGGAAGGCCCTGTGGTGCTGGTGCTGCGGCAAAGCCATGTGGACGCCGCACAGCTCCTGCCCCGGCTGGAAGGCCTGGTTGTGGAATTGGGCAATCCCACGGACCATTTGTCCTGCGTGTCGCGCGAATACGGCGTGCCCATGCTCACAGGAGCCACGGGCGCTGCGGAGTCCATCCCCGAAGGGCGCGCTGGTCATTCTGGACGCGGACGAGCACCTGGTGACTCTTGCGCCCGAAGCCTTTGCCCAGGAACTCCCCCAGCGCCGCCGCAACCGCGAACTCAAGCCCGAGCTGTCCGCCGCGGCATCCGCCCTGCGGGATCTCATCGTGCCCCTGAACCTGACCGAAGCCTACGGTCCGACTTTTTCCATTCTGGAGTGCAGTTCGCTCCACGACATTGTCCCGCTTTGTGCACGAAAAAGCCCTGATCAGCCTGTTTGAAACAGAAGACGCCGTGCTGGAGGAAGCCGAAAGCCTGATCAAGGTCCTGGCAGGAATGCCCTTGCATTTTCTGATCATCGACCTGGGAGGCGGCCTGGCCCCGGAGCTGGGGCGCAGAATATCCCTGGCGGACGTCCGCTCAGTGCCTTTGCTTTCCTTGTGCGAAGGCATGACCACCCCCGGACTGCGCTGGCGCGAAACCCCGCCTGGCGGTTCGGCCGCGCGGCGTATTTTCCAACTCTTTGCTGGCCAATGCTGGCGAGCGCCCCATGGGCAGCCAGAATTACGCCCTGCTCTCCAGAGATTATCTGAATCTCAACGCGCGCGTGGATTTTCACTTCGCCATGGTGGACAGCGTCTGCGGACCAAATCTTTCGGAAAACTACATCCGGTTTCGCTTCAAGGGCGGGGGGACGTCGGCAGTGCAACGCAACCGCAGGGCCGAATTCATCTCCATGATCCTGCAGGCCTACGGAATTCTTTACGGACACCCGCGGCGACCTGGTCACCGGTTTCACCTCGGAACAGCCCCATGGAAACCATCCATACGGGCCTGGTGATGCTCGGGCGCCTGCTGGGCTTCAGCCGCCTGATGGATGCGGCCATGACCAGCGACGACGCTCCGGCCCGCGTGGCCGAGGCCTTTCTGGAAGAGAACTGGAGCCTGCGGGGACTGCAGTTTCAGGAGTGATAGAAACGCAGCCTGGGCAGCTCCAAACGGCAGTGAGCTGATTCCCGTACACCGCCCCGGTGTCCACGCCGATCTTGTGCGGTGCGACAAAAGGGCGTTTCAAAAGGCGTATGCCCGAAAACAATGGTTTCTTCCCCCTGCCAGGGATCAGAAAGAAAGGTCCCGCGGATGAACAACAGCGTGTCCAGGCGACAGTCTTCGGGGCGTTGTCCATGGGGTACGCCGGCATGGATGAACAGGTAGCCGTCCTGCCGGTGCAGCAGCTGCAGCTCTTCCAAAAAACGGAGATGCTCCGCAGGCAGAAAAGAAAGATCGCGCAGCGAGCGGACCGGCGCATCGCCATAACACTTCAGCGTGGCTTCCACACCGCCGAGCCGCAAAAGCCGCAGATGGTCGTTCTCCCCGGTACGCGCGTATTCCAGCAGCAGGTATTCGTGATTTCCCAGCAGAAACACCGTGTTGGGATGCTCCTGGCGGAAAGCGAGCAAAGTGTCCAGAACACCTTTGCTATCCGGGCCTCTGTTGATATAGTCGCCCAGAAAAATGACGGTGTCGTCGGCCGAAAGCGGCAGACGCTGCAACAGATCGCGCAGTTTGTCGGCCATGCCGTGGATGTCGCCTATGGCAAAAATTCGCTGCTTCATGGTGTGAAATATATTAATCAGCGCAGAATTTTTAAAATTTCCCGCACTGAGTTATAAGAAAGGCCACGCCATTGGCGGGGCCAGCGGTGAATGCCGCGGGAGCGGGTCGTTACGTATTTTCCGCTCCCAATGATAGATCCTGACTGCAGCTCTTGCAACTGCCCGAGAGCAGTACCCCCGGCAATTGGCGGCACCCCCCCCCTGTTGCTCAAGGTTCTTAAAAGTACATTTACTGGAGATTTTTTTCACTACAACTTTGTTTCTTTTTTCCTTTATTGTCAAATACAACAATCATGAATCTTTTATGATTGAATCATTTTGGAGCGATTTATTATTTTACCACAAACAAGATGAACGTACATATAAATATTGGGTAAGAAATTATTGACATAATTTATTTCCTCTGCAGCCTCTTCTTACCCTCTCAAAGTTTTCTGCCCTGTACAACATACGACATCCTGGCCTGAAAAAAGAAAGGCCATTTGACAACCGAGGTCAAATATGAAATGAGCGCTTCCGGTTGATACGTCAGAAACTTTCTTTTTCAGGCATTTCTTAAAAGCAGGTGATCGCCATGCCGGACAATCAAAAGCATTCACGGAAAATTCCCCTGAGTACTCCCAGACAGAGATGGACACGTCGAAGAGTATGGATCTTTCTGAGCTTGAGAACGCGCACCCGGCCGATGCCGCCGACCATATCGAAAATCTGCCATCGAAGAGCAGCTCGAATGGGCCAGTACGGCGGATCTTGAGGAAGTAGCTGAAACTGTAGAAGAAATGGAGGAATACCAGCGGGCAACGCTCATCGAGCAGTTGGAGCCCGAAATGGCCGCCAAAATTCTTTCGGAAATGGCCCTGGACGATGCGGCCGACGCCCTGGACGAATTGCAGCCCGAGCAGCGCGAAGCCCTGCTCAAACTGGTCAAGCCCGAGGAAGCCGCCCGCCTGCGGCAACTGATGCTCTACGATCCGGACACCGCCGGCGGCGTCATGAACTCCGAAGGCCTGGTGCTGGACTACCGCATGAGTGTGGATCAGGCGGTCAACACCATCCGCAAGGAACTCACCGAAAAGGAATTTCCCTACTACGCCTATCTGCTGGACGACGAAGACCGCCTGGTGGGCGTGCCTTCCCTGCGCGACATCCTGCTGGGCAAACCCGCACCATGCTCAAGGACCTGATCCAGAATCAGACTCTGATCACCGTGCTCTTTGACGTGGACAAGGAAGAAGTGGCCTTCCCAGATGCGCCACTACAACTTCATGGCGCTGCCCGTGGTGGACTACGACGGCAAATTCCTCGGCGTGGTCACCCACGATGACGTCATGGACATCATTCATGAAGAAGCCAGCGAAGACATGCTGGGCATGGTTGGTGCGGGCCGCGACGAAACCGTGGACACTCCCTGGCGCCAGTCCGTGTTCAAACGCATGCCCTGGCTGGTGGTCAATCTCTGCAACTCCACCCCTGGCCGCCTACGTGGTGCATCACTACGAAGGCACCATCGAACAGATGGCCATCCTGGCAGCCCTGATGCCCATGGTCACCAACCAGGGCGGCAATACGGGGCAGCAGTCCCTGGCCGTTATCATCCGGCAGATGGCCATGGAAAAAATTCGAGGGCAAACGCAGCTTCATGGCCTTTGTCCGCGAAATCCGCCTGGGCGTGGCCAATGGCGTGCTCGTTTCCCTGCTGGGCATGCTGGCCGTGCTCGCCGTACTGCACTCCTTTACCCTGTCCCTGGTCATGGGCCTGTCCCTGTTCCTGAACATGCTCCTGGGCGCCATTGCAGGCGCAGCCATCCCCATGATCCTCAAAATGCTCGGACGCGATCCCGCCCAGGCCTCGAGCATCTCCTCACCACCCTGACAGACTCCGTGGATTCCTGATCTTCCTGAGCCTGGCCGAGTGGTTCCTGTTGTGACCAAGGGGCGGTTACGCCGTTTATAGATATTTTGCCCAAAGAAAAAAGCCGGACATCTTCCCATATGTCCGGCTTTTTTAATTTATTTTTTCAAACCCCAACGGAGCGGCTTACATACAGCCCAGATGCAACCCTGGGTACCCTGAATGAGAAAAACAAAAAGCCCTGTAAGGGCGACATGACAGCGCATACTCCTCTGCCATGCCGCCCCTGCAGGCCCCAAATGTCATTTCTGTGTATGCGAATCCTACCGGTAAAGCCCCTCCCAGAATCCCAGGAAGAAGTTGCGCGCATTGGTGCCCAGCGAACGGATCAGGTAACCGCCCTCCTGCACCACCACAGTGGGACGCCGCAGTTCGGCAATGAGCCGGCCGTTGAGGTGGAAGTCCTTGGCGCCCAGGGTCCAGGTGCCCGTGGGGTCGCCTTTGCCCGGATCCAGCCCCAGGGCCACCACCACGAAATCCGGCTTGTAGGCCCGGATCTTTTCCAGCGCGCGCATCAGCACGTTGTGGTAGATCTTGCCATCCACCCGTTCCTGGAGGCGGGAAGTTGAAATTATATCCCTCTCCCGGACCCTGTCCGATCTCATCGCGAAAACCGCTGAAGTAGGGGTAGGCGAAACTCGGGTGTCCGTGAATGGAAACCGTGAGTACGTCATCCCGCTCCCAGAAAATATCCTGCGTACCGTTGCCATGGTGGTAATCCACATCAAGTATGGCCACGCGCCCCAGGGACGACAGGTAGTTGGCGGCAATGGACGTATTGTTCAGATAGCAGAACCCGCCAAAGGCGTTGTGCTCGGCATGGTGTCCGGGCGGGCGGACCAGCGCGTACGCGGCCCGGCCTCCTTTGGCCACGGTGGTGGCTGCGGTCAGGGCACAGTCCGCGGCCCTGCGCGCAGCGCGCCAGGCATTGGGGTTCAGCGGCGTAAAGGTGTCTATGCAGTAGTACCCCGCCCGTACGGACAGTTCGCGCGTGGGCTTGGTCTTGTTGCGGATGGGAAAAACATACGGGTACACCGACTTGTTCATGGGAATCCGCAGGCAGATCTTCTTGATGTAGTCGATGTAGGCCGAATCGTGAACGTCCCTGACGTGCTTGTCCGGAAAGCGCTGGGCCGGTATCTCCTCGAACAGATTGGTCTTGAGCAGCTGGTCGCGGATGCGTCCCACGCGTACGGGCGCTTCCACGTAGCCGCGCTCGCGGATGTGGTGAATGTCGTGCCTGTCGTTGACCACCAGGGTGATACGCTGATCCGGGCTGACCACGCCACGGGGAAGAACCTCGGCCACGGGCTCGGCATACATGGGCGGACGCAGCGCAACCGGTCCGTCCTTGATGGAATTGACCACCAGGTCCACGTATTCCGGCGGACAGACCCCGCGGTACTTGCGTTCCAGAATGGCCCGTACAATACGCCGTGCGCGCCGTCCGGAAAGCGGACGCCGGGCATTGAGCGCATCGTATACGAGGTACGGCGGGCAATCCCCGCCCGGCTGCAACGGCGTTTCATAGGCGGTCCCCACAATGGGACGGGCACCATAGCGTTCGTAAAAGCGCAGCCGCGCCTTGTTTTCGCCCAGAATCTCCGGATCCGCGCAAAGCTTCGGATCGTCCGGAAGACATTCGTAAAAAAGTCCCGCAGCCCTGATATCCCTGGCCTCCTGCCGCATACGCTCGTACAGCATGCCGCCCAGCCCGCGGGCTGGTCATGCCCTTGGGCACGGACAGAAAATCCAGATAGCAGAAGCGCAGATCGGGAAAATGCATCAGCAACCCGAACCCCTGCACCTTGCCGCGGACATCGGCCACAACAACACCGTCCTGAAGCCGCAGGACAGCGGATCGCGCAGCAACCCAGGCAAGGATTCAATCTCCTCGCGACTCAAAAGGTTGAACTGCTCCCTTAAAA
>CAXXHY010000048.1:0-19964 GCA_963667575.2 Desulfovibrionaceae bacterium | reverse complement strand
GTCCCATGGTGAGTACGGGGACATAGCTGACCAGCATCATGATAATCAGCATAACCAGAAGATAGGGAGCTATGCCCTTGATGACACTTTCCACCGGCAGGTTGCTCACACCGCTGGCCACAAAGAGATTGACACCAAGGGGCGGCGTGCAGAATCCGATGGCCAGATTGGCCGTCATGATAACGCCGAAGTGAACAGGATTTATGCCCACTTTCATGATCACAGGCATGAGAATGGGGGTTAGAATGATGATCGAAGCAATGGTTTCCATAAACATGCCCACGAACAGCAGGAACAGGTTTATGATCAGCAGAATGACGATACGCTCATCGGAGATGGTGAGCAGCATGTTCGCGATTTTGGCCGGTACCTGTTCCAGGGTCATCAACCTGCCGAAGGTGGAGGCAAAGGCCACCAGCCCCAGACAGGTTGCCGTGGTCTTTGTGCTGCGGGCAAAGGTTTCGAAGATGATCTTCCAGTTGAGCTCCTTGTAGACGAACACCCCCAGAAACAAGGCGTACCCTACGGAAATCGCCGCAGCTTCGGTGGGCGAGAATATCCCGCCGTAAATGCCTCCGAGCACGATGACAGGCGCCATCAGGGCCCAGATAGCATCTTTGAAGCTGATCATGGCGTTCTTGATCTCGAACTTCTGGGTTTGAGCCTGAATGTTCTTTTTGCCGTAAACGTATCTGGCGACACAGGCTATGGCCACGGCGAACATCAACCCTGGCACCACGCCAGCGATGAACAAAGTGCCCACGGATTGCTCCGCGGATATTCCGTACATGACGAACGGAATACTCGGCGGAATAAGCACACCCACGATACCCGCGGCAGCGGTAAGAGACGTGCCATAGGTTTTCGAGTATCCACGCTTGACCATTTCCGGGATGACATTGGATCCGATGGCAGCCACGGTGGCCGGAGCCGAGCCGGAAATGGCGGCGAAGAAAGTGGATGCGCATACCGTCACATAGGCGAGGCTCGCTTTGAATGATCCGAGAAAAGCATCCACCAGTCCCACCAGACGGCTGGAAAGTCCGCCCGTATACATGAGATCGCCCGCCAGAATGAACAGGGGGATTGCCAGAAGCGGAAAGGAGCTGACCGCCGTGACAATGGACCGCACCTGAAACAGCAACGTCGCCGTATGATAGATCAGGATCGTGATGGTTGAAGAAAGGCACAGCGAAAAGGCAATGGGCATGCCGATTGCGATAAGCAGCAACAGGGACCCGAAAAGAACCACAACCTCCATCAGACCGCCTCCTCGTTGGTATTTGCCGCGCCTTTTTCACCGCGCAACTCTCGAACCGAGTTCTGCACTAAACGAAACAGGCACAACGTTATTCCTACTGGCGTTGCAAGATACAGACTCCACATCGGGTATTTTATAAGCAAACCAGTTTTACCAACCACCGAGAAATGTGAAAGCAGTTGTATTCCGACAACAAGCAACAAGGCAAAACATGAAATTGTCAATAAATTACATAATGCCTTCAGCATGAGTTGCATTTTCTTTGGCAACAGACTGACAACTACAGTAACATTTACATGAGCTCCTTCTTTCAACCCGTAGCTGATTGCAAACCAGATAAACCAGACAAAGATAAAAAGAACCAGGTCCGATGCCCATGGAATGGCATTATCAAGAACAAAGCGCATAAAAACATTTACGATCATAATTGCGACAATAACCATAAAGAGTATCACGCAGACATATTTCTCGATATTTGCCTCAAGCCAACGAAGCAACGGCATAACGACCCTCCTTGGGTTTGGGGAGAAGAGAACAGCTGTTGCTACTATGCCGATGTTTTCTTGGCAGCCGCAGCAATGGCAGTAGTGAACTCGTCATACACATCTTCGCCCAGACTCTTGCGGTATTTCTGCAGTGTGGGCTGTGCGGAATCGATAAAAGCCTGTTTTTCTTCAGGGGTCAGTCTGGTTACCTTGCAAGGATAGGATCCGTTGCTTTCGATAAACTTGAGCTGGTCCGTCTCTTCCTTGGAAATGAGCTCCTGTTGGAACTTGGTCGCCACCTCAAAAGCGTTGTTCATCACTTCCTGCTCTTTCGGAGACAGGCTGTCCCAATAACCTTCCGTCATCAGAGGCAGATAGGTGGTGTACACATGGCCCGTAAGCGTGAGAAAGGGCTGCACCTCGTAGAATTTCTGGGCAACAATCTGGGAAATCGGGTTTTCCTGTCCGTCGAACACCTTGGTGGAGAGATTGGTGTACAATTCGGCGAATGGCGAACCTTCGGCGGAGCACCCCACGCTGTTCCAGTATTCAACATGGGCGGGGACCTGCATGGTGCGAATTTTGAGTCCCTTCAGATCTTCAGGGGTTTTGACCTCATGCTTGCTGTTGGTGATGTGGCGCATGCCGCTTTCCATGTAACCCAGGGAATGCAGTCCGGCTTTCTGAAGCAGCTTCAGTTCTTTCTGCCCCCAGGAACCTTCCAGGGTAGCGAACGCTACTTCACGGGAAGGGAAAACAAAGGGCAATTCGATCATTGCGATACTGGGGACCTCGTCCGTCAAAAACGAAGACGGAGAAACAGCCATGGTCAGATCGCCGGTTTTGACGGATTCAATCATTTCCGTATCATTTCCCATCTGGGAAGACGGAAAGATATCCACCTTGAACAAGCCACTTTTTTCAACCTCTTCCTTGAATTTGAGCAGCGCTCGATGCAGGTGGAAAGCCTCACTGGCTCCGTGAGCAATTTTGATCTCTTTCACATCTGCATTTGCGCTTCCACAAACCAAAAAGGAAAAACACAGGACAAAAGACAGGACGCCGACAAAAACTCGTTTCATGGTATTCCTCCGCTAAAGGTTAGTACGCATTAAACTTGGTTGAGAATTTGTATTATAAATTTATCAGGTCTGTAAAGACTCAAATTACGCAAAAAGATTGGGGCAAACCACATTTTTCTTATTAATTACTTAAAATCTAGTATATTATATGAAAAATACTCTTCAAATATTTTATTCATTTTTCATCGCACCCTCGAAAAATACATAATATGTTTCCTGAAAAATAAAATTTGTAATATCTTTTTCGCCCATCCTTCACCCGGACTTGCCTGACATAAAAAATATATTCATTATTTAAGACAACTATGGAAGCCAAGCACAGTGTTTGACCTGGAAATCTACAGGCGAACAACTGACGCTTATTTCTTGTGAGGATGGACCGTGCCGGGCCTTCTTCTAGGGGGCCTCTTGAGTGCAGCGATCCAGAGTATCAGACAGCAGCTCCATACCAAAAAAAGAAGGGCCTGCGGCGTAATACCGCAGGCCCTTTTTGTGGACAGTGTTGGTCTGTCAGCTGCCGAAGATATAGTTGGGGACGACCATGACTATTTGCGGGACAAAGGTGAAGACCAGCAGGGAAATGCCGAGGACCACGACATAGGGCATGGAGGCCCTGGCTATTCGTTCGAAAGGCACGTTGCTCACGCTGGACAACACGTACAGCACCATGCCCACCGGAGGCGTCAGCAGGCCGATCATCAGGTTGAGAATCATCACAATGCCGAAGTGCACGGGGCTGATGCCCAGGGCATTGGTGATGGGCAGCAGGATGGGCACAAGGATCATGATGGCGGCCGTGGGCTCCATGAAGAACCCGACCACCAGCAGGAAGATGTTGATCATGATCAGGGCGGCGTACGGGTTCGGGAACCATTGTAGGAAGTCGGCGGCCAGATGTTGGGGCAGCTGCGAAATGGTCAGAACCAGGCCGAACAGCGACGCAGCGGCCACGATGAAGAAAATGCTCGTGGTGATGTCCAGGGTTTCCTTCATCATTCGCGGCAGGTCCCGCAGATCCAGGCTTTTGTAGATCAAACCCACGAGAATCGAATAAAACACAGCGATGATGGCCGCTTCCGTGGGGGTGAAAATACCAAGCAGAATGCCGCCCAGGATGATCACCGGAGCCATCAAAGCCAGAAAAGCGTCCTTGAACGACCTGAAGGTTTCGGCAAAGGTGGGTCTTGTCCGTTTGCGATACCCGGATTTCTTGCACTTGAAGTACACCATGACGCCCAGCATCACGGCCATGATCAGGCCGGGAAGGATGCCGGCCGCGAACAGCTTGCCCGTGGAGATGCTGCCCGTGACCGCGAAAATGACCGCAGGAATGCTGGGTGGAATGATCGGACCGATGATGGAGGACGCGCCCGTGATGGCCAGGCTGAAATCATCGTCATAGCCGCCCTCTTTCATGGCCTCCAGTTCCACGGCCCCCAGTCCGCCGGCATCTGCGATGGCAGCCCCGGACATGCCGGAAAAAATGATGCTGGCCAGGATATTGGCATGTGCCAGACCGCCTGTGAGATGGCCCACGATATGGTCGGCAAAAGAGAATATTTTTTTGGTGATGCCCGCGGAGTTCATGATGTTGCCGGCAAAGATGAAAAAGGGCACTGCGATCAGCGGGAACGAATCCACACCAATGGCCAGGCGCTGCACCGCCATGATCAGATTCACGTCGTTGGTCAGCATATACACCATGGACCCGGCGAAGAGACTGTACGCAATGGGCAGCCGCAGACAAATAAGCAGAAAAAAGACGCCGAAAGTAAGCAGCATTGCCTATCCCCTTTTGATTGCTTGTGCAAAGCTTCGCAGCGTTTCCAGGGTCGAGAAGATCATCGAAATGGTCGACAGAAAAAAGCCGATGGGCAGCGAAATATAGACGATACCCATGCTGATCTGCATGGCCGAGGACTCGATGCCCATTTGCATCCGGACAAAATCAAGAGTCGGCCGGAACAACAAAATCATGAAGTAGATGATCAGGCCCTGGGTAAGCACAGTGACGATGCGTTGGCACTGCTCAGACATCTTGTTGTAGAAAAATTCCATCTGGATGTGCTTGTTGCGCCGTAATCCGTAATTGATGCCGAAAAACGTTATCCAGACAAGAAGATAACGGGAGAGTTCCTCTGTCCATACCAAGGGGGAATTGAGACAATAGCGGCAGAAGATCTGCATCAAAAGCGCAATGGCTATGATGCTGAAGCACACCATCAGAAAGGTATCTTCGATTTTTCCCAAAAAATGGTATGTTTTTTCAAAACCACTCGCGTGCGGATTGCTGGTATTCATTGTATTGGCTACCTCTGGTGAAAAGACGTAACGGAACCTTCGTAAGAAAGAACCGATGCGGTTCCGTTACGTTTCAGGATCTCAGGAAAGACAAAGACTTATTTGACGGCGCGGACTTTTTCGATCAAGCCCGGACCCCATTCCTTTTCGTAGGAATCCAGCAAGGGCTGTGCGGCCTTGACGAAAGCTTCTCTGTCGGGCTCGATGATGGTCATGCCGTATTCGCTGCCCAGCTTTTTCATATAGTCGTCTTCCTGCTTGAAGGCGTAGTCGTTGCCCCAGGCCATGGCTTCGTCGGCAGCTTCGGAAAGGACTTTCTGCACATCCGCAGGCAGTCCGGAAAAGAACGAATCCTTGGTCCAGAGCATGACACCGGCAATGATGTGCCCGGTTTTGATGAGGTACTTCTGCACTTCGTAGAACTTCATGTTCACGATGGTGGTCGGAGGGTTCTCCTGGCCGTCAACAGTGCCCTGCTGCAGGGCGAGGTAGACTTCGGAAAATGCCATGGGGGTGGGGTTGGCGCCCATGGCCTTGACGGTCTGCACGTAGAGCGGCTGGTCGGGGCAGCGCAGTTTGGCCCCTTTCAGATCGTCGGGAGTTTTGGCGGGAATCTTGCCGGTGGTCACGTCCCGAGTGCCGTAGTAGAGAAAGCCCAGGGAACGGACGCCGGATTTGGCGGTCAGTTTGCCGATGACTTCCTGACCGGCCGGACTGTGGTAGAAATCGATCAGGTGCTGGCGATCGCGGAAAACAAAGGGCGCCTCAAAGATTTTCATGGCCTTGACGCGCTTGGCCCATTCGGCCGTACCCGCAAGAGTGAAGTGGATGGTGCCCATCTCCACGCCGTCAATGATGTCTTTTTCATTGCCCAACTGTGAAGCGGGATACACATCGATTACAACGCTGCCGTTACTTTTCTCCTTGACCAGATCAGCAAACTTGGTCGCTGTTTTGCCCAAGGGAGATTCGGGAGGTTGGATTGTGCCAAGCCGATAATGGACTGTGTCTGCATTTGCCAGGCCTGCAGCAAACAACACGCAGGATACAACAGTAAGAGTCAATGAAAGACGAAGAATCCGTTTGAACGTCATGGAGTACCTCCCAAGCTTGGAACGACTTGTTATTAAAAGGTTCTTGTAGACTATTCCTTCAATTCCCTAATAAATCCATTGGCTGTTTTGATTCTGCTACGTCACTTCTCGTGTTGATAATAAAAAGATGAAAGTTCTCAATAAAGACGCGCCAGATGGAATAACCATCATGGCGCGTTTGATTTAAAAGAATATCTGCCTAAAAGAACATCTGGCGGAAAATGATCTCGCCCTCGCGTACGGTCATGAGGGGCAGGATGATTTTATCCAGGATCTTTTCACCGCCGAAACGGTCGTAGATACGTTTTTTGCAGGGCATCAGGTCCGCCACGACCACGTCCGCGACCCTTCCGGGGGCCAGGGAGGCCAGTTCGTCGCTCATGTTCAGAGCCTTGGCCGGGTTGACGGTAACCATCTTGAAGATCTCAAGGGGAGTCATGCCGCCGGCGTAGCAGGCGTTCATGGCGTGCAGCAGGGAGAATCCGGGGTACAGGAAAACGCTCTCCCGGATCACGTCCGAACTGATGATATCGGGCAGGAATTTCTGGCTGACGGCAGCCTGCAGGTTGGCCAGGGCCCAGTGGACGCGGCCGTGGCAGTTGTCGAAGATCACGCCTTTTTCCCGTGCGGTCCACATGCACTCCTTGATGCGCATCTGCTCGTCAAACACGGTTTCGCCGTGATTCTGAAAGATGTGCGCCACGATGTCCCCTTTGCGCAGGATTTCCAGAAAATCCTTCAGGGGGGCGTCAGCGGGAGCGTCCGCATAGTGAATGACCACCGGGCAGTGATGGCCCCTGGCCTTGATCTTTTCCGAAATCTCGATGGCCCGCCGTACCGGCGCCAGGCCCAGGCCGCTGGTGGTGGCCTTGCTGATACGCACTTTCAGGCCGCGCAGCTGCTGCGGATACTTTTCGAACAGGGCCATGATCCGGGATTCGTTGAAGTCCACGGGGTCGTGGTTTTCCTCGTGCAGGCACGAACTGTGTACGCCGTAGGGCGAGACATGCAGGTAGGCCAGAATCCGGGTGGAGGTGGCGAGAATGTTGGCCCGGTGAAACAATTCGTAGTTGGCGTGCCCTGCGGTGCCGCCGTCCACAACGGTGGTCACGCCGCTGGAAGGACAGAGGATGTCGGCGTTGGCGCCCACATTGCTGCCGTGGTAATTGACATGCGCATGCTCGTCGATGAAACCGGGCAGCACGAATTTTCCCGTGGCATCGATACGCTGCACGGCTTCGACCTTTGCTCCTGGTTCGGGAGCCGGGCAGATACGGCCCTCTGCAATGTAAATGGTCTCCGTGCGGGTCTGCAGCGTATCAAAATCAACGGTCTCGCCGTTTTCAATAATCAAATCGTACATCGTGGTTTCTCCCTTACGCGATTAGTCCATCATCCAGATCAATCCCATGGAAATGGCGGGAATGAACGAGGTCAGAAGGACGGACAGGAACAGTATCAGCACGCCGGGCAGACAACTTTTGCTCAAACTGACGATGGACTGCTCGGTCACCGTGGTGGCTGCGAACAGACAGTTGCCGAAAGGCGGCGTGGCCTGGCCCACGGCCAGGTTGAAGACGATGATGCAGCCCAGCTGAATGGGATCGATGCCGTAGGACGTGGCAATGGGGTACAGCAGAGGCGCTACGATCAGAATTATGGCCCCCGAATCCATGATCATGCCCAGAATCAGCAGAATGAGGTTCATGAACAGGATGAACAAAATCTTGCTGTGGATAAAGGAGGCGATGAAATTGGTGAACAGGGCCGGGACATTGTTACGCGTCAGAATCCAGCCGAACACCGTGGCCACCATGATCAACAGCATGATGTTGGCGGTTCCCTTGACGCAATCCAGTGTGACCACCACCAGTTTTTTCCACTTCAGTTCGCGATAGATAAAGGCCGAAACAATCAGCCCGTACCCTACCGCCACCGCCGCGGACTCCGTGGGAGTGAAAATGCCGGTATAGATGCCGCCGAGAATGATCACGGGCATCATCAATGCAAAAAAGGAGGATTTGAAGGCGCGAATCAATTCCTCAAAGGAAAAGGAATTGGAACGGGGAAATTTTTTGATTTTGGCGTTCACGTAGGCATAAATGCAGAGCATCAACCCGGCCAGGGCGCCGGGCCCGACTCCGGAGATGAGCAGCTTGGAAACCGAGGTGTTTACCGTGGTGCCGTAGACGATGAACACGATGCTGGGCGGAATGACGATGCCCAGCGTACCGCCGAGAACGGGCAGGGAAGCCGCGTATCCCTTGGGATAGCCGGCCTTGACCAGTTCCGGAAAAAGCATGGCTCCGATGGCCGCGGTGGTGGCGATGGACGATCCGGACAGCGCGCCGAAGAAAACGCAGGTGACGATGGTGACGATGGAGAGGCCGCCGGAGATATGGCCGGTGAGCGCCTTGGCCAGGTCGACCAGCCTTCGGGAGATGCCTCCGTGCTGCATGATGGCGCCGGCGAGCATATAGAAAAAGATGGCGAGCAGGGTGTATTTTTCCGCGCCAGTGAACATGCGCTGGGCAAGAAAGCTCAGGGGAATATGGCCCATGGTCAACAGCGCGCACACGCTGGACAGGCCGATGGACCAGACAACGGGCACTCCAAGTATAAGGGTGACCGCAAAGACAACGAGAAGGATTGTGACGGATTCCATACGGAAGACCTATTCTGAAATATTTTTGAGAGAGACGATTTTGCGTATGATATTGAACAGCTTTTCCAGCCCCATCAGGGCGAATCCCACGGGCAGGAAGAAAAAGACGTAGGAATAGCTGATCTGCATCGAGGAAACGAGCTGCTTGAATTTCAGCGAATGCTCAAAAAAGCTTACCGATGCGCATACGAAAAAGATGATGGCGACCAGGGAAATGACGTCCACCAGAATTTCGAACCACTTCTGCACTTTGGGCGTCTTGAATTTGAGAATGGCGATCCTGATTTCCGTATCGCTGCGAATGGCGATGCTGCCGCCGAGCATGATGATGACGATAAAGAGCAGGACGCTCAGTTGTTCGGACCAGGGAAGACTGAAATGAAATACATACCTTCCCATGATCTGGGCTAAATTGATCAAAGTAATGGCGGAGACCAGGAACAACAGCACCCCTTTCTGGACTGCGTATATTCCACTGCTGATCCGCTCCAATGAAGATTCGGTCTTGTTGGCCATGATGCTTCCCCGTCCTCGAGGGTACGTGTCTCGAATGTTTGAAGCAGGGAGTCTTATTACCCAGGGCGGAAAGTACTCAACGACCCGCTCCTGTGCGGCTATCGCCGCTTGACCCCGCTACCGCGTGGTCGTTCTTATGACGGGATCAACAAAGTGCTTCACACTTTGTGCCCCGGTAATAAATCCCAAAATGTTTGGCATCGTTTTTTTCAAGCGATGCGCCGAAATGGCGCCGCAACCGTTTGCGCCAGGAGAATAACCCGATGCCGGAGGCGCTTATGAGCGCCCCCGGCTTGCTGTAAAAAAACTACTGTCTGTATTTGTCCACCATCTTGACGAGTTCGGCGAACTCCGGATGGGCAGCGTACACGCCTTTGGTCTTTTCGCGCAGTGCGTTCTTGTCCAGGGTCACGATCTTCATGCCCTTTTCGCTTTCCAGAGTCTTTCTGGCTTCGGCATTGCGTTTTTCGCATTCCTCGCGAGCCACTTCGGTCGCGGCTTTGGCGGCCTCGGTAACAACCTGCTTCTGTTCGTCGGAAAGGCTGTCCCAGAGCTGGGAGGACATCATCATGGCGGCCGGGCTGAAGGTGTGCTGGGTCACGACGATGGTGTTGTTGACTTCATAGATGTTGGCATCCAGAATGTTGATGTAGGGATTCTCCTGGCCGTCCACAACGCCCTGCTGCAGAGCGGTGAACACTTCGCTCCAGCCCATGGGGACAGGATCGATGCCCATGGGGCGGAACATCTCCTGATAGATCTGGCTGGCCATAACGCGGATGCGCAGTCCCTTGAGATCGTCAACGGTCTTGATTTCCTTTTTGCCGTTGGTGGTCATGTTGCGGAAACCCAGGGGCCACCAGCCCAGAACCTTGATGCCGCTTCCGGCCAGTTCGCCATTGAGCTTTTTGCCAACGTCGCCGTCCAGGGTTCTGTACGCGTGCTGATAATCATCCAGCAGGAAGGGCAGGTCATACACGCCTACATCGGGGCAGAAATTGGCCAGAACCGAACTGGCTGCCGCAGTAACGTCCACTGTTCCCATCTGAATACCTTCCACCATTTCGCGCAACGATCCGAGCTGGCCGTTGGGGAAGAGCTCGACCTTGATTTCGCCTTTTGATTTGGCCTCGGCCACTTCCTTGAACTTCATCATGGCCTTGTGAAAGACGCTTTTTTCAGAGTCCGCATGGGCTGCGCTGATGGTGATCTGGCCTGCGGATGCGGCTGTGGCCCCTCCCAGGGAAAAAGCGGTCAATGCGAGAAAAAGAAAACAAACGACGACTGACAAACGGTTAAACATGCTGTTTAAGCCTCCTGAGTTAGCGAGCGTTGCTCTGTCTTGAATACCATTGCATCTCTTTATAATTCCATTGCCTGGGGCAATGACTTTTTCTCAAGAATGCGACTGAGTTGCGCATCGTGCAGAAAACCGGCGTCAAACCGGCGGCCTGCTTCCTCCGACACTGCGTCTCTGCGAGGACAGCGTCTTTTGACCATTGCTGGTGATTGTTCCTAGGAGCGGAGGTCGTTGCGCAGTTGTGGGAACAATTCCTATCGTATCCGGACCGTCTGCCAATCTCCCTTGTCAGGCCTTGTCTTGGGCAGCACGTGGGCAACACCTGGGCAGCACGGGCGCAAAGGGCAAAAAAGGTTCATATCCGGTTGTTCCTCATTTTCGCGGCCCCATCTGGTGCCTGGGGCATGGCACCATGCGAACCGTCGTATATGCCGTCGGCAATTTTTCTGAGAGTGTCTTCCGGGCCGAATCCGCCTGATTTCGAGATGAACCAGCGGACCGCGGTTCCCGGAGCGGAACAGGATCCTAGAACAACTCCGGGCATGATTTCCTGCTTCAGGGAAATGGCGCCGATGCCCAGAGCCTGCGCAACTCCCATGGACGTGCCGCCTCCCGTGGAATAGACGGTCCGGCAGGCGCACCGATGGCAGACAATGGCGGCGGCATCCCCCAGAAGGGCTGCCACGCGTTCGCCTTCGGCCTTGGAAATGCGTGTTCCATCGGGCGCAGCCGCAATCCGCAGCAGAATATTCGGCGTGGAGGTCCCTGCGCGGTCAAGCAGACGCCGAAAAGCCCGCTCGATCATTTCGCGCGTATCGCTGGTCCGGATCTCGAAAGGGAGAAAACGGCCGCTTTGGCAGGCAATATCAGCCTGCCTGCGAGAGACACTGGACAAACTGCCGATAACGGCGAGAATCGGCCCTTGGGGCTTGTCCCTGGCTTCCTTGCCAGCAGAGACGTTTCCTTTGCACTGCTGGGCCAGCGCCCAGGCATAACCTCCGGCTCCCACAGGAAGCACGTCGGAAGCTTCCACTTGCGAGGCCAGGGCCAGCAGATGCGCTTCGGAAAGCGCGTCGGCCACTATCAGCCGTACGCCGTCCCGTACCAGCGAACGGATGCGCGCTTTCAACGCGGTAAATCCGGATTCGATTTCTTTTGCACTGAGGTTGCAGCTTACCAGGGAGGACTGCTGTCCGAGCAGTCCGGATACGGATGACGTGGCAATGGGGTTGAATGGATCCCTGCCGATCTCGGTCTGGTCCAGAGGCGTACCGTTCAGGTAGATACGACCATCGCGGCAAATACGCCCGATCCGGGGTATTGCGGGGCAGATCAACGCCGCGGACTGGCCGGTGGTCTGCAAAAAGGCTTCAATCTCACTTCCCGGATTTCCCCGGACAGTGGAGTCTATTTTTTTGTAAAAGCGTCTGAATCCCGCCTCCAGACATTGCCCGACAGTGGAAGCGACTTTGGTCGCCGCCTCTGCAGGCTCCATGAACCGGGATTCCGTGCTCACCGAAATCATGCTGTACGCAGGCAGCTGTCCGGCAAATTCCTGCCCCTGTATGAGCAGATCAACCGGCCTGCCCCTTTGGGGGAAATGGATTGCCGAATCGGCAGCTCCTGTAAAATCATCGGCGACGATGGCGATTTTGTCTTCTGAAATCAACGTGTTTCCTTTTTCAGTCCAAGGTAGTGAGCCTGAGAATCCTCTGAACTTGCAGGATTTCCCTTGCTCACAGGAGTACGAGTCATTTGTTCGAGTTGGAATGCATGTCGCCGGCAACAGGACGAGTCATTGTGTACTCGTCACATGGGTGCAACCAGTCTGTAATCTTGCGGCACCTATAAGCATCTTTAATGCCATTCGCGTACAACGTTGAAATTAATAAATTATTATTTTTTCCCTGAGACGCTCCCGGCATATCTCTGCTGCGATTTGCATCAGCACACTGTTCATATTTCACCAGCCAGACAACGCAGGATATATGGGAACAATTTTGGAAAGATATCTTTGACAAAATCTGAATAAAAATTGGCCTGCAGCACTTCCCTGTACGCTCTTTTTTACAAGCTGAAGGTGACCCCCTACAGATCTGAGGAGCCGGAAAAACACTGTTTTGAAGACTGGATCAAATCTCTGCACCTTCCTTTCTTATATTCTCATCCAGCCGTAATAATAAACTTTTTACAAAATAAAGAGGCAGAAAAAACCCGAGATAGTTTCCTGTTTTGGTGTTTTTATTGGGTTAAACCAAGAAAAATATTTGCCTCTCCCGAATTAATTAACTAAGTTAGTAAACAAATCCAACGGAGGGTTCTGATGAGAGCGACTGCAGGCGAAATCCTGACCATCTTGCGAGACAAAGGAACATGCTCACGCGCGGAACTGGCCAGAATCACCGGTCTGTCCACAGCGGCCACATCCAAATTGACCGCCGAGCTGCTCGAAGTCGGCGTGATCAAAGAAGGGCAGAACCTGGACAAAGGTGTCGTCGGCCGCCCTCCAATAGATTTGTCACTCAACCATGATTCCTTTCTGATCATCGGTGTCCACATTTCAAAGGGTACGGTGGAAATCGTTGTCGCCGATACCGGTTTGAATGTGTTGCAATCCACTTCTTTCTCCTTTTCCCGCGACATTGAGATCAATGATCTTGTCAAACATGTCGCCCGTGAAGTCGACATACTCATAGAAAAAAGCACGTTGCCGCGTTCGCGGTTCATAGGGGTTGGTCTTGCCGTTCCCGGCGCGGTTGATCGCGAGGGACGCTACAACCTCTTTTCCATATTTGCGCAATGGAACAATGTTCCGTTTGCCGATTTGCTTGAAGAGCAGCTGAACCTGCCTGTGATGCTCGAACACAACGCCGCATCCATCGCGCTTGCCGAGTCCAGTTACGGAGCCGGACGCGAATACCAGCGGCTGCTTTACATATATATGGGTAAGGGCATTGGCGCCGGCATCACCAACAGAGTCGGCCAGATGGGCCCGCGGGCCTGCCAGCAGGTCGAACTGGGCCATGTGATCGTCGACCCCAACGGGGAAACCTGCCAATGCGGTTGCCGGGGCTGTCTGGAAACCGTCTTTTCCGAAGGACCTCTGCTCAGAATTCTGCAGAGCGATGTCGTCCCCGAGGCGGGCCTGATCCAGGAAGCCATGCGTTCGGACCAGTGGGAATCCTGCTACCAGTCCTTTCTTCAGGCACTGGCGGCCGCAGTAATACTGCTTTTCCCGGATGCCATTGTTCTGGGCGGCCATCTTGGCGTAGCTCCGGAAACTCTATTCAGTCGATTACATTCAGATATTGCAGAACGGGTGGTCTGGCGAACCCAGGAAGCACAGATGCGCGTGATACGAACCTCCTATCTGTCCGCCGCTGGCGCCGTTGGCGCATCCAGCATGGGTCTGGAACATTTCGTATTCCGAAATCCACAGCTCATGCAGACCTGCCGCAAGATGGCCGGATCACCCAAAAAATAATGAATGGAAATCAAGCAAGGGAGAACATCAGTGGATTGCAATGAAGGCAAGAACAAACTCGGGCTATGCAGCTCCGAAAAACTGAGATCCCTGTCCTTTGGGACGATCTCATTCGTACTTGGTATTGTTTTGTGGTGGCTGTGCGCGCGCCTGGCATCTTCATCAGGATTGCCGGGTCCGGTGGAGGTATTTCAACGCATCATCGAACTGGCCGGCAACGGGCAGTTGTTCGGCGACATTTACGCATCCATGCGCAGGGTCGCCATCGGTTTTCTCCTCGGAGTCTGTCTGGCCGTGCCCATCGGCTTTGTCATGGGCTGGTACCGCACCGTCCGCTCTCTTGTCGAACCCTGGATTCAATTTTTCAGAGTGATCCCACCCCTGGCCATCATTCCCCTGGCCATTGTCACCATGGGCATCGACGAGACACCGAAAATTTTCGTCATCTTTCTGGCCTCCTTTCTGTCCTCCGTCGTCGCCACCTACCAGGGCGTCACCAGCGTGGACCGGACCTACATCAACGCGGCAAGAGTGCTCGGCGCTTCCGACTGGGTCATCTTCCGGGCCGTGGTCATTCCCGCCTCCACCCCCTTTATTCTGGTCGGCTTCCGCATCGGCCTCGGTTCCGCCTGGGCCACGGTTGTGGCGGCAGAACTCATCGCCGCCCAGTCCGGTCTGGGTTTCCGTATGCAGCAGGCCCAGCTCTATTATGATCTTCCCACCATTTTCGTCAGTCTGGTCACCATCGGCATCCTCGGTCTGATCATGGACAGGATAGTCGGCAAGGCGGACGAATATCTCACCCGTTGGCAGGAAAAATAACAATGACGACACAGACAGAAACCCCAAAAATTGTTTTTCGACATGTCACCAAGACATTTGGCGATTTCACAGCGCTCAAGGATTTCAGCCTGGAAATCGCGGATGGAGAAATCGTCACCGTGGTCGGCCCGTCGGGATGCGGCAAATCCACGGCCATGAGCATTGTGGCCGGTCTGCAGTCCCTCAGCAGCGGCGAATGCCTCGTACACGGTAAACCCGTTACAGGGCCTGGCCCGGAACGCGGTGTGATTTTTCAGCAATACGCGCTTTTCCCCTGGCTCACCGTACGCAAAAATGTGGAATTCGGCCTGAAACTCCAGGGAATGAAAGCTGCCCAACGCCGCGAACGCGCCGAGCACTATCTCGAGCTGGTCGGTCTTTCCAAATTCGCCGACTCTCTCCCAAAAATGCTTTCCGGCGGCATGAAACAGCGCTGCGCCATTGCGCGCGCCTATGCCGTGAATCCGGAAGTCCTCTTGATGGACGAACCTTTTGGCGCGCTGGACGCCCTTACCCGTGTCCGACTGCAGGACCAGCTGCTCGACACCTGGGCAAAGGACAAGCGTACCATCATGTTCATAACCCACGATGTGGACGAAGCCGTTTACATCGCCAACCGGGTGATAGTCCTGGGTGCCAATCCAGGTCATCTGAGCCAAATCATAGAGGTGAATCTGCCCTTTCCCCGTACCGAGGAAATCCGTCTGTCCGAGGAGTTCATGCAGATTCGTAACCAGGTCTGGCGCGGAGTATATACGCCGGAATCCTAATCTTTTTACAGGAGAAATGTGTTGTGAAACAGTTGAAAGGCAGAATGTTCGGCATGGTGGGATGCGGTCTTGCAGTAATCGCCCTGGTCGTGATGATCAGTGCTTCCGCCTTTGCCGACACAGGAAAGACCAAGATCCGCATGGGCTATATCGCGGATTATCTGGGAACCAGCGTCGCTGCCATCGCAACCAAGCTGAACCTTTGGGAAAAGCACGGACTGGACGCCGAGCTCAAACGATTCACCAACGGCCCCATCCAGGTGCAGGCCCTGGGCGCCGATTCTCTCGATTTCGCTTACATCGGAGCCGGAGCGCTCTGGCTGCCGGCCTCGGGCAAGGCCAAGGTCGTCGCCATCAATGTTCTTGGAATGGCTGACCGCGTCATCGCCCAGCCGGGCATCAAAACCCTGAAAGACCTCAAGGGCAAAAAGGTCGGTATGCCCGAAGGCACCTCCGGAGACATGCTCCTGCGCCTGGCCCTGGAACGCGAAGGCATGACCCTGGATGACATTCAGGTGGTCAAGATGGACCCCAGCACCGTGGTCACGGCTTTTGCCTCCCGTCAGGTGGATGCAGCCGCCATCTGGTACCCCTTTGTCCAGGTCATCCGCAAACGCATTCCCAAGCTCAACGAACTGGTGACCAATGAAGACTTCTTCCCCGACGTGGCCTTTCCCTCCTGCTTCATCGTGGGCGGCAAGATGGCCCAGAACAAGGAAGTCATCAAAAAGGTCAATGCCGTCATCAAGGAAGCCGGAGATTACCGCCGCGATCACTTCGATGAAGCCGTCAAGATCACGGCTGCATTCCTCAATGTTCCGGCAGAACCCCTGGCGGCAGAAGCCAAACGCGCCAAAATGCCCTCCAGCAAGGAATTGGTGGAGCTGACCCGTACGAAGAAGGTCGACGGCTGGCTGAATACCCTGGCTGACCTGTACACCAAGTTCGGCAAAATCAAGAATCCGCTGCCGGCATCGCAGTTTTATCTTTCCGACCTGTATACGGAATAGCAAAACAATTACCCCAGGGGTCGCCATACCGCGGCCCCTGTTTTTTGATCTCTTGTGACACCGCCGCCCCAACGAAGCAACCAGCACATCGAAAGACGGCCGTACGTAACAATCAAAGCATGCATGCACACGCTTTCGCGATCTCTTATAGAAGGAGAAGAGATGTTAACTATTGACACACAAAGCCGCGACCTGGATCAATCCTCCTACCTGAAGTATTTTCAGGAGCATAAAGCCACCATTGAAGATGTTCTTGCCTGGAAACCTTCGGACATACCAGACGACCTCGGCTGGCTCCTTCCCGAAAAGAGCAAGGAACAATACCTGAAAATGGTGCGGGACGCCGCCGACGACTTTCGCAGCAAGGCCGACGTTCTCATTCTCATCGGCATCGGAGGCTCCAACAACGCCTCAAGGGCACTGATCAGCGCGCTTTCCCCCGCGGACAACCCCAAACAGATCGTATACGCCGGAAACCATCTCAACGGTTTCAAGATGCAGGCGCTTCTGTCCTCCCTTGAAAACAAGGAAGTCGTCGTCAATTGCGTGGCCAAAAACTTCGCCACACTCGAGCCCGGCGTCCACTTCCGGATCATCAGACAGTGGATGGAGAAAAAATACGGCGTCGCTGAAGCAGCCGGACGCATCATCACCACCGGCACTCCCGGCAGTTCGCTGGAAACCTATTCCAAGGCCAAGAATTTCCGCATGCTGCCCTTTCCCGCGGACGTCGGCGGACGCTATACCGCTTTTTCGCCGGTAGGCTTGCTGCCCATGGCCTTCATGGGACTGGACATCAAAGCATTTCTGGATGCCGCTGCGGAAACCCGTACCGCGCTGTTGTCCGCCAAGCCCGAGGAAAACCCCGCCGTACGGTACGCGATCACCAGGCAGTTCAGCTATTCGCGCGGTCATGACATCGAACTCCTGTCCATCTTCGACGACCGCCTCCGGGATTTCACCCGCTGGTGGGTTCAGCTCTTCGGCGAAAGCGAAGGAAAGGACGGCAAGGGCGTCTACCCCACGGCCTGCTTCTTTTGCGAAGACCTCCATTCCCTGGGGCAGTTCATCCAGGACGGTCCCAATCACTTCATCGAGACCTTTATAGACATCGCGAAAACCCCCGACCCCTTTGAGGTCCCCGAAGAAAACGGCGTCGACGACGGATTCGGCTACCTGGACGGCAAGACGCTGATGGAGATCAACCGGGCATCCTATACGGGCACAAAGGAAGCGCACAGCAGCCGCGGCATTCCCGTGGTTACCGTGGCCATCCCCACCCTGGATGAAGCCGCATTCGGCAGAATGATGTATTTCTTCATGCTGTCCTGCGTATTGTCCTGCAAACTGCTGGGAGTGAATCCCTTTGGTCAGCCCGGAGTCGAGGCCTACAAAGGCAGAATGTTCAAAATTCTCGAGAATAAATAAAATGAGTATATCAACCATTACACCGCTGCTCGTCGAAGCAACACAAGAAAGGAGAGCCCTGGGCGCGTATAATATCTACACCATGGTGCAGATAGACGCGCTGATCAAGATTCATGAAGAATTCAAATCACCGCTGATCATTCAGGTGGCTGATCCTGCCAATGGCTTTCTGGGCAACAGGGCGGACTTCATGGCATCCACTGCCATGGACAAGAAAGTGGGCGCTGCAATGGCGGGCCGCAAGTTCCATGATGCGGCCGGAAAAACAGACATTCCGGTCTGTCTGCACCTGGACCACGGCAAGAGCCTGGAGTCCGTACAGAACGCCATTGCCGGGGGCTTCACCTCGGTCATGTTCGACGGCTCGAGCCTGTCCTTTGCCGAAAACATCGAAAAAAACACGGGAAGCCGTACAGTACGCCCATGACCACGATGTCAGCATCGAGGCCGAACTCGGCGTGCTCGGCGGGGTGGAAGACGACGTAAAAGCCGAGCATTCGCTGTTCACCAAACCCGAGGAAGCCCTGGAGTTCGTTCAGAAAACCGGCGTGGACTGCCTGGCCATTTCCTACGGCACCCAGCATGGCGCCAACAAGGGCAAGGACGCCAAACTCCAGGTCGACATCGTCCGCGACGTAAAGGCAATCTTTGAGGCCAACAACATCGTCTGCCCCATTGTTTCGCACGGTTCCTCGTCCGTGCCCCAGGACATCGTGGCTTCACTGGCCAGTCTCGGCAGCACCATCCCCAATGCCTACGGCATTGACGGCGAACAGATGAAACAGGCCATTGCAGCCGGAATCGCCAAGATCAACGTGGACACGGACATCCGCCTGGCCACGGCCCTGGCCTTCAGGACCTACTTTCACGAGCACCCGCAACAGCAGGGCCCTCTGGCCGCCATACAGAAAATCCTGGATGAGCAGCCAGCGCAGTTCGATCCGCGCGTCTTCCTTGCTCCGGTCATCGGCATGGTCACCGACCACAAAAAACCCGACGACTCCATGCAGACCATCAACGCGCTCCTGGAACAAGGCGTACGCAATATCTGCGAAAGATCCATCCCGCTGTACTCTGGCAGTACGCGGTGATCACAAGATAGGACAATTCCGTGATGGCTGCCCGGCTCTGAACAGCCCGGACCGTTGAGGTAGTTGATACGAGCAGCAAAATTCCGGGATGCCGGCAGCATCACAGACAAAAAGGCCCGATTCGCAGGAATCGGGCCTTTTCCATTTCATAGATCAAAGTCAGACGGACTGTCGATTGCCTAAGGTCAGCCTTTGGCCAGCAGATTCTGCTGCAAAGGCAGCTCCCGCAGCCGTACGCCCGTGGCCTGGAACACGGCATTGGCCACGGCGGGAGGTACGGACGGCAGCACGGGTTCGCCGACGCCCCCGGCCTTGAGCGTACCGTCTACCAGGTGCACTTCTATTTCCGGAACTTCAGACATGGTCAGCACGGGGTAACCGTCGTAATTGAGCGTGCTCACGCCGCCTTTGGCAAAGCCCATTTTTTCGTGCAAAGCCAGGCTCAGCCCCATGACCACCCCGGCTTCGGCCTGGGCCCGGATCTGGTCCGGATACACGGGCGTGCCGCAGTCCAGGGCGCAGACCACCTTGTGGACCGTGATCCTGCCCTGTTTGTCCACGGAGACTTCGGCCATGTGCGCGGCATAGGATTCGAAGCAGAAGGCCTGGGCAACGCCCCTGGCTCTGCCCTCGGGTACGGTTTTTCCCCAACCGG
>CAXXHY010000047.1:0-17500 GCA_963667575.2 Desulfovibrionaceae bacterium | reverse complement strand
ACACCACGAAAGTTGGTTCTACCCGAAGTCGCCGAGCTAACCCCTCGGGAGGCAGGCGCCGACGGTAGGGCTGATAATTGGGGTGAAGTCGTAACAAGGTAGCCGTAGGGGAACCTGCGGCTGGATCACCTCCTTTACGAGAACAAACCCGGCTCGCTATTTAATTGCAAAGAGTTTTTTACGCTCTTTGACACATTAGCGCGAGATGCGAACCGCAAATGGGCCTATAGCTCAGTTTCGGTTAGAGCGCACGCCTGATAAGCGTGAGGTCGATGGTTCAAGTCCATCTAGGCCCACCATCCCAGTGGGGGTGTAGCTCAGCTGGGAGAGCACCTGCCTTGCAAGCAGGGGGTCATCGGTTCAATTCCGTTCACCTCCACCACCCTACCCTGCCTCTATCGGCACGGCTGGTTTGGTCGGATGGTAAAAGTTACAAGTTTCTTTCCCGGTTCGCAGATTCGAATACGTTCGAGTATGCAAACCGGGCTGGAAAGCCCGAATTACGCGCTCATTGACAGTTACATAGGGAAAAAGAAGAGAATTTTAAGCAAGAACAATAAGATAGCAAGGGCAGTTAGTGGATGCCTTGGCACTGGAAGGCGATGAAGGACGTGGTAGGCTGCGTTAAGCTTCGGTGAGCCGCCAAGCAGGCTTTGACCCGAAGATCTCCGAATGGGGCAACCCAACAGAGCAATACTCTGTTATCTCTTGGCTGAATTCATAGGCCTTGAGAAGCGAACCCGGGGAAGTGAAACATCTCAGTACCCGGAGGAGAAGAAATCAAAAGAGATTCCCCTAGTAGCGGCGAGCGAACGGGGATTAGCCCAAACCGGCAACTTTCGAGCTGCCGGGGTTGTAGGGCCTCTCACAAAGGATCCGTACGTGATAGAGGAATCAGCTGGGAAGCTGAGCCATAGCGGGTGATAGCCCCGTACTCGAAATCATACGCGGCCTGAGAGGTTCCTGAGTACCGCGGGACACGTGAAACCCCGTGGGAACCTGGGTGGACCATCATCCAAGGCTAAATACTCTCCAGTGACCGATAGTGTACCAGTACCGTGAGGGAAAGGTGAAAAGAACCCATGGCATGGGAGTGAAAAGAACCTGAAACTAACTGCCTACAAGCAGTGGGAGCATCTTCGGATGTGACCGCGTGCCTTTTGCATAATGAGTCAGCGAGTTATTCTAACGTGCAAGGTTAAGCATTTGTGGAGCCGCAGCGAAAGCGAGTCTGAATAGGGCGTTCAGTACGTTGGAATAGACCCGAAACCCGGTGATCTATCCATGGGCAGGGTGAAGCTCAGGTGAAACTGAGTGGAGGCCCGAACCGTTGAAGGTTGAAAACTTCTCGGATGACCTGTGGATAGGGGTGAAAGGCCAATCAAACCGGGTGATAGCTGGTTCTCCCCGAAATATATTGAGGTATAGCCTCATGAGTTCATCGTTGGAGGTAGAGCACTGAAAGGGCTAGGGGTCCCACCAGATTACCAAACCCTATCAAACTCCGAATGCCAACGATCTAGATCATGGGAGTCAGACTCTGGGTGCGAAGGTCCAGGGTCGAAAGGGAAACAGCCCAGATCAACAGCTAAGGCCTCTAAATCCATACTCAGTGGGAAAGGAGGTGGGATTGTTTAGACAGCCAGGAGGTTGGCTTAGAAGCAGCCATCCTTTAAAGAAAGCGTAATAGCTCACTGGTCTAATGATCCTGCGCCGAAAATGTAACGAGGCTAAGTATGGTGCCGAAGCTTTGAACTCGTACCTAGTACGAGTGGTAGGGGAGCGTTCTTTGCGAGATGAAGGTGTGTCGTAAGGCTATCTGGATTGCAAAGAAGTGATCATGCTGACATGAGTAACGATAAAACGAGTGAGAAACTCGTTCGCCGTAAGCCCAAGGTTTCCTGGGTAAAGGTAATCTGCCCAGGGTGAGTCGGCCCCTAAGGCGAGGCTGAAAAGCGTAGCTGATGGGAAACGGGTTAATATTCCCGTACCTGATTGCATGTGCGATGGGGGGACGCGGAAGGGTAGGCCAGCCAACTGTTGGATGTTGGTGTAAGTGTGTAGATGGAGCAGTAGGCAAATCCGCTGCTTTTTAACGTCGAGACACGATGCCGTGGACAATAGTCCTGAAGTGGTTGAGCCCATGCCGCCAAGAAAAGCCTCTAAGTTTAGTGCATTCAGACCGTACCGTAAACCGACACAGGTGGGCGGGGAGAGTATCCCAAGGCGCTTGAGAGAACTCTAGCTAAGGAACTCGGCAAAATGACCCCGTAACTTCGGGATAAGGGGTGCCCTTGCGGGTGATGCAATTTACTTGCTCAGCCTGCGAGGGCCGCAGAGAAATGGCGGTGGCGACTGTTTACTAAAAACATAGGACTCTGCTAAGTCGCAAGACGACGTATAGGGTCTGACGCCTGCCCGGTGCCGGAAGGTTAAGGGGAGAGGTTAGCTTCGGCGAAGCTTCAAACCGAAGCCCCGGTAAACGGCGGCCGTAACTATAACGGTCCTAAGGTAGCGAAATTCCTTGTCGGGTAAGTTCCGACCTGCACGAATGGCGTAACGATCTCCGCGCTGTCTCAGCTAGAGACTCAGTGAAATTGAATTGGCGGTGAAAATGCCGTCTACCCGCAGAAAGACGGAAAGACCCTGTGCACCTTTACTATAGCTTGACATTGGGTTTTGGGCTAGCATGTGTAGGATAGGTGGGAGGCTTTGAAGCAGGCACGCCAGTGTTTGTGGAGCCACCCTTGAAATACCACCCTTGCTAGTTTAAGACTCTAACCCAATACCGTTATCCGGTTTGGAGACAGTGTCTGGTGGGTAGTTTGACTGGGGCGGTCGCCTCCCAAAATGTAACGGAGGCATGCAAAGGTTCCCTCAGGCTGATTGGAAACCAGCCGTTGAGTGCAAAGGCATAAGGGAGCTTGACTGTGAGAGAGACATCTCGAGCAGGGACGAAAGTCGGTCTTAGTGATCCGGTGGTCCCGTATGGAAGGGCCATCGCTCATTGGATAAAAGGTACGCCGGGGATAACAGGCTGATCGCGCCCAAGAGTTCACATCGACGGCGCGGTTTGGCACCTCGATGTCGGCTCATCACATCCTGGGGCTGAAGCAGGTCCCAAGGGTTCGGCTGTTCGCCGATTAAAGTGGTACGCGAGCTGGGTTTAAAACGTCGTGAGACAGTTTGGTCCCTATCTTCTGTGGGCGCAGGAGACTTGAGAGGGGTTGCCCCTAGTACGAGAGGACCGGGGTGAACGATCCGCTGGTGGGTCTGTTGTCGTGCCAACGGCATTGCAGAGTAGCTATGATCGGAAAGGATAACCGCTGAAAGCATCTAAGCGGGAAGCCTGCCTCAAGATAAGGTCTCCCTGGCTTTGCCCTAAAGACCCCATGTAGACTACATGGTTGATAGGCTGGGTGTGTAAGTACAGCAATGTACTCAGCTAACCAGTACTAATAGGTCGTGAGTCTTATTTTCTTGCTTTTTCTCTTCTTCCCTATGAACTTATATATTTTGTCCTGGTGGTCATGGAGGAGGGGGTACACCCGTTCCCATTCCGAACACGGCAGTTAAGCCCTCCATCGCCGATGATACTGCAGAGGAGTCTGTGGGAAAGTAGGTCGTCGCCAGGGCAAGAATTTCCCCAAGGCGCCCGTTTACTACAAACGGGCGCTTTGGCTTTTCTGACACCCACCACTCTCTTCACTTTCTTCTCTTGGTTCCCTTTTTTTCTCGATGTCAGCTGTCTTCCTGACTTTCTGTCCCCTTTCTTCGCAAAATCCTTTTGCCCTGCATGCATTTCCAATTCTTGTACTGCCCACCAGGTCATTATCCTCAATTCTGGAGTTCTCGCCTGGTTCTGTCCATTGGCAATGCTCATTGACTCAATTCAAAATGCTCCATCCTACTTGAGCTCTTTTCCCGGTCAGGCTATGATACTTTTAAATTTGCGAAGATTGTTGCTTGATTACTAACTGATTGCCGATTGATTATGTTTTCCAGGAGAAGATAATGGGTGCAAACAAGCTTTCCATAGCCGACATGTTGGACAATACCAAGTGGGGCAAGGATTTTACCCGCCAGGAAGTGGATATGATTGCCAAGTATATGAGTCTGCAGCATTACAAGGAAGGCGAACATATCTTCGAACAGGGTGATCGACAGAACTTCATGGCGTTTATTGTTGAAGGCAAGGTGGACATTATCAAGGAAAGCGCAGATTCTTTGGAAATGATCGTAGTGACGCTGTTGCCCCGGACATATTTCGGAGAAATGTCCTTTGTGGATGACGAACCCCGTTCCGCATCAGCTGTTGCCCGCGGTCCTGTAACCCTGTTGTTTCTGACCACGGAAAATTTCGAACGCATCTCTGATGATTATCCGAAGCTGGCTTTCAAGGTGATGCGCAATATCGCCAAAATAATCAGCCAGCGTTTGCGTATGACCACGGGCAAGCTCGTGTATACGCGGGCCTAAACAGCTGAATAATTTTTTGGGTATATTCCTGCTCGCATCATCGAGCTTCGGGACCGTACCGGGCAGGAGGTCTCCAACAAATGGTGCGAACCTAAGGGCGGCCAAAAATTATGCCTTGTGATACGACGACGTTATTTACTGTTTCTGAACCAACCAAAAACTGCATTTCCTTTACTGTAGCAGCGGTCATTTTTTTTCTGGCGGTGATCTTTGCCTACGGATGGTCCATCGACAGTCCGTTTATCCATGAAGACAAGTTTTTCATTCTCTGGAATCCCTTGTTCGGGCAAACGAACCAGGTCGGTTCATTTTTATTCGAACGTACCGTGCAACCCAGACCGCTGGTGCTGGCTTCCTTTTATCTCAATTATCTGCTCGGCGGCTTTGAAGTCTGGGGCTATCATCTTGTCAACATGGTACTGCACGCACTGGCCGGGCTCACACTTTTTGGCATCATCAGACTGTCCATTCGCTGGCCTGAGTTGCGCGAATCATACTGGGACAAACGCGACTGCCTTTCGCTGGCCTGCGGATTGATATGGGTATTGCATCCGCTGCAGACACAAGCTGTTAGCTATATTTCGCAACGTACAGAGGTAGCCACCGGTTTTTTGTTTTTGCTGACGCTGTATTGCGCCATTCATTTTTTTCAGGCCAAGGCCATGCGATCGCGCAACAAGTGGATGCTCCTTTCCGGGGGCAGCCTCCTGCTTGGTGTTTTCTGCAGCGAATATGTCGTCATGGTCGTTCTGCTGATCCTCTGCTACGAGCATGTTTTTTGTTTTGTAAATCGGCGCTCGCTCTGGCTCTACCTCTGTTATTTGCCCGGAATGATTGCCGCAGCAACCTTTTATTTCGTTTTCCCGAACATCAGCGATGGAATTTCCGCTGTAAAACTGAGCCATCTGGACTATTTTTTTATCCAGTCGGAAATCATCTGGCATTATATCGCGCTGGCTTTCTGCCCCGAGGTGCTCGTATTCGATTATGTTCATCCCCTGGAGAATATTTTAGATGCCTGGCCATATATCTCGGGGCTTGCTGTGCTGGTACTTGCGGTCGTATGGGGTATCTGGAAACGAAAAAACTGGAGCGTGGTTCTTGGCGGTTTTTTTCTCGCGCTTCTTCCCACATCGAGTTTTTTCCCCATGCCTGCCCTGGCTGCAGAAAACCGCATGTACGTTCCTTTGGCCGCAATTGTTATTTTAACGATATTCGGACTCTACCATGCCAGCGTACGCCTGCTGCGTATCACTGTGGCCGGTGCGAACAACCGTTCCAAAATCGGTCTGGTTCTGGGACGGGGACTGTTGATCGCCTGTTGTGTACTGCTGCTCGTACTGACCGTTAGGCGCAACCTGGATTACCGCTCCGAATTGGGCATCTGGCTGGACACCATTTCCAAGCAAAATGATAATTACCGGGCGTATGCCTGGGCTGGGGCCATTCTCGTTGACCAGGGGGAGCCTGAAAAAGCGGTTCCGTATCTTGAAGAATCCCTGAAAATAAAGCCCGACAGCTTCAATGCGCGTTTGCACATGGGCAGGGCCATGTCCATGCTCGACCACAAGGACGAATCACTGCGCTGGTTCAGAGAAGCACTTTCTTTGAATCCTACGAACTACCTCCTGTGCAATCATGTGGGGGTCGTATTGTACGGGCTGGGCAACAAGGCGGCCGCGCTGGAAGTGTTTACTGCCTCCAAACAACTGGAAAACAATAATCCTACTGCCGAACGCTATCTTGATTTGCTGCGATCCAATTGATTTCTCCATCTAACAGCTATTGCCTCTTGCCTTCAGGTTTTTTGCCTGATTTTTAAAAAAGCATGTTCATACGAGTTGTCTTGATGTATATTTAGGGCATAGGATTCACGTATTTCCCACTTGCACAGATTGCTACGTACCGTGTGATTGGAGGAAGAATATCCGATGTCTGGGCCACGCATATCCGATGATTGGCGTATTAATCCGGGACAGGGCTCGCGAAGGAAAGCTCTGCTGGCGGGCTTTATTGCCTTGATATTAATGGCCGGATTTTTTCTCTATCTGGAAAAAGGCTACAAGCTGTTCCTTATCGAAAAGGAACACAAGAACTTGCAACGGCGGCTTGATACGACGGCTTCAACGCTGTCATATTCGCTGAATCGACGTCTGGCACTGCTGCAGGGATTGAAGGTTTTTGTTGAAACCGCTCTTAAGCAGGGAGAAGTGGAAACCGACCTGAACATGTCCTTTGATGCCTTTGCTTCAGGACTGTATTCTTCTGCGAAGGGCATTCGCAATTTCATTGTCGCCCCAAAAGGGGTGAACCGCTACGTCTATCCCATCAAGAATAATCAAAAGGCCCTTGGCCACAATTTGTTGCAGGACAAACGTCCGCAGGTTCGTCTGGATGTGGCGCGTGCCATAGAAACAGGACAAATCACCTTGAGCGGCCCCTATGAATTACGACAGGGAGGGTTGGGCATGGTGGCCCGGATTGCCGTCTATGATGCGCATCAATTCTGGGGCCTCGTTACCATGGTCATCGACATGTTGCCTGTTCTGTCAGAAACGGGGTTGTCGCCTTACCCTGCGGACGAGCTCATAGCCATCAGCAGCGGTGAAAATATCTTTTATGGAGATGCCAAACTTTTTGAAAGTGATCCCATAAAGCTTTCTTTACCGCTTCCCGAAGGGCAGTGGATAATTGCCATGGAGCCTGTCGGCGGCTGGAGCAAGTTGATCTCTGAAGCGTTGCTCGTATTCAGAGGCATGGCTGCAGCTGTGACGTTATTGGCCAGCGCCATTGTCTACCTTGTTGCTTTCCGTCATGCCAAATTGCAGGCCGAAGTGATGGAACGTACTGCGGCTCTGACTTCAGCCAATGAGCAGCTGGTCCGGGAAAACAGGCGCCGCAGCGAGGTTGAGCAGGCATTGCAACTGGCCAAAGAGGTGGCAGAGTCTGCCAACAAGGCAAAATCCGTATTTCTGGCCAATATGAGCCATGAGATTCGCACGCCGCTCAACGGCATTATGGGCATGCTTCAATTGCTGCATACCACCCGTCTGAATGAAGAACAGCGAGAATATGTCGATATAGCAAAGAATTCGTCGGGCCGACTAACGGAGTTGCTGGGAAATATTCTGGATCTGGCTAAAGTCGAGGCTGACAGGGTCGAAATTACATCAAAAATATTTCAACTGGATAAGACAGTTCTGGCAGTTGAGCAACTATTCAGAATGGAGTGCCGCTTCAAGGGGGTCGCGTTGCATCTGGCCCTGGACCCAGACCTGCCGCAGGCCCTTGTGGGGGATCAGATTCATTTGCAGCAAATTTTGAGCAACCTGGTCGGAAATGCGGTCAAGTTCACCAATAACGGCTCCATTGATATTTCCGTGTCGCAAATGCCAGGCGGGCGGCAAGACAGTTGCAACGTATTGTTCGTCATAAGCGATACCGGCATAGGGATTCAGGAGGACAAGCTTGATTATCTGTTTGAGGCGTTTACACAGATGGAAATGGGAGATACGCGCAGTCATCAGGGGGCCGGTCTCGGGCTGTCCATAGTAAAGCGTTTTGTCCGACTCATGGGAGGCAGCCTATGCGTAACGAGCGAAATGGGAGCGGGCAGCACGTTTTGGCTGTCGTTACCGTTTCAGCGCGGAGAACTTGACCTGCAACGCGGATCAGAAAAGGTGCTGCAACAGAAACCGTCCGTGGAAAATGAGATGCTGCGCGTTCTGGTTGCAGAGGACGACAAGATAAATTGTTTCTCTTTACAACATCTGTTGAAAAAGGTGCACTGCGAAGTGACTGTAGTTGAGAATGGAGCCGAAGCCTTGCAGAAAATCAGGGATGGTTCCTTTGACATAGTGCTCATGGACATCAGAATGCCGGTGTTGGACGGCCTGGCAGCCACAAGAGCCATTCGCAGCGGAAACGCTTCACCGAAAAATGCGGATATTCCCATTGTTGCTTTGACGGCTTATGCCATGGAAGAGGATCGTCAGAAATGTCTGGAGGCCGGTATGGACGATTACCTGGCCAAGCCAGTCGCTTTTGAAACGCTCATCGCCGCTCTTTACGACGCGGTCGGTAAGTCCCATCGAACCAGGACGGCATCGGTAAAACAACGCTATCCTGGTTGATGGCTGCGGTGCGGATAGTATATCGCACAGAAATTATAAATTGGTTTGTTTGAATTTCCATTCGGGCACAAGGCGGATAATCAGCATGATCCAGCGCCAGATCCATTTAGAATAGATCGTATCCTTGCCCTTTCTGAAGGCCCGGTGAATGTCCGCAGCAACCTGATCCGGCGACGCAGTGAGTTTTTCCGGAAGATCCATGCCCTGGGTCATTTTCGTATCCACAAAACCAGGGATGACAGTCATGACACGGACTTTGCTCTGGTACAGACGATGTCGCAGGCCGCTGAGGTAGACCATCAGCGCTCCTTTGGCTGCGCCGTAGAAGTAATTGCTCTTGCGTCCGCGCAGTCCCGCGGGCGATCCGATGGCAATTATCTGCCCCCGTCCCTTGGTTTCAAAGTCAGCTGCGATGATTTCCAGAATGGAGACGGCTCCGGTAAAATTGACCTCACAGCTCATGCGGGCAAGTTGAAAGTCTTTTTGTGCCGCAGCCTGATCCGGGAGATTGCCGAAAGCGAGCAGCACCACATCCGGTTTGGGATCCAGGGACGCGTAAAAATCCGCATGGGATTCGAAGTCCAGCGCGTCAAAAGAAAGCACCTGGGTTTTCACCTGGTAACGTGTTTCGATGTCTTCAGCTCTTTTACGCAGAGCTTCCACATTGCGTGATGCGAGGATGACGTCTGCGCCTTCTTTGTCGGCGAAACAATGGGCCGTTGCCATGGCGATATCGGAATTTGCTCCGAGGACGAGTAAACGCATGATCAGAACTCCAGTCGTTTGGATTGCAGGGATTGCATTTTTTCCGCCAGGCCATAGCGTTCGCGCAGTCTGCGAAAGGCATCCAGGCGCGGGTAGCCGGTTTCGAAAATATGTTTTTTCATGCGGACGTCCTTGGTCAGATACAGGCGTCCGCCGTATTCCAGCACGATTCTGTCCAGCGTATCCAGAAGGGGGAACAGTTTCGGCTCGATCTTGAAGTCCAGGGCCAGGGTGTAGCCGCGACGCGGGAAGGACAGCAGACAGTCGTTTTGCTCGCCGAAAAGCTTGAGAACCGCGAGAAAGGAACCAAGACCGGAAGCCGCTATCCGATCCAGGATGCGCGTAAGCCCCTGATAGCTCGATTCCAGAGGCAGAACACACTGATACTGCGTAAAACCGCGTTTGCCGTAGATTCTGTTCCAGTCATGCAACGCATCGAGAGGGTAGAAAAAGGTGTCCAGGGTGACCTGCTGTTCGGAGCGGCTTTGCCGTACGCGGTTGTAGTAGAGCAGGTTGAAGGCCTTTACGGAAAACTGGTTGAGCGTACAGGAGGGCATCTCAATGGGAACGCTTTTCTTGCCCTTTTCACGGTAGCGCAGCCCGCCGGAGGGCGCATGGTTCCCGACCATGAGCAGGGAGCGTCCCTGAGACGCACCGGTGGCCAGGCAGTCGATCCAGGCCACGGAATAAGGATAGGATTCGTTTTCTTCGAAAAGATCGAAAATTTCACTAAGATTCCGGGCCTTGAAGGTTACCTGGTCTATGAAGGCGCTGGAGACGGGCTGGAGTTCGAGTTTCACATCCATAATGATGCCTGTGAGCCCCATGCCGCCGCAGGTAGCCAGAAACAATTCGCGGTTGTTGTCCTTGGAGCAGCGTACGACCTTTCCATCAGGAAGCATCAAACCGAATTCCCTGACACATTGTGAAAAACAGCCGGCCACATGGTGGTTTTTTCCATGGACATCACTGGCAATGGCTCCGCCCACACTGATGAGTTTTGTGCCGGGAGTGACCTTGAGGAACCAGCCTCGGGGCAGAAAGGTGCTGATGAGCTCGTTGAGCGTCACGCCTGATTCGCAATGCACAAGGCCGGTTTGCGGATCGAAATCAAGAATGCAGTTGTAGCGTTTCGAGAGCAGCACTTCCGGCGCCAGGGCACTGTCGCCGTAACTGCGTCCCTGAGCATGCACGATGGTCCGGTCGAGCTGAGTCAGTTCCTGCTGCAGTTCCTCTTGATTATCAAAAGTCCGGCTGTTGCCGGTTATTCGGGGGTAGCGTCCCCAGCTTGTAAGCTGCATCGAAAGAGTCCTTATTTAAATATCCTTGTTCCGGAGTACGATTCATACTGTTGATGGCCGGACCGGGCAAGGAGTGTTCATGATACGTATTTGAGCATCATAATATTGGCCAGCCAGCAAAAGATGGTGGTGATGAGAAAAGGGTCCTGGAACAGCGCCTTGGTGGGGGAGCCGCTGTTGGCGTATACGAAGGTTACCTGCAGATAGCGCAGAATGCCCACAATGACCCAGAAGGTACTCAGATAAAGCATTTTGGTCTTGTGGTAGGCCACCACCTCCGGGGAGACCGTATACATGATGTAACAGACAATGGTTACCGCTGCCATGATCATCATTGCCCCGGAAATCATTTCAAGATTGTATCCGTTCAGACTTTTGCGTGTTGGCTCGCCGGAAGAGGCCAGCAATACGTCGTCGCGCCTCTTGGCCAGGGCGAGAAACAGGGCCAGGAGAAAAGTCATTATTACGATCCAATGGCTTGGATACACGTTTGCGGCAGAGGCACCCGCAAAGATGCGCATGACAAAACCTGTGGCGATACAGGTGACGTCAATAATGGCAAAATGTTTTAAGCCGCTGGAATACAGCAGATTCAGAAAAAGGTAGCCCGTCAGAACGAGCACGAATTCAGAGCCCAGAGCCAGGCTGATGACGACGGATGCTGCTGCCAGAGTCAGGGCAAGCCGTTTGGCCTTGGATACAGGGATTTTCCCGCTGGCAAGGGGTCGGTTTTTTTTTGTCGGGTGTTTGCGGTCATCCTCAATGTCTTTGATATCGTTGAAAATATAAACAGTTGAGCTGGCAAGACAGAAACAGGCAAAGCCAAGGCTTGTCCAGAGGATGGCATTGAAATTGAAAAGTTTGTCTCCAAACAAAAGAGGAAGAAAGAGAAAGGTATTTTTTATGAACTGGTGCGGTCTGACCAGCAGTACGTAGTTATGGAAATTTACCATGAAGAATCCTTTAAAAAAGAAATACTTGAAAGTCAATTATCCGTAATGAGCTGAAATGCAGAAAAAAAGAATTTTTTCAGCAATACTTCAAATTGTTTTCCTTTCTGTTCAGGATGCAACGGGTTGTCTCGCAAACAAGAGTTTTACCCCTAGAGCGATGAAGACGCAGCCAGTCATTTTGCTCAGGAGTTGTGAGAGCAGGCTGGTCCGGTTGAAAAAAAGGCCTATGGATGCGGAAAAAAGACTGATGGCGGACAGGAATATAGTGCTGCAAACGGCATAACAGACGCCCAGCAAAAACATTTGCAGTGCCGAGTTCATGGAACCGGGGCTGACGAATTGCGGAAGAAAGGCAAGAAAGAACAGGGCAATTTTAGGATTCAGCAAATTGGTCAGGAAAACCCTGCGTAAAGAGAGTCTTGAAGGAGTGGCAGGGCAGCCGGTCGGCCTGTTTCAAAGGGGTAGCGGACAAGAGTGTCCGGATTCCCAGAAAAATGAGATAGCCGGAACCCGCGTATTTGACCACGGCAAAGGCCAGAACAGAAGTACGCAGCACGATGGCCAGACCAAAGGCCGCCAGAAGCGTATGCGCCAGGATCCCACAGGCGACCCCCAGTGCCGAAACCAGTCCGGCACGTCGTCCTTGTGCCAGTCCGCGCGTTATTACATAGAGCATGTCGGGGCCCGGAGTGATGATCAGCAGCCACGAACTTGCGAGAAAGAGCCAGAATAAAGTAGAGTTCATTTGAGATCCTTTAATAACATCAATGAGATAGAAAAAAGTATATGTCCTGGTCGTCTGATGATCAATTTTTTGATTGAGCAAAACAGCATGAGAACATATTCTGTTTTCTCTGTCGCGGCATCAGCCGTATCCGCCACGACAATCGTCGTTTGATTTCAGATAGTTGCTCCTTGGAGCAACCTGTCGAATTCTTGCTGTTCCTTGGTAATAGGCATGAAAGCCGTTTGTGTCGTGTGTGAGCGCCGGACTCGTTTCCGGTGCGTACGGTTCGGCCATGCCTTTGGCTTGTACAGGGCCGTATCTCCTTAGCTGGGTCGTGCCCCCGTGTGGGCTTAATGGATACTCTTTAAAGAAATTGAAAGATAGTGGCTAGTCTGGAAATTTTATACTCCCAAGGGAGCAGAATTTTGTGTTCTCGCATCCCGAATGCCAGCGAAATCGCGCTTCAGGCCGAGCTGGGGCATGTCAAACAATCGGGCAGCCCCATTCTGGTCTTGTCTATCAAGCCCAATGTGCTTGGTTTTCGCCAAGAAAGCCACTGTCAAAAAGCATTATCCTCTTGAATCGTTACATCTGAAATACCCGGCTGTTCAAATTCATCAGGAACGAGTACGCCAATGGAGACGCCCCTGGTCACAAGACTGAACAAGGTATTCAAGGAACGAAACAAGGAAGAACGTATTCGAAAGTACGAAGTGCCGCTGAAAGTGGAGAGCATGCCCGAGGTCTTTACCGAGATAAAAAGCAACGTGCTTCTCAAGCCGGTGCTCATCTTGTTCAATTCAAACGATTGTCTGATCTGGAAGGAACAACGCGGTTATTATGGCCGTACGCTTGTGGAAAATGAGGAAATTCTGAGCATTGTGGAGGTTCTGTTCAACAAGCAGAGTCCCCAGGTCGCTGAAACGAAAAAAGTATTCATGAGATTCAATATCAGCAAGGTTCCTTCCTGGATAATGGTCACTCCTGCGCGGAAAAACGGCGAAATGAAACCGCAGTTCAGCCGCTTTGATGCCTACTGTGATAATTATTTCATGGGGATGGTCAGTGAAGGACGCAAAAGAAACAAGCAGACCACATCCACCGAGCTGGAAGAGGCCTTCGGCGCGTTCGTGGCCTGGGGCATGACGCATTACGACAAGCTCTGAGGGCGGAAGGCACTACTTCAGGTTCTGACTCGAACCGTGATTTGTTCGGCAGTGCAAGCCAGAAAGACAGGGCCTATTGCTGGGGTTTGGCCTTGGAAACCTGAACCATATAAAGACGATAGTCCGGATGGAGCCGCATATTGCTCTGCATGTAGTCCAGAACATTCTTTACGGCTTCGGACTCGTTGAGAGCCTGGACTTCCATATGCCCGTTGGATTGCCCTTCAGCGTAATAGTAGTGGACGTTGACGCGGTAAGTATCCCATGTTGGTCCATTTTGTTTCAAAAATCTGTTTGTTATTCTGGCTGCTAGACTAACAAAGCTCTGCCAATGCTTCAATAGCAAGCTTGTTACAAAATGTGTCTCTTTTGCAAAAAACAGGATCCGTGCCTGTGTGGCCGATCCTTCTCGTATCAAAGCCGACTGTAGAAAAAAATAAGGCCTGCCGTGTGATAGGCAAGCCTTGGTGTTGAAAAAGCCGACGTGCTTGGCTGTCGTATTTGCATGTAGTTCGCCACGGGCCCGAGATGCGTCTCGGGCCCGTTTTTCATTTCGTCAGGCATACGTACGCAGATTGCGTGTTATTGGCCCAGCTTGTTTTGACGCATGGCACGGATGACATCCACTGTGGCTTCCACCACGTCATTGATATCCTGAACGGAATTGCAGATGGTGGGAGAAATGCGCACCAGACCGTATCCTTTTACCGTCAGGTTTGCGATGCCGAATTTGTGCTGCTCGTAGACGTGTTTCATGATGTCGCCCGCGGACAGTTCCGTGGGCGGTCTGAACAGAAAAACCGAACTGCGGAAGGCATCGTTGGTGGTGGGGGTGGTGATCCATTTATAGGCTGTTTTTTCGGTAAAGTCCGGATAGATTTTTGGGAAGGTGCTTGAACAGAGCCTCTTTCACCTTGTCCCCCCAGGTAATGAACACGGGCCTCGATTTTGGCTGGGTTCACATTGGGATGAAAATGGCCCGTATGGAACAGCGCGGTAATCCAGGTGGAGACAAGAGTGGCGTCGTTCTGCTGCCCGAGAAAGGAGAAGCGTCTGGCGCCTGGGTCCATCTGGCCCTTTTCCGGATCAAATCCGTAGTCCACCGGCGTGTTGATGTGCTCGTCATAGCCCCAGATGCTTGGAGTGAAGCGTTCGGCCGCCTTGGATTTGCCGTTCATATAGATGATGCCGACCATTTTGGGGCCGCAGGGCCATTTGTGGAAACTGCCCGTAATGCTGTCCACATCCACATCGCCGAGCCGCAGGTCCAGAACGCCGAAGGTCTGCGCGCTGTCCGCATGAATGTGAATATCTTTTTTGATGGTGCGCAGTTTTTCCACGATTTTCTTCATGGGCAGCACCATGCCGCATTCGTTGGACTGCCACGAAAGGGTGACGAGTTTCGTGTTGCCGCCAGCCAGATGCATCAGGGGCTCCAGGATATCGTCCTCGTGCTGCGGATCCGATGGAATGATGCCCTGCTTTTTCTCCGCATCGCTCACTTTCTGGCTGAACATCCTGGTTTGGAGCGTCCGTACGGATTGCTCGCCCCAGCCCTGGGTGGCTTTGCGGTAGTACCGAGGCGTCCAGGTTGGTGGGGTGGTTTACGTCCCAGGTCAGAACGCTGTCCTGCTGCGGGTTGAAAAATTCCGGAACTTACCAGACCGTTGTTGATGAAGTTGTTCCCTTTCCGTGGAGTTGGCCACCAGGGCGAGCAGAGCGTCGGGCTTGGCATTGGATTTGCCGAGTCCGAAACCAGTTCTTGACTGCGTCCAGTCCGTACCCGAGGCTGGCCTCGGCAAGTTCTCCGCGCCAGGGAAAGGAAATATCACGGCGCAGGAGTTCGCCGACGATTTCCACCATTTCATCCACGGGCTTGAGGCTCGGACAGAGGTTGGCGGAATTGACGGAAATGCAGGTAAGTTTATTGCGTTCGTAGTATTGATCCAGCAGGCGGTCCCATTGCGTATCGTTGTCCGCTTCGAGCTGGTCGGCCCCGAACTGCTGACCTTCCTTATGCCAGGCCGCGATCTGATTCTGAATGATCTGCAAGGCTGACCCCGTATCGGTTGCCACAAGGGGAGTTTGAGGTGTTTGTTTGGAAAAAGCCAGGTTGGGAGCCACAACAGCTCCTCCGGCACCTAGGGCCATACCAAGGAATGCGCGCCGGGAAAACTTATCCATTGTATACTCCATATGTTTTTTGCAAAGACAGTTGTAAGTTAGAGCAAAAGGATACTTCTTGATTTATTTGCGTCTGCACGGCGTACGCTTGCACCGTATTGCATTTTCCGGGGCAAGTGATTTTTGGTATTCAATACCACAAAACCACATCGGAGAATGCATGTCCAGATATGCTGGAAATTAATTTCATGTGTGGCGTTTCTGGGGCAGGTGTTTTCCACTGATTGCAAAACCCTTGGCTATTGGGCATAAGACCGGCATGTCCAGAATACGTCAGCTCGTCATATTGGGAGGCGGAAAGGGTACCCGGCTCGCCTCGAGGTTGGAGGGTCTGCCCAAGCCTTTGGTGGATATAGGCGGACTTCCTTTGCTGCAGCGGCAAATCATGCACGCGCGCGCCTATGGCGTGGAGCAGGTCCTGGTGCTGGTCAACCACAGGGCCGAATGCATCCACGATTTTTTTCAGAAAAATGATAATTTCGGCCTGGATCTGGCCTGTATCGACGACGGTGATCCGCGCGGAACAGCCGGCGCCGTGCTGGCGGTGCTGCCGCGTCTGGCTGCGGATGCCCTGATCATGTACGGCGATACGCTGCTCAACGTGGATCTGGATCGGTTTTATGCCTTCCATCAGGCTCGCCCGGATGCTGCGGCAACCCTGTTTCTGCATCCCAACGACCATCCGCAGGACTCGGATCTCATGGAAGTGGGGGAGGACGGGCAGGTTACCAGAATCTATCCGTATCCGCACGCGGCTGATGAAGATTATCCGAATCTGGTAAATGCGGCGTTGTAACCTGCTTCGCAAAGAGGCTTTGGAACAGTGGCGCAGCCAACAGCCGCCCCTGGATTTCGCCAAGGATCTTTTCCCGCGCATGGTGGCTGCCGGCCAGAAGCTCTACGGCTATGTCTCGCCCGAATACATCAAGGACGTGGGTACGCCGGAGCGCCTGGACAAGGCCGCTTACGACCTGCAGTCCGGACGCGTTGCCGGGGCCAATCTGGCGCATCAGCAGCCCGCTGTTTTTCTGGACCGCGACGGCACCATCAACAAAGAAATCGGATTTTTGTGGGAAAGCGACCAGATGGAACTGCTGCCGGGAGCCGCCAAGGCCCTGCGCAGGATCAACAAGTCCGGCATGCTCTCCGTGGTGGTGACCAACCAGGCCGTTGTGGCCCGTGGTGATTGCGATGAAGCCGGACTGCAGCAGATTCACAACCGTATGGCCAAACAGCTCGGACTCGAAGGCGCCTATCTGGACAGGATCTACGCCTGCATCCATCATCCGGACAAGGGCTTCCCAGGCGAACGTCCGGAACTCAAGTTCAAATGCTCCTGCCGCAAGCCCGACATCGGATTGCTCAAACAGGCCCAGGAGGACATGAACGTTGATTTCCGCCAGAGCTGGATAGTGGGCGACCGTACGGGCGATATCATTTGCGGACAGCGTGCCGGCGTACGCGCCGTGCTCGTACATACGGTGCCGCGTCCGGCAAAGACGGCAAGTTTTCCATGCTCCCGGACTATGAATGGCGCGGATTTGCCTGAAGCCGTGGAATTCATGCTCAAGGTGCATCCGGCTCTGCTCGATCAGCTTGCTCCGGTAACAGACGGCATCGACTCCGGCGACACGGTTGTTCTTTGCGGCGAACCTGCGGCCCGCCATTTTCTGGCCATGCTGCTGCGTGATTCCATCATTCGTAAGGGGCGGCAAGGCCTATGTCCATCCCAGTCTGGACGAATCCGACCCGGCTTCCGACCCGAACGCAGTGGGGATTTTTCGTGATGCTT
>CAXXHY010000046.1:0-109643 GCA_963667575.2 Desulfovibrionaceae bacterium | reverse complement strand
GTACGCAGCAGCTTGCTGCTCACGGAGCCGATGACGAGTTTGTGCAGAAAAGGCGCTTCCTCGCCCGTGCGGCCCACGGCCACAGCCGCGTAGGTTCCTGTCCGCATTCTGTCCAGGATGACGCGCGCAGGCCCGGAACTGCGGACGATTTCAGTGCTTATCTGCCGTTTGGGCACGTTGTTCTCCAGAAGAATCTGGCAGGCCTGGTCACGATGTCCTCCGCCTGTAGCCGGGTTTCTTCCTTTACAGGATCCCAGACATGAAAGACGTGCACCTTGTGTCCGGGTTCGGCTTCCAGAATAAAGCCCACATGATCCGTGATGCGCAGGCTCGGGTCCGAACCGTCTACGCAGAGCAGGATGTCGTTGAAATCCAGCGGAGTGGGGCGGCAGATCCAGATGGGGATGGTGTGGCTGGCCGCGAAAATCCGGCTGGAAACACTGTCCTCGATGATTTCCTGCACACGGGAGAGACCGCGCCGTCCCAGGATGATGGCGTCGTACAGACCATGCTCGCCTTCCAGGATGATATCGATGTTGACAGGCCGTTCGCGGAATTTGAATTTCAGGTCAATGTGTCGCGGATCAAATCCGTAGTAGGTGACGAGGAAGCGCTTGGCCTGTTCGAGCGTATTGATGCCCTGGGCCTGGCGTTTGTGCGTCAGCAGTTCGAGTTCGTTTTTTTCTTCGAACGAGGGCAGGCCGTGGTCGTATTTGGTGGGACGGGGCGCGCTGAGAAAGAGGGTCACGTCGATTTCGGTCGGGTCACTGATGAAACGACCGAGGAATTTGAGTCCGTGCAGGGCTTTGAGGTCGGTGCTGATGGTGACGAGAAAATGGCGACGCATTGCAGCTGTCTCCTTGCGTTATGAAACCACCCATACGGTGCAGTTTTTGACGTAGTGGATGATCTTGTTTGATACCGATCCGAAAAGAAAGGCCTCGGCTTTGGAGACGCCCCGGCGTCCGAGTACCACGGTGCCGAAACCGTCTTCGTGAACGACGTCCAGTATTTTCATGGAAAGATTGCCGCCCATGCTGCACTGGCGGGGATCTTCCGTGGTGGAAAGTGCCTGACAGCTGGTCACGTATTTTTCCGTGATGTTTTCGGAAGGCACTCCTTTTGCCTCAAGGGCGTCCCGGCAGTCCCCGAGAAAGGCCTTGATGGAGTCCCTGTATTTTTCGCATTCTCCCCGCCAGCTCGTATCATCCGCAAACAGGTCCCCTGTCCGGGAGTTTTTCTATGTGCAACAGCTGCAAGGTGAATCCCGGCGTGTTGTGGATGACTTCGCCGGCGTACATTACGGCCCGCATGGAATTTTCCGAGCCATCCACCGCGATCAACACTTTTTTGCAATCCATAACACACCTCCGCAGAGCTTGCACGATCCAGCGGCTATCTTAATCCAGGTATTTCATGCTGGCATGCAAGTCGGTTAAGAGTTCTTCCACGGAATCGTAGAAAATTTCCGTGCCCATGGAAAAATGCAGCAGAACCCAGTTCAACTGCTCGGGAATGTAGGGGAAAATCTTGCGCAGGTTCACGATGCGGTATTGTTGCATGAGCGAGTAGTCTTCCTGCGTAATGGAAGCGATCACAGACTCGGGCAGAGTGCTTTGCTGCAGGCGGCCGTATGTCCAGGTGCCTTTGCCTATGAGATAGATGAGGGAGTTGCCCAGGCCGAAGATGTCCAGCCCGAAGGGATTTTCATGGAAATCAAAGGTGTAGTCAAAATCTATCCAGCGGTAGCGTCCGGTGCCGTATTCCACCAGCAGATGGTCGCGCCGGATATCGCCGTGCTTTTCCCATTTGGAGTGCAGAAAGCCTATGGCTTCGCAGGCATGGATGAAATTCTGCAGAATGGCCGGCAGATGTTTATGAAAGTAGGTTTCATGGTCCGCCTCGATGTCATGCACCACCTCGTCCAGGCGTTTGCCGCGGATAACGTCCAGAATACGGACCACGTTGCGTTTGGCGTCCAGTACGGAGATGCCCTGCATGAAACGGACGTCGTTGCGGACGAGATCGAGAATCCGGGCTTCCTTTTCCGGGCTGCGGTGGCAGGTGACTTCATAGTCGCCGACTTTGAGGGGAAAGCTTTCGTGAAATACGAGCTTGAGGATTTTGCGCTGGCCGTTTTCCAGACAGCGGCAGCGCTTGACCCAGAACTTGGGGTCCTCCATGCCGAAGCGCTTTTCGCTTTCATCCTTGAGGACAAGATAATGCTGGCCTTCGAGGGCGATGACGTCTCCATAGGAGATGTCCATGAATTCCGTGGTATCGGTAAAAATACGACCGCAGTACCGAATGGGAAACTCGGGTGCGTAACGTTCGACCAGTTCCCTTACCTCTGCCGACATGATGGCCTCCTATGGAAGGGTCAGGCAGGAAAAAAGAACGATTCCTTTATATAAAAATAGCCATTGGCCAGAGGGGTGTCAACAAAAGGCCGGCTGGAGCACGACGAATCCGGGTGTGAAAAAACTCTGTCAGCCATCCGGACGAGGGGAGTCGAGATGAAAAAGGCCGCGCCCTTTCGGACGCGGCCTTGCAAAGTCAGGGATGAGTTGCTCAGGGAGTGACGTCGAGGATGTCTTCTTCCTGTTTCGGATCCGTGGGGCGGACAATGATTTTGTCGGGATTCTTGCTGAAATCCAGTTTTTTCATATCCACCTTGCGCACGCGCCGGTCGTACTGCGTATGGTAGTAAAGTACCATATTCTTGGTGTCGACGGACGTGGTGATCTGGGTGGCGCTGTACATGTGGTCGCTCTTTTTGTTGGCCTTGTCGCCGCTATTTTCCGCTGCGTCCAGAGGCACGTTGAAATTATCCAGAATGCGAAAGGATTCGCGCACGGTGTCGAAACCGCCGGTGGTTTTGCGTGCGGACTGGGAAAAAGCCACGGCACGGACAAAGCGGGACGGCGGAGTGAAGTCGCCGGGCAGGCCGATCATGCCGCTGCCAGCGCCCATGGGAGCGAAGGTCTTGCCGTCGAGCTTCTTGGTGGGCACGGCCACGGCCGAGAGGTTGACGTAGTTGCGCAGGTTGGTCTCGTGCCAGTAGTAGGAAGGCGCATTGGTGATAACGCCCAGGGGCGCGTCAACAATGATGGTCTTTTTGCCGATAAACTCGACCACGATGGCCTTGCCCTGCGGGTCGCTGAAAATGAAATGCACGGGAGCGGGAAAACCCAGGGCGGGTTCCACCACAGGGGCCACATGAATTTTCTTGAAAGCGGCCCGGACTTCGTCAAGGGTGGCGCACTGGCTGATGATGTAGCCGACCAGGTCCGTGGGCGCCAGCGAATCAGCGGCCTGGGCCGGGTCATACTTTGCGTATTCCGCGTATCCGGGATGGTAGAACAAGCCGCCGTTCAACCCTTTTTCGTTGATGGCTTCCAGAAACGCTTCCTTTTTCAGCAGGGTGATCCCCACGAAACCATAGCGGTTTTTCCAGCTGAGTCCGGCCTTGCCGTCGGGCATTTTTTCCGAGGCGAACTGATGGTTGCGGGGCACCACTTCGAGCTGCGGGAACAGGTCGAATTCGCCCCATTCCAGCGTCCTGCTGCGTACGGAGGTTCCGTCTGCGCCTTTGAGCATGATGCCGGTGCAGGCCAAGGCAGATGTGGAAGTAAGAAAAACGCACATTGCCAGGAGGAATGAAAAAAACTTCAACATACCTTACTACCTCATTCATTATTTACTTGATTTCAAACGGTTAATCCAGGTCGGTGAACGTCAGGTCTTTCAGAATAGCACTCTCCCCCGAACAGGTCCACTGCGGCGTGGTGAGCGCAAAAAGGAAATGCGACGGGCAACCATTGCCGAGAATCTTCTGGTGGCGTATGAAAATGATGTGAACATATGTTTGTTAAAAGGACGCATTCATGGGCAAAATTGATTTCAAGAAAGAATTCAAAGATTTATATGGAGCATCGGCCAAACGCACGGACGTTGTGAACGTCCCGGCCATGCGGTTTCTGATGATCGACGGGCAGGGTGATCCCAACACGGCCCAATCCTTTCAGGAAGCCGTGGAGGCCCTGTTTTCCCTGTCGTACGCCATTAAGTTTCTGATCAAAAAAGGGGAAACTGCCGTTGATTACGGGGTGCTTCCTCTGGAAGGTCTCTGGTGGAGCGACGACATGGCTGATTTTCGCGCCGGGCACAAGGATCTCTGGAAATGGACCCTGATGATCATGCAGCCGGATCTCGTTACCGAGGCAATCGTGGCCGAAGCGCGGCAGCAGGTGGAAAAAAAGAAACGTCCAACGGCTCTGCCGCTTGTCCGGATGGACTCCTTTGCCGAAGGCAACGCAGCCCAGATTCTGCATCTGGGGCCTTTTATCGAAGAAGCCGCCACCGTGGAAAAGCTGCACGCGTTCATTGACGGGCAGGGTGGTGAGTTGTCGGGCAAGCACCATGAAATCTATCTCAGCGATACGCGTCGCGCGGCTCCGGAAAAATGGCGTACCATTATCCGGCAGCCGTTCGTTTCCGCGGGTGTTTGAGGACTTCCATGAACCCCAAAAAAGTGGACCGCAACATGCTGGAGAAGTTGACGGATCTTCCGAACATCGGCAAATCCATGGCCGGTGATCTGGAATCGCTCGGCATAAGCGAGCCCGTGCAGCTGGTCGGGCGTTCGCCCCTGGAGATGTACGAAAGGCTCTGCGAACAGTGTGACTGCCGCCTGGATCCTTGCGTATTGGATGTGTTCATGTCCGTGGTACGGTTCATGGAGGGCGAGGATCCGCGTCCGTGGTGGGAATATACCGCGGAGCGCAAGCTGATGCTGGCGAAATTGCGGGACGGCTAGCACCGTCCAGGTCAATGTGTATGAGGGGGGATGCGGCTATGGGACCGGTCTTTCCGCCGCTTACGTCGTGTTGATCGGACCTGCTCATGACGGGTTTTTCTTTTTCATAAAATTGGGTAGGATCAAAAAAAATGCCAGCTCGCATTGGGTAATAAAAACACAAATGGTGGAAGGGTTTATTGGACGATTTTATGCAAATTGCTCGTAAAGGCGCGTGCTGATGGGGAAGATACATTTAGATGATTTGAAGCCCGGAATGGTCTTGGCTTCGGATTTGAAAACGCGCCAGGGGCGATTGTTGTTGTCCAAAGGCGAAGTGATCAGCGAGCGGCTCATCAAGACCTGCAAGACCTGGGGCGTGACCGAGGCGGACATCGTGGGCGTCACCCAGGAGGTTGCCGAAACCGAGACCCTGAACAAGGTCGATCCCGAACTCCTCGAGGAATGCAAACGCCGGGTCAAGATACGTTTTCGGGACAATTCCCTGCAGCATCCTGCCATGCGCGAACTGGCGCGACAGTTCGTATTGCGCGAAGCCCGTCGCGGACCTGAACATTTTTCGGCAGAAGCCTGCGGCTGCGAAACCGTTCCTTCCCCTGAATACGACGATCTGGAATCCTTTGAAAATCGGCCGGTGCGTCTGGAGGACGTGCTCGCCGGGGAATCCTCCCTGGCGTCTCTGCCCGATATCTATGCGCGTATTGTGGATGCCATCAAGAGTCCGCGGAGTTCCGCGGCCTATATTGCCGATGTCATCAGCAAGGACGTAAGCCTGTCCGCCAAACTGCTGCGCCTGGTCAACAGTCCGTTTTACGGCTTTCCGCAAAAAATCGACACCCTGTCCAGGGCTGTGACCATTGTCGGCTCCAACCATCTGAGCAATCTGGCTCTGGGTATTTCCGTCATTTCTCTGTTTACTGATGTTCCATCCGGTGTCATAAACATGAAATCGTTCTGGCAACACAGTGTGGCCTGCGGAACTGCCGCGCGACTGCTGTCGGGACAGGTGAACGGCACCAATGAGGAACGCTTTTTCGTGGCCGGGCTGCTGCATGACATCGGCCGCCTGGTGATGATCAAGCATTCGCCTGAACGCTATCTGGCCGTGACGCAGCGCATGGAGTCCGAGGACGAATCGGTCTGCAAGGCGGAACAGGCAATCTGGGGCTTCACCCACGCGGAACTTGCCGGAGCCTTGCTGCGGCAATGGAAGTTCCCGGCGGTTCTGGAAGGAACCGTAAGGCTGCACCACGACCCCGTTCGCTCGGGTACCCTGCTGGAGCCGGCCTATGTGCATTTAGCCGACATCATTTCCCATGCCATGGGGTACGCGGCCGGACGCGCCACCGTGCCCCGGCTCATCACCAGAGCCTGGGATGCGGTGCGGCTGCCGGTCAGTGCCCTGTCCGTAGTCATCTTGCAATTGGATCATCAATTGGATGATATAATGAGAATCTTTTTCCAGGATGAACACTGAACAAAAACTGCGCGAGCAGATAGCAAGGCTTGAAGAGCGGGTCGATTACCTGGAAGGGGTCCATCGTTATACGCTGGATGCATTGGAACTCGCGGCTTCGTTGGGTGATTTTCAGAAAAGTTTCAGCACGGCGGAGACTCCGGCGGGAATTCTTCGGGAGACCTGCGCGCGCGTCCGCAAGCTGATGCGTTTTCGGTGGGTGGCCATTTTTCTTTTCAGCGAAGAAGACGGCAGCCTGAATCTGGGCTACCGTGATCCGGGCGGGTATGACCAGGCCATTGAAGCTCATCTGGAACAACTCATAGAAGACAGGACCCTGGCCTGGGCCCTGGATCGCAGACAACCCATTTTCATTGGTCCCACTGAAGGCGGTGACCACCTCCTGCTGCATACCATTGCCACGGCGCAGCGTATCCGCGGCGTCTTTGTCGGCCTGCTCGATGAAAACGCCTACGAGATTCCCGAAAGCTTCAATTTTCTGCTGCCCATCATCATGCTGCACAGCGCCAACAGCCTGGAAAATTTCGAACTCTACCGCCTGATAAAGACCGTCAACAAGGAACTGGAACAGGAACTCACCAAACGGATGATTTCCGAAGACGCCCTCAAGGAGGCCCATGGCCAGTTGCGTTCCATTTTCGATGCCGCTCCCGTGGCCATTCATTTTCTGGACCGCAATTACAAGCTCGTGGACGTCGGCGAGAAATTTCTCAACCGCTACGGCAGAAAAACCAGGGCTCAGGTCATCGGGCGCAAATGTTACGAGGTGTTCTACAAACGCCGCGACCCCTGTCCGCATTGCCTGATCCCCAAGGTGGTGGCCAGCGGGCAGACCCAGAGTTGCTTTTCAGAGCCGCAGCAGGATGCGCCCACGAGTCGGCATCATAAGATATACTATTCGCCGGTTCGGGACACGGACGGACAGATCCGCGGCATTGCGGTGTTTCTGGTGGACATAACCGACCTCAAACACATGGAAGAAGCGTTGCAGATAGCCAAGGAGGAAGCGGAAACCGCCAGCGAGGCCAAAAGCACTTTTCTGGCCAACATGAGCCATGAAATTCGTACACCCATGAACGCCATCACGGGCATGGCGGACATGGCGCTGCTTTCCGGACTTGATGACGAGCAGCGGGATTATATCGAGACCATCAAGAATTCCGCCCAGCATCTTTTGCAGATCATCAACGACATTCTCGATTTTTCCAAAATAGAAGCCCGGATGCTGCAGATAGACCGGGTGGATTTCAACCTGGCGGACATGCTGCATACGGTGGTCAAATCCCTGTCGCCCCTGGCGGAGCAAAAGAAGATCGCTCTTGTGCTGCAGTGTGCCAAGGATCTTCCCGAGCTGATCAAAGGCGACCCCCTGCGTCTGCGGCAGATATTGTTCAACCTGGTGGGCAACGCGCTCAAATTCACCCCTCAGGGCGAGGTGGCCATCAGCGTCGAACTGCAGCCTTCGGAAAATCCCGATGGCGCCCCCCGCCTGCTGTTTTCCGTACGCGATACGGGCATCGGCATTCCTGCGGACAAGCAGGATACGGTCTTCAAGGAGTTTACCCAGATACAGGGGCCGCTGGGCGGAAAGAGCGGAGGCACCGGTCTCGGACTGGCCATCTGCCGGATGCTGGTGTCCCTCATGGACGGGCAGATCTGGCTCGAAAGCCAGCCCGGCAGAGGCAGCACCTTTTTCTTTGCCGTGCCTTTCGAGCCCGGAGCATTATGTCCGCAGTCCGGGGACTCCTGCAAGTGCGGCAATCGCATGGAAGGAGAACAGCGCGTACTGCTGGTGGAGGACAACCCCACCAACGCTAAAGTGGGGCTGCTGCTGCTCGAACGGCTCGGACACACGGCCGTGCACGCGCCCAACGGTCTGGAAGCCTTGCGGTTGCTGGAACAAGACCATTACGACGTGGTGCTCATGGATCTGGAAATGCCAGGAATGGACGGCCTGGCCACGGCAAAAGCCATTCGCAACGGCCATGCCGGGGAGGGCAACAGGTCTTTGCGCATAGTGGCCATGACGGCCCATGCCGTTTCCGGCTATGCCCAGCGCTGCCGGGATGCCGGCATGGATGGTTTTCTTGCCAAGCCCATTGATTTTCTCGCGTTGCGCAGCGAACTGGGATCCGGAGCTCCGTTGCAAGGCGACTCCAGCCCCGATGTCCGCAAGGCCCGTGATCTGCCCCTGTTCAATATCCGGAGCACCCTGGAACGTCTGAACGGGGAACGGGGCATTCTGGAGGTGCTGCTCGCCAGTTTCAGCGAAGAAATGCCCAAGCAGATGGCCGAGCTGATCTGCGCGGCAAAGACCGGAAATACCCAGAAACTGGCCATGCGCGCCCATTCGCTCAAGGGGAGTTTCAGCACCATCGGCGCCGAGTCCTGCGCCATGCTCTGCGACCACCTGGACAAGGCCGTGGCCTCCAAGGACGCCACTTCCGTGCCGTTTCTGCTGCGCGAGCTGGAAAAGGAAGTCGCCCATCTGCTCGATGCCATAAAGGATTTTTGAGCCCGGCCTTCAGGGCTGGTTGTCACCGGCGCGTCTCGGCGTACCTGTAGGGATTTTTCGGCAGTGCCGGTCAATGTGTGAGGGATCCGGAAAAGAGATTGATGACCACGACGCCGGCAATTATCAGCGCGATGCCGATGATGGCCCCCAGGTCCAGGCTCTGGTGGAAAAGCAGTACGCCGGCCATGGCGGTAAGAATAATGCCCACCCCGGCCCAGATTGCGTACGCTATGCCCAAAGGAATGAATTTGAGCACATGGGACAGCAGAATGAATGAGGCGACATAGAAGAGGATAACGCCGATGGAGGGCAACAACTTGGTAAACTGCTGGGATTTTTGCAGGAACATGGTTCCGGCAACTTCGGAGATGATGGCCAGCAAAAGCAGGAAGTAGGCTGTGAGCAGTTTCGGCATGGTGTTTTCCTTCTGGTTGATCCTGTGTAAAATGCCATCCGTTCGGCATGAAGTCAAAAGGACCCCGGTGTATGGCCTCTTCCGTACCCCATTTATTGCCTGCCGTTGCGCCGGTATTCCGAAAAGCGTAAAACTGCATAGGAAAAATTACGCAGCATAATAATACATTATTTTGAATGCTCCCGCACCGGTCATCCGGCCGTTGCTGAAGATTGTCAGCTGATGGAGGCTATATGCAACTGGAAGATTTTCCGTATCTTATTGTGGCCCTGGGACCTTTCAGTCCGGTTCCCGAGGAAAACCATACTCCACGCCTGGTTCCGGTGGATCTTTCGGCCATGGACGAGGCCATGGCGGATTTGAGTCCGGTGCTGCGCCTGGAGGTGCCCAAATCTCTGTGCCCGGACGGCTGGATCACCGTGGCGCCCAAAAGCCTGCGGGACCTGCGTCCGCAGGGATTGCTGGAGTGTTCGCCCTATTTGAAGCAGCTCAACAGTGCGCGCAAGGCCGTGGAGCAGGGCATTGCCTCGGGCCAGCCCCCGGAGGCGATGGCGGGAGCGCTGAAACAGCAGTTCGGCGACCTGCCCCTGGACCTGCAGTTGGAAGCGTCCGGAAGTTCCGCGCCTGATGCCGGCAGCAGCGCTGTGGACGACATCCTGTCCATGGTGGCCTCTTCAGCCGAATCCTCTCCCGCACCCGGCAGCGGCGGACCGTCCACCTGGAAAGCCCAGGCCGAGAGTCTGATCGCCTCGCTGCTGCGCTGCGTATACGATTCGCCCGTATTCAAGACCTTCGAGTCTGCCTGGCGCGGCGTGGAGCAGCTTTGCAAGCAGGGCAACGTCAAAGAAGGCGGCCGGGTCAGATTGCTCATCGGCTCCATTTCTCCGGACGGCATGGCAGATGCGCAGGAAAGCCTGCTGCCCGTGTTGGCCGAACATCTACCCCAGCTGGTGCTCCTGGATCTGGCTTTTGATTCGACTCCCAAGCAGATCGAGGAACTCAAGGCCGTGGCAGGTCTGGGCGACAGCCTGCTGGCGCCTGTGGCCGTGCAGCTCACGCCCCGGTTCTTTCATCTCGAAACCTGGGACGAGCTGACCAAGGTGCAGTATCTCAAGCATTTTCTGGAAGACGCCGCGTTTGCCAAATGGCGCAAGCTGCAGCAGGACCCGGAGTCCAACTGGCTGATAACCATGGTCAACCCCTTTTTGAGCCGGGCTGCCTATGGCGCGGACAACAAGCCCAAGAGTCCGTATTTTTCCGAAGCCGAGCCCTTGTGGACCAGTCCCGCGTACGCGCTCGGCGCCCTGGTGGCGCGCAGTGTGGCCGAACACGGCTGGCCCTGCCGGTTTACGGACTACGCCACGGTGAGGCTGGAAAATCTGCCGGTTGCCGGCGTCAAAGGCGCGGGCAACATGGCCACGCAGAGCGCTGTTTCCGAAGACCGTATCCATGAGTTCGTGGAATGCGGCATCACTCCGCTGGTGGGCGCGTTGTACAAGGACATCGCCCTGATTCCCAGAGAGGCCACGGCAGCCGGAGCCGCAGTACGCGGACAGCTTTTTCTGAATCAGGTGCTGGGCTTCTTTTTCTGGTGCAAGGAACATCTCGACGGCCCCATCAGTCAGGGGGACATCGGCCAGAACCTCAGCCAGACTTTTGAAATGTTCTGGGAGCTGACGGGCCAGCCCGCGCCCCGAGATCTGGAGATTTCGCCCGTGGGCCAGGCTGAAAACGGCATCCCTTTGCGAATAGCCTTTACTCCGCCGCACTCGGTGCTGGCCGGGGCAAATCGCATCGAGTTCACGTTCACCTGGTAGGCAGGGCATTATTTAAGGGCAGCCGGCAAGTATCCTGCCGGCTGCCAGGTTGACGCAACATCGAATAGTACCCCCCCCGAGGCGGGATAAGGCGGTTCCTGACGGATAGTACGGTACAATTTCCAACCCATTGAGCGCTCATGAAAAGAATCAGCCGGATCGTGGGAGAAATTCTGCTTTGGATCATGGCCGCGGGCATGATTGCCTGGGCCTGCTGCGCCATCTACTATTCGGATATTTCCTGGCCGTGGTTGCGGGCGCTGCTGGCCATTCTGTTCGGTCTGCTCGCCCTGGGCTGGCTTGTGCTGACCGAGCGCATCGTGCCCAGAATCGGTGTTTTTCTGGTAGCCTTTCTGGCGGTGGTCGTCTGGTGGACCACCATTCCGGCTTCCAACAGCCGCGACTGGATGACCGATGTGGCGCTGCTTCCTTCGGCCATTGTGGATGGCGACCAGGTCACCATACATAATATCCGCAATTTCATTTACAAGACCGAAACAGACTATACCGTACGCTACTACAGCAAGACTTTTGATCTGAATGCACTGGAGTCCGTGGATCTCATTTCCGTCTACTGGATGGGTGACGCCATTGCGCACACCATGCTGAGCTTTGGCTTCTCCGATGGCGACTACGTTGCCTTTTCCATCGAGATCCGGAAAGAGAAGAACGAAGACTATTCCACCATAAGGGGATTGTTCAAACAATACGAGCTGTTGTACCTCGTCGCGGACGAACGGGATGTGCTGCGGCTGCGTACGAGCATCAGGGATCCCAATGAAGACGTGTATATCTACCGGGCGCGCATGCCCAGGGAGAATATCCGGAAGCTGTTTCTGGAGTACGTCAAGCGCGTGCAGTCCCTGGAAAAACATCCCGAATTCTACAACACGGTGACCACGAACTGCACCACGGACATCATCCACAACATCCGGGCTTTCGGCGGCAAGGCCAGATACAGCTGGAAGATTCTGCTCTCGGGCTATACCCCCCAGTACGCCTATGAAAACAAGGCGCTGGACACTTCGCTGCCCTTTCCCGAATTGCGAACCAGGAGTTATGTCAACGACATCGCCAACAGGATCGGCGATGTGCCGGATTTTTCCCAGCGTATCCGCGAGGGCTTGCCCGGCATGTCCCAGGCTGATTAGCTTGTCGAAATGTGGGGGATATTCCCAAGAACCCTCGTTAAAAAGGGCTCTTGGGACGCCAGAGGCGAAAAGATATTACTGCAGATCCAGCAGAAAGACTTCGGCGTCGTCGCTGTCGGACATTTCACCGAAGAGCAGTTTGCCGGGAGTTTCACGGATACGTACGTAAAAGGAAAGTTCGTCGCTGAGTTCGTTTTTCACGGCCCAGGCATCGTATTCGGTGTCTCCGGCCTGGAGCTTCAGCCCTTTCATGGGGTATTCCAGGATGGATTTTTCCGGAATCTTCTGGGCCTGGCCAACGCCCATGGCGTCGATTTCGCCGCCGTTGACTCCGGCCATGACGCCTTTCCAGCTGTGCCCCTTGGACGGGCCGATCTCCAGCCAGAGCCCCACGCCCGGCAGCGGATGGGGGATGAGCCGGTAGTCCAGCTCCACCTTTTTGGGCGGAATATTGGCCTTGGCAGCCACTTTGGGGCCGAGCAGGGCGGGCTTGACGATCTCCGCGTCCCTGAGAGGCGTGGGCAGTTCGTCCGCAGTGAGTTCGCCGTCAAAGGGCTGGATGATGATGGGGAACCCGTGGCCCTTTTCGGCCTGCAGCATCAGCGCCAGCAGGGAAAGCCCGAAGCGGGTGTTGGCATCCTTGAAGTCCGCCACCGGGCCCGCGATGATCCAGAGCACGGTTTCGGGCTTGAGCAGCTCGGGCGCCGCCCCTGACCATTCCATTTTTTCCAGATCGTTCAGCCAGAAATGACCGCCCGTATCCAGTCCGTATTTGCTTGCCGTCTGAAAAACGGCCTTGGCCTTTTCTTCGTCCTTTTCCAGGGCCGTAATCCAAATGTGTTTTTTCATGGCATCCTCGCAGGCTTGTGGGAGGTGTGCCTCCGGCGGCTCAGGAATTTTTTTGAAAAAAGGTTCCTGACAACCTCCAAAAACTTTTAACTGGGGATCTGATAGTTATCAGTAAAAAGTTTTGGGGGATTCCTAAGGCCCCTTTTACAAAAGGGGCCTTAGGCCGCCGGAGGCATTTCTTTGCTTTTTTCTATTCACCGAAGTTCATGACAAAGCTGCCTTCCTCGTCGATATCCAGTTCGACCTTGGAGGGCATGCCGCCTTCGGTCATATGTTCGAGGATGGTCTGCGAGAGCTGCGGCAGGACATTGCCGTTGATGATGTATTCGATATTGCGCGCGCCGGTTTCCACTTCGGTGCAGCGTTCGGTGATCTGGTCCACGACCTTTTCCGTCCAGGTCAGGGCCATTTTGTTGTTGTCGCGCAGCATGTTCTTGAGCTTGTTCAGTTTCAATCCCACGATGCCGCGCATGGCGTCGCCGCGCAGGCTGTAAAAGGGCAGTACGCTCATACGGGCCAGCAGTGCGGGTTTGAAATGCTCGGACAGCAGCGGGCGGATGGCCGAGGTGACCGCGTCGATGGGCGGCGCTTCCTCCATGTTGGTCATTTCCTGGATCACATCCGTGGCCAGGTTGCTTGTAAGGATGATGATGGTGTTCTTGAAGTTGATTTCCTTGCCTTCACCATCGGAGAGCATGCCCTTGTCGAATACCTGGTAGAACAGCTCCATGACGGAAAGGTGGGCCTTTTCCACTTCATCCAGGAGCACCACCGAGTAGGGATTCTGGCGTACGGCTTCGGTGAGCATGCCGCCTTCGCCGTATCCCACGTATCCGGGAGGCGAACCGATCAGGCGGCTGACCGTGTGGCTTTCCTTGAATTCGCTCATGTTGATGGTGACGATGTTGTGTTCGCCGCCGAAAATCAGGTCGGCCAGCGAAAGGCCGGTTTCGGTTTTGCCCACGCCGCTCGGCCCTACCAGCAGGAAGACGCCCAGGGGCTGGTTGGGGTTCTTGATGCCGGTCTTGGCGGCCTTGATGACTTCGGTGATGCCGTCCAGGGCCTGATCCTGTCCTTTGATGCGTTCCTTGAGATGTTCGGAAAGGTTCAGCAGCACGGCGGATTCGTCCCTGGCCACCTTGCCGAGGGGAATGCCGGTCCAGTCCGAGACCACCTGTCCGACCAGGTCGGGGTTGACCTCGATCTGCACCATGGGCGTATCGCCCTGCAGTTCGGCAAGTTCCTTGGCTGCGGTGTCCAGCTGGGCCTGCAGTTCTTCGAGAGAAGCTGCGGGCGCTGCCTCGGCCGCCGGGGCAGTGTCGCCTTCGGCTTCGGGAGCGTCTGCGGGAAGGGCTTCGCCGGAGCGCAGCGCGTGAATCTGGTCGCGCAGTTCCAGAACCTTGTGTGCGGCGGCCTGTTCCTTGAGCCAGCGTTCCTTGATTTCCGCGGCCTTGTCCGTATTGGCGGCAATGCCGTCCACGGTCGCCTGGTATTTTTCCTCGTCAATGGGCACGCCGTTGTCGCGGTCGCGGCCCAGCGCGCGTTTGACGCGCTCGCCCGCCTGGATGGCCCGTTCGGTGTCCTCCAGAATGGCGGGTTTGCCTGTGAGGTTGATTTTGACGCGTGCGGCGGCCGTATCCACCAGGTCAATGGCCTTGTCCGGCAGGAAGCGTCCGGAAATATAGCGGTGGGCGAAATCCGCGGCCGCTTCCATGGCGTCGTTGCGCATGATGACCTTGTGGGCCTTTTCCAGATTGTCCTTGATGCCCTGAAGGATGAGCACCGTGGTGTCCACCGAGGGCTCGGCCAGCTTGATGAGCTGGAAGCGGCGCGCCAGGGCCGGGTCTTTTTCAAAGTATTTCTTGTATTCGCTCCAGGTGGTGGCGGCGCAGGTTTTCAGCTCGCCGCGCGCCAGGGCGGGTTTGAGCAGGTTGGCCGCGTCGCTGCCGCCCGCCTGTCCGCCGGCGCCCACCAGGGTGTGGGCTTCGTCGATGAACAGGATGATGGGCTTTTCGGAGGATTTGATTTCGTCCAGCACACCCTTGAGGCGGTTTTCAAATTCGCCCTTCATGCCCGCGCCGGCTTCCAGCGCGCCCATGTCCAGGCCGAGCAGGGTGACGTCCCTGAGCATTTCCGGCACATCGCCCTCGATGATCCGCAGGGCCATGCCTTCGATGGCGGCCGTTTTACCAACACCGGGTTCGCCCACGAGGATGGGGTTGTTTTTTCTACGTCTGGCCAGAATATCCACGATCTGGCGGATTTCATTGTCTCGACCGAACACGGGGTCGATCTTGCCTTCACGCGCGCGTGCGGTGAAATCCTGGCAGAAGCGGGCCAGGAAGCTGCCGTCGCCCTGGGGTGCGTCGCCGGCAGTGCCGCCGGCTGCTGCGCCGCGGTCGGGCGCGCGTTGTTCGCTGGAGGCCTTGACGATGGTCCAGAATTCTTTTTGCAGCGTATCCCGGCTGATGGTGGAAATGATGTCCGACCAGCTGCTGTTGCCGAAAAAGGCGGGTTTTTGAGAAAAGCGAGCAACATGGCGCCGGAGCGGATTTTTCCTTCTCCCAGGTCGATGGAGGAGATCATCCAGGCGGTTTCGCAGAGTTCCACCAGCATTGGCGAAAATACGGGCTTGCCCGCGTTGCCGCTTTTCAGTTCTTCGATGGCGTTGGTAAGAGCCTGAATCACACGGCTCGGATCAATTTCGAATCTGCGCAGAATCAGCGGCAGATCGCTTTGCGGGGTCTCCAGGCATTTGAGGAGAAAGTGTTCGACCATGACCTCGTATTGCGTCCGGGACACGCACAGGCCGGCCGCATTGTGCAGAGTGGTCGTACAGAATCCATTGAGCTTGGAGAGGAGGGCTTTCATATCCACATTGACCATACTGTACCGTCCTTGTTTTTAAACGTTGAACGCATGCAGAGGAAACTCGGCTCTGCTGTCCGCGGGGGTATCCGACGAATAGAGCCAGCAGTCGTATCCGAGGGATCCCCATTTTTCCTGCCCAAGACAGGGATGCCTGGCTTCTTCGGGGGTGAGCACAAGTTCCAGGTCGCATTCCAAAGGCTGTGAAACGTACAGAGTCACGAGCTCTTCCAGCCAGTAGTAATTTTTGGATTGGGGCAGACACGAATGATATACTTCTTCGTCCACCGGTCCGACAACGAGTTTGAATTTGCCCAGGCGGTCGTCGATCTCTTCTCCCAGGTAGCACTCGTCGCCGAGCGCGTTGTTGACTACGCCCAGGCTCAGCCGCTGATCTTCGGGTATTTTGACGCGCCGGTGAATGCAGGGCTCGATGTCCACCGCATCCGTGCCCAGGGCGTCCGCAATGAGGGTCTTGAGTCCCAGGGCGGAACGCGGCCACTGGGTGAACAGCCCGATGTAGCGCAGCAGCTCGTAGGAGTGCGGCAGTTTGCGGCGCAGTTCCGGAAAGCCCAGGCCCAGCAGACAGAAGAACATTTCCAGATAACGTTCGTTCTGTTCGTCGATGACCTTGATGACGGGCCTGAAGCGGGTCCAGCCCTGAATGACCAGAGGAAAGAGCGGGTAGTTGACGATGTCGATGAAGTCGCGGACCACGGAAATGTCGTCCGAGGCCTCATCCATGAGATCTTCGGTATAAAACGTGGGCAGAGGCGATGACGAACCATAGAGTCCGAGAAAAGTGGCTTCGATGCGATAGAGGAGCGAAGCATCCGAGGTGTCGTCTTCCTGTTCGATAATTTCATCAAGGGCGGTGATGTCGGTGCCGGGAAAGGCCAGCGACAGCTCCGGCCGGATACGCAGAAAATTGGAGTAGAAATCTCCGGACTTGTGCCCGAGGTCGTTTTCCACATGAAAGCGTACCAGGCGCATGGCCTGAAAAAAGGAGAAAGCCGCTGGGGTTTCTTTCAGGTCTCCCCAGATGCTCAAAGGAGGGGTCGGTTCCCGATGCGCATCGGCCATTGAATATCCTCACCCGAGTGCTGATCCCGGAGTTGAAAGCGCGTAAAACTATTGATGTTGGCGTACCCGGCAAGAAAACGGTCGATGATGGTGCCGAAAAGATACATGTCTCCATGGCTGGCGAAGTTGGCGCCGTTGACTTCCATGTCGATGTACCGTCCGCGCATGATCACTCCGGACACCAGGCGGTCCGCGATCTTGTCCGTGAGTTTGCTGACGCCGTCCACCCGTTTGTTGTTGGCCACCACCGAAGCCCTGTTGCGCGTGCCGGGAAAAATGTACAGCCGAAGCAGGGCCTTGATGTTTTCCGTGTCCGCAATGGGCAGATAGTTCAGGGAAATATGGGAAATCAGACGCCACAGAAGATCCGATCCGATGGGCGGCTGAACAGCCGCGGTGGGCGGATGGATGTTCTTGAAGTCCAACAGGCTGGGCGAGGTTTCCGTGGGCTCACTGATGTCCCCGAGCTGGAGGCTTTCCGGCAGATGCGCATTGGTGCAGAGCATGTTGATGGAAAGCGTTTCCGGCACGGGCGGTCCCGCGTCCGGCGGATAGCTCACCGAAAGGAACACTTCCACATTTTCGCCAATGGGCGAGATCCGGCGGGTGACATTGTACACCGATGAATCCCCGGTACGCGGACGGAACATTTCAAAGGGCACGTAGTCGCGCTGGCGTACGGTGCCTTTGATGAATCCCGTGACTCTTTCCACCGAGTAGACCTGGTAGTTGCCTCCCTGCTGATCGGCAGGGCGTACGCGGTACTCCGGACGCCGGTGATCCAGGAGAATGGGCTCGGCGTCGTGGGGGAACAGGTTGACGGCCGGGGTGGCGTTGAGCAGAAAATGGCTGCGCTTGAACTCCCGGGCGAATTGTCCCGTATCCTTGAGCATGAACTCGATGGTGAAGGAGGAACCGTTTCCGCGATCCTTCCAGTGTTCCCAGCCCGTGATATCAAAAAAGAGAAATTTGTGCGGCAGGATGAAATATTCCTGCAGCAGACGGTAGCCGGGAAACGAATTGGACGGGTAGGGCAGCATGGCTTCATTGTCCGCAAGCCCCACCGGCGTGAGAAATTTTTTGGGCAGCGTCACAGCGGACCCGCCATCGGGCGAACTGATACGCAGCTCCTGCGTGCCGGAAAGGATGGTATAGTAGCGGTCCGCGGCGGCTTCAAAGCTGCCGGACAGCAGCAGGCGCAAACGCTGGGGCCTCCAGGACTGCAGATCCATGCCCGTGAGATTGAAGCTGAGCCTGAGTACGGGCTGCGAACCCGCGGGCCTGTCCAGAACCGCGTTGGTAACCTGCAGCGGATGCACATCCACATCGTAGGACGTGGTGAACAGGCAGCTCGTACCGTCTACCGGAATGGAGGCGATGGCGGCTCCGGCCTTGACCTTCAGGGTTTCCATCAGGCCGGTCTTGGGCAGAAACTGGATGATGGTGGTGGAAGGGATGGGGCGCAGGTAATGCGGGAAAGTGAGCTGCAGCAGGCTGTGCAGAATTTCCGGGAACTGGTCGTCGAGCTTTTCGCGGATAAGGCCAGTCAAAAAGGCCGTGCCTTCCAGCAGCCGTTCCACGTCAGGGTCGGAAGTCGGACCACTGAGCATGGGCGCCAGAGCAGGGTGGGCTTTGGAGAACTCGACGGCAAGTTCTTTGAGATGCGAAAGTTCGAGCTGGTAGTATTTGTTGATCATCGCAGCGATTAGTCGGTTATGGTGATCCGTCCGTCAGACTGCACAACGCTTTCGAAGACCACGGGGACGTCGTTTTCCATGGCCAGCTTGCCTTTGATCTTGAAACGCAGAGCCAGGACATCGTCCTGCTGTTCTTCAAAGGTGATGGAAGCTTCCAGCAGCCTGGGCTCGAATTTCATAATGATCTTGGAGAGATCCCGTTCGAGTTCCTGGACGCGGTCCGAGGCGTAGGAGCCTGCAATGTCCGTGAAATCAGGGACGCCGTAGTCTTCGTGGATGAGCACGGATCCCTGCCGCGTATTCATGATCTGCTGAATATGCTGCAGCACGGATTTGGTCATCGCCTGCGGGTCTTCCGCAAAACGGCGTTCGGGATCCTTTTCAAAGTCCCTGATGCGTTCGAGCAATCGTAATTCTCGCATAGGCGGAACCAGGTCGAGAAGCTGGTTGGATAAAAGCCGGCCGACTTTGCGAGCCGGCCGGCTTTGTTTTCAGCTAGATAACGGCTTAGCTGTCTTTCCAGCTGTCGGTGTATTCGATGTTGCCGTCAGTAAATGTCCAAGTGATCTTGGAGTACGTGAAGCTGACGTCTTCCATGTCATGGTATTCTTTTGTTGCAGAATCAAAAGTCATGGGCTTGTAATCGTGAACGTTCACGATGATAGCCTCAGCCAGCTTGATCGTATAGTACTTCTTCTCGGTTCCATCGGGCTCGATGCGGTAGAAGTCCAGTTCGACGTCGCATTGTTCACCTTTGCAGCAAGCCTGTTTCAGCTTGGGGGAAGCGTTGTCGTAGTGCTTCGTAACCGTGATCGGATGATGGATACGCTGTCCTGTGGGCAGACCCGTATGGGTGTCCTTGGGAATTTCCACCAGGTGGTCTACCTGGTAGATCAGCATGGTATCTTTTTTGTCGCCGCTCTGCGTGCAATCACCCTTGATTTCGCCCTGGGATTTGCCTTTAACTTTCATGTAAGAAGTCAGCGCCATGTCTCTCTCCTTATAGGTGTTGGGTTAACTATTTTGTAATCCTTGATGTAAACCTGCTACGCCTAGATCCGTAAAAGGGTATTCGCACTTTGGCGGACAAACGTTACATCTATTTTACGAGAAACTAATCTTTGTCCAGTTTGCCGACCAAAGACAAGGTGAAAGAAGCACCCATGTACTTGAAATGCGGACGCATTTTCAGAGAAACACTGTACCAGCCGGGATCGCCGGGAACATCGTTGACTTCGATTTTGCACATCCGCAACGGACGTCTGCTCCGGACATCCGGAGACGGGTTGTCCATTTCCGTGACGTACTGGCTGATCCATTTGTTCAGTTCGCGGTCGAGATCCTGACGTTCTTTCCAGGTGCCGATGTTCTCGCGCTGCAGCACTTTGATGTAGTGCGCCAGGCGGTTGCTGATCATCATGTAGGGCATCTGGGTTGAAAGTTTGTAGTTGAGCTCCGCTTCCTTGCCTTCTGCCGAGTTGCCGAAGAATTTCGGTTTCTGGCAGGAGTTCGCGGAGAAGAAGTGCTGCGTTGTCGCTGCCCTTGCGCATGGTCAGGCCGATGAAGCCTTCCTCGGCAAGTTCGAATTCGCGGCGTTCCGAAAGCAGAACTTCCGTGGGAATTTTGGTCTGGATGGCGCCCATGGCCTCGAACTGGTACAGGGGAAGATCTTCCACCGCACCACCGCCCTGCGGGCCGATGATGTTGGCGCACCAGCGGTATTTTGCGAAACTGTCCGTAAGGCGCGAGGCAAAGGCGAAAGCCGTGTTGCCCCAGCAGAACGAATCATTGCCGCCGGAAACGTTTTCCTGGTAGTTGAAGGTCTTTGTGGGCTGGGTGTCCGGTCCGTAGGGCAGACGGAGCAGAAAGCGGGGCATGGTCAGACCCACATAGCGCGCGTCTTCGGACGAACGGAAAGACTGCCATTTGGTGTACTGCGGCATCTCGAAAATGGCGTGCAGATCCTTGAGCTGCGGAAGCTGTTCCCAGCTTTCGATGCCGAAGAAGGATTTGTCCGCCGCAGCGAAGAATGGCGCATGGGACATGGCCGAAACACTGGCCACGTACTGAAGCAGCTTGATATCCTGAGGGCCGGGGCCGATTTCATAGTTGGCGATCATGGCGCCGTAGGGCTGACCACCGAACTGACCGTATTCAGCCGTGTACACGCGGCGGTAAAGACCGGACTTAGGGACTTCGGGCGAATCTTCGAAATCGTCGAGCAGATCATCTTTGCTGACGTTCATGATTTCGACCTTGATGTTTTCCCGAAAATCCGTGCGGTCCACGAGAAACTTCAGGGAAAGCCAGGCTGATTCCAGCTTCTGAAAATCATCGTTATGCAGAATGGCGTCAATCTGCGACGAGAGCTTTTCATCGATCTGGCCGATCATCTCGTCCACGAGATTGCCGGAGATTTTCGCGCCTTCGCGTTCGGGTTTGACCAGTTCTTCCAGAAAAGCCTGGAGACCGGCCTTGGTCACATCGTAATAATCGTCGTTGGGCTTTAGTTTGGTAGCCTGGACAATATCATCTAATAAAGAGCCTTCAGTCGCTTCCGCGGCCGCGGCCTGTTGTTCTTGTTGGGCTTGTTCTTCTGCCATGGTGCCGTTTCCCTCCTTGTTCCGCTGAAACGCGTCATGAAATTATCTGAAATCCAATCGTACGAAAGAAGAGAACTCTCCGGTATACAGTCGCAAACCAACTATTCAATACCAAGTTCTTTCAACAGTTTCTCGCGCGCATCGGGTTCTTTGATCATTTCCTGAACTTTTTTGCGGAAATCAGGCACATTGCCCAAAGGTCCCTTGACTGCTTTCAGGGCTTCGCGCAGATCCATCAGTTTCTTGAGTTCCGGAACTTTCTGGGCAATTGCGTCAGGCTCGAAGTCCTTGATGCTGTTGAAATTCAACTTCACACCCATTTCGTCGGGTTTTTCACCCTCCTTGGGCGCGGCAAGCTTGTTGGCAACAGTCATCTGCAGCTCGAGATTCTGTGCTTTGAGCACGTCGTTAAAATTGTCTTTGTCAATGCTTACAGGCTCGCGATCCTCGACCATACGCTCGTCGGTTTTGAGGGTGAAATCACTCAAAACAAGAAGCTTCAGGGGAAGTTCGACTTCTTCCTGCGCATCCCCGGTTGCGGGTTTGTAAGTTATATTCACACGTTCTTTAGGTGCTACGGATCCTTCTTTCGCCATGGGGAATCACCTCCTCGAAGATTCGGATGTACAGCAGAAATTACTCATTATGGATAAAATTACCACAAACTAAAAAAAAGGCTACTATTTTATTCCAGCTATACGCAAGGCTTTGGTGGGGCTCAACTGCGTAATTCGCTGCAGAATTTCCAATGCGCGGGCCTGGGCGTTCTCAACCGTGCTCACACTCAGGATCTCGTACGCGATACCGAAACATTCAATGCTGAGTTCCGTATCCCATTTGTCCAGCTGAAATGTGTCATTGGTGTGAATAATTCGTTCTACTACGGGGACGGCGAGGTCTGCCTTGCCCAGTTGAAGAAATATGCGGCACAATGCAATGTTCCACAGTATGCGCTCCTTGCCGGATCCGGCGTGATTGAGGCCGTCCTCGATCAGCTGGATACCGTCCAGCGCCTTGTTGTCCTGGACGAGTTTCTGCGCCGCGCCAAAAGCTTTGGAAACTTCTCGCCGCTGCTCCGTCGCCGCCTCCGGCTATGGCGCCGCCCGTCTGTCCGATGCCGATAGTTTTCAACCAGGCCTTGGTTTCCTGGTCGGCAAAGGGCGTACCGTCTGAAAAAGTGAGTTCTTCTATGCCCTGCAAGCGGTCCGTGAACAGCAGGGTCTCCGCGCAGACCACATCCCGCGCGTATTTGTACGCGCTGCCGAGGTTGCCCAGGGCCTGGGCCGTGATGCGGTTCAGATCCAGCCAGAACATGTATTGCGGCACCCGTTCCTCGCTGGCCACGATGGCGTTCTCATAGCTGCCGGCCTGCAGCATGTTTTTGAACGAGCTGATGATCGCGCCGTCTGGAGGCGGTATCATGGTTTTGCCGTTTCCCGCAGGCGGGGTCTGTTTCAGACTCGCCCAGGCGCCAATACGCAACAGCTGGTAGGAAACCGGGTCGGAAAGGTTGCTCTTGAGCTTGAAGTCGGCCACTGCCAACAGGCCACTGGCCGCGTTCTTGAGAATCTGCGCTGTTGCCTCTTCGGTCCCGGATGGAGCGGTGACAGGCGCGGGCTTGAAAGCCGGTGCCGCTGGAGCGGGAGCCGCAGCTGCCGGGGCTGCTGCAGGGGCCGGCGCTGGTGCGGCCTGTTGTGGTGCGGACTCCGTACTTGCAGCCGGTTCGGCTTCGGAAATGTGTTCGGGCTCAGGAGCCGGTTCAGGTTCTGGTTCCGGCTCGGGCTCTGGTTCCACCACGGGCAGCCGGTCCACCAGATTGATCAGCTCGAGCAGGGGCGGAGCAGCATCATCTGTCTTTTCCGCGAGGTTCTGGTCCAGAGAGGAGAGCGAACTGCGCAGGGAATCCACCGCCTCCTTGGGCAGCGGATTGGCCGGTGAGAAATGCTGCAGAAAATCCTTGGCCCGGTCCGCCCACCACGACAAGGCGTTCAATCTGCCGCGCATGCGTTTTTTGGGAGGAAAGAGCGTATCCCAGAATGAGTCCACAAGATCATTGAGAACCGTGACACCGGCGGCGAATCCGTCGAATTCGTGGGTCTGCACCAGGGCGATGGACAAATAGCAGGCCACGAGTATGTCCTTGGACTGCTTGGAAAGGATATTGGATGACAGCTGGGTAACTTTTTTCCAGTCGATGACGGTGCCGTCGACAGATGCGATGGAAAGTTTGTCGATCTCCTGCTGCAGTTGTTCGAATTCAGGTTCGTATTTGACGTCTTGCCCGGTAGGGGCGTCATCACTGATCGGTATGCGGCCTAATTCTTTGAGTTTCATCTAAATCCTTTGGCCTGGACAGGTGTACGTCGCTTGTGAAAAAAATCCTATTCAACCTATTGCAATATTTAATATCATTGGGAATAGGTATGCGCGATAACCTGGGGAACGTCAAGATGCTGAGCGTATAGCAGATTGATTATGGGCATGTTGCCTTCGAAGGTGTAGTTGACGGTAATCTCGCTGATGCCAAGCTGCTTGAGGGCTTCTTCATCTTCAGGGAAATCCTCGGGCTTCAGAGTCTTGGAGCCGTATCTGAAGTCGTCGAGGAATTTGGGAAAGCCGAAGTCGCCTTCGTATTTGCGCTGCAGAACAATACCGTTGAACAGGATTTCAAAGGTGGTGTCTCCGCATTCGCCCGGTTTCCAGTCAAAGCTTTTCTTGGCCGGATAGTTGTAGTTTTCAATCTTCACGGCTCCCTTGCTGCAACTGAGCGAAAGCACCGTGGCGTAGGGATCCTGCTGACTGCCGTCGTTGGTGTCCGTGGGCAGGGCCTGAACGGTTATCGGGTATTTATCCAGCGTGGCCTGGTTTTCCACGGCGCCCTGTTCGATGAAGCGGAAGAATTCATCGGTAAAGGGGATGCTCCAGCGCAGGAATTTACGCGGCGAATAGCCGTATTGTTTTTTGTCGATAAAGGGCGAGGCCGGGCCGTCTATGAATTTCCAGACCACGCCGTTTTTCTTGTCGAACAGGATGCTGGATTTCTTGTTTTCCGGAGCGGCTCGGACAGAGCTGAGCACATCGCCTTCCCAGGTATTCTGCAGGTGCTGGATTGCTTCCGCCATGGAGTAGTCCAGGAGGAAGTGCAGCGGTCCGATCAGCAGGTCAAAGAAAATGGGATCCAGCGGATTCTGCGGTTCCAGGGCCTCGTCGATCTTGAGGTTCGCCAGATAGGCGATATGGAAGGGCGATTTGTTTTCCGTGGGATTCTTGCTCATGCCGAAAAAGTTGGAAACCATGGTGAAGGCCGCTTCCGTGCTGACCGTGGAAGGCATGATCTGGCTCAGGCTTTTGAGATATTCGTTATACTGGTCCGTAACCGCCAGGATGTCTTCGGTGGTGGCCTTGTTCTTTCTGGCCAGGGTCAGTTTGTTGATGCTGTCCGGCTGCTGATTCTGGGGAACAGCGTTCTCCGCCGTCTGTTTTTTGTCCCCGGTCAGTTCCTTGAGCACGTTTTTGCCCGCACTTATGTCGCTGATGATGGATTTTTCCGCACCGGCCGCGGTCTTTTCCTTGGCCTTTTCCTTGAGAACCTGAAAGTCCATGACAGCGCTGACCCAGGGATAGTTGGTGGAGCTTTCAGCATAGGGCTTCAGTTCCACGGCCATGGTATCGAGCAATTCGAAGAACGGATTGTTCAGGCTGGCCATGTTGCGCGTGAGCGCTTTCCATTCCATCTGGCTGCGTTCCCAGCGCAGGGCGTCGGAAAAGCCCAGGGCGAAATTTTCCCAGGTTTTGACGTACTGCTCCGCGTACCATCTGTTGAACTGTTCGATTTGCGGTTTCAGGGCATTGGGGTCGTCCATTGCCTGCTGTATCTGCTGGATGAACTGGTTGATGCGTTCGCGTCCCTTGATGGTGAACGCGGGCGGCACTTCCGGCCCTGGATCATGCGGTTTGGCGGTCAATCCCCAATAGTCGTCCATGGTTACGGGGTTGAGTCCGGGAAGGTCGTTGGCCCAGTCCGCCAGCCAGTAAAATTCCATGCGCTTGGCGCCCAGAGTGCTCTTGAGCATGCCCATGAGGCGGTTGCGTTCCTGCTCAATGAAGCCCGGAGTTTTGTTCAGCTGCAGATAGGTGATGTAGAGCTTGTTGTAGGATTCGGCTATTTCCGAGGCCACGTTGGGGTCGATGATCTTAAAAACGCGTTCGTCCGGTGAAGCCATGTTTTTCATGCCGGCCGAATTGCCTGAAAGCTGCGCGTCAAGAAGATTGATGCGGGCCACGAAATGGGCAATGAAACGGGTCAGCGTACTTTCGGGCGTAGACTCGGAAAATTCGCCCACTGTCTGGGCAAGATTGACGTCCAGGGGCTGTTCCAGTCCGACGCGGAAGAGGTCTTCGTACAGTTTTTCCAGCCGTCTCTGCGCCAGCTGGCTCTGGTGCAGGCCCATGCGCGGAAGGAGCCAGTTCTGGTTGAGGGTCTGGATTTCCAGAAGCTGTTCCCGGAAATCGCTCAGCAGCAGCAGGTCCCTGGACATGTTGTTGCTCAGACTCGGAACCTGGGTGATATCTTCCATGAAAGCGCTCATGGCGGATTTATTCTTGATGTAGGAAAAGGTGAACAATCCGCAGATGCTGAATACGATGGCCAGGGTGGCGGCCAGGGCCAGCGCGTGGGTCAGCCTGCGCCATTTGATGAATTCGAAAAGCGGACTGTAAAGACGGCGGTCATTGGGCAGAATGCTCGAAAACATGTCGTGCAGGAAAAAACCTTTGTCCGTCCTGTGGCGCTTGATGCGTTCCGAGCGGAAGGTCTCCAGGGTTTCGGGCAGCCAGATGCGGTCTTCGTCTCCCTGTACGGCGCTGGAAAAGAACACGCCGCGGAATTCCGGCGTTTCCTGGAACAGGTTGCTGTCAAACAGTGTTCTGGCGAATTTGGCCAGGCTCGGACGCATTCTGTCCAGTGTATCCGGAAAAACGATCATGGATCCGTTGGGCGTCTGGCACATGTCCAGAATCCAGAGTCGCAGATCTTTCATGCGGTTGGAAATATCGGCAAGGGCTTCCGAGACCACATCCTCGGGAGGCAGATGGAAGTTCACATTGAGCCAGCCCATGGCCTGATGCAGCTCGCGTTCCGGCAAATTGCCGAAAAAATCCATCATGCCCGGTACCTGATCCAGCTTGGTGATCAGCAGATATACGGGAAAACGGGCGCCAAGCGCGCGCATCATTTCGTCCACACGGCGGCGGATGGCCTTGGCATTGGTGACCAGGGAGTCCACGTCGCCGGAAAGCAGCTTGTCCGCGGCAATGGAAATGATCAGGCCGCTGATGGGTTCCTTTTTGCGGTGCTTGGCCAGCAGGGTCAGAAATTCGCGCCATTCCTCCTTGTCGCGCGCCGGATCCAGAGCCGAAGAATATCTGCCGGCAGTGTCCATGATCACGGCTTCGTCCAGGAACCACCAGTCGCAGTTCTTGGTGCCGTCCGTACTGGTGATGGGGGTGACATCCGTGAGCGGGGAGCTCAAACGGGCGCTTTTTACCGCGGCCGTCTTGCCCGAACCGGATTCGCCCATGATCAGATACCAGGGCAGGGCGTAGAGCGGGTTGCCGAAACGGCGGAGATTGGATTGGCGCAGTACCTCTATGGCCTGGCGCCAGCGCTCCTGAAGGTCCAGAAAAATCTGGCGGTTGGCCAGCTTGGGATCGCCAAGGCGTTCTTTGTCCTCGTCGATGACGCGCTTGACGAATTTTTTTTCACGGTGTCGGAAATACCATTTTTTCAGGAACAGAACAAAGAGCACCAGAGAAAACAGCCCGGCGAAAATGGACACGCCGATCCACCAGGGCCAGTTTTTGTATATGACAAGCCAGACCAGCCCCGCCACCACCAGGAGGACGAGGAGGATGATGAAGAATATTTTCAGTGCCTTGAGTAAGAGCTTGCCCATGATTCCGCTTTATTATTTGAGGGACCCGAAAAAGTTCAAAAGCATCAGGTTGAGATCGTTTCTGTAAAAAAAATAGAGTTCCACCATTATCAGCACGGCCGCTATTGGGATGAGCACCGAATACCAGTCAAAGGGCCGGAAAGAGCCCTTGAAACGTTTGGGCAGCGCTTTGCCCTGGTACGCAAAAGGAAACAAACGGTCATCCGTATCCTCGGCAGAGAACAGCTGCTTCTCGTGAATGTATTTCAGCGTACGCCGTTTGATTTCCTGAAGCTCGGCTGCCTGATCGTCGAGAAAATAGCGTCCGCGAAAGCCCAGAACCAGGCAGGTGGCGAAAATTTCCAGCAGCGGTTTTTTGTTCCGAGCCCAAAGCCTGCAGCTTTTCGAAAAATTCCACGCCCGCATTGGTGGTGTTGAAATGCAGACGCTGCAGCTGGTTTTTCTTCCATTCGTCCCGAGAGTCCCAGTTGGAGCAGAGCAGGGTTTCGTCCACCCAGGCGCAGACGGCGAATTTGGCCTCGGCAAAGGTCTCGCGGTCCACTCCCTTGTCCAGGGCTTTGTGACGGGCCTGCACGAACAGCTTTTCCAACTCCTCCCGCGCCTGGTCTATGGAAGGTTGATTGGCCGAATCTTCCAGCAAAAGCAGGGTGTAGGCGAAGATGTCGGCAAAATAATCAATCAGGCGCATGGAGATTAACCCCTCAGGACAATGATCTCGGCAATAAGGTCGTCAGGAGCGGAATCCCAGTACAGGGAGATATTCCGCGTACGCTCCACATCTTTCCAGAGTGGGCTGGACTTGTCGATTTTGAAATAATGCACGTTCACGCTTCTGGGCATGCCCGAAGGCGTTTCCGCATGATATTCGAGCGGAATGCCGGGCACGGCCCGTGCGATGAGCGTGGTAAGATTCTTTGCGGCGCTGAGCTTGATGACGTGCTGTTCGGCTTCCAGCACCTGCGGCGCGGCCATGGTGGTACGCAGGGCCAGCCAGAAGGTGTTGTCCGGGTCGAAAAGATGGTCCGGGGCTTCGGTGCTGTAGTATTCGCCGTCGTGTTCGAGCCGGATAAGAAATTCGGGTCCGAGCATGATGCTTTCGAGCATCTGCGCCACCAGCTGACGGGCCTGGGAAAAGCACATCCAGAGATTTTCATGGTCGTAGTTGGGAAGCAGCCGGTTGCCGGCCCTGTCCTCGCAAAAAGCGTTCATGCGTTCGGAAAAAGTGGACAGCTCGCCGAGCATCTGGCGTATGGTGGTGTAGACTTCCCAGGGGTGCGCGGTGACGGATTCGGCGTGCGAATAGAACAGGGGCACGTACCGGTTGAGGGACCGCAGGGCCAGGAGAAAGGCAAAGTAGCGAATCTCCAGTTCCATCCCCTGCAGATCCTTGGGGCTTTTGTATTCTTCCAGCTGTCGGCAGCGCGAGCCCACCAGATCTCGGATTTCCTTGACCTGGGCTTCCAGAATGGGGGACGCCGTAACGCGCAGGCAAGGCGGAATAAAAGCCTTGGAAAGCATGACGTCGTCACCTTCGCGGACAAGCTGGGCAATGGGCATGATGTGACAGTTCTTTACTTCCCGGATTTCGGTTTCCCAGAAGATCTTCACCACATAGCTCAGGAGTTTGACCTTGGCGTCAGGCCCCTGTCCCAGGGTATCCGGCATGTCTTCCGGGTCGAGCAAGGTAACATAGCGGGTCGTTGTCTGCTGTACTTCATCGAATGACGAAAGCTGTGTGACGTTTTCGTCATTGGGGTCGTAATTGTAGAGCCCCACGTAGACGGTGAAAGGCTTTTCCGCCTCCACCCAGGCTTCGTCAAAGGAGCGCGCCTTGATGACGGCATTGCCCGGATAGGAGACAAAGGTGCCGTCCGGAAACAGAAATTCCCCGCGAAAAATTTCGAACAGTTTGTTGCCGAGGCCGGGTTCGTTTATCTGCAGTCCGGCGCAGCCCCAGAAGTGGTTCTTGATGTAGGCGCGCTGCAAGCCCAGCTGCTGGTCGTGATAGCGATCCGTGAGCTGGAAATGCTGCGGTTGGAGGAACAATCCCTGGTGCCAGAAAATGGGTCTTTCGCTGCCCACTATTCACTCCCTATCTGCTGGATGCCGACCGGTCCGAGCAAGAGGTTCACAACAAGTTTTCCCGGCGTGCGTACGATATCCGTTGAGATGAATCCCTCGTCCTGGGAAATGACCGGATATTTGAACAAACGGGCGCTGCGGGTGGGGTCAAGGTCGTAGAATCCCGCGACGACTCCCACAAACAGCGCTTTTTCCGCTCTGGGCATGGTGAAGACTTTATCTTCGCCGGGTTGTACGATAATCTTGTCAAATGTGACTGCGCTGGCATCAAAGGCCTTGCTGCAGTCCAGAAGCGTCAGGATTCCCTTTTGCGTCTTGGCTGTGCTGTTGAATTTGTTGGGGTCGGAAAGCTGGTAAACACACAGAACAGTCGTATGTCCGGTGTTGTCGTACAGGTTCAGCAGGGCGTCCGCTTTGACCCGGAGGTTGAAACCGTCCGGTTGGTAGGTCCAGTTGGGCTTGTCTCTGGGCAAGCCTTCAGCATTCAGATTTTCCTGCGGAGGGCTGCTGCCGCCGCAACCCGTCAGCACAAATGAAAACGCAATACCAACCAAAAGAGCCGCCGCACAGGACAATCCGAAAAATGGCCCTGAGAAAAGTGCTGCCTTCAGGTACTGATAACGGTCCATCCTGGGGCCCCCTCAAGGGATTGGCTGAGTTGGTTTGACATCTTCAATATGAAATACTTCATAATAAACACCGAGCAAAAAGTAAATGAAAATCTTGAAAAAGTCTTGATTTTTTTTATTTTTCTTGTGCATTATTTTATGCTAATGAACCACTGTATCTGTTTTTCTCACTCAAAAAATACATGCGTCCGGCACTATAGTCCTCATGCTGACTTACCATCATTGTTGTCACTGTATACTTTGAGAGATGTTATTCATTAGTAAAGTAGTTGTAAAAGTACCCACCTCATTGGAGTAACAATAATTTATTCATCAGCTGCAAGTATGGAGGTTCTTCCCTCATGTCCATAGATTTACATACGCACTCAACAGCATCCGACGGATCTCTGCATCCTGCAGAGTTGGTTCAACTTGCCAAGGAATCAGGTCTGAGTGCTCTGGCTGTAACGGATCACGACACCGTGACCGGGCTCGAAGAAGCATTACAGGCCGGAAAAGATGCCGGTATCGAGGTTATCCCCGGCTGTGAATTGAGTGTTGTCACTCCATCCGCCAAAATGCATATCCTCGGGCTCTGGCTTCCTGTCAATCCTGTGGGATTGATGGGTTCTCTGGACGAGCTTATACGGCACAGGCACGAACGCAACATCATAATCGTCGAAAAGTTGCAGAAGTTAGGTATAGACATAACCTATGAGGAAGTAAAGGAACGTGCGGGAGAAGGTTCGGTAGGGCGTCCGCATATTGCCGCCATCCTGTTCGACAAAGGGTATGTTACCAGCGTGCAAGAGTCCTTTACCAGGTTTCTGGGACCCAGGGGCAAAGCTTATGTGCCCAAAAAGGTGCTGACTGCGGTGGAAGCCGTGACCTTGATGAAAAACGAGGGCGCCACCGTGATGATGGCCCACCCCTTTCTCAACGGATTGAATATTGACGAGGTGGCCACGGAGAGCATCCGGCTGCGCGACGTGGGCATGGATGGTTTTGAAGCCTACTACAGTGAGCATTCCGCATCCCAGCAACAGGGGCTTTTGAATCTGGCCCAGCGGCTGGAAATGCAGGTAAGCGGCGGATCTGATTTTCACGGCAGCCCCAAGCCGAAAATTCGTCTGGGAGTCGGCAAGGGCGGACTGCACATTCCGGACAGCGTTCTGGATGATCTCAAGGAATATCGCGTACGTCAGGGGCTGAAGGTCTGAGGCATGTCTGAATCCTTACGCACCCGCCCGGAGGTGCTGGCGCCGGCCGGCAACATGGACAAACTGCGTACCGCTGTTACCTACGGAGCGGATGCGGTTTATCTTGCCGGACCAGGACCCAATTTGCGCGTCAAAGGGGGCGATTTCGGCCCCGAGGAATTGCTCGAGGCCATTGCGTACGCCCGTAGCCGAAACGTAGGGGTGTATTGCTGTCTCAATGCCATGCCGCGGGAAACCGAGATGCACGAAACCACGGACGCTTTGCGTCTGCTGGCGGATTTCGGCGCGGACGGACCGGACGCGCTGATCATCGCGGACCCCGGAGTGCTGCGCCAGGCGCAACGGCTGGCTCCTGGGCTGGAAGTGCACCTGAGTACGCAGGCCAACACCTGCAACAGCGATTCCATGGCTTTCTGGCGTGATTTCGGCGTTACCCGTGTCAACCTGGCCCGGGAGCTGGATGCCAGATCCATCAGGACCCTGGCCGAGAGCGCGCGCAAGGCCGGGGGGCCCGAGCTCGAGGTCTTCGTGCACGGCGCCATGTGCATGGCCATCTCTGGTCGCTGCCTGCTGAGCGCGTACGTCAACCAGCGATCGGCCAACATGGGCGCCTGTACGCATCCCTGCCGATTTTTGTACAAGCCTGCCCCAATCGGGCTGGAGGAAAAACTGCGTCCGGGCGAAGCCCTGTGGGAGCTGGAAGAATACGGCAATCACAGCAGTCTGCTGGCGGCGGAAGATCTTTGTCTTATCAAGTACGCAGCCTGGTTTCGTCACCTGGGCATTCAGGCCATGAAAATCGAAGGCCGTACCAAGAGCGAGCTGTATGTGGCCCAGGCCGTGGATGCCTATAAAAGCGCGCTGCTGGATCTGGAAAAGGGCGGCAGGTCATTCCGGATTCGGGAATATCTGGCGGAGCTGGAAAACGCGGCGACACGCAAGCTCGGCACGGGATTTTTTCTGCCTGGAAACAGGCGGATCGTCTGGGAGCCGGAGAAAAAACGGCTGCCGGTTCTGGGCAAGGTGCTTGGAAAGGCGGAAAACACGCCTGACGGCTGGCATGTGGCGGTCAAGTCCCCCTGGGATGCTTCGCAGGGAGTAATCTTGCTGCTGCCGGGGCTCCGGCGTCCGGAACTCCCGTCACAGGAGTACGCTCTGGAAAATGCGGACGGCCAGGGATTGGACAAGACCCATCCGGGCCTGAATGTGACACTGCGCTGCGAACATGCGGGCATCGAGCCCGGCATTTTTATTCGCACGGCGTCGTGAACAATGATCAGGTCTTGAGAGCCAGGCGGACCAGCTCCAGAACAGTGCACGTATCGTAGGGGTTGGTGAAGATGTCCATGGCTCCGCAGGCCCTGGCGCTTTCCAGGCAGGAGTAGGAGGCGAACTCGTAATCGCCGGAGAATACGAGACAGCGCATGTCCGGGTTGGTCCAATGCAGCGTACGCAGCATTTCCAGCCGTTCTTCGCCGGGTATTGCTATTTCTGTCAAAAGCAGGTCGTGTTTTTTGGTTTGAAACAGCTCGATCCCGCTTGTTTCATTGTCGGCCTGATCGACCGCATACCCCTCGCTCTCCAATAATCCAACGAGAAATCCACGCGATTCTGGATTGTTATCTATCACAAGAATCCGGTTCATTTGATGCTCCCCAGGTGATGGCGCCGTAGCGGGTCACTACGGGTGATCACGAATTCAGCAATATCCAGGCCAAGGGGCGAATAGCCATGGATGCAGGAAAACCGAACGGTTCGGTAGGGCATGTAATGAAGGAATATGGAAGGTGTTGACGAGAAAAATATGACAGGATTGTAAAATATATATGTCGCAATTGCCGATAATGTACAAAAATACCCCTTGCGTGAACAAGGGGTATTGAAATGCGTATAAGAGAACCGCGGCAATAGGTGTGCGCAGGTTCTATTCGAGGTCGTCGATCAAACTTTCCAGGGTTTCGCTGAGGTCATCGTATTCGCCCAATGTGGCCTCCAGAGTGGCGTATTTTTCTATCAAGCGTTCTTCCTTGGCATCCAGCCGCGCTTCTTCCGCCTCGATATCATCGGCGTTATTGTCGATGATTTCCTGATAGTTGTCCTCGATGATGGTCAGAATGCCGCTTTCGGAGTCGGTGATGGTATCCAGCGTGTCCAGGAGCGTGTTGATGAGGCCCTGGCGGATGGAGACATCGCTGGTGTGGGTGCCGTCGGATTTGTCGTTGACCGAGACAACGAGACCGGCTTCCGAGTTGCCGTAGACGCCGGTGATGGTCCAGCCGTCGATTTCGGCTTCGTTGCCGTTGATGTAAGCGCTGACCAGTTCGCCGTTTTCCACGGTATAGGATATTTCGTAATCACCGGCTTCGGTCAGGTCTTCGATGGAAGACTCGTACGTACAGGTCGTATCATGGGATTCGCCTTCGTTTTCCGTGGCGAACAGGTTGGCCACGGCGTCGGGATCTTCTTCGATGGCCTCCGAAAGTTCGTCTTCGTCGATGACCAGCAAACCGAAATCTTCGGAGTCCTCGTCCGTTTCCGTGGAAATCCCTATGGTGGACAGGGCGGTGTAAAGATCGCCGAGCCCCGTATCGGAATCATAGTAGCTGAAGCCGAGGGCTTTTGAGGACAGAATGCTCGAGAGCATGGAATCGATGGTGGTGACACCGTAGTTGCCGTGGACCGAGGTGAAGGTGGTGGTGACGTCGTCGTCTTCGGTGGTGGTGGTGGAGACGTCGTCGTAGTCGTCAAAGGCGGCCAGGGCGGCGAGGACCTCGTTGGTGGCTTCCACAAAGGCCTCGATGTTCTCGTACATGGCGTCGGAATCGTTGACAGTGGTAATTTCGATGGTTTCACCGGCGCTGTCCTGGTAAAGCGTCAGGGTCAGGCCGTCGATAACGTCGTCGATGGTGTTGGATTCGCGTGAGATCCATTCATCCTCACCCTCGGGGTAGCCGTTGACCTTGATCAGGGCATTCTGGGCTTCCTGGGAGGTGGAAAAATCATCGGCACCGAGCTGGGAAAGCACTTCTTCGTCGCCCAGACCGACGTTGACCACGGAAATGGCGTAGTCTTCGCCCATGTCCGCACCGGAAAGCTGCAGGACATAGTCGTCGCCCGTATCGATGATGGAGGCGGTGATGCATTGCCCGAGTTCCGCGTCGTTGTTGATCAGCGAGACGAGTTCTTCCAGCGAGGTGCCTGCATCCACGTCGATTTCGTAATAGTCATTCCCGTAATAGAACCCCATGACGCCGTCGTAATCCGTGACGCTGTCCTCTTCGGAGGACCAGGACGTGGAGGAGGTGACAATGCTGTTTTGCGCCACCTGCCCGACTTCAATGGTGTTGTGTCCTTCCACCGCTTCGTCGGTGGCAGAGACTCCCACCACTTCCTCATTGGTGGAAGTGGCTTCCTTGGAAAGAAAGGAGCCGATGCTGTTCATGGATTCCAGAGCGGATTCGTATGTCGCCAGGGCAGTGGAAAGATCTTCGATCAGCTCGAGTTTGGAAGTCCATTGTTCCTCCCATTCTTCCAGCTGAGTCAAACGATAGCTTTCAACTTCCATCTCCGCTTCAATGATGGAGTCGAAATCCGTACCGCTTCCAAGTCCGGTAAAAGTGATGGAGCCAGACCAGTATTCAGTCATGACGCACCTCGTGCAGTATCATATATAGTCCATCAGGCTGAGGCCCATGATAAGAGAAGAACTTTCCAAAACTGCTTCGTAAATATACTCTGCCTGAGATAGTTTGGTTGCCAGTTCCGTATAGTCGGCATCAAGAATATTCGAAATCCCTGTCTCTGCCACGTTGGTCAATACGTCGATATTATTGGCAGCGTACTCGAGCCGGATTTCTCTTCCGCCGATTTCGCCGTTGTAGGTGGTGACAAGCTCGTGCGCGTCATCAAGCCCATCTATGCACGAGGTTATACCTTCTATATCGTTCGTCTCCAGATACCCGATTAATTCTCCGATGGTTTCGAACATATTGGAGCCGTCTGAAGATTCAGCCGAGGTGGGATCGGTTTCCCCGGTCTCGTAATACAGGCCGCCAAAGACGTCCTTGCCAACGGTATTGATGACAATTTCACTGCTGGAGCCGATCTGTACGGATATGTCGGCCGTGCTGGGCTGGATGACGAACTGATCCCCGGCGTCCAGACTGACGCTCGCGTTGGAAGCTTCCAGATCGATGAAGCCGCCAGGCACGTACAATGTGGCATTGGACGTGGTGTTGCCGGTGACCCATGTGGAACCGCCGTCCGTGCTGTAGGAATAGCTGATGGTGCCGGTCACGGTGGAATCGGAGTCGATGCGTACGGTGACCGTTGAGTCGAAGTCACCGGAGGCTTCGTATTCCACTGAAGAGGATCCGTAGTAATAGGTCTCCAGATCGTCTTCGGTATCGCCCTGGTAATAGGCCGCCGGTCGTATCCAGACCACTGTGCCGTCGCCTTCGCCCTCGTCTGATGAGGCGGCCACCTCCGAACCGGATACAAGCTCTGCCTCGGCATCTCCCAGATCCAGAGTGGTTTCTCCAGCCGCGAGAGTGGCGTAGGTCCAGGTGTCGCCTCCGTCGTCCGTGTAGCGGTAGCTGATGGCGTCCTGGCCGACCACGCCGTCGCTTTCGAATTCCACGTAGATGGTGGAATCGGCATCGCCGGTGACGCTGGTGACGGAAAGCGTGCTGGCGCTGCTGTTGGAGGCGTTGGAGGTATTGCGTACGGAAGCGCCCAGGCCGATGCTGTAGGCGTTGGTGTCCGTCATGGAGCCTGCGAATATGGAAGACCCGGCGTATTCCGTATTGCAGAGAGTGACCAGCTGTTCGAACAATTCGCGTACTTCTTCCGCCATCATCGAACGTTCGTCCGCGTCGTAGGTGCCGGTGGCGCCCTGTTCGGCCAGTTCTTCGATGGAGGTGAGCAGGTCGCTGATTTCTCCCAGTACGGAATCAGCCAGGGTCAGCCAGGATTCTGCTGTTTCGATATTTTCCGAGTATTGGTCCAGGCTGGAAACCGTGGTCTTGAGATCCAGGGAAAGTGCGTACCCGGAAGGATCGTCGGACGGAGAGTTTACGGACTGCAGCGAAGCGGTCTGTGCTGTCAGGCGACTGACGTCCGCCAGCGAATCCTGCATGGCGCTGAGTGCCTGGTCGTATATCATACTGGTCGTGATTCGCATATCACACCTCTTTTAATCCTTGAGGGCCATGACGATGTCGAACATTTCCTGGGCCGCTTCAATCAACTGAGCAGCAGCTTCATAGGCCTGCTGATACTTGGTCAGGTTTGTCATTTCTTCGTCAAGACTCACACCTGCGACGGATTCCTGTGCTTCTTCAAGGGAATCGGACAGGGTTGTGGTATAGGTGTAGCTTCTTGCGGCCGTATCCGTGTCCAACCCCACAGTGGCCACCAGGCTGTGCAGATGTTCCGAGATGGTCTGGCTGGCGGTCGAGTGAACGGTGTCTATGGTCACATCGGAGTTCAGGGCGTCGATGATGGCATTGGCATTGGTGTTGTCGCCCGATGTGGCTATGCCCGTGGAGTCGACCTGGCCGGCGTTGATCCGGTTGGTGTCGGAGCTGACCCGTGAATCCACGGCGATGTCGTCGTAGCTGCTGCCTTCGAAAAAAGTATTGATGCCGAGGGCCGCGAGAATGCCTGTGGTGTCGTCGCTGAATTCGAACTCCACGCCGTCCGCCGCATCCAGTACGAGCTGTCCGTCCACCACGGTGGCCGTGATCAGTCCGTCGCAGCTGTCGTTGATGGCCGTGGCCACGTCTTGGAGCGAGTGCTCGGACGGGTCGAACGTGGATGTTCCAGGAGGCACTATGGAACTGAAGTCGATGGAATAGACGCCCAGGGATGTGGTGGAGGCCCCGGAGGAATCCGTGTCCGTGGAGTCGTAAAAAGCTATGGAAAAACTGCCCTCGGAAAGGTAGTCCGCATAGGCCAGGCTGGAATCGCCCAGGGCTTCCGAGGAATTGTCCACCGAGTTGGTGGATGACGTATAGGAATAGTGGGTCAGCCCCGTGCCCTGGCTGTGCTGGTAGTTCACTTCCCAGATCAGCTCTTCGGTGATGGCGTCGAGCTCTTCCAGGTAGGAGGTGACCTGATAGTCCCTGGTGGTCAGCTGGGAAGCGATGGTGCCGCCGGAAAGCCGGCTGTCGTCGCCCGAGTCCGAATCTTCCAGAGGCGTGATGTTCTCCTTGCCCGAGGTGGTGTTGTACCAGTACAGGCCGGTTTTGGCGACCACTTCGAATTCGTCGCCCGTGGAAATGTCCGTGGTGGCGTCGGTGTACGGGTCGTCGGAATCACCGAACCAGATGGTCACGCCTTCGATTTCCACTGCGTCGTCATAGCCACCGGCAGAGTAGGTGAGCACTTCGCCGTTGTCGTCGGTCAGCCAGGTTTCGCCGCCGTCCAGGGACACCTTGAAGGTGGCCGCGTTGGAGGTGCCGTCGCAAGCGCCGTCGGTGACGAATTCGATGGTGATTTCCTGGGAGCTTTCACCGTCAAAGTAGATGGATCCGTCAAAGGTGGAATCCTTGGTCAGGTCCGCACTGGCCTGCGCGCTTTCGAGCCCGATGCTGTAGGCCGTGCCCTCGTCCACCAGGGTTTGCCCGGAGGTCAGGCGGATGGTCACATTGCTGGTGTCGGTGTTGTATTCGACATCGATGTCCAGCAAAGCCGCCAGTTCGCGGATCTTGGAATCGCGCTCGTCCAGGAGTTCCGAATTGTCCGAATCGCCCGCGAGTTCTTTGTTCAGGGCTGCCAGGTCCTGTATGAGCTGGTTGGCCTCGTCCACATCGTCTTCGATGGACGAATTGAGGGCGTCCACCTGGCTTTCAAGGCCTTCTGCCAGGGTCTGCAGCGTATCGATGAAGCTTTCGGCATAGTCGATGACTTCCTGCCGGGTGGCGGTATCGTCCGCGGCTTCGCTCAATTCGCTGAATGTGTTGATGAAATCATCCAGCGCGGTGGAGATGCCGTAGTCGTCATCTTCCGTGAACAGCGTCTCCACCGTGGACAATGTTTCAGACATGGTCTCGTAGTAGGTACTTTGCGAGTAGTACGCGAGATACTGCGCTTCGATGTAGTAATCGTAGTTACGAGTGATGGATTCGACGCTCGCGCCCGTTCCCAGCGACTGTCCGTAGATGTTGATGTACGTGTTGGTCGAGTAATTGACAGTCTGCCGGCTGTAGCCGTCAGTGTCCGCGTTGGCGATGTTCTCTCCCGTCACGGAGATACCGGTCTGCGCGTTCATCAGAGAACTTGCGCCGATGCTTAAGAGAGAGCTGAGCGACATATCACTATCCTCGATTACTCAGGGTTAGCGCTTCAGGTTCAGTGCTTCGGAAAGCAGCGTATCTACAGTGGTGATGACCTTGGAGTTGGACTGATAGCCGCGTTGCAGCGAGATCAGTTCGACCATTTCCGTGGACAGGTCCACGTTGGAGGCTTCCAGGGTGTAGGACTCGATGGACCCCAGGTTGCTGGTTCCGGCAATGCCCGTGGTGGCCAGGCCGGATTCCTCGGTCTGGGAGTAGAGGTTGGCCCCTTCCTGGTTCAGTCCGTTTTCGTTGACAAAGCTTGCCAGGCCGATGACGAACAGGTCGATGGTCTGCCCGTTGGAGAAGTTGCCCGCGACCACGCCGTTTTCGTCGATTTCGATATCTTCCAGAAAGCCCGCCGCGTAGCCGTCCTGGCTCGTACTGATGGTGGATGACGAGGAATCGTAAGAAGTGGTGGCGTTGGCGTCGATCAGGGGATCGGCGTAATTGACCAGGTTGTCCGCATCGGTGCCGATATCGGCGGCGGTGACTCCGGTGGCGTTCCAGGCGTATTCGTCGTCGCCGTTGTTGCTGCTGATGCCCAGGTTGATGCCGATGCTCAGGGCGTTGGATTCGCCCGTGGTGCTGGCGTTGGAAGACCCCGTAAAGTTGGCCGTACATATGGGGTAACCGTCCTCATCCACGTCCGCGAGCGTCCAGTTGGACAGGTCGCTCAAGTCTCCTGACGCGTTGGAGGACAATGTATAGGCGCTCGATCCGGTAAGTACGCCCGAGGAGTTGAAAGTCAGCGTACCCATCATCAGAAGTCCCGCGTTGGAAGTGCCGGAAAGACTCTGTCCATTGATGGTACGGCCGTCTTCGTCGGCGTCGCAGGTGACGATGAATTCCCAGTAGGAGCTTCCGCTGGATCCGCTGGTTACGCTGTCTTCGTCGACCTTGTCGAAATAGATGGTCAGGGTATGGCTGGTGCCTGCCTCGTCGTAGACCGTGATGGTGGTCTGGTAGGTGTAGTCGGAATCGCCGAGGGATTCTTCCGCGGAGCCGTCCCATTCGCTGGCCAGAGCAAAGAAGGGATTGTCTTCGTCCGTGGCAGCGCCTTCGCTGGTGGAGTCCAGGTTGACCAGTGCGGTGACCAGCGAGGTGGCCGAAGGCGAACACTGGTAGCTGTCCAGAACGAGGTCGCCGAGGGCGCCGGAAGTGGTAACGCGTCCGCTCGAGGTTTCTTCGCCCACATCCCAGCCCTGAACCCGGTAACCGGCAGCGTTGACCAGGTAACCGTCTTCGTCAAAGGAGAAGTTGCCCGAACGCGTATAGTAAACTTCGCCGGTGGTGGGATCGCTGACCATGAAGAAGCCGTTGCCGTCGATGGCCAGGTCGGTGGACGAGGTGGACGTCGTGAACGAACCCGAGGAGAAATCCTGGTAGATGCTGGATACGGCGACACCGTTGCCAACCTGGGAAGTGCCGTTGGCCGTGCCCACTGTGGAGTAGAACACATCCTCAAAGGTGGTCGAGGCGGCTTTGTAACCGGTGGTGCTGGTATTGGCCAGGTTGTTGCCGACAACGGTGATGCCCTGGCTGTGAGCGGTAAGTCCGCTGACTCCGGACCACATTGCGCTTGTTAATGTAGACATCTGCTATGCCTCCTGAAAAATATCGATCATTCTAGGGTTAGGAATCATCGTCGCTGTCGTCGCTGTCGTCAGTGGACGGGCTGGAAACCTTGATGACATCGGTCATGGCCACCGTGCGTCCGTCCGCGAGTTCGAACACCGTGCTGCCGTCATCCGTGGTGATGCCGGTGACGACTCCTGTGGCCGTCGTGTCTACGGAAACCACTTCGCCGTCTTCGTTGTAGCAGGTGAAGCTGACCGTGTAGGTTCCGTCATCCACGTAGTTGCCGTCGTCGTCGTATCCATCCCACTGGAAGGTATGCTCAGTTTCGCCTTCCAATTCGGTCAGGGTCACGGTCTGGACGATGTTGCTGTCTTCGTCGTAGATGGAGACTTCTCCGGAAACAGCGTCTTCATCGAGCGTGTAGGTGATTTCACTGATGTCCGTATCGTCCACAGTGATGGTGTCGCCTTCCGCGATGACTTCCTGTCCGATGAAGCTTACGGCGCTGTTGACCAGAATGAGGTTCAACTGCGAAGTCATTGTTTCCAGGTTCTCGTTCATTGTTGACATTTCTTCGAGAGTGTACATTTGAGCCAATTCGGCAAGCATCTCTGCATCATCAGTGGGATTCAACGGATCCTGATTCTCCAATTGCGCTACAAGAAGTTCCAGAAAATCTTCTGCGCTAATTTCGGATGAGGATTCTTCGTCTTCTGATGAAGAATATGCGGAATTGGTATATGTTGTTGCGTCGATGTACATATCTCTCTCCTTATTCTTCGTCCAAGTATTTTAAAATTTTTCTCAGTTCAAAAATTTCTGTGCGACATTCTTTACAGGAAGACATGTGTGATTCAACAATTGATCTTACTTTTGCCGGCAGTTTTTTATCGATGTATGCAGCAATCGTGTTGTGTCCCGGACAAAGCAGCGAGCTCATACAGAGTCCTTCATGCATGTCTCCTCCCCACAATTTTGTCCCCGTATCAATGATGTAGTCGTTCCCTGTGGTTCGCATGACGCCTCCGTTTGTTTTTTATATATACGTAGGCGGAGACACGAAACATCCATTAAGGAATCAATAAAGAATGTAATTTTATGTAAAAGTATTTTCTCTAGTTATTAATATTAACTTTAGATTTGCTTAATATTGAGACACTAAAAACAGGTGCGCGGTACTGTTTTTAGGCAAATCAGGGGGGCTGGAAGCTGAAATGGGGAACTTCGGATGGGTTTTGGGGAGGATCAGGTTGGGAAAAATTCAAGAAATCCCCAGTCAGTCTTAAGAATACCTTTTCGCAAAGGGTAAAGTTTTATTTTGAAGCTGCCGATAGCATGCGAATATGCCCTGGTTGGAAATTTTCGGGGGGGAATCTCCTCCAGGGCCTGCCGCAACCGCACGTCTTCTTGTGCCTTCCCTCCGTTTTATCGAATAGCGCTTCTTTCCGGCCCCGGGCCAGTTGCTGTCCTTGTGAAATACCGACCGGTAAAGGGGGACGTGAAATATTCGGTATCCAAAAATTGATATTTTTGTTAAGCTTCGATCCAAATTGTAATGAAAGAGCCAGCAGTTCCGGCAAAGCGAAGGGGAGGAAAACATGAATCAGGATGCCAGCAACACGCATGACGTGGAATCTGCCGACGAAGCGATGTCCAGGCCCGAAGTCATGGAGCCTGATACGGCCAACATGGATAAGATTCGCGATTTGCTTTTCGGTGCGCAGATGAAGAATCTTGACAAGAAGCTGACGCAAATGAACGAACATTTCGCCAAGGAGATCAGTGAAGCCAAGTCGGAGTTCAAAAATCGCCTGGATTCACTGGAAACCTATCTCAAAGGCGAACTGCAGGCGCTTTTCGAGCGCATCGAGACCGAGCAGCGCGACCGGGGGGACGCTCTTGCCGAAATTGCAAAGGATCTTAAAAGTTCCGCTGCGGCCCTGGATAAAAAGATTCAGCAGCTGGACAACAGCCAGGAAAAGCAGGCCCGTGAACTGCGCCAGCAGCTTCTGGACCAGGCCAAAAGCCTCAGCGACGACATCCGGATCAAGCATGACGAAGCCCAGTCCGCCCTCAGAAAGACTGCTTCCGGAATTCGCCACGACATGGTGGAGCGCAACGTGCTTTCCTCCATGCTGACGGACATGGCCTTGCGGTTGAACAGCGAACTCGGCGATACGCTTTTTTCCAAGTTTGACTGATTGTCGTCATGGCTGATGATCGGTCCTCTGATGCGCCCGGCGACGAACTGGAGCGGTTGCGCGGACTTCTGGTCGACAAGGAAATCGAGCAGCTCAGGGAGCTGACCTCAAGGCTTGACGACGCCACGAAGCTGGCCAGGGATGTAAGCCGGAGTCTGCCCGAAGCCATTGCCCTGCGTCAGGGTAAGGACAAGCAGCTGGTTTCCGCCCTGTTGCCCACGGTGGAGGAGATTCTCCATTCGTCTGTCAAGCGCGATCCCCAGACGCTTTCACGCGCCCTGTTTCCCGTCATGGGCCCGGCGATACGCAAGTCCATCGCCGAGGCCATCCGTTCCATGATCCAGTCCTTCAACCATGCGCTCGAGCACAGCTTTTCCCTGAGAGGTCTGAAATGGCGGCTGCTCGCACTGCGTACGGGCAAGTCCTTTGCAGAAATAGTGCTCCTGCACAGTCTGGAGTACCGCGTGGAACAGGTCTTTCTGATTCATGGAGACACCGGACTGCTGCTGCAGCATGCGGTGGCCCAGGACGTGGCCTACCAGGATGCGGACATGGTCTCCGGCATGTTCACCGCCATCCAGGATTTCGTCCGGGATTCCTTTGACCCCAATGCGGAAGAATCCCTGGACGTATTGCGGATCGGCGAGCTGACCATAGTTGTCGAACGCGGCGCCAGCGCCTATCTGGCGGCCGTGGTCCGCGGCGAACCCCCGGAGGAACTGCATTATCTGTTCAGCGACGCGCTGGAAGCCATTGTGCTGCAAAAGGGCAGGGAACTGGTGGAGTTCGCCGGGGACGCCGAACCGTTCGAAGCCATCCGTCCGCAGCTGGAGGATTGCCTGGTTACCCGGTACCGCGAGGAAAGGAAAAAGGGCTTTCCCTATTTCCGGGTGCTGCTGCTGGTCGTGGTCGTTTCCTTGCTGGCCTGGGCTGCCCTGGGGATACGCGATCATTACGCCTGGAACAGCATCGTGGACCGTTTCATCAATGAGCCTGGCTATGTGGTGCTCGATTCGGCGGGCGGCGGCCAGCCCTTTATCAAAGGACTGCGCGATCCTCTGTCCCGTCCGCCGCAGAACGTGGCCGCGGAAGTGCCTCCCCGCTTTGGCGAAATCCGCTATCAGTTCGTTCCGTATCAGGCCCTGGAAACGCAGTTTGTGCTGAAAAGATTTCAGGAAGCGCTGAAGCCGCCCGAGTCCGTGCGGTTCGCCCTGTCCGACGGCGTGCTGCGGGTCAGCGGCAGCGCCATGCCCCAGTGGCTTCGCAAGGCCAGAGAGCTGACTCCTCTGCTGCCCGGGATCTCCCAGGCGCACTTTAATGTGGCCGAACAGGCCGATCCGCTGCTGCCCCATTGGGAGCGCTATCTCCAGCTGCTTGCCGAGACTCCGGGCATAGAGGTCACCAGTTCGGACAAGCGCGACGGCAAGTTTGTGGTCACAGGGTTCCGTGACGCACTGGCGGCTGATCCGGAGTCGTTGTTGCCACAGACCGGGCTGAGCACTGCGAATGTTTCCGGACATTGGGCCCGGTTTCAGTCCCTGGATCCTGTCATCGTGCTCAAGCGGGCCCATGAAGTGCTGGAACCGCCTTCCACCGTTTCTCTGCAGTACGCGGACTCCATTTTGAGCGCGAACGGCAGAGCCGGCCATGATTGGATTATGACTGCCGAGCGGTTGGCGCCGACCATTGTCGGGATCTCCAGGTTCATGGACAAGGCGGTTGTGGATACGGATCTGGAGGCTTTGCAGCCGCTTATCGACGGCATTGAATCAGCCTGGCTGCTGTTCAAATTCAATACCACGCATTTATTGTCCCGGCAGGAAAAGATTCTGCGCCGCATCGGCACCCAGGCCCTTGCCTTGCAACGGTTATTGCTGCATCTGGATATGACCTTTCACCTCGAAGTGATCGGGCATGCGGACAACAAGGGAACAGAGGCCTACAACCTGGCGCTGGCCGCGAAAAGGGCTGAAACCGTCAAAGAGTTTCTGATCACGCATGGGGTTGCTTCCTCGTTGCTGACCACGCGGAGCGCCATCCCCAGCAAGGGCAAGACAGGCCTTTCCGAGGCACAGCTGCAAATGGACAGACGCGTCACCCTGCGCGTGGTCCTGTTCAACCAACTTACGGGCGCGTCTCATGGCGGTCAAAACGGATCTGGACAATGATTCAAAAGAAAATATGCATGTTGGGTTCTTTTGCAGTGGGAAAAACGAGTCTGGTAAAGCGCTTCGTGGAGTCCTTGTTTTCGGAAAAGTACCAGACCACGGTGGGCGTCAAGGTGGACAAAAAGGTCGTAGCCGTGGACGGCAAGGACGTCATGCTCATGCTCTGGGATCTGGAAGGCGAAGACGATTTCAATAAAATCCGCTTGACCTATTTGCGCGGGGCCTCGGGCTACCTGCTTGTGGCGGACGGCACGCGCCCGCGTACCTTTGTGGAAGCGCTGAAAATTCATGAAAAGGTCGCCGCTTCTTACGGTGACTTGCCTTTTCTGCTGCTGCTGAACAAGGACGACCTGTCGGATCAATGGGAAATTACCGAGGCGGACCTGGAATTGTGCCGCCAGATGGGCTGGACCGTGTTGCGGACCAGTGCCAAATCCGGCCTGGAAGTGGAAACCGGTTTTCTGGGCCTGGCCCGTAAAATGCTGGAAAACATCTGAGCGTACAGAAGGGGGTGGTCATGTACGAGAGTTTGCTTGCAGCCTTGCCCGGCAGTCTGGACATTGTTTTGCTCGCTCCCCTGGGGGAGACCCGCTTTCGCATTCTCTGCGATCCGCCGCCGTTCATGGCCTGTTTTTTCCGGCATTCCCCGGTCAAGGGAGAAGAACTGGATTTTGCCGGAACCTTCGAAGTGCTGCATTTTTTCCTGTCCGAGGCCGAGGAGTTCTGGCAGACGGCGGGTGACGGCATGCTGGACTCGGATGTCTGGCTGGAGACGGACAACAACGGCACGGATCATACTTTCGAGGCCTCGGCCACCTTTATAAATGGACAGCGGGTGTTGCTGCTCAAAAAAATGGGCAAGGCTTTCCGGACCTGCAGGGAGCAGCTGCAGAGTTCGCGTGAAGTGTTGCTGACCAAGGAGTTTCTGGAAGCCGAAGTGGCCCGCCGGACCAAGAGCATCCGGGACCGGGAGGAAGAGATCGCACTGCGCCTGGTGGTTGCTTCGGATTACCGCGACGAGGAAACCGGCGCGCATATCCGGCGTATCGGATTGTACGCGGAGCAGCTGTCCATAGCCCTGGATTGGACCCTGAAGAAGGCCTATGACCTGCGCATCGCCGCCAGCATGCACGATGTGGGCAAGATCGGCATTCCCGACGCCATTCTGCTCAAGCCGGGCAAGCTGAACGCATCCGAGATGGCCATCATGAAAAGCCATACGGAGATCGGCGCCAGGATGCTGGCCGGATCGGATATTTCCCTGCTGCGCATGGCACGGGACATTGCCTTGCACCATCACGAGCATTGGGATGGACACGGCTATCCTGACGGGCTGCAAGGGGAGGATATTCCCGAAAGCGCCCGGATCACCACTGTCTGCGACGTGTACGACGCGCTGATTCAGGACCGCGCCTACCGCAAGGCCCTGCCCGAGCACGAAGCGCTTTCCATCATGCGGGAAGAACGCGGCAAGCTGTTCGATCCGCGCATCTTTGATAAATTTCTGGAGCTGTTGCCGACCTTCAGGCGCATCCGTCTGGCCAATACGGAAGAGGACGGCGTCAAGGTCTGCCTTTCGAGGTCTTATCTTCTCGAACGTTGAGCCAATGTGAAATTTGTGTTGCACCCGTTGCCCCTGCAGGGCTTTTTCAGTAGAGTTCGCCCGTATCAATAACCCTTAAAGCTTTCTTTTTAAGGAGAAGAGCATGGCCGCTAAAAAAATTCTGATGCTGGTTGGGGACTTTGTTGAAGATTACGAAGTCATGGTGCCGTTTCAGATGCTGTTGATGGTAGGCCATACGGTCCACGCCGTATGCCCGGACAAAAAAGCCGGCGAATCCATCGCCACTGCGATACATGATTTTGAAGGGCATCAGACCTATACGGAAAAGCCCGGTCACAATTTCGTGCTGAACGCGGATTTCGACGCGGTAAAACCCGAAGATTACGACGCGCTGGTCGTTCCCGGCGGCCGCGCTCCCGAATATATCCGGCTCTATCCGAAGGTCATCGAGATCGTCAAAGCTTTCGAAGCCGCCAAAAAGCCCATTGCCGCAATCTGCCACGGCCCGCAGCTGCTTGTTGCCGCCGGCGTGGTGTCCGGCAAGAAATGCATGGCCTATCCCGCGGTGCAGCCGGACCTCGAAATGGGCGGCGCTTCCTATGTGTCTCCCAACGGAACCTTCTCCGACGCAGTTACCTCCGGAAATCTGGTGACCGCTCCGGCCTGGCCCGCCCATCCGGACTGGATCAAACAATTCCTGGATCTGCTGGGAACCAAAATCGAACTCTAGCAATAAGAAGCACAAAAAATAAAAAAGGCGGGGCCTGTACGGGCTCCGCCTTTTTTATGTTCAAAATTCTAACGGCTGTCTTGTTTTCGAACAATCCCCAAAGCGCCTTGGCGAACCGTTCAGCAGGTCGTGTCCTCGGAGACAAAGTCGTACATGTCGAGCTCTTCGCCGTTTCTGGAAAACAGCAGGGGAGCGAGCATGTTCTTGCCGGTGACGCGGCCCTGCTCACGGCGCAGGGACTGGTCTTTGTAGGTGATGCCACGGATGATCTGTTCCTGAATCTGAAAGTTTTCCAGACCCACCAGTTCGAGCATCAGTTCCTCGGGCTCGAAGGGCTCGTCGATGTCGTCGAGCACGAAAAACTCGGAGCCTTTGTCCACGGCGCCCATGACGATCAGGACCTCGTCTTCCTCCACCTGCGACAACATGTTGTCCAGGTCCACCTGTTTGATTTTTGTGATGACTTCGCTGGCGGCGAGTTCCTGCAGCGAACCGTTCACATTGACTGAAATGTCCAGATAGCGTTCAAAGCAAAATCCGTCCGTCTGGAAAAAACGGGATTCCTGGGGCCATTCCTTCCAGTTGTAGCCGATACTCTCGGCAAAAGACTTGGCCAGATCTATATCAAAGTAGAGAACGCCTTTGAGGCAGTTGCTAACGAAATAGGGCGTGTTGTTCTTGCCCATGCAATGCTTGAAGATTTTGGCCAAAAAACGTTTGGGCAGCGAGGTGATGACGATGCGTTCCATCTGTCCGCTGATCTCGATGCTCAGTTTCATGCGTCTTCTCCAGTGCTTGAAGTGATCGTCCGCGTAATACCCTTTCGGACAAATGAAACAATAATCTAGCGAAGTTCAGCCAAAGAGGCAATCATCAGATTGCTGAAATGTCAACAGGAAGGCGGCAGTGGGCAACAGGATAATCGCCTCCCCGGAAGTGTCTGAAGGTGCAATGGCCACAAAAATAGCAAAGTGCATGCCATCTCCCTGAGCAAAAATCAAAAAGAATAGCGCGCCCCGCTGCCGGTTTCGCGAACCGGATTGCGGGCCGCAAGGGCCATTTTCGCGGTCAGATCCGTGCAATGGCAGGCGTACAGGGATTCCAGTTCCAGATTTGCAAGAAAGTCCGCAGTCTGTTGCAACCGTTCCGGAGACGTTTCCAGAAGGTGCGTTCCTCCGATAATGCTGCGTACGCGTTCGGTGCCGCACACCTGTTGCGCCCGGCGTACCGTATTGCATACGCCGGAGTGGGCGCAGCCGGTTATCAGCACCAGACCCGTATCGGAAGTCCAGGCCAGAGCGCTGTCGTCGGGAAGCGTGTCCTCAATCCAGGCGCCGCCCGCGTAACGCTCGCCCACGGGATCAGCATCTTCGAACTTGAGCGTACGGGGTATTTCTCCCAGAAAAATCAGATTGTTGTTCAACCTGACGGGATCCTTGCTCAATTGCAGGGGAAAATGGCTTTCGAGTTTTTCAGGGGTCAGCAGGGAACCAATCTGGTCCAGACCGTCTACGGCGCGCGTACAGAATACGTCCGGATGGGCGATGAGCTTGGGACGCAGGCGGGGTTGATCTTCTGTTTCAGCTTCCAGGTAAAGTGTGATAAGATGCTGCAAACCCCAGGTATGATCCAGGTGGCCGTGGGAGAGCACGATGTAATCCAGATTCAGGAGGTTGATGCCGGCTTTGCGGGCGTTTTTGATGAAGACGTCGGAATACCCGCAGTCGAAAAGCACGCGCGTATCGTTGTCTTCGATGAAAAAACTCAGTCCCGGCTCGCCAAGGAAGTAGCGGTCGATGAGCGTGTTGTTGTCGCAAAGTACGGTAAGTTCCATGTTCTGGGTCTCCTGTATTGCATTGGGTGCTTGTTCCCTCGCAGAATCGAAATATTTTGTCAGAGCGGGGTAAAACAGTCAAAGCTCTTGACTGAGGGTGCAAGCCATCGCATAGTGAAATAATATATTTGTTTTATGAACTGTGCGTCGCGTTGGATTGATCTGGGAAAATCCAATGGGAGAATGAGTTTTTTACCACGACCATGAGGAACCCTATGTATCGAATCTGCCGGAGAACAGCGTGAGCAACCAGCATTCTTATCCTCTCCAGGAACCCATGCCGCGAATTCTTGTTGTTGATGATGAAACGGTCAACCTGAAGCTGCTGGGCGTGCATCTGCGCAGACGGCAGTATCAGGTGATGGAAGCCGACAACGGCTATACCGCGCTGGAACTGGCCAAGGATCCCGAGACGCAGCCCGATCTGATCCTTCTGGACATCATGATGCCGGATATGGACGGACTGGAGACCTGTCGACGGCTCAAGGCGGATCCCCGAACCCGTGATACGCCGGTGATTTTTCTTTCCGCGGTGCATGAAATCGAGATAAAGGCCAAGGGACTGGAACTCGGGGGAGTGGATTACATCAGCAAGCCCTTTGACGCGCGCGAGATGCTCGCCAGGGTGAATACGCACCTGACCATGCGTATGCAGGAGCGCAAGATCAGGGAATACGCCGTAAATCTGGAGGAGATGGTGCGTGAACGGACCCGGCGTCTGACCGAGTCGGAACACAAGTATCGGGCCATTTTTGAAAACACGGGCACTGCCATGGCCATCATGGAGGCGGACACCACCATTACCCTGGTGAACGGCGAATTCGAATCCCTTACCGGGTATTCCAGTGAGCGTATTCAGGGAAAGATGACCTGCAAGGATTTTTTTCTGCCCGAATGCCTGAAAAAACTCGAGAATTACGTCGAGACCCTGTTCATTGACGGAAACCACAAGCCCGTCACCGGAGATCTTCAGGTTCAGACCCACGAGGGGAACGTCCGTGTGGTAGTGCTGATCATGGCCCTTGTGCCCGGCACCACCAGGTGCGTCATCTCCCTGCTGGACGTGACCGACCAGAAACGGGCCGAAGCCCAGGTGCTGCACAACGCGTATCATGATACTCTCACAGGGCTGTGCAATCGCAGCTGCCTGCTGGGAGAACTGCGCGACAAGCTGGAAGGCTTGAGCGACGGAGAGAACGACCATTTCGCCTTGCTGCTGATGGATCTGGACCGGTTCAACATGGTCAATGAGAGCCTTGGCCACAATATCGGCGACGAATTGATCAAGGCGGTTTCCCTGCGGTTGACGAGCATTCTCAAGCCTGGGGACATGCTGGCCAGGCTCGGCGGGGACGAGTTCGCCATCATGTTCACCAATGGTTCGGATGTGGCCGCGGTAACGGATTTTGCCGATGAGATACTGAAAACTCTCAGCCAGAATTTCGAACTGGGCGGACAAAGCCTGATCACCACATCGAGCATCGGCATTGCCTTGAGTTCCATGGGGTACGAGCGGGCGGAAGATCTGTTGCGCGATGCTGACGCGGCTCTGCACCGGGCCAAGCTCCAGGGCAAGGCCCGTTACACGATTTTTGATACGGAAATGCATCTGCGGGCCAAGATTCTTTTGCAGCTGGTCACGGACATTCGCCTGGGGCTGCAGCACAATGAATTCCTGCTGCACTACCAGCCCATTGTTTCTTTGAAAACCGGCAAACTCGCCGGGGTCGAGGCTTTGATCCGCTGGATGCATCCCACTCAGGGTTTTTTGCCGCCGGCCAAATTTCTTCCGGAAGCAGAGGAAGTGGGGCTGATAATCCCCATAGACTACTGGGTGCTGCGTACGGCCTGCGATGCCATGGCCAAGCTGTTGCAGAACCTGCCGGATACGGAACTGCTGGTCAGCGTCAACCTTTCGGGCAAGCAGTTCGCCCTGGAGGAAATAGTCGATCGCGTTCGCCAGGCGCTGGAACAAAGCGGCCTGCCGCCCGAGTGCCTGAAACTGGAAATAACGGAAGGAGCGGTCATGGAAAACGCCGAGACCGCTTTCAATATTCTGAACCAGCTCAAAGCCCTGGGCATCAAGATTTCCATCGACGATTTCGGCACCGGTTATTCCTCCCTGTCCTACCTGCACCGTTTTCCGGTGGACATGCTCAAAATCGACAGGTCCTTTGTCAGCCAGATGGCCGATGGAGACGAAAATCTGGAGATCGTCCGGACCATTGTGGCTCTGGCCCACAACATGGGGCTGGAAGTCATTGCGGAAGGCGTGGAAACCGAAGAGCAGCAGGAAACGCTCAAAGGGTTTGGTTGTGAGTATGTGCAGGGATATTATTATTCCAAACCAGTGGACATAGACACGTTGCTGAAAAAATGGTTGAAAAGTTAGACCAGCGAGTATCATCAAGGCAGTTAGCGTATGAGTGAACAGACCATAGTGGAAGACAAGATCCGCCTTGGCGTCAGTCGCTGTCTGTTGGGCGAAAAGGTCCGCTATGACGGCGGGCACAAGCACGACCGCTATCTGACGGACACCCTGGGCAGATGGATAGAGTACGTGGGGGTGTGTCCGGAGGTGGAATGCGGCATGGGCGTTCCGCGCGAGGCCTTGCGGCTGGAAGGAGAGGTGACCGCGCCCCGGTTGATGACCCATCACAGCAAGATGGATTTTACCGATCAGATGCAGAACTGGGGGCAAGGCAGATTGCGCGAACTGGAAAACGCGGACCTCTGCGGCTACATCTTCAAAAGCAAATCCCCCAGCAGCGGCATGACCCGCATCAAGGTCCACGGTCCGGACGGCAAGGTTCGTCATTCGGGAGTGGGCATCTGGGCGGCCATGTTCATGGAGCATTTTCCCTGGCTGCCTGTGGAAGACGAAGGCCGGCTGCATGATCCCAAGATACGGGAAAATTTCATCGACCGGGTGTTCACCATGAAGCGTTTCCGCGATGCCAGGGCCCAGGGCGCCACTTCGGCCAACCTGATCGCCTTTCATTCGCGGCACAAGCTGTTGTTCATGGCCCACAATCCGCAGCTGTACCGCGAAACCGGGCGGCTGGTGGCGCAGAGCAAGGAACTGGGGGCGGAGAACACCTGGGAAGCCTATCTCCCCCTGTTGACCAAAGCCTTTGTCTGCCAGGCCACCACCAAAAAGCACGTCAATGTGCTGCAGCATATCATGGGCTATTTCAAGAAGCAGCTCAGCTCCGATGAAAAGAGGGAACTGCTGGAAGTCATCAACAATTATGCGCAGCAGTTCGTGCCCCTGGTGGTGCCGGTCACCTTGCTGAACCACTACGTACGCAAGTACGACCAGCCTTACCTCAAGGAACAATATTACCTGAATCCGCACCCGGTGGAACTGGCTTTGCGGAATCATGTCTGAAGTCATGCAACAGACCGCAGCTGTGAAGAAAAAAGGCATTGTCGGCATTATCGGAGCCACGGGCTATATTGGCGGACGCCTGACCCCGCTGCTGCTGGAGCAGGGGTACACTGTCCGTGCCATTGCCCGGTCCAGGCGCAAGATCGGCTGCAGAAGCTTTGCCTCCCATCCCAATATGCAGATCGCCGTGGCGGACGCCGGGGATTTTCTAGCCCTCAAACAGGCGCTCTCCGGTTGCGACACGGTCTTTTACCTGGTCCACTCCATGGAAGCCGCGGGCAGCAAATTCGCCGAGCAGGACAAATATCTGGCCGGGAACATGGCCAATGCGGCCGCTGCCGCCAGGGTGCGGCGGATCATCTATCTGGGCGGCCTGGGCGCGGATACCGAGGGGCTGAGCCATCACCTGCGTTCGCGCAGGGAGACCGGCGCCATTCTGTCCGCGGGCCGGGTTCCGGTTACCCAGCTGCACGCCGCCATGATTCTGGGCGCAGGGAGCGCCTCCTTTGAAATTATGCGCTACCTTGTGGAGCGGTTGCCCGTGATGCTGGCGCCGCGCTGGGTCAACACGCGCTGCCAGCCCATCGCCGTAAGCAATGTGCTGGGCTACCTCATGGGCTGTCTGAAGGAAGAAGGCACCACGGGGCAGAGTTACGACATCGGTGGTCCGGACATCCTGACCTACGGGCAGCTTTTTGAGCTTTACGCACGGGAGAAAAACCTGCCGCGCCGCTGGATTGTGCCGGTGCCCGTGCTCACTCCGCGACTGAGTTCCTACTGGATTCATATTGTGACCCCGGTGCCCGCCAGTCTGGCGCGTCCGCTGGCGGAAGGACTGCGTAACGAAGTGGTCTGCAAGGACCACCGTATCCGGGAGATCATACCGCAGGAACTGCTGTCCACGCCCCAGGCCATCCGGACAGCGTTGCGGGAGACCATGCAACAGAATCTGACCGCCTGCTGGGCGGACGCCGGTGCGCTGCGGCCGCCCGAATGGCTGAGCTGCGGGGATGCCGATTACGCGGGCGGCACCATTTTGAGCTGCAATTACAAGACCGTGCTGTCCGGGCCCCCCGGACCAATCTGGAAAACACTGCTGCGTATGGGCGGAAAAAACGGCTGGTTTTATGCTATGCCGCTCTGGAAGATTCGCGGCTATATGGACCGCCTGGTGGGCGGAGCCGGATTGCAACGCGGTCGCCGGGACGCCAACGAATTGCGGGTAGGGGATGCGCTGGATTTCTGGCGTGTGCTGGAACTCGAACCCGAGCACAAACTGGTGCTTCTGGCGGAAATGAAAATGCCCGGAGAAGCCGTGTTTCAGTTTCAGATCAATCCGTTGGGGCCGGAATCCAGCGAATTGCTGCTGATCGCGCGTTTTCTTCCCCACGGGCTGACAGGACTCGCCTACTGGTACGGGTTGCTGCCCATTCACGGGCCCCTGTACCGAGGGATGATTCGCAACATCGCCTCTCGCTCGGGCAGCCGGATTTTACGCGGTCCCGAACCATACAACCCGGAAAAACCGGTCTGCGCACTGCCTGGCGGATTGAAAGAGTGACTTCTTTTAGTATTTGAAATTACTTACGATTCAAAAAAACTCTTGCTTTTTTCGTACGACGGGAATAAATTGTCTAGTTTAGGAATGTTAGCCTGTAAAATCAAGTCAGGAGCAAGCGATGACGCGTAAGGATCGTACTGAAGGTATCTACAGCAGACGCGAGGTGCTTGACGAAAGCGAGCGCAGACAATTTTATCTGATCCAGTTGAAGGAACTGCTGCAATACGCTTACAGATACTCGGAAGATGTAAAAAAGCGTTTTGACAGAGCTCAGTTTCAGGTTGAGAAATTCAAGACGCTCAATGATATCAAGCATATCCCGATTCTGAAGAAAAAGGAACTCATTTTCTTGCAATCCATAGGCCCCAGACTGGGCGGATTGCTGACCAAAGACCTCGGTGAATTGAAACGTATTTTCCGTTCGCCCGGTCCCATTTTCGACCCCGAGGATCGCAGCGAGGATTACTGGGGATGGACAGAAGGATTCTATTCGGCTGGTTTTCGTTCCGGAGACCTGGCCCAGATCACCTTCACCTATCACATGGCGCCCGCCGGTTTGATGTTCGAGGAGCCGCTGCGCAATCTGAACTGCGCGGTGATCCCCGCAGGCCCCGGCGACACGTCCACCCAGCTGGAGATCATGCAGAAACTGCGGGTCACCGGGTATGTGGGCACGCCCAGTTACCTGATGCACCTGGCCCAGAAGGCCGAGGAATCCGGTCTGAACCTGCGTCGGGACATGTACATCGAAGTGGCTTTTGTCACCGGTGAAAAGTTTTCCGAGAAATTGCGCTCCACCCTGGAGAAAAAGTTCGACCTGATCATGCGTCAGGGCTACGGAACCGCGGACGTGGGCTGCATCGGCTACGAATGCTACCACAAGAACGGCCTGCATGTGGCCAACCGCGCCTACGTGGAAATCTGCCATCCGGACACGGGCATCCCCCTCAAGGACGGCGAAGTGGGCGAAATCGTGGTAACGGCCTTCAACAAGACCTACCCCCTGATTCGTCTGGCCACCGGAGACCTTTCCTTTATCGACCGCGAACCCTGTGCCTGCGGACGTACCAGCCCGCGCCTGGGCAACATCGTCGGTCGCGTGGACACCACCGCCCGTATCAAGGGCATGTTCGTGTACCCGCACCAGGTTGAGCAGGTCATGGCTTCGTTTGAGGAAATCAAACGCTGGCAGATCGAGGTCACCAACCCCGGCGGCATCGACGAAATGGTGCTCAATGTGGAAGCGGCCAACTTCAAGCGCGAAGAAGAACTGCTGCACCAGTTCCGCGAAAAGATCAAACTCCGTCCCATTCTGCAGGTGCTGGAGCCTGGAACCCTGCCTCCGCAGATCCGGCCCATCGAAGACAAGCGCAGGTGGGAGTAATCATGTCTGTACGGGCCGCTCGGCTGCTGTTGAGCGGCCTTTTGCTTTTGTTGACCTGGGGCTGCGCCGCTCAGCAGGTGGTGCCTGTGGCGCCAGACCCCCATCCCCGAATTTCGGAAGTCATGTCCAAGTCGCCGGCATTGTACGCCATTGCCCCTGAGGGGCTGGAACCCCTGTCATACGCGGATGTTCCCGCCATGGCCCAGGGGGTCGACTATGTGCTGATCGGCGAAGGACACACCTCGGCCTGCGACCATCTGGCTCAGGCGGCCCTGATCGATGCGCTGATCAAGGCCGGTCGCCGTCCGGCTCTGGCCCTGGAAATGGCCGGCACGGATATGCAGCCCGTATTGGACAGGTACAATACGGACCATACGCTCTCCGCTGCGGAATTTTCGCGACGGCTGGAGCAGGAGCTGGACTGGGGCAGACGCTGGGGGCCATTCCTACGAATTGTATGCGCCGGTTTTTATCCGTGCCTATAGTGCGGAGCTGCCGTTTTACGCCGTGAACGTGCCGCCCAAAATCGTCCGCAAGTTCAGCCGTGGCGGGCGTGAAGCCCTCAGCCAGGCCGAAAACGCCTATCTGCCGGAACAGATCATTCTGTCCGGGGAGGAACAGCGCAAGGCCATGGTGGAGGAGTTCAAGCAGCATAGCGCCATGCTGGCAAAAATGCGCGAACGCATGCTTAAAAAGGGCGTCAAAAAACGCTCCATGCCTCCCGTACGCGCCATGGGCGCCGGCGGGCTGGATCATTTCCTGGAGGTTCAGTCCCTTTGGGATACGGCCATGGCCCAGGGCATGGTGGACGTGAAGAAGCGTACCGGACGACAGGTGGTGCTGCTGGCCGGTTCCGGACATGTGGAAAACGGCTGGGGCGTTGCCCGGCGTTTGCGGATTCTGGATCCTGGCGCGCGGATTCTGCTTGTGGCTCCCTGGCGCGGAGGTCCCTTTCCGGAAGAGGGCTATGCCGATCTGGTCTTCCATTGCGCGGAATCCCACAGCGGCCGCTACGGCTTCACCTTTGCCTGGAGCTCCGAACCCAGGGGCGCGCTGATCACGGACCTCAAGCCGGGATCCGTTGCGGACAAGGCGGGCTTTCGCAAGAAAGACCTGGTGGTGGCTATTCTCGGCAAACCGCTGCAGGGGCTCAATGATTTGCATACGGCAGCCGTGCAGGCCAGGGAAAGCGAGCAGCCCCTGCTGTTTACTGTGCTGCGTGATGGCAAAAAAATTTCCGTCGAATTGCCCATCTGGCGCATTCAGATCCGCAAGGCGCAAGACAAGAAGGACTGAACCTTGCCTGAACTGCCGGAAGTGGAGACCATTGCCAGAGGGTTGCGCGAAACCCTGCTGGGCAGACGCATTCGCAAGGTCTGCGTACGCGAACCCCGCTCAGTGGGGGACAACGACAGCAAGGAGTTCTGCTGTTCGCTGGAGGGCAAAAGCGTGGGGGCCATCCGCCGGCGCGGCAAGCTGCTGCTGGTGGACCTGGCGGAAGGGGGCACCATAGCGGTTCACCTGCGCATGACGGGCAGATTTTACCTTCCTGATCCGGATGCCCAGCCGGACAAGCATACGCACCTGATTTTCGAACTCGACCCCTTGGATCCCCCGGAACCGGGCAAGCCCGGACTGGACAGGATTTTTTTTCACGACGTCCGCAAGTTCGGTTCGTGCTGTCTGTTTCCTGATGAAGCATCACTCCGGCAGATGCCTTTTCTGGCCTCCCTGGGGCCCGAGCCTCTGGAGCTGGACCGTGAGGCCTTTGTCGGGCTTTTTGCAGGCAAAAAATCGCGGATCAAGGCTATGCTGCTGGACCAGAAAACCATTGCGGGCATAGGCAACATCTATGCGGATGAATCCCTGTTCCGTGCGGGAATTCGTCCGGACGCTCGGGCCGGGGACATCAGTCCGGAACAGTTGGCCAAGCTGCACCAGTGTTTGCAGGAAGTGCTCAAGGAAGCCATTGCGGCCTGCGGCAGTTCCTTCAGCGATTACCGGGACGCGCGGGGCAATGTGGGGGCATTTCAGAACCGTTTTCGGGTCTACGGCCGGAGCGGAGAAAAATGCGTACAGTGCGGACGCAAGCTGACCACGGAAAAGGTGGCCGGCCGTACGTCAGTGTTCTGTTCGCATTGCCAGAAAAAGTAGGCTATTTCAGCTTGTCGATGAACGCCCGGCAGGCTCCTTCCGCACCGCTGGCCTTGGCCCAGGTGAATTCTCTGGGAATCATCTCTTCCTTATCCCCCGAGCTTGTTTCCATGGATCCGTTGCAGGTGTAAACGGAAAAAGCCGGTTGGGTTTCCTGTTCGGTGCACATCCATTCCCAGTATTTCTTCTCCTGGCTGATGTTGATCATCAGCATCCCGCCTTCATCACTATCTGTAAAATCGCATTGATATCCGTCAATGGTGTAGGTCCCGTCGGCGTTTTTTTCCGCGGATGCGCTCGCTGCGCAGCCAAGGATCAGAATGCAACAGATACAGAGCATTTTTACAGAACTTGCCAGAATAGTTTTCATGTCGGGCTCCTTTTACTGATCGGAATAATCTCCCCCGAGCGTATCACACAGCATCTCTTGCAACGGATGCGGTGAAACCGGCGTATGCTTTTGCAGGGAGCCTGCGTGATGCAATGCGCAGTTGAGAGCAAAGTACGGTCTTATTCGATAAAACTGGATTTTTCAATGACTGGTAGCTCTTTTTAAGAAGGGCTGCAGTAGCCGCTGGGGGAACGGGAGAGAGAAAATATTTTGCGAACGGAAGTCACAGCTCCACCTCGAGACCGTCGTAGGCCATGGTCACCTTGAGAAGTTTGGACGCGCTATAGATGCGCTCGTAGTTCAGCGTATCCTGGTAGAAATTGTCCAGCTGCTCGTCGTTCAGCGAGGGTTCGTGGTGGAACAGGCAGAGTTGCTTGACTCCGGCATCCTTGGCCAGCTCCACTCCCAGAATGTTGCTGGAATGGCCCCAGTTTTCCTTGAGCGTCTGGGATTCGGCAAAGCCGTATTGCGCATCAAAGATCAGCAGGTCGCAGTTGTCGCAAAAGCGCAGAAAAGGGGTGCCGGGTGCGCGTATGTCGAGTTTGTGTTCGCTGTCCGAGGAGTAGACCAGGCTTTTGCCTCCGGATTCGAAGCGGAATCCGTAGGAAACGCCCGGATGCATCTGCTCGAGCAGCCGTACGTTGACGTCGGCAATGGTGTATTCGCTGGAAGGATCCAGGGCAACGAACTGGATATCCGCGCCGAGGTTTTTGAAATCCAGCGGAAAGGTGGGCGGGGAATGCTGGGACTGGAATACCTGTTCGGTTTCCTCGTGGGCGCTGTAGATGTAAATGGTGTTGTTGGGAAGGTAAGCCGGGCTGAAAAAGGGAAACCCCTGGATATGATCCCAGTGCAGATGCGAGATGAACAGGTGATAGGTGGCGCCCATGATGGACCCTCGTGAACGCAGGGCATACTCCCCGAGCTCCCGGATTCCCGTACCGGCGTCGCAAATGAAGACATCGTCGGAATCCGTCCTGAATTCCACGCAGGAAGTATTGGTCCCGTACGTTCCGGCGACAATGAACGGGAGTTCGTTGTCAACGAAAGCTTCCACCTGGTCCATGTCCTGAAGACCGGATTGAATGGCCTGCTTCAGGGCTTTTTTGATTTTTGCCCTGATGAATTCGGCTCGTAGTGCCGCCGGGATGGAGCCTCTGGTGCCCCAAAAGTGAACCTTCATGCCGTTGCCTGCTCCCAAAAATGGACTTGCTGCAGAAGATTGTCGTCATCGCGTCCGGCAGCAGCACAACTACGGACGCTGCCGATACGTCTATCCCATGCCGGTCCGCGAATTTTGCCGCACCTTTTGGACCGGAATACGATATTCTTAATTGCAGGTTATAATTACCTGAAAATCAGGGACGAATCAAATAGTGCGTATAATCCCCTTGGAAAAAAAGGACCAGAGAAAAACAGCGTACGGAAGGCGTGCCGTAAAAAAGAAGGTATTTTTATCGGATTATCAGAGGAGGTTTTCCGGGCGTTGCAGCAATTCCAGCCTGTCCGCGGCATGGTTGTCGTTGGAGGCTTTTTCATATTCTCCCAGCGCTTCCCAACATCTGGCGCGTTCGCGATAGGCCTCCATGAGGGAAGGATCGAACTGCAGCGCTTTGTCGAAACTTTGCGTGGCCTGTTTGAATTTGCCCCGGGCCGCCAGCATGTTGCCCTGTTCCAGGAAAAAAGCCGGGTCCAGGGATTCGGGAAAAAACAGGGACCACAGGGACAGCAGCAGCCAGCCGGCCCCGAACAGCAGACTGGCGGCAGAGGAAAAGGAAAAGAGTTTATGCCAGAAGGGGTTTGCCGGCTGGGTTATGGAGAAATCCTGGACAAAAACGGTTTCACAGGCGCCGTCTCCCATGTCGTCCCTGGATGTGCTCGTGCCGCGTGCAAAGCCCTTGTCGTTTTTGTATTGCACGAGTTTTCCCCGCAGAAAAATCTGGTCCCCCACATTGGCGCTGAGGATGGCCTTGCTCAGCTCCGGCTGGTTGGAAAGCAGATGGTTGTTGGAAATGCTGGTCTTGTCGAACAGCTTCCAGTCAGCGTCTTCGCCCTGGATAAAGCAGGTGAAATCCCCGCTATCGTAGTGCAGCCGCTGGTGCAGGTTCCCTTTGAAGTTGTTTCCCCAGATCACGCAGATGTCTTTGACGTTCAGAAATTCGTCCCAGTCCTGATGCGCCCAGTCCAGCCAGCTGCGGCTTTCATGCTGCGAAACCACCATGCCGTGCAGCTGGTAGTCGTAGAGCGGATAAATGGTGTAGACCTTGTCGTCGTAATTCAGTGTGAACGGTTCGGTGCTGGTGGGAGACTGCTCGGGGTTGTCATAGGTGGCGGGGAGAATGTCCGCCGTGTCCGGAAGTCTGTCCTTGAGAAAAAAAGACAGAATCATGCAACAGATGCTGACCAGAACAAGGTATTTGAGGATTTTTCCCATGCGGCTCTCAAGTTAAATGATGTATGCCAGCGCCTACGCGCTGTGCATCGTTACCAGGATACCAAAGGACAGCCGTATTGTACAATCTTTGGGAAAAAACGGGCGTGCTATCAGGGTGCGAACAGTTGAAGGACTTTTTCGTTGAGGACATCGTCGGAGAACGGTTTGACCAGGTAGGCCGAGACTCTGTTGGTCAACAGTTCCGGCAGGTGCGGGATGTCTTGCGGATCCATGATGATAATAAAAGGAATTGCTGACAGCGCGTCTGAGCTCCTGACGCGCCGCAGCAAATCCCCCCCTGAGAGCAAAGGAACATTGAAGTCCGCGATGATCATATCAATCCGGTCATCGTTTATGAGAGCCCAGGCGCCGTCCCCGTCTCCGGCCTCCAAAACCCGCTCGAACCCCAGCCGAAGAAGAGCGTCGCGAATAACCAAACGCTCGCTGACATACTTCGTCAGGATCAAGGCGTTTTTGTTTTCCAGGCATTCCTCCGGACTCATCATCCCTTTCTCCTCTCAGGCTCTGCCCGTTGAAAAATTCATGCTGATTCAGTGTCGTACGGGCATTCAGGACTGAGAAAGAGTATCCACGATGTATACCAGAACAATGAATTTGTTTTATAACAATTGGTTAGGTCATATGGAAAAAAGAGAAAAAACCGGGAAGGAGGAAAAAACAGTTGTTTCGTTCTGCTTTATGGAACAAACACCAAGAAAAAGAGGAATTGTACCATAAAGCAGAACATATTTTCAGGGGGAAGGTATAAAATACCCTAGAATTTTTTGGAGATGCCGTGCTCCTTGAGCAACGTATACAAACGCGTACGCGACAGGCCTGATATTTCGCAGGCTTTGTTGATCCTGCCGTTGGCTTTTGCCAGGAGTGCGCGCAGGTAGATCTGCTCGGCCTGGGCCACGGCACTTTTGCGGTAGGTTTTGAAAACGGGGAAATCATCCGCGTCGGGCGGAGACGGAGGCGAAAGTTCGGGCCCCGAGACCACGGCCTGCAGCGATGGCTGGTCAACAGGTTCGTCCGGCAGTTCGGAGGGGTGTTCGGACAGCGGGGCCGGGGAGGCAATCGGAGCCTTTTCCAGAGAGTCGTGGCCGGCTGCAGGGGACAAGGAGCTTTGTACCGCCTTGACGCGCAGGTCCGCTGGAAGATGCGCGGGGTAGAGCATGGGAGCCGGACCTGCGGCAAGCAGGGCCCGTTCCATGGTCTGGGCCAGTTCCCTGACATTGCCCGGCCAGTCGTGCTGCTGCAAGACTTCCAGAAAATCCGGAGACAGGCTCTTCATGGGCGTTGCGTAGCGTTTGCATAACAGGGCCACGCTGTTTTCCGCCAGCGGCCCCAGGTCGTCCATCCGGGCGCGCAGGGGCGGCAGCTGGATGGCGATGGATTTGAGCCGGAAAAGCAGGTCGCTGCGGAAATCACCGGACTCCACCATGGCTTCCACATTGCGGTTGGTGGCGGCAATGCAGCGGAAGTCGCTGGTAAGTTCGTTTTTGGCGCCCACGGGACGGTAGCGATGTTCCTGCAGCACGCGCAGAAAGGCTTTTTGCAGCCCCAGGGGCAGTTCGCCGATTTCATCCAGAAACAGCGTACCTTTGTCCGCGGTGGTTACCAGGCCTTCGCGCGATTCGACCGCGCCGGTGAACGCGCCTTTGATGTTGCCGAAAAGAATGGCTTCGGCCAGCTCTCTGGGCAGGGCGGCGCAATCCACGACCACGAATTCACCGTCCTTGACCGCGCTGTTGGCGTGGATGGCCCGGGCCACGAGTTCTTTGCCCGTGCCGGTTTCTCCGGTGAGCAGTACGCTGGCCCGCCCGGAAGCGGCCAGGGCCACCTGTCCGAGAACCTCGCGCATGGGCGCGCTTTCGCCCACCATGCCGTGGCGGTCCAGGAGTACCGGCACCGAACGATTGTTTTCGCGGTACTTCAGGGCCCGGCTCATGGCCAGCATGATGCGTTGCAACGAGCTGGTCTTCTCGATGTAGTCCCATGCGCCGCTGGAAATGGCCAGCTCGGCGCCGTCCCTGTCGCCTTTGCCCGTTACGATGATGACTTCGGGAGCGCCAGGGGCGTCCTTGATTTTCGGGAGTGCTTCCAGCCCATTGCCGTCGGGCAGGAAAACATCCAGAAAAACGAGATCGTAAATTCCTTTGGCGGCCTGTTGCAGGCCTTCCTGCAGGGTGGGCGCCAGCACCGATTGGCATCCCTGTTCTTCTGCCACGCGACCGAGCATGTAGCCGATGCCCGGATCGTCATCTATAATGAGTATTTCAGCCATATTGGCGTCAAATCCTTTGCTGTTCGATGAATCTTGCCAGGTTCTTGGCCAGACGTTCCCAGTCAACGGGCTTGTGGACGTATTTTTTGATGCCCATGGCCTTTGCCTCATCCGGGGTGAGCAGATCGCTGAAGCCGGTGCAGACGATTATGGGCAGTTCGGGGCGCAGAGCCAGCAGTTCGCGCGCCAGATCCTTGCCGGTCATCCGGGGCATGGTCATGTCCGTGATCACCGCGTGAAATCCGTCGGGATCGGCATTGAACATTTCCAGCGCTTCCAGGCCGTCCGCGGCCAGGCATACCTCGTATCCGAGGGCTTCCAGCAGAGCCTTGCTCGATTCGGCCAGTGTCTTCTCGTCTTCCACGAACAACAGACGTCCTTTCCCGTGCACGAACCCGGACAAGGGCTTCTGCGAGTTGACGCCTTCTCCTTCAAAGGCAGGAAAACAGACGTGGAAGCAGGTTCCTCCGCCTTCCTGGGGCCGGAAAAAAATGACCCCGCCGATCTGGTCCACAATGCCGTGAACCATTGCCAGCCCCATGCCGGTGCCCTTGCCCGGAGGCTTGGTGGTGAAAAACGGTTCGAAGATCCGGTGCGCGATTTCCGTTTTGATGCCCTGACCCGTATCGCAGACAATGAGCTCGGCATAGGTTCCGGGAAGCAGGTTGGGGTGAGGCGGGGTGACCGAGCCGCCGAAATTGGCCGCCTGCAGGGTCACTGACAGACTGCCCCCGGTTTCGCGCATGGAGTCCGCCGCGTTGGTGCAGAGGTTTATGAGCACCTGGTGCAGCTGTGTGGGATCGGCCTTGATCATCAGATTCGGCGCGGTGATGTTCTGGTCGATACTGATGGTGGTGGGCAGGGACGCCCGAAGCATTTTCAGGGTTTCTTTTATGATGGTGGCCAGTTGCAGGGGCTGGATCTGCTCGTCCGTACGCCTGCTGAAGGTGAGTATCTGGCGTACGAGGTTTTTACCGCGCTCCGCCGCGTCCAGTATCTGTCCGATGTCCTTATACGTCTTTTCCGCGGGCTCCAGGCGCATACGGGCCAGCAGCCCGATATTGACGATGGCGCCGAGAATGTTGTTGAAATCGTGCGCAATGCCTCCGGCCAGGGTGCCGATGGCTTCCATTTTTTCCGCGCGGCGCAGATATTTTTCCGAGCGCTTGCGTTCGGTGATGTCCTGAACAAAGCCTTCCAGAAGTTTCAGACTGCCGTCGGTGTTCCGGCTGGCCCGGACATTGACGGAAACCCAGATCTGTCTGCCGTCGTTGGTCTTGAACTGCATTTCATGGTTGTTGAGCATGGAACGGTCTTCGAGAAGCTGGAAAAGGGCGCGACGGTCTGCCGGGTTGATGTAGAGCTGATCTTCGACACTCCGCACATCCATGATCATTTCCTCGGGAGTCGCATATCCGGCCATGCGCGCCAGGGCCCGGTTGACGCGGATGAAGCGGCCGCTGGGCGTGCTCTGGAAGATGCCCTCTACGGCGTTGTTGAAGAGATCACGGTAGTTCTGTTCGGAAAGCTGCAGGGATTCTTCCATTTTGACATCAAGGGTGATGTCCTTGAGGGCCACCAGCAACCCCTGTTGCTGGCGATGATCATCGTCGAGATATTCGTAGGACATGACGGAGACCATGTGCCATCCGCCCATGGCGGGAATGTTGCACCGGGTTTCGCCAATGTGTTCCGCGGGAAAGGAAAGCGGACACTGCGGTCCGGGATCGGAACAGGTGATGAATTCGTTGCACAGCCTGCCGGCGACGTCGTTTTCCGTAAGTTCGAGGCAGTTCAGAAAAGCTTTGTTTGCCAGGAGAATACGGCAATTCTTGTCCAACACCAGCAGCTTGTCCGGAATGGCATGCGCGACAAGTTCCCATATGTTCGCAGTCATTGTCTTTCCTTGCGCAAGGTTTCCAGCGTTAGGGACTCAGCTTCGCAAACAGCGGGATGCCGCCGGCGCGCTGTCCGGTTGTTGCCTGCTATCAAAAAATGTGAGTCACCGTAACCCGAGAATGTTCCGTAAATCAAGACAATCCGGAAAAAAGCTTTTCATTTTTGCAAGATAATACCGTCGGGCAATAAAAAGCGCCGTCCAATGCGGATGGATTTCGCATCAGTCGGCGCTTGTTGTTCAAAAGAACACGACAAATGGTCTTCGCAGCTTAGAGCAGCATGGCCAGAGTGATGGGCACCACCACCAGGGCGAGCAGGGTGGAGGCGATGATCAGGCCGGCCACCTCTTCCGGACCGTTGTCATAGCGTTCGGCCCAGAGATAGTTGAAAATGGCCACCGGCAGCAGACACTCCAGGATGAATACGCTGCGGCAGACGCCTTCCAGTCCGAGCAACCAGGAAAGTCCCAGGCCGACTACGAGTCCGAGACCCAGCTTGAGAAAGGCCAGGGCAAAGGGCGTTCCAAGGCTTTTCATCCGCAGTTTGGCCAGGGCGCCTCCCAGGGCGAAGAGCATCAGGGGGATGACCAGGCCGCCGACGATGTCGAAAAAATTGAACAGAAACGTGGGGAGTTTATGTCCGCTGAAAAACAGGGTCAGGGCGATGAATATGGCGTAGACCGCGGGAGTTTTCAGAATCTTTTTCAGGGCCGGTTCGCCTGAGCTCATCAGTGGGCCGACGGTGAACAGGCCAATGGTGTTCATGGCCATGTAGGCAAGCCCCAGGGCCAGACCTTCTTTTCCAAAGGCCAGCAGGCAGAGGGACAAGCCGAGATTGCCCGTGTTGTTGAAGACCATGGAACTGATGTAGGTATTGATGGACAAGCGCATTGCTTTCAAAATAAGCCAGCCGAAGAGGCCGCAGAGCAGGTGGGCGATGATGGTTGCGATCATCATCTGGATCACAACGTTTCCGTCGATTTCCACACTGCTCAGGTTGGCCAGCAGCAGGCTGGGCGTACCGATGTTGACTACAAGCAGAGTGATGCCCTTGGTGTCGAAAGGCAGTCCGCGCTTGTTCCAGAAGTATCCCACTGTCACGCAAAGTATGACCGGGGCTATGACGTTGAATATGGCTATTAACAAATCCAGCATGCTGAATCTCCTTCAAAAAAAATGGCATTGCAGTGCCGCAACGTTTAGTGTTACCCGGATGTTGCGGACAATACAATAGTAAAGACTAATAAATTCAAGTTAATATGTGAATCAAATCCGTTTTTTTCAAAGGTCGGTAAAATCTGCGTACTGGAGAAAAATAGGAAATGTCCAAAAAGGAGGGGTTAATGCCTGAAGCTGAAGAACGATGTCCCTGGGCACTGCGCTCGCCTGAAGAGATACTGTATCACGATACGGAATGGGGCGTACCCGTGCGTGATGATCTGAAACATTTTGAATTTTTGCTCCTGGAAAGCATGCAGGCAGGGTTGAGCTGGCTGACGGTACTGCGCAAACGTTCCAATTTCGCCAAAGCTTTTGCCGGATTCGATCCTGTTCATATAGCTGCTTTTGACGCTGCAAAGACAGCGGTTCTCCTAACCGATCCGGGCATTATTCGCAACAGGCGAAAGGTGGAAGCGGCGATAACCAACGCGCGCGCTTTTCTTGAACTGCAACGGACCTTTGGCAGCTTCGACGCCTTTATCTGGGATTTCATGGGAGGGCGGCCCGTTCAGAACAACTGGAAGCGCATGGAGGATGTGCCGGCCGTTACCGAACAGGCGCAGCGGTTGGCCAAAGAATTGAAAAAACGGGGATTCGCCTTTCTGGGGCCCACCACGGTGTACGCGCATATGCAGGCCAGCGGGCTGGTGAACGATCATCTCAGCAGCTGTTTCCGCCACGAGCAGGTCCGGGCTCTGGGATGGTGATGCGTATCCGCCTTTGTGGTAACCTGGACAACCCCTCCGCAATCTGATTGCGGCTGACCTTCCAACACAGCAGGAGAGAGCGGAATGAACTCCGGTAGCAATACGTTTCATAAGACAATTATTTACGCAGTGCTTGCAGCCGCCGCGCTCATCGTGCTGTCCTATTTCTTTTTCGACCGTCCCGCAGCCTGGTTCGCCCAGTCGTTCAAGCAGACCCCTTTGCATACGTGGGCCAAGGATCTGAGCCAGCTTGCGAACCATACCTTGATTTTCGCCCTGGCCGCAGCCGGTTTTTGTCTGAGCGGCTGGAATCTTGCCGGAGAACGGCCGCAACCCTGGGCCTGGAAGCTGCTGTATGTCTGCCTGTCCGTGCTTGTGGCCATCGCCATGGTGGAAAGCATCAAATACGTGTTCGGTCGCTGTCGCCCGGAGTTGTTGTTCTCGCAAGGGGAGTACGGATTTACCTGGTTCAGCGGCAAATACGTACGCAATTCCTTCCCCTCCGGACATACGACCCGTATATTCGCCCTGTGCACGGCCTTGGGGCTGGTGTACAAACGCCTGGCCGTGCCTTTGCTGACGTTGGCTTTTCTGGTGGGAGTCAGCCGGGTATTCGCGCTCAAGCATTATCCCTCGGACGTTCTGGCCGGCATGACCCTGGGTATCCTCATGGCCTGTTGGGTCTTTGTGCTCTGGCAGAAAAACATGCCGGGCCCGGTGGCTTGCCGGACGGATCAGGCCGGAGAAAAACGCAGCAGATAGGCGGCGCCCAGATCCTGATAGCCCGTACGCTTCATACCGTGCGCACAGACCTGGGGTTCCAGGTCTTCGGCGGCTATGCGTACGTTCAGGGGCGGGCCAAATGGGGTTTCCTTCTTATGCATTTCCACAATCACCAGCCGTCCGCCGGGCCGCAACAACGGGCAGATCCCGTCCAGAAGAGCGTCTATGCGCTGGCGTTGCGCCGGATGATGCAGCACCGTGCATAACAGTACGGCATCCGCACCTGCAGGGGGCAAGGGAAGCGGCGCGCAAAAATCCTGCTGCAGGATGTCGATATTGCCGAGTCCGAGATCAGCGGCTCTTTTTCGCAGCGTATCCAGGGCCTGGGGGTTTTGATCAACGGCCAGAACGCGACCGTCATTGCCAGTCAGCCCGGCGATCCGGATGGTGTATTCGCCCGGTCCGCATCCCAGATCCAGAATAGTCTCACCCGTAGCCGGTCCGAGTTTGGACAGGGTACGTTCGCCATGCAGAAGTGCATAACTGCTGATGCTGTGGTGGGGATCCTGCGTCTTGTTCATGGCTGTTTCTCCAAAGATGTTTTGTAAAACTGTTCCTGTTTTTGCGGAGTCGGCTATTGACAGTAAGGTTAAGGTTCTTAACTTTGAAGAGAAAAAAATTTCGGTTCAGCCAGCCCTGCCGAAAAGCTGCATGCAGGGAGGGTGGGGGTTATTTGTCGAAGAGTTCGGCCATGCGTTCGTCCACAACGCTTTCCACCACGGCGAGTATGGCCGCAGTGGTGGCCAGTTGCGGGTCAGTAAAGGCGTCCAGACGTTCCAGGAGAGTTTGCATGTGGCGGTCGTGAAAGGCCTGATGCCTGTCAAAAGCATCCTGTCCGGTCGCAGTAAGCACGAGTAGTATTTCCTTGTCGTTGTCCGGTGATTTTTCCTTTCGCAGCAGTTTTTTTGCCTCGAGCTTGCCCGCCATCTGGGAGGCTGCGCTTTTGGTGACCCCGAAGCGCTCGGCAAGGTTTTTGACGTTGATGCCGCTGGTCTCGCCCACAGCGTGAAGCGTGTGTATTTCCCGAGCGGTCAGCTTTTGGTTCGAGCCGATGGATATGGGGCGTTCTTCAATGCGGCAGTGCTTGGAAATGATGCGCATCAGCCGATTGGTCAATTGTTTGATGGATTCATTTTTATGAGTCATAGGTAAAATGGTAAAGCTGTTAAACTATCATGTCAAGCAAAAATATTTCATATCATTGTGGTATGTTTTAATAAAAAAATCTGTTGTAGGGGAAAGGCTGCATTCTGGAATTGTGGTATTAATCGAGATTGTGCCGGATTCTGTATTTTTCAGACTTGAGCATTGCCGGTCAGCCATTCTGTAGCCTGAATTCAGCATTATATGTAACATGATGATGAAATGGAATAAACCTGACAATAAATGTCATATCCGGGATTGTTTTCGGAGAACACGCTACAGAAAGAATAATTAAAATGTATTTTTTGTCAGAAATTGCACAATCAACTTACAGTTGTTTTTTTCGCCTTCTGGATGTCCAAAGCTATTGTAGTCTTATTCGAATCAAAATACTGTTCGGAAGTGCGTTACAGGCTTCGATACAGGAATTGCTGTACATTTAAAGGGAAACAACCTATAAATTGCAGACAGCAAGCCGGAAGGCTGTGCTTTTTTGTAACCAATTAACGTAGATACGAGGTAGTCATGTCGGTCAAAACACGACTTGTCGCTTCTCTTGTTTTTTTGATGATTGTTGCGGCAGTCATGGCCCTGGGCCCTTTGTTCGATGCACATATACTGATGCTGGAGACCATCCTCGGCTGTGTCTCCTTTGTTGTTCTGCTGATCGTGCTGATTGATGTGCAGCAGAAATTGTTCAAGCCTTTCGAGGCAATCCGGGCGTATGCCGAAGACGTCAGCTCCGGCAAAAAAGGGGTCAAGCTGCAGGGTGAATTTTCGCCCAAACTGGCCAATATCAAGACAAGTCTGGAAAAAATGGTCGATGGCCTGGAAAAGGCCAACCAGGATGTTCAGGCGAGCCAGGCGGCAACCCAGGTCCAGGTGGAGAAAAACAAGCAGGCTTTTGAGGAATGTTCCCTCAAGGAGAGTTCCTGCAACAAATTGCTGGACGACATGAACAAGGCTTCCGGCAAGGCGGGCAAAATATCCTCCCAGATCTTTTCGGCCATCCGCGAGTTGACCGAAATGACCGGAAAGGTCCAGGAAGGCGTGGATGTCCAACGCGACCGTATGACTGAAACCGCCACCGCCATGGAAGAAATGAGCGGCACTGTCCGGGAAATCGCCATGAATGCTTCCGGGGCTTCCGAAAGCGCGGAACTCAGCAAGGAAAACGCCCAGACCGGCGCGCAAGGCGTACGCGATGCGGTCAATTCCATCCACCAGGTTCAGAAGCAGATTCTCGGACTCAAGGAATCCATGGCCGAACTGGGCGGACAGGCCGACAACATCGGCAAGATCATTACCGTGATCAACGATATTGCGGATCAGACCAACCTGCTGGCCCTCAACGCGGCCATTGAAGCCGCCAGGGCCGGAGAGGCCGGACGAGGCTTTGCCGTTGTTGCGGACGAGGTCCGCAAACTCGCGGAAAAGACCATGAGCGCCACCAAGGAAGTGGGCGATGCCGTTCACCTCATTCAGCAGCATGCGCAGACCAATGTGGAAGCTGTGGATGCGGCCGCGGAGAACATCACCAAGGGCGCCGAAGTGGCCAACGAATCAGGCGCCCGTATGGAACAGATAGTGGACATTGTGGACAACACGGCTCTGCAGGTGGCCTCCATAGCCACAGCGTCCGAAGAACAGAGCGCGGCCAGCGAACAGATCAACATGGCTGTTTCCGATGTGACGCGGGTGGCCCAGGATACGGCCGAGGAAATGGAGCGTTCGTCCGATGCCCTGGTTTCCATCTCGGGCCTGGTCGAGGATCTGGATACCATTATCCAGGGCATGTCCACCGGGCAGATGGAAAGTGCCGTCGGGGATAATCTCGTGGAATGGAGCGATGCGCTTTCCGTGGGCATCAAGCAGATTGACCAGCAGCATAAAGTGCTCGTGAATATGATCAACGAGTTGCACAGGGCCATGCGCGAACGCCGGGCCAAGGATGTTCTTCTGGATCTGGTCGGCAAGCTGGCAGAATATACCGTGACCCATTTCGGAACCGAGGAACGGTTGTTCGAAAAACACGGGTATGCCAATACGGCCAAGCACAAGGAAATTCACGCCAAATTCGTGGCCAAGGTGCAGGAAACCGAAGAGCAGTTGCGCAAGGGCACGGCAACAGTATCCATGGATCTGCTGCGTTTCCTCAAGGACTGGCTTGTGGGGCACATTCAGGGCACGGACAAGAAATACACGGAATTTCTGCATTCCAAGGGCGTTCGCTAAGAGCGCGTCCTGTAAAATCGACTATCATGCCCGCCGCGGATTTGTCCGCGGCGGGTTTTTTTTGACCAGGCTGCGCCCATCCCATAAAGGCATGGCGGATCATCCGGGTATTTGCTAAAAAAGATCTCACGGCCCGCGAGAAACAGCGGGCGCATCTGGCACAACAAGGACCTCACCATGTTTTATTGGCATAAGATAGCGGACGAGCGCATTGAAAAATCCATGCGCGAGGGCGACTTCGACGATCTCGAAGGAAAAGGCAAACCATTGCAGCTGGAGGACGACTCCATGGTGCCCGAGGATCTGCGCATGGCGTACAAGATCTTGCGCAACTCCGGCCATGTGCCGCCGCAGATAGCCGATGAAAAAGAAATCCACACCATAGTGGAAATGCTGGAACAGTGCGAGGACGAACAGACCCGCTACCGCCAGATGCAGAAACTCAACTTCCTGATTACCCGCTGGAACATCCGCTACAGCAAGCCCATCAGCCTTGAAAAACACCAGGTCTACTACGACAAGGTCGTGGAAAAAGTGGAAGTGGTGGAACGCAAGAAAAAATAGGTTTTTCCAGTTGAATTCCCTTGTTTTTTGAAGGGGAAAGAATCGGCATTCCCCGTGGATGATCTGACCGGCGTGCTTTTTTTTGTCTTGTTGCGCAGCCTCTCCGAAGATCATTTCCTTTTTCCAAAGCAAGATCCCCGTATTGCCTTCCGTATTTTGATAAAATATTTGTCCGTTGCAATGAATTGATTGATGCAACTCTCTCCTATTTTTGCTGGTAGTATTCTGTATTGTACGCAGTTAAAAATAAAGGTGTATTATTCTGGTAGATTGAAAGTGATGAAAAAAACTGATTAGTGGTACGAGGAAGGGAAACTTTTCAAAAGTACGTATAACTTTACATGTAAAATAAACTGGACTTTTTCGCAGTTTCATGATCAGCGGGGAATAGTACAATAATGTATTAAAAATAAATAAATGTTTTGCTTTGAAATTAGGGGGTAGCAGTCGGCACTATCAGATCAGTAAAATGAAATTGATTGTTTACTAAAAAGGTATGGTAATAGCTCGCTGTAATGGAGCAATTTTTTTAGACAAGCTTTCCTTTTGGAAAGCAGTATTTTTGTAAGTGGGAAAGAGCTGTATCATGAGCATAAGTATCAAAAATAAAATAATTTTTAGTGTTTTATTGTTGTTTGCCATGGTTGTGGGAATCATTACCATCGCATCCTACAGAAGTTTTTCCGCCTCTTCCATTTCCGTGGAAAGAGAACGGCTCGATACCACGGCGAAAGCTGTGGGAAAAGCTGTCGATGAAAAGATGAATATGTATTTCAATCTGTTGGAATTAACTGCCAAATCCTTCAGCGGCGTAAAAGGCATGAGTCCGGAGGAATTGTTGTCGTACCGCTTGAGCCTGATGACAACACTGAGGGCACAGGCAAAGGTGAACGAGTGCTATTTCGGGCTGAAGGACGGGCGCGCGTATGATGTAAAGCGCAACGGACAAATCCCCAATTTCAATGCAAGGGATCTCGGACGGGAGTGGTATAAGCGCATATTCGCAGGCGAAAAACGGATCATCACCACTCCGTACACGTCTTCCATAGGCGCGACTGTCATGGCCATGGGAGTTCCGGTCATGAAAAACGGGGAAACCGAAGCCACGCTGTGCATCAATCTCGGACTGACGGATATAACGAAATTTACCAACAGTGTTCTTGGCTTTGATAATATCATCATGACCCGCAGCGACGGGTTTATCATGGCATCCAAAAATGAGGATCATATCGGTAAGAATCTTGCCGACATCTATCCTGATTTGAGCAAGTTCAATACGCAAAGCGCAGCGAACCGGATCAGCTTCGAGATCAAGGGACAGTCCTATGAGGGGAGCGTCTACAACATCGAAGGACTCAACTGGAAGGTCTGGACCTATAAAAAGGTGGGGGCCATTCAGAAAAATTCCAACGACAATTTGCTCAGCAGCAGCATTGTCGCTCTCATTGCATTGATCATCGCGGGGCTGATGGTCTATTTGCTGACATCCGGTCTGATATTCAAGCCGTTGAATACCATGAACGCTTTTGCAAAAGACGTGGAGGCCGGAAATCTGGATAACACTCTTGAAGTCAAAAGAAATGACGAACTGGGGGCCTTGAGCGGTTCATTGAATTCCATGGTCCTGAAGTTGAAGCAGATGATCCGGGAAACCGAACAAAAAGGGAAAGAAGCGGCCGAAGAAGCTGAACGCGCCCGCAAAGCCGTAAAAGAGGCAGAGGAAGCCCGGCGTGAAGCCGATATGGCAACGCACAATGGGGTTTTGCAGGCTGCCGGGAAAATACAGGGATTTGTCGAGCAGATTGTTTCGGAAACCGGTGAACTCGCCGAGACTGGCGAAACCATCAGAAAAGCAGCTGATGTACAGCACGCGCGGATGATGGAGACGGCAACGAGCATGGAGCAGATGAACGAGTCCGTGTCCGAGGTCGCCAGAAATTCCGGCGATGCCGCAACCAACGCCACAGAAACCAAAGAACGCGCCAAGCAGGGCACCGACCTGATGTCGCAGGTTATCGCTTCCATCACCACCGTGCAGACCCAGACCAATTCCATGAAAAATGATCTGGTTTCCCTGGGGGCTCAGGCCGACAGCATTGGGGCCATCATGGTGGTCATCAATGATATCGCGGACCAGACCAACCTGCTGGCTTTGAATGCCGCCATCGAGGCCGCACGGGCAGGAGAAGCAGGCAGAGGTTTTGCCGTTGTGGCGGATGAAGTACGGAAGCTTGCGGAAAAAACCATCGGTGCCACGCAAGAAGTCGGTGAGAGTATCTCGGCGATTCAAAAAGCGGCCCACAAGAGCATCGAATCCATGGACGAAGCTGCCAGATCAGTGGATGCGACCACGGAACTGGCTTCTCAGTCCGGAGAAGTTCTGGAGAGAATACTGGTGTTTGCGGATAACAATGCGCAACAGGCGCACTCCATTGCTACGGCGGCGGAGGAGCAATCCGCAGCATCCGAAGAAATCAACCGGGCTGTGGAAGAAGTCTCGCGGCTTTCCGAACAGACCTCCGGCAATATGCTGCAATCAGTCAGCGCGATCGAACGGCTGGTGGAAATGAGCAATCAGCTCAACAGGGTTGTCGATGATTTGAAGAATTCCTGAGCACGCATATGACAAAAGCAAACGCCGCCTGTTGGAAGACAGGCGGCGTATTCATGGTTTTTTCACTGCGGATGCGAACGATGCAAATGAGCGTGTTGTTTCGTATTCCCGTCTAGTGTTTGCGCAGCAGCGCAGCATAAAAATATTCTCCGAGCTCCGCTACATCCACTGTTTCCCAGGTGATTTCCAGACGCATTTCCGGTCGCGCGGTGAGCAGCTTCTGAATCTGCCCCTGATTCTCCGCAGGATTGGCCGTACAGGTCAGATAGGCCAGCAGGCCGTCTTCGGGCAGCAGATCGCAGGCATGATTGAGGATCCGGCGCTGCAGTTTGACCAGGTCCTTGAGGTCGCGCGGACGGCGCCGCCATTTGGCGTCCGGTCTTCGCGCCAGCACTCCCAGGCCCGAGCAGGGCGCATCCAGCAGAATGGTCCGGGCCTGCGGATCGAAGTCCGGGGCATCGGCGCCGCAGCAATGTACGGGAATGTTCGGCAGTCCCAGCCGTTGCAGTTCCGCCAGCAGACCTTCCAGGCGTTTGGAGTGCGGATCGCTGGCTACCAGATTCTTTTTACCGGCTTCGAGCAACTGACAGGTTTTGCCGCCCCGTCCGGCGCATCCGTCCCAGACGGGTTCGGGCCAGGTGTCGGGCTTCAGGGCCAGCAGGGCCTGTTGGGCAGCGAAACTCTGGCGGCTCAGCCTTCCGGCTTGTTCCAACTCCCGGACACTGGCGGCTTCGGCACCGCGTACGGCCACTGCCAGGCCTTGTTCCGCCACCACACGGACATCCGTACCCAGTTGGGGCAGCAGTTCGCTGCGGTCATACCCGGTGCGCAGGCGCAGTCCCAGAGGCGGTACGGCAAGAGAGGCTTCCAGCAGCGCAAGGGTTTGTTCGGCGCCGTAGTTGTTCTGCCAGAGCTCCACCAGCCAGCGCGGACATGCGTACCAGGTGGCCAGAAATTCGGTGTGGTCGGTAAAGCAGCTGCGGCACAGTTCGGAGTCCAGTCCGAAACGGCTCTCCTCCGGATCGGCTATCTTGCGCAGCACCGCGTTGGCCAGGCCGGAACGGCCCTGACCGAAAGCTTTTTTGCAGTGTTCGACAGCCCAGTCCACAGTTGCGTACGCGGGCACGCGCTGCAGAAAGAGGATTTCGTAGCAGGCGGTTTCCAACGCCGTGAACATGGCAGGGGGCAACTTGCCCGGATCGCGCAGATGACGGCTCAGCAGCCAGTCGAGGCGTGCCTTGTGACGCAGAACGCCGTAGGCCAGTTCCGTGGCCAGGGCCGTATCGCGCGGATCGAGTTGATTGCCGCGCAGAACATTGTCCAGAGCCTCCTGAAGATCAATGCCCTTGCGCAGGACTGCATTCAGACAGGAAAGGGCCGCTGCGCGTGCAGGCGGCGTATGACGGCTGTTTTTGCCCATGTAAGATCCTCCCGGAGTCAGGAGGCCTGCCCGGTCTGCCCGGACTGTTCGGCTGATTCGCCGTGCCTCGGGCGCAGAATCTTGGGTTGTTTCGTAGCCGGGCGCTTGGCTATTTCCGCCTTGCTTTGCTCATCGAGAAAAAGCTGAATGGCGTTTTCCAGAGCGGAAAGCGAGACATCCGTATCCAGACAGGGCCCATTGGGGCGCGAATTCAGCACGCCGAAAACAGGGATGGGGTAGGTGTCCTGAATGCCGCTGGCCAGATCGCGTTCGCAGGCCACGGCCAGGATGATCCGGGGACGGGTCTGCACCACGATTCGCCGGGCAATGGTGCCGCCCGTGGCAATGGCCAGGTGAATGCCATAGCGTTCGGACAGTTCCAGGAGCCCCTTGATGGCGCATTTGCCGCAGCGTTTGCAATTGTTGATGTCGTAGGTCAGGCGCAGTTTGCAGCGGCTGGACTGCAGGCAATGCGGCATGAGCAGCAGCATCTGGCCGGGCTTGTATTTGCCCACTTCACTGCGTACGAGCTCGTTGTTGACCTTGATGAACGAGCCGCGGACGTTTTCTTTGGGAATACCGAGCGCACGCCCGAGCAGGGTCATCAGAGGCAGAAAAAATTTGATGGCAAGACCGCGCAGTTGACTCGAAAAGGGCAGCGAACGCCCGAGCAGGATACGCAGCACCAGTCCGAGCCAGGCCCAGGTGATCACAAGGATGGCGGCAGAAAAGACAAAGCCCATCAGGGCCGGCATCCAGGGATGAATGGCGCCGAGGCCAACATAAGGGACGATCCAGAGCAGAGCGAGCAGGGCGCAGAGCAGAAAGCAGGCGCCTGTGATCAGGCCGATGAAGAGCCGCTTGCGGCTTCCGGCCGCGGCTTCCTCCCGCAGGTACGGGTCGTCGGGAATCTGGGAGTGATGAAGGGGCATACTCGCTTATACGTAATGACGGTTGCAAAGTTGAAGATGGTTGGAAACTTACCGTACAGAATAATTACAATACAAGCCCATTATGCGCAATCCCTCGAAATATACGTCTGATAGTGCGGCAAAAAACAGGCGCTTAACAAAGTGATGTTATTCTTGAGGGCATCTTCCGGAGCACCTGTCACGTATCATCAGGAGCTCGCGGCCATGAAAATCACATGGCGTCGGGGAAGCTTATTTTTTGCACAAATAGCCGTTCTGGAAAGAGCGCGCGTCTATCTGTTTTTTGCCTTCGGGAATTATCGCCGGTACGAGGTATTCGTAATCCTGGCAGGCAATGGCCAATTGACCGTCGCGCAGGCCGAGAATGGTGCCGGGGACGGCGTTGAGTTCCACTTTCGGGCCCAGTTCGCCGGGCAGCAGGGTCAGGCGCATGGACTTGTCCTTGCCGGGGGGCGTCCAGAAAAAATAGGCGCCCGGCCACGGATGCAGGGCGCGTACCTGATTGTGTATCTGCTGGGCCTTGCGGTTCCAGTCTATCTGGCCTTCCTCTTTCTGGAGTTTGGCCGCGTAGGTGGCTTTTTCGTGGTTTTGCGGGAAAATTTTAAGGGTGCCGGCTTCGAGTTGCTGGAGAGCGTCCACTATGGCCTCGCCGCCAAGTTCGGAAAGCTGGTCGTGCAGAATGGAAGCCGTGTCGTCCTTGCCGATGACCAGGGCCCGCTGCAGCATCATGTCGCCGGTATCCAGTCCTGCGTCCATCTGCATGATGGTGATGCCGGTGACGTGTTCGCCGGCAAGGATGGCGCGCTGAATGGGAGCGGCGCCGCGATAGCGGGGCAGCAGGGAAGCATGAACATTGATGCAGCCGAGCCGCGGAATGTCCAGAACCTCCTGGGGCAGAATCAGGCCGTAGGCCGCGACGATGATGACGTCCGGATTCATTTCGCGCAACCGTTCCTGTTCTTCCTCATTGCGCAGCGTCTTGGGCTGATACACAGGCAGACGCCGGGCCTGGGCCACCTGTTTGACCTGCGAGGCGCACATCACGCGTCCGCGTCCGGCCGGGCGGTCAGGCTGCGTATAGACTGCGATGATCTCGCCTTCGGGCCAGTCCAGAAGAGCATTGAGGATGGTGGCCGCAAATCCGGGTGTTCCCATGAATATCAGTTTCACGCTTTGGCCTCGCGTTCTTTTTCTTTCATCTTTTTGGCCTTTTTTTCGTACATCGAACGCTTCAGTCGGGACAGGTGGTTCAGCAGAAGAACGCCGTCCAGATGGTCGAGTTCGTGCTGGAGGCAAATGGCCAGGAGTTCGTCGGCCTCGATGGTCTGGTCGTTTCCGGCCAGATCACGGTATTGCACCGTGACCTTTTCCGAACGGGCAACCTTGCCGCTCAGCAAAGGCAGGCTCAGGCAGCCTTCTTCGGACTCCACCTCGCCATCGCGTGCGACAATGACCGGATTGATAAGTTGCATCAGGCCTTTGCGTTCTTCCGGCCCGGTAATATCAAGAACAACAAGGCGAACGGACTTGCCCACCTGAGGGGCGGCAAGTCCGATGCCGTTGCCTTCGTACATGGTTTCCGCCATGTCGGAGGCCAGTTGTTTTATCTCTTCCGTTATTTCTCCGATTTCCTTGGCCGTTTCGGCAAGGACCGGATCAGGATACGTATATATTCGTAACAGGCTCATTGTTCGCCCCCTGTTTCTGGTCTTTCGTCTGTAATAGTCGGCTTAGTACTAAGTACATAAGCACTCCCCGGGAAGATGCAAAGTACAGGGATTGAACAGCGTTGATTCCAGATGTTTCGGTTTTGTTCTATTCGTCGTCCGAGTTTACTGGCCGACCTGCGTCCTGCTTTTTCTTGATGAGATCCCGGACCTTGATGCCCAGTTCGCGCAACTGCTTGTTGGAAACGAAATCGGGCGCTTCCGTAAGCATGCATGTCGCCTTCTGAGTCTTGGGAAAGGCGATGACGTCGCGGATGGATTCCATCTTGCAGATCAGCATCACCAAACGGTCGAAACCGAAGGCGATGCCTCCGTGAGGCGGCGCACCGAATTCCAGAGCCTGCAGCAGAAAACCGAATTTGTACTGGGCCACTTCGTCATTGATGCCGAGGGCTTCGAACATTTTTGTCTGCACTTCGCGCGTATGGTTGCGGATGGATCCGCCGCCGATTTCGATGCCGTTGAGCACGATGTCGTAGGCCTTGGCCTTGGCATTGGCCGGGTCGGTTTTGAGCAGCTCCAGGTGTCCGTCCTTGGGGGACGTGAAAGGATGGTGGCGTGCAGCCCAGCGTTTTTCGTCCGGATCCCATTCGAGCAGCGGAAAGTCCACAACCCAGGTGAAGGAAAAAGCATCGTGGTCGATGAGGTTGAAGCGCTCGCCGATCTGCAGGCGCAGGTAGCCCAGCGCATTGTTGACCATGTCCGCAGCGCCGGCCTGGAAAAAGACGATGTCGCCCACTTCCATGCCCAGCTTCTCGGCCAGTCCCTTGCGCTCGTCCTCGCTCAGGAACTTGGCGAAAGGAGACTGCCATTCGCCGTTTTCCTTGACCTTGATCCAGGCCAGTCCCTGGGCGCCGTAAATTTTGACGAACTCGGTGTAGTCGTCGATTTCCTTGCGGGTAAGCTCCGCACCGCCGGGAACGCGCAGGCCCTTGACCAGCTCAGCCTTGGCGAAAACGCGGAACTGCGAATCCTTGACCACGTCGGTGACGTCGGTGAGGAACAGCTCGAAACGGGTGTCCGGGCGGTCCACGCCGTATTTGGCAATGGCTTCGTCATACTCCATGCGCGGAAAGGGCGTGTTGAGTTCCATGCCGATGGTTTCCTTGAAGATCGTCTTGATCAGACCCTCGGCGATCTCAATGATCATTTCCTCATCCGCAAAGGACATTTCAACGTCGATCTGGGTGAATTCCGGCTGGCGGTCTGCTCGCAGATCCTCATCGCGGAAGCAGCGGACGATCTGATAATAACGGTCCAGTCCGGCAACCATGCTCATCTGCTTGAACAGCTGAGGAGACTGGGGCAGGGCGTAGAACTGTCCCTGGTTGACCCGGCTGGGAACCAGAAAGTCGCGCGCGCCTTCGGGAGTGCTCTTGGTCAGAAAGGGTGTTTCGATTTCCAGAAAATCCTTGCCGTCCATGTAGGTACGGGTGGCCTGGGCGGCGCGGTGGCGTACCATCAGGTTCTTGGCCATTCTGCTCCGGCGCAGGTCCAGGTAGCGGTACTGCAGGCGCAGGTTTTCGGAAACATCCACACGGTCTTCTATATGGAAGGGAGGCGTCTTGGAGGTGTTCAGCAGCTTCCAGTCGCTGACGACCACTTCGATTTCTCCGGTGTGCATTTTATCGTTGACCATGCCATCCGGGCGGTTGCGTACGCGTCCCTTGATGGCCAGGACGTATTCCGAACGCAGGATGTGCGCCTGGTCATGGGCTTCGGCGCTCTCCTCCGGACTGAATACCACCTGGGTCAGACCGTTGCGGTCGCGCATGTCGATAAATATCAGGCCGCCGTGGTCGCGGCGAAACTGCACCCAGCCCATAAGGCAGACTTCGGCGCCCACGTCCTTGCCCGTGAGTTCGCAGCAGCTGTGGGTACGGCGCCATCCGCCCAGAGGCTGGACGTGCTTATAATGTGTCGATTGAATATCCGCTTGCTCTTCCATTGTATTACCTGCTTTCTATTCCCGGCTTGAGGTAGTGCGCCAATGCGGCCAGATCATTGTCCGTACCTGTTGCCAGAGCGGTCTGTTCGCCGCTGGTCATGTTTTTTACAAGAATCTGTTGCTGCGCCAGTTCTTCTTCACCCAGCAACAACGTGAACTGCGCGCCCGATTTACCGGCCTGGCGCATCTGACTTTTGACGCTTTTGGCTCCAAAGCCAATTTCTCCGACCAGTCCAGCTTCGCGCAGTTGCTGGGCCAGCAGCAGGCCCGTGTCCAGACCTTCGGCGCTGAGCACGGCCAGATAAAAATCCTTGGTCTTTTCTTCCTGGGCCTGCATCAGCTGCATCAGCCGCTCCATGCCGCAGGCGAATCCGATGCCGGGCACATCCCCGCCGCCGATCTGTTTGATCAGACCGTCGTACCGTCCGCCGCCGGCAATCGATGACTGCGCTCCTATATTATTGGAGACGACTTCAAAGGTGGTACGCGAATAATAATCCAACCCGCGGACCAGCTTGTGGTTCAGATGGTAGGGGACGCCCGCCTTGTCCAGGACGCCGAGCACCGTATGGAAGTGTTCTTTGCATTCCGGGCAGGCATTGTCCAGCACCGTGGGCGCATTGGCGATCTGTTCCTTGCAGGAGGGCACCTTGCAATCCAGCACGCGCAGGGGATTGGTCTGCATCCGTCTGCGGCAATCTTCGCAGAGGGTGTCCTGGTCAAGGCCTTCGAGAAAGGTCTTCAGAGCTTCATTGTAGGCCGGACGGCATTCCCTGCAGCCCAGGGTGTTGATTTCCAGCGAAATGTCGGAAAGTCCAATGCTGCGCAGAAACAGCAGCAGCATCATGATGACTTCGGCGTCGGCATGGGGCTCGGAAGGACCGATGCATTCGGCGTTCACCTGGTGAAACTGCCTCATGCGGCCTTTTTGCGGACGCTCGTAGCGGAACATGGGGCCAACCGTGAAAAATTTGCTGACTTGTTCGGCGGCGCCGAATTTGTTTTCGATGTAGGCGCGCATGACTCCGGCCGTGGCTTCGGGCCGAAGCGTCACAGAACGCCCCTTGCGGTCGTCGAAGGTGTACATTTCCTTTTGGACCACGTCGGTCTCGTCACCAATGGAACGGCAGAACAATTCTGTTTTTTCGAGCAGCGGTGTGCGCAATTCGCGGTACCCGTAGCGTTCGAAAATATCGCGAGCCGTGTTTTCCAGGCGGGTCATCAATGCGTCCGCCTCGCCGTAAATATCGGCAAATCCTTTGATTTTCTGAATGGAGCTCATGGGCCTGGTCTTTTGTCTCCGGCCAGGGGCATCCCCTTCCGGACGTGTAATATGTTGTTGAAACGGGTTTTGTTAGCGCATGCCCTGGGAGATGTCAAAAGCCCTTTTGCCCTTGAAAGCGGTTTTCGGAGGAAAAAAGCCGTATTCTGCCCGAAGCACTGTGTTCCACAGAGGGAATAGCAGATTCCGGAGCGTACCACAAAGTAAACCTGTTTCCGCCCCAGGGAGACCTCTGTCGTTGCGCAGCAAAGTATGTATCTGTTGAAGATGTTGCCATGTTCCAGCAGTAGTGAACATGTTCGCTTTACATACCGCATAGCGGTACGCGAAAAAATGCACAAAGGGCTGTTAATTTGTTGCATTTTGGGGTAAACGACTAGCCGATTTTCCAAAACAGCCTGCGTAAGCATGTAAAGCGGACGGATGTGTTGATAAATGAGACACCTGTTGCGGAAAGATACAGGTCTGTCCGGATTATCATGAAGGAATTGTTGATAAATTATACAGCCGCTGCAATGAATTATAGCAATTGCGAAGTTGTTGGCACGTTTGGTCCGGGATTTGCTTATTGCAAGGGAGTTTTCAGCTTGTTGCTTTTTTAAACATAAGCATGGAAGAATCCGATTTCTCAGGTCTGCTTGGAATGCTCCGGCGGAAATTAAAGGATGGATAGGGTGAAAAAGGAGTTGCGAAACCGGTGGAAAAAATTATAATGTGAATTTTTGTTATATTATTTGCCTAAATGTTCCAGAAGAGCACTTGCAGGCAAGGAATTATGTGAAAAAATTTCATAAAATATCGGGTAGCAACTTATTCAAAAGTATCTTGAATAGTTCGAAATATTGAAACGAAAGCAGTGTAGGGAAAAACTTTCTCAGGTTGATGGTTGGCTGGAACGCAATGCAATAAATTAAGGTTTTTTTAGTATTTGAGGTTACTCGCTGAAAAGTTTCACTTTTTTTCACAAAAAATGGGTCAGGATGACCTCTGTGGGGCTAAAAGTCCTTGACAAGGGTTGATTTGACCCAAATAATGAAAAAAATGTGTCAAAAAGACTCAGTGCGCTAACAGCTTGGACTTCATCACGAAAAATGGGATTTCCGGTATTAGTGCCGCGCGGGTTGGGCGAAAACGACCCTGCAGACGAGAAAAAACAGGCGTCATAATGGTTATGTTAGCTTTAAGCTATTGATATAATTAAGTTGTTGTTTTTGGTCCGCTCTTTGCTCTAAAGGGGCATACGGTTGAGTGGTAAGTGTCCTGGGGTATTTTCCCCGATTGCACAACCAAAAACTACATACGGAGTGTGTCATGGCAGTACGTGAACAAGTTTACGGTTATTTCATTCCCAGTGTTACTCTGATCGGTATTGGCGCAGCAAAGGAAATTCCTGGCAAGATTCGCGCCCTTGGCGCTACCAAGCCTCTGGTTGTCACGGACCAGGGTATCGTTGGCGCAGGCATCCTGAAGCAGGTTACCGATCTGCTGGACGCTGCTGGCATGAAATACGCCGTCTATGACAAAACCATTCCTAACCCCACTGATGCCAATGTTCACGAAGGCGTCGACCTCTACAAGGCCGAAAAATGTGATGGTCTGATCACCCTGGGTGGTGGTAGCTCTCACGACTGCGGTAAAGGTGTCGGCCTGGTTATTTCCAATGGCGGCAAAATTCATGATTTCGAAGGCGTCGACAAATCCACGAAGCCTATGCCTCCTTACGTAGCGGTAAACACCACTGCCGGTACCGCTTCCGAAATGACTCGTTTCTGCATCATCACAGACCTGTCCCGCAAAGTTAAAATGGCCATTGTTGACTGGCGCGTAACCCCCGGTATCGCCGTTGACGATCCCACTCTGATGGTTGGCATGCCTCCGGCGTTGACCGCCGCCACCGGCATGGACGCCCTGACGCACGCTGTTGAAGCCTACGTTTCCACCATCGCCAACCCGATGACCGACTCTGCTGCAGAGAAAGCCATCGAGCTGATCTTCAAGTATCTGCGTCCGGCCGTTGCCAACGGACAGGACATCGAAGCCCGCGAAATGATGTGTTTCGCTCAGTACCTGGCCGGTATGGCGTTCAACAACGCTTCTCTGGGTCACGTACACGCCATGGCTCACCAGCTGGGCGGCTTCTACGACCTGCCTCACGGCGAATGCAACGCCATCCTGCTGCCTCACGTTGAACAGTTCAACCTGATCGCCAAGCTGGATCGTTTCGCCAAAATGGCTCAGATCATGGGTGAAAACATCGACGGCCTGTCCCCGCGCGCTGCCGCTGAGAAATGCCTCGACGCCATCAAACTGCTCTCCTCCGACGTCGGCATTCCTGCCGGTCTGATCGAGCTGGGCAAACGTTACGGCAAGGATGTCAAGGCCGCCGACATCCCGACCATGACCGCCAACGCGCAGAAAGACGCTTGTGGTCTCACCAACCCGCGTTGCCCCAAGGACGCGGACGTTGCTGCCATTTACGAAGCAGCTCTGTAAAAAAAGCATTACTGCACTTCAGAGGGAACCGTATTTCCCTCTGAAGTGCTTTTTTTGGCAATAAAATAAAGGACACTTCATTCAACTATGTAAAAGCAGTGGGAGGCTGACTCTCACAATTGGAGTTGGACGAGCACATGGAAGTTATTCATTTCACCGAATCGTATGACGCGGACTTTGTTCGCGAGGTGGAAGAGAGAAGTGGTCAAAATCTAGACCTATGCTATCAGTGCGGCAAGTGTACTGCAGGGTGTCCTTACACCTTTACTTATGATCTGACGGTCAGCCAGATCATGCGCCTGTTGCAAATGGGCCAGAAGGAAAAGGTGCTTTCCTGCAAATCCATTTGGCGCTGCGCGACGTGCGAATCCTGCACGACTCGCTGCCCCAACAGCATCGATGTAGCCAAGATCATGGACGTGCTGCGGCATATCGCACGGCAGCAGGGCTATGTCAGTGATAGAACGGTCAAAACATTCTTTGATTCTTTTCTCTCCTCCGTGGAAAAACATGGGCGTGTTTTTGAAGTAGGCATGCTTGTCAATTTCGTTACGAAAACCGGCCGGTTCTGGACCGACGCCGACCTCGCTCCCAAGATTCTTCCCAAGGGCAAGATCGGCTTCAAGCCGCACGAAATTAAAGGCAAGGACGAAGTCGCCAAAATTTTTCAAAAATACAAAGAGGAGCAACGGTCATGAGTATGGGAAAAACATACGCATATTATCCGGGTTGCTCCGGTTTGGGCACATCAGAAGAATACGAACGCTCCACACGTTCGGCGTGTGACGCCCTCGGCATGAACCTGAAGGAGATTCCCGACTGGAGCTGCTGCGGTTCAACGCCGGCGCACACCGTGGACCATACCCTGTCTTCGGCATTGGCCGCACGCAATCTTACCCTCGCTGAAGGCCTCGGAGCCGAAGCCGTCATCACCCCCTGTCCCAGCTGTCTCACCAACCTGAAGACCGCTGCCCACAACCTCCAGGATCCCGCTAAAAAAGAACGAATCAGCAATCTGCTGGACAAGCCCGCCATTTCGACTTTGCCCGTCAAATCGGTATTGCAGGCCGTCTTTGAAGATGTTGGTCTCGATGCGATCAAATCCAGTGTGGTCAAGCCGCTGAAGGGCATGAAGATTGCCTGTTACTACGGCTGCATCATGAATCGTCCGCCTGAAGTCATGCAGTTCGACGATCATGAAAATCCCATGTCCATGGATCGCATTATGGATGCTCTTGGCGCAGAAGTCGTGCCTTTTCCCCTGAAGGTGGAGTGCTGCGGAGCTTCCTATGGCGTTGCCAGGAGAGAAGTGGTGATGCGCCTGTCCGGCAAACTGCTGGATGCGGCTTGTGGTCTTGGTGCCAATGCCATCGTTACGGCATGTCCCCTGTGTCAGATGAATCTCGACATGCGGCAGGGACAAATTAATTTTGCCAATAAAACACGCTATAAAATCCCTGTTTTCTACTATACGCAGCTCATCGGCCTGGCCATGGGCGTGGCGGAAGAGAAAATCGGATTTGACAAATTATGTGTCAGTCCGAAAGAGGTTTTGCGGACAATCTCGGCCTCTTAAAATACGACTGGCGCATAAGCACGGACGCTCAGGGTGTTTTAATGTCGGGGTGTGACGTGTTTTTGAAACCTCCACAAAGAACGTCACTCCCCGTCGTGCTTTTATTGGCTTTTAAGACGTGAAGGAGCGTTAGCAATAATGAAAATCGGAGTTTTCATTTGTCACTGCGGGAGTAATATCGCAGGGACAGTGGACGTGGCCGAAGTTGCGAAGCTGGCTCGGGAATTACCCAATGTAGCTTACGCAGCCGACACCATGTATGCATGTTCCGAACCCGGACAGGAAGGCATCATCACGGCCATTCACGAGAATGACCTGGATGGTGTCGTTGTTGCGTCCTGTACGCCCCGGATGCACGAACCCACATTCCGCCGTACGGTGGAACGTGCCGGTTTGAACCGCTATCTCTTCGAGATGGCGAATATCCGCGAACATGTTTCCTGGATCGGCAAGGACAAGGAAGCGAACACGCACAAGGCCTTGGAATTGGTCAGCATGGCAGTCGCCAAGTTGGCTCAGAACGTACCCCTGTATGCCAAGAAGTTCTCTATCAACAAACGCGTTCTGGTCATCGGCGGCGGTGTTGCTGGCATTCAGGCAGCTCTGGACTGCGCAGACGGTGGTCTGGAAGTCGTCCTCGTTGAAAAGACTTCCTCCATCGGCGGCAAAATGGCCAAGCTGGACAAGACCTTCCCCACTGTCGACTGTTCGAGCTGTATTCTCGGCCCCAAAATGGTTGATGTTGCACAGCATCCCAATATTACCCTCTATGCCAATGCCGAAGTGGACGAAGTAGGCGGCTATGTGGGCAATTTCGAGGTCAAGATCAAAAGAAAGGCCACCTACGTGGACTGGGAAGTCTGCACCGGCTGCGGCCTGTGCATGGAAAAGTGCCCCAGCAAAAAGGCCGAGGACGCGTTCAACGAACATCTCGGCACCTGCACGGCCATCAACATTCCCTTTCCCCAGGCCATTCCCAAGAAGGCCATCATTGATGCCAACTACTGCATCAAGATTACCAAAGGGAAGTGCGGCGTCTGCGAAAAGATCTGCCCCACCAAGGCGATCCGCTACGATCAGCAGGACGAGATCGTCACGGAAAGCGTTGGTGCAGTTGTCGCAGCCACAGGTTACGACCTGTTCGATTACACCAAATACAAAGAATACGGGGCTGGCGCCTATCCCGACGTCATCACCTCGTTGCAATACGAACGCCTGTTGTCCGCTTCCGGCCCCACCGGTGGTCATGTGAAGCGTCCGTCCGACGGCAAGGAACCCAAGAACGTGGTCTTCATCCAGTGCGTGGGCTCCCGTGACAAAGCCATGGACCGCCCGTACTGCAGCGGTTTCTGCTGCATGTACACCGCGAAACAGGTGATTCTGACAAAAGATCATATGCCGGAGTCACAATCCTTTGTCTTCTATATGGACATTCGCGCTCCCGGAAAGATGTACGACGAGTTCACCCGTCGCGCCATGGAAGAATACGGCGCCAAGTACATCCGCGGCCGCGTCGCCCAGATTTACCCCAAGGGCGACAAACTGGTAGTACGCGGTGCGGATACGCTGGCAGGAACTCAGGTCGAAATCGATGCCGACATGGTCGTATTGGCCGTTGGTGCCGAAGCCGACAAAAATGCTGCACAATTGGCCGAGAAGCTGCGTATTTCGTACGACAAATACGGCTTCTACATGGAAAGTCACTGCAAGCTCCGCCCGGTGGAAACAAACACCGCGGGCGTATACCTCGCCGGCTGTTGCCAGGGCCCCAAGGACATACCGACTTCGGTTGCCCAGGGCAGCGCTGCGGCCAGTAAGGTTCTGAGCCTGTTCTCCAAGGATCAGCTGGAAAGCGATCCGCAGGTTTCCTTTGTGGACATCAAACGCTGCGTGGGTTGCGGAAAGTGCATCTCCACCTGTCCGTTCGGCGCCATCAAGGAAATCGATTTCCGTGGCTCGCCCAAGGCGGAAGTCATTGAAACCGTATGCCAGGGCTGCGGTATCTGTACTTCGACCTGCCCGCAGGGCGCAATTCAATTGCAGCATTTTACAGACAACCAGATCTTAGGGGAGGTCAACGCGATATGTCAGCAGCTTCCGACGCAGAGCTTCGTATAGTCGGGTTCCTTTGCAACTGGTGCTCGTACGGTGGCGCAGATACCGCCGGTGTCGGCCGCTTTCAGCAACCCACGGACTTGCGGGTCATCCGTGTCCCTTGTTCGGGACGTATCGATCCTTTGTTCGTGCTCACGGCCTTGATGAAAGGCGCTGATGGCGTGCTCGTTTCCGGCTGCCACCCAAGAGACTGCCACTATTCTGAAGGCAACTTCTACGCCCGCCGGCGTCTGGAAGTGGTCAAGCAGATGATCCCCATTCTCGGAATCGACGGACGCAGGTTCGAATATACCTGGGTTTCCGCTTCCGAAGGACAGAAATGGCAGACAGTGGTAACGGGCTTTGTTGAGCAAATTCATAATCTTGGCCCGGCCCCCCGCTTCACGCCCAGTGAAGTGGAAAAGGCTGTCAGTTCTCTGGCCCAGGTGGGCTAACGAATAACAGCTTGGCCGGCAGGGTTGAATACGCGAATGTTCAACCTCCGACCCAGATGGAGGATAGGGTGACGCAACTGGAAGAATTGAAAAGTAAGATCAAGGAGAAGCTTCCTGAGCTGGACTTGGTCATCGGCTGGGAGCAAGGGTTTGATCCCCTGCGAGCCACGCCTCTGTTCATCCGCAAGGAAGAGGACATAGAGCGGCTCATCTGGAGTCCCCTGTGCGTGCAGAATCTGGCGGGATACCTGACCGGCCTCAAAGGCAAGAAAGTCGGTATCGTCGTCAAAGGCTGCGACAGCCGTTCAGTCATCGAACTGCTACAGGAAAACCTCATCAAGCGTGAGGATGTCTATATCTTTGGTCTCTCGTGTCAGGGTGTCGTCGATGTGACGAAAATCAAACGCGCAGTGGGCAGCATCGGAAAGGTTACCAAAACCGAAGTTGCGGGCGGTACCGTAAAAGTCGAAGCCGGAGGCAAGGATTTCTCTCTGGCCCAGGCCGAGGTGGCTCCCGACAAGTGCGCACGCTGCCAGTATCCCAATGCGTTGATTTCCGACGATTTCATCGGCGAAAAAGTCGAGCCCAAGGGCTCTGACGATTACGCGGACCTGGAAGCCTTTGAGGGCCAGGATCTGGAAACCCGTATGGATCACTGGAAAGGTGTCATGGAGCGCTGCCTGCGCTGCTACGCCTGCCGCAGCGCCTGTCCGCTCTGCGTATGCCAGGATTTCTGCGTGGCTCAGAGCCGGAACCCGCACTGGCTGTCCCAGGCCGACAGCATCCAGGACAAATGGATGTTTCAGGTTATCCACGCCGTGCACCTCGCCGGCCGCTGCACAGAGTGCGGCGAATGCGAGCGCGCCTGCCCCGTGGATATCCCGCTGTTGTTGATTAAACGCAAGCTGAACAAGTCCGTCAAAGAGCTCTTCGACTACGAAGCAGGAACGAACTTGGAGGCTCGGCCGCCACTGCTTACCTTCAAGATGGAAGAAGAGAAGATCAAAGAGAGGGAGTGGTAATGGCAGCCAAGTACCTGAAAGAAGAAAGTTTGCTCTCCTGGCTGGAAGAACTGGGCAAGTCCCAGCGTACGCTCGTGCCTTGCAAGGACGGCGACGCCATTGTTTTCCGGCCTTTTGATAAGGAAAAGGGAATCACCTTCGAACGCGAGGCGACAACCACGCCGAAGCAGTCGATCTTTCCCAAATGCGAGACGCTGTTTACCTACAAATACGAAAAAGATCCCGAGACTCCGGCAAAGGTGTCCCTGAAGCTGAACGAAACCGTCGATGCCGGCCCTACGGTTGTTGTGGGCTGCCGTCCCTGTGACGCGCGCGGTTTCAACATCTTCGACAGGGTATATGATTCGGAGAAGGTCAAGGACAAGTACTACGTTGCCAGACGGCAGCAGACTGCTTTTGTCTCCCTGGTTTGCACCGAAGTTGAAACCACCTGCTTTTGCAACTGGACAGGCGAAGGCCCCGCCGACCCCGCTGGATCCGACGTATTGATGATTCCGGTGGACGGCGGTTACGTGCTGGAAGCCGTCAGCGAAAAGGGCGAAAAGCTTCTCGGCAGTTCGCTGCTGGAAGACGCCGGCGCAAAGACCGACGCGGCCGCCAAGGTCAAGGAAGATGCCAAGACCCTGCTGCCCGCCGCTCCCGATATCACCAATTCTCCCGCTGCCTTGTTTGGTCTTTTCGACAACAAGGAATTCTGGGAGGAGATGTCGGACAAGTGCCTCAGCTGCGGCGCCTGCACCTACCTGTGTCCGACCTGCTACTGCTTCAATATCACGGACGAAGCCTACGGCGACAAGGGCGCCCGGCTGCGTACCTGGGACAGCTGCATGATGCATATGTTCACCATGGAAGCAAGTGGTCACAATCCCCGGTCCGTCAAGGCGAACCGGCTCAAGAATCGTGTTGGTCACAAATTCAGCTACTACCCCACAGCGCATGAAGGAATCGTTTCCTGCTGCGGGTGTGGCCGCTGCGTGAAGAGCTGTCCCGCCGGCATCGACATCCGCGAGATCGTCAAAGCGGCTGTTCAGAATGCCGACGCGTGCAAAGCATAAGCCTACAGGGATATTACAATGACTGAAATGCCCAACGTCTATCTTCCTAAAATTGGAAGAATCATCGAGACGATTCAGGAAACTCCGAACATCAAGACCTTGCGGATTGTTCTTGAGGATGAAAAGGAAATGAAGGATTTCTTTTTTCATCCCGGCCAAGTGGGCCAGCTTTCCGCTTTCGGTACTGGGGAATCCACCTTTGTTATCAATTCGCCGCCAACCCGCATGGACTACCTGCAGTTCAGCATCATGCGCGCAGGCGAAGTGACGTCCAAACTGCATACGCTCAAAGCGGGCGATCAGATCGGTGTCCGCGCTCCTCTGGGGAACTGGTTCCCCTATGATGACCTCAAGGGCAAAAACATCGTCTTCATCGGCGGTGGTATCGGCATGGCGCCTCTGCGCACCCTGCTGCTGTACATGCTGGACAATCGCAAGGACTACGGCGACATCACACTGCTGTACGGTGCGCGTAGCCCCGAAGACATGGCCTTCAAGTACGAATTGCCCGAATGGCTGGAGCGCAAGGATCTGAATACCACGCTGACCATCGACCGCGAGGCCGAGGGTTGGGAGCACCGCGTTGGCCTGATCCCCAACGTGCTGCTCGAACTGGCGCCCAAGACCAAGAATACCGTGGCTGTCACCTGTGGACCGCCCATCATGATCAAGTTCACCTTGCAGGCCCTGCTCAAGCTCGGCTTCAAGGACGAGAACATCCTCACCACGCTGGAAAAGCGGATGAAATGCGGCGTCGGCATCTGCGGCCGCTGCAACATCGGCTCCAAGTACGTCTGCGTGGATGGTCCGGTGTTTACACAGGCCCAGCTGAACGATCTGCCCAACGAGCTGTAAAAAACAGGAGTTACAATGGCCAGTTTTTTTCACGCCAATGAAATAGCCGAAGCAGCCGTGGAAATCGAACGCAAAGGACAGGCTTTCTACATTCGTGTCGCCGCCATGGTGGAGAATGAAGAGGTCAAAAAGCTGTTCGAACACCTGGCTAAGGAAGAAGCCAAGCATGAAGTGATCTTTTCCAATCTGAAAGATCGCCTGGGCGAAGTCGAACTTCCTGCCTGGTCCACGGAAGCCGAATACGCCGAATACGTGGATGCGTTGATTACATCGCATACGCTGTTCAACGACGAGCTCGTCACCAAATACGTGGAAAACGCCACTGATGCGGAATCCGCGATCCATTTGGCCATGAGTTTTGAAAAAGACACCTTGCTCTTTTTCATGGAAATGAAAGAGCTTGTTCCCGATTCTGAAAAAGAAGCCGTGCAGTCCTGCAGTGATGAAGAACGCCTGCATCTGCGCCAGCTGCGGGCCATGCTGCCGTAGTTGATTCGGAAAAGCAGGTCCGGGAAGAATTGCCGGCGTTCCCATGCCTTGGGCATGCCAATGTTGCAGGGAAGGGAACTCGGAGTACATGATGGACAATATTCTTCGTATCGATGGCAGGAAATCAGGCGGACCCGAAGCCGTATTTGAGCCCCTCGGCAGCAATGCCGAACCTGGTGAATGCGCATTGGTGGCGTCAGACGCCTGCGAAGAACAATCAGAAAGCTGTCATCCCTTGGGGCCGGAATCCTTACGGGTTCCGGCCCTTGGGATGCTCTGCTGTTTCCCTGCCGGGATTGTCGCCCGTGCACTGGCCAGTCTTTTGCCATTGGCACTGCGGAAGCGGCCAACAGCGGCCGGATGCGCCGGGCCCGTACAGCAGTCCGACAGCGCGGCGATTGTACCGCAAAAAATACCCCGGTTTCTCCATGACGCCAGCTGTAAAAACATCGTTGCTCATGGTGTTCTGAAGACTGCTCAAAGGCTTTTTCCGAATTCCCGTAGAAGATTTTCGCGAATATCTGTCAATTCTGCTCTCTATTCCTTTACCCACCAGACCTTCTTTTACGGATCTCGAAAATCAAAACGGACCGCAAGACCGGCCGGAAACAGAATGTGGTCCATTCAAATTTCTTTGAACCTGCCGCAGCAAAGGTTTTTAGCCATCGGCAGGGGCACTTTGTGAAGTTTTAGGCGAGACAGGCAACAGTTGCTGTAATGTGTCATAATATGAGTTGAATATGGAACAGCAACAAGCTGTAGAGCCATTTCTTTGAAATTACGAATAGGCATGTTTCAAATCGTTATGAACAGAAAACGGTGGCCGTAAGGGGTGGTGCAGAACTGCCGCCAGGTATCATCCGATTTGGAATTTTCCATGCAATCCGGGCGGAACAAGCCGTGCTCTGCTTCTGTCGTCACGAGTCTTAAGACGGGGCGAAACCGCGGACGCTGACAGGATTTCATGGAGAGGAAAACAGGTCTACGGGCCTGTTGGAAGCGGATCAGCTGCGGTACCAGCACATCATTGCACCGTCTTGCGGTGCATCTCGAACACAAGCAGCCCTCTGGCGGAAGCTGGTCCATTCAAATCGCTTCTTTCCAAATATCAATCCGCGTATTGCCGACTGATGACTGCTGCAGGAAACGGCATGCGAATAGTATTATACAATGAACACGAAACTTGATGCCATCATTATCGCTTCCGGCGCGCAAGGACAAATGAAGTTCTTCAAGCCGCTGTATCCTTTTGGCGATGGCACATTGATAGATCATTTTCTCGGTTTGCTGCGTCCGCTCGGTCTGCGTGAAGTGCTGGTAGTCACCGGGCACCAGTCCGAAAGACTCAAGGACCATCTGGACGGCGCGGACTGTCGCGTAGTGTACGACGATTTTTTTCATTTGGGATTTTACAGGTCCATTCAGGCGGGAATTTCCGCTTTGCGAAACGGGGCCGATGGATTCTTTGTGCTGCCCGTTGATGTTCCTCTGGTGCGTCCGGAAACCATGCTGCAGTTGATCGAAGCCTTTTCCGGATCCAGGAAAAAAGTACGGGCCATCATTCCCAGTTTTGGCGGGGTCTCGGGACCGCCGCCGCTTATTTCCTCCAGGCTCAAACCGTATCTTCTGGATTGGAATGGAAAGGGGGGCCTCAAAGCTGCGCTGGGCGCCTATGCTTCCGAGTTTCCCGGGGCAGTGGAAAAACTGCCGGTTGCGGATGAGGGGATTTTGATGTCCATGGATACGGATCAGGATTGCCGCAGGATGCAGCAGAGGCTGGCCAAACAGGGGTTGCCGACCCTGCGGGAGTGCCAGGAGGTGTTGCAGCTGGCCAAGACCCCGCAGTGGGCCACCAAGCACGGGCAGGTTGTGGCTGCAGTGGCCCTGGGCATAGGCCGGGCGCTGAATCTGGGGCGTAACGGCAATGGCCTGGATCTCGAACAGATCGAGCGCGCCGCTCTGGTGCATGACCTGGCCAAGGGCCTCCCGCGTCATGAGATGGAAGGCGGTCGTATTTTGTTGAAGATGGGATTTTATGAAATAGCCAATATTGTCGCCGCCCATGAGGATTTGCTGCTGTCCGACAAGACGGCCATAAACGAGTGGGAAGTCGTTTATATTGCAAACAAACTCATAGACGGCATCAATCTGGTTACCCTGGACAATTATTTTCAGGAACTGAGCGAACGCTTTCCGGACGATGAAAAGGCGCGCGGCCAGCTGCATTCGCGCATGGAAAGCGCGCGTATGGTGCAAAAGCGGATAGAGTCCGAGATTGGTCAGTCCTTGTACGATCTGGCAGTCAAGATACTCGAGAACTGACGCATGTATTCATCCTTTTGATTTTGACGACCATGGTGCGAGTGAGGAGGCAGGGGGGCTTGAAATCCTGATTGATGGCTCAGGGAGGTGTCCTTGGATAGAATTCTTCGTATTGACGTTGCCGGAAAGAACGGACCTGAAGCTGCGTATGAACCTGTAGCAAGATACACCGGTTTTGGCGGACGCGCCATGACGTCGGGGATTATTTGCAATGAAGTGCCGCCCGAATGCCATCCCTTGGGAGCGGAAAACAAACTGGTCATCGCACCCGGATTGATGAGCGGGTCCGCGGCCACCACGTCCAGCAGGTTGTCCGTGGGATGCAAAAGCCCGCTTACGGGTACCATCACCACGGCCAGCACCAGCGGGCAGGTCGCGGGTTTTCTGGGGCGTCTGGACATCGCCGCCATAGTTCTCGAAGGAGAGGCGCAGGACGACAAGCTCCGGACGATCTACATAGACAAGGACAGGGTGGAGATACAAGAGGCGGAAGAGTTGGAGATGCTGCCCAATTATGCCTGCTGCGACCTGCTCCGCAGCAAGTACGGCGACCATGTTTCCATTCTTTCCATAGGCACCTCGGGTGAAATGGGCCTGGCCAATTCCACCATCGCGGTTTCGGATTCGCTGGGGCAGCCCACGCGCCATGCCAGCCATGGCGGTGTGGGAGCAGTCATGGGAGCCAAGGGCATCAAGGCCGTTATCATCAACGCCGAGGATACGGACACACGCCTTCCACTGGATGAGGCTGTTTTCCGGAAGGCGCATGACAAACTGGCCACGGATCTCAAACTGCATATCGCCACGCGGCACGAGACCACGCCGGGGCGTTCGAGCCTGCTCAGCGAAAATGCGGTACAGGCGCTTCTGGAAGGCGAATGCGGGCTGATGAATCTGTCCACCCGCGGATGCCAGAGCGGATGCGTCATCAAATGTTCGGGCTTTTTGAGCGGCAACGGCGGCAATTGCGAATATCTGGTCACGGCCTGGGCCTTGTGCGGCATCACGGATATGAGCTCAGCGGCCAAGCTGGATTATATGAGTGACGATTACGGATTTGACTCCATAGAGCTGGGGCTTGCCATCGGGCTGGCCATGGAGGTGGGCGTTCTCGCCTACGGCGATGTGGAAGGCGTCGAACGCTTGATATCCATGGCCGGGAAAGGTAAGCCGCTGGGGCGTATAGTGGGGAGCGGGGTGGAGATTGTGGCCAAGTGCTACGGCATCGAGAGTTCGGCCATGATCAAAAGCCAGGCCATCAGGGCATACGGACTGCATACGCGTACGAAGATAAACGTGCGGCAGGACACTGTGAGCCGGGCTGTGGATCATTCCACCGGTTATGCAACGGCGTTGAAGATCCTCACCACGGACAGCTCTGATCAGACACTGGATCCCGAGATCCTGAAGGATCTGCCCGGCAATCTGGAAACAGTGCTCGCCGCCATGGACGCCACGGGGTTCTGTCTGTTCGTGGCTTTTGCGCTGTTCGATCACCCCGAGACCTTCGATGCCATGGTCGGTACCATCAACGGCCTGTACGGTCTGAACCTGGATATCGACGACGTCATCAAACTCGGACAGCGTACGCTTTCTCTGGAAGACGACTTTGACAAGAAAGCCGTTCTGGGAAGGCAGAAACAAAATTTCTGGAGATTTTAAGCCAGTCGCACCGCACTGGTATCGGCCCTGAGCTTCGATGGACCAGCCCGGTCAACCGGCTTGTCGTATTGATAAAAAACAGCTGTATTCTAACAGTGAAATAAAGGAAAAGCTCATGATTTTCATGCCTCAAACCACTATGCCCATAGGCTATTCCATGCCCCACGGCCCTTTCAGCTCAGGAGGTGTCGAGCTTTCCGATGATATGTTCGGACCTTCCCGGTTCCGGGCGCAACATCCGGCAACCTATCTGGTTTCCGACTTGTTTGTAGCCGGCTACATGGGGGCTTCGGCCTTTGTGGAACACAAGCCGCTGCGTACGCTTTCTGCCAGGAAAAAAGTCTACTTCACCGGACGCGTATTTGATCAATGGGATCTGGATGTGCTGACCTATTGCACCATCCACACCAGCAGCAAGCAGGGCAAGACGAGCCCTCTGCGGGTGGATGTGGGCGATTTGTTGCACGCCATCGGCCACAGAAAGGATAGAAACAATCGCGAACGCCTGTTTCAGAGCCTTTCCCGCTTGCAGGAAGGGCAGATCGAAATCGTGGGCGCGCGCTACAGATATATGACCCGCCTGGTGGACCGTCTGCTGCTGGACGAAAAACATCAGTTCTGCCTGGTGGACGTGAACAACGATGTGATCGCCTCCATTCGCCAGAGCAAACGCATGGAGTCCGAGTTCCGCGACAGATTGCGCCTCGGCCGCAACGGCCTGGCCAAATGGCTCTACGGTGCGCTGCTGGTATTCAAGGGCGGATTCGAATCAGACGTCAATTGCCTGCGCAGACTCTGCGGCACGTCTTCCAAGTCCATCAATTCCTTCAGTATTGCCATGGAAAAGGCGCTCACCCTGCTGAAAGAGGAAAGTATCATTCTGGAATGGAGCCTGGATTCCGAGCGGATCAAGCTCATCGCCCATCCGGCCCAGATGTCCAATGCTTCCTGCGGTTTTTTTCATATGGATGAATTCGCATCATAACTTGAGAGTATTGTTCCTGTTTCTGCAGGTATAAGAAGGTACGCGATGACATCGCAAACGCGATTTTTAACACAGGTTTTGATCATTGGCTCGGGGATAGCCGGATCCACTGCCGCCTTGCGGGTGGCAGACCAGGGTCATCAGGTTATCCTCATCAATGCGGGAGAAACGTTGGGCGATGGTAATACGGCCTACGCCCAGGGAGGTATTGTCTATACGGGGCCTGACGATTCTCCCGCACTTCTCGAACGCGATGTGCTCAAGGCGGGGTGGAAGCACAACTATATCAACGCAGTACGGCAGCTGGCCAGAAGCGGCCCGGAAACCGTCCGGTCCGTGCTCATAGACAAGCTGCAAATCCCTTTTGCCAGAAAATCCCCCGAGGAATTCGACCTCACCAGGGAAGGCGGACATAGCACCTACCGCGTACTGTATTGTGCGGACTATACGGGCAGAGCCATCATGGAAGGCCTGGCCGAAGCCGTGCAAAAGCATCCCAACATCCGGATTCTGCACAGCAGGACCGCCGTGGATCTGATCACCAGCCTGCACCATACGTGCAAGCTGACCTTCCGCTATCAGCGGGTCAACAAATGTCTCGGGGCTTATGTCTACAACGACGCCAGCAAAACCGTGGAAACCATTCTGGCCGATTACACCGTGCTGGCCACGGGCGGCATCGGCAAGATCTACCTGCATTCCACCAACTCGGAATGCTGCGTAGGATCCGCGCTGGCCATGGCCCACAGGGCCGGCGTCAATCTGATGAATGTGGAGTACGTGCAGTTCCACCCGACCACGCTCTACTATCGAAGCAAGCGCCGTTTTCTGATTACCGAAGCCATGCGCGGCGAAGGCGCCCAGCTGCTCAACAGCCGCGGCGAACGTTTCATGCCCAAGTATGACCCCAAAGCGGAACTGGCCCCGCGTGACGTGGTTTCGCGTTCCATCGTGGACGAACTGCACAAAACGGGCGAAGACTGCGCTTTTCTGGATTGCAGCACCATCCCGCATGATCTCCCCACTCGTTTCCCGACAATTTATCAGCGTTGCCTGGAAATCGGCCTGGATATCACCAAGCAGCCCATTCCGGTGGTGCCCGCAGCCCATTACCATTGCGGCGGCATTCTGTGCGACTCCCACGGGCGCACCAACCTGGAACGGCTTTTTGCCGTGGGCGAATGCAGCTGCACCGGCCTGCACGGCGCCAATCGTCTGGCCAGTACGTCTCTGCTGGAAGGACTGGTCTGGGGCGACAAGGCCGGCTCATTCATCTCAAGCAAACTTTCGCAACGGGCTTCGGTGGACAAACGTTTGTTGGCGTCCATTCCGGACTGGGTGCATCCGGGCGAGGAACACAACGAAGATCCGGCGCTGATCGCTCAGGACTGGGCCACCATCCGTTCGACCATGTGGAACTACGCCGGAATCACCCGTACGGAGCAGCGTCTGAAGCGGGCCAGCGCGGACCTCGGCAGTCTCATCGAACATTTGTCGAAGTTCTACAAGCTCACGCCCTTGTCCAAGCCCATAGTGGATCTTTTCCACGGATGCTATGCCGCGCATATCGTCACCTTCTCGGCCCTGCGCAACAAGCAGAGTGTGGGCTGCCATTACGTGCAGGAGGAATAGTCCGGCCAGTGGAGTGGTGACACAAGAGCATTCGCTACCAGGTTTTTCAGGGGAAATGCTGCTGCGGTTCGCAGCCGTTATGTGTTTAGGCGGTATTTGAGGAGAAAGAACCGGTATGTTGACGACCAAATTCGCAATTCCCGACATTATTTTCGGGTATGGAAGTATCAAGCATCTGGCTCCCTGTGCGCGACGCATGGGCGCGGACCGGATTTTCTTTGTCAGCGACAAAGGGCTGGAAAATTCCGGTTGGGTGGATCGCGTCAAGGATATTCTGGACAGGGACAAGCTGGAGTGCGTCTATTACAACAACGTCGTCTCCAACCCCCGCGACTATCAGGTCCATGAGGGCGCGCGCATCTACCTGGAAGAGGGCTGCGACGTCATCATCTGTCTGGGCGGCGGCAGCCCCATGGACACTGCCAAGGGCATCGGCATCATCGTGGGCAACGGCGGACATATCCGCGATTACGAAGGCGCCAACAAGGTCATTCGTCCGCTGCCGCCCATGATCTTTATGCCCAGCACCGCGGGAAGCGGCTCGGACACCACGCAGTTCTGCATCATCACGGACGTGGAACGCGAAGTGAAAATGTCCATTATCAGCCGTTCGCTGGTGCCCAACATCTCCATCATCGACCCGAGCATCCTGATAACCAAGAGCGAGAGCCTGATCATCGCTTCGGCCATCGACGCATTGGCCCACGCCATCGAATCCTATGTTTCGCGTCTGTCTTCCCCTTTTACGGAAATCCACACCCTGCGGGCCGTGGAGCTGATCATAGACAACATCAAGCCCGCCGTGATGGACAGGGATCTCAAGGCCCTGGAAAAACTTTCCATTGCCAGCACCTCCGCGGGCATGGCCTTCAGCAACGCCGGGCTGGGCATTCTGCATGGGCTTGCCCATTCGCTGGGCGGCATCTACGACGTTTTGCACGGCCTGGTGCATCCCACGCTGCTGCCCGAGGTCATGCGCTTCAATCTGCCGGCCTGCCCCAAACGCATGGGCACCATCGGCCGTATCGTGGAAGGAAACCGGGTCTGCTCGGATGAAAAAGCGGCCCTTTTCGGCATTGAAAAACTGGAGCGTCTTTTTGACGATCTGGGTGTGAACACGCGTTTACGTGAGCTTGTGCCTGATCAGTCAAAATTGAAAACCATTTGTCAGGTGGCCACCCTGGACGCCTGTCATGTGACCAACCCTCGTTACGCCAGCTGGGAAGACCTGCTGTCCATCTGTGAAAAGGCCTGGTAATGCGTCCGTCCACCAATCTTCAGGATCTTATCGGCATCGAGCACACCAAGCTGGACTTCTATCAGGAGTTGAAGCTGAAGCTCGAGGAACTCGAGATCGCCAACATGGAATCCGAAAACCATCGCCGTGAAATAGCCGCCATCCTGGACGGAATCACGGACGTGATGATGGTGCTTTCGGAAGACATGCGGATCATTTCCGTCAACCATGTGTTTCGCGAACTGTTCGATGAAATCAACCCCATGGGGGAGTACTGCTACAAGCTTTTTCGGCACACCAATTCGCCCTGTCCCGAATGTCCGGCCTTCAAGTCCATGTCGCTCAACGCCGTGTGCAAGGAAACGGCCATCTTCCGTATCAAGGGACGGAACATGCAGTTCGAAATGGTCGCCTCCCCCATCAAGGTGCAGGGGCTGCCGCAGCACCGGGTATTGATTTTCAAGCGGGATGTGACTCTGGAAAAGGAATATCAGGCCAAATACTATCACAATGAAAAAATGGCCACCGTGGGCGTGCTGGCCACAGGCGTTGCGCACGAAGTCAACAATCCGCTGATGGCCATCTCCGGCTATGCCGAAGGCATTCAGCGCCGTCTGAACAAGCTGGAGAAAGTGCTTCCTTCGGATGTCAGCAAGGAATTTCGAGAATATACGGGAACCATCCTGCAGGAGTGCAACCGGTGCAGAGACATCGTACAGGTACTGCTCAATTTCGGACATCCCATTCCGGCGACCCTGTCGCCCACATCGGTAAATGATGTCGTGGATGATACGCTCAAGTTGCTGCATTACCATTTGAAAAAAACACAACGTACAAAAGTGGAAGTGGACTTGGACAAGAATTTGCCGCACATTTACAGTAATGGTCAGCAGTTGAAACAGGTTTTTCTGAATCTGTTGACCAATGCCTCAGACGCTTTGGAAGGAAAGGATGGCGTTATTCGCCTGAAAACCTACAGAAGGAAAAACGCCGGTGTCTGTATTGAAGTATCCGATACGGGCTGCGGTATTCCTCAGGAAAACATGGATAAACTTTTTGATCCGTTTTTTACGACAAAGCCGATGGGCAAGGGCATAGGAATAGGGCTCTCTACCTGTTACAATATTCTCAAGGAACTCAAAGGAGACATACGGGTGAAAAGTGAAATGGGCAAAGGAGCGCGTTTCATTGTCACACTGCCTTCGAACGGGGAGAGCACCAATGGCTAATCCATACGCAGTTCTGGTCGTGGATGATGAAGATCCGATCTTGCGGCTTCTGGAAAAGGAACTTGCGTCTGAAGATCGTGTTGTGGACACGGCAGTGGATGCCAAACAGGCCTTGAAGAAGATTGAAAAAACTCTCTACGACGTTATTGTTCTGGATATCCGGCTGCCCGATGCGGACGGCCTGGACCTGTTCACCGAACTCAAGGCACGCGTGCCGGATGTGGAAGTGGTTCTGATAACCGGCCACGGCAACATTGACGACGCCGTGGAAGCCATGCGCCTGGGGGCCTACGACTACATTGCCAAGCCGTTCAAGCTGGACCGCCTGGAACTCGTCATCGACCGGGCCTACCAGCGGGTCTGCCTGCAACGCGCCAACCGGGGCTTTCGCCATTCGCAGGAAGATTCCCACCAGAATAAACAACTTGTGGGCAAATCCCAGGTGGTCAAGCATCTGCAATACCTGGCCTCCAAAGTCGCGCCCACGGAAGTGCCAGTGTTGATCACCGGGGAAAGCGGCGCGGGCAAGGATGTTCTGGCCCGTTACATTCATTCGCTCAGTCCGCGGTCGGAACAGCCCATGATCATCAAGAACTGCGCCATGCTGGAACGCGATCTGGTGCGCAGCGAATTGTTCGGCCACAAAAAGGGCTCGTTCACCGGAGCTTCGGAAGGCCGCGAAGGGCTCATGTCCCTGGCCCACAAGGGCACGCTGTTCCTGGACGAAATCGGCGATCTCCCGGAAGACGTGCAGGCCTCGCTGCTGCGCGTATTGGAAAGTCAGACCTACAGGCGGGTGGGCGAGAATGAAGAACGCAAGGTGGACATCCGGTTTCTGTTCGCCACCAACCGCAATCTGCACCAGGAAGTGGAGGACGGCCGCTTTAACGAAGCCCTGTTTCACCGCATCAATGTTTTCAATATTTATATTCCGCCCCTCAAGGAGCGCAAGGAAGATATTCCGCTGCTGGTGGAGCACTTCCTCGGGCAGTTCTGCCCCATGCACGACAACTGCGCCATCGCGGACAAGGCCCTGCAGTGTTTGCTGCGTTATGACTGGCCGGGCAACATCCGCGAGCTGCGCAACGTCATCGAACGTTCGCTGATCCTTTCCGAAAAAGGGGTGATCACCGTACGTACGCTGCCCAGAGAGCTGGTGGAAATGAAGGCCGACGCAGCCGCTGACGATGAGGATTCGCCCTTGTCGCTGGATCTTGTCGAGCGCGATCACATCGCCAAGGTGCTGGCCTTTTTCGACGGCAACCGCCAGCGGGCCGCCCAGGCCTTGGGCATCGGCCGCAAGACACTGTACCGGAAGATCCAGAAGCACAATATCCTGGATAATTGACGCAGGGTTTCTGACCTGTACCAGACAATACGGCGCGGAATCGCAAGGTTCCGCGCCGTTTTTTTGTCTGAAGGGGGAACAATTCTAAATACTCGATAAAATTTGTATGCGCTGCAACAGCTATTCAGGAGCCGGAAGTTCATGCGCGCGTTTTTGTTAAAAGCGCACTGAATTCCATAAAGTGATTCTCGATTTTTAAAGAGAAACAAGCGAAACGGGCCTGCTTGTTTTCTCATTATTCGCCTGGTGGTATGGCGGATCTATTCGATAAAACCTAAGGGCAAGTACAAAAACGAAAAAATGATTGTTATATTCATCACAAGATATATGCTTTTTTTAACATACAAAAAAATTCCAATCGAATCGAAGGGAGGAGATGAGTTTTTTTGACCCAAACGGGCTATTTTTCGAGTCATAATGACTCATTAATCTATCTACCCGTTTTTATGGAGAAAGTGTAAAAAAGTATGGTCCAGATCATGCGTAAGTGAGGAAAAAACGACCCCAAGTCCGGGGTATGTGTCACTTACGGGGTGCTATTCGTGTTATAATCGCTTAGATTTAATCAAAAAATCAACTTGGCTTCTTCTTTGCTTACTTAGGTGTTGAATAGTGATGCCGGGAGAAGCGGATAAATGCCGTTTCATTTTTTTTATTGGTAAAAATGGATAACATGCTTTTATTACAGGGATTATAGACAAAAAAGCAGGTTGCTAGTGCTTGGGCCCCTGTAAAGCCTGTAAAGTGAACATGTAGGGTATTTGTTCAATATTCGGGACTTTTGTTGTAATGCCAAATATAAAATGCCCCGGATGAGCTTGTTGACTTCATTATGTCCTAACAGGCATGAATGCTCAGAAGGACATAGTAAAAGTAAAAAGACAAGCATCACTGCAAAGAAATGTACGTTCGAGTCAGAGATATAAGTATAGACGAGATTTATACATAAAAGATTCCTCGAAAAGTAATCGGCAATCGATAGTGTTCGAAAATGATACATACGTTCTGCGATCTGCATAGGGATAATTCTTGCTGACGGACTCCTGCGACATGGAGCCAAAACTGAGAACCAAGGAAATGCACCGATGATGAAACGTGTTGCCGTTCAGGATGCAGTAGGCATGGTGCTGTGCCACGATTTGACGCGGATAGTGCCCGGAGAATTCAAAGGGCGTGCTTTCAAAAAAGGGCACGTAGTTCAGGAAGAAGATATCCCCAAGCTACTGAGCATGGGCAAGGAAAATCTCTACGTACTGACGCTGGAAGACGGTTTTGTGCATGAGAATGAAGCAGCTCAGCGCATTTGCTCGGCTGCCATGGGAAAGGGGCTGAGCCTGACCGAAGTCTGCGAAGGGCGGATCAACATGACCGCCGAATATGACGGTCTGCTCAAAATAAACGTTCAGGCCCTCACGGAAGTCAACAGTCAAGAAGGCGTGGTGCTTTCTACGATACATAGCAACCAGACCGTCACGGAAGGCAGGCCTGTGGCCGGCGCCCGTGTCGTTCCTCTGGTTGTGGAGCAGGAACGCCTGGAAGCGGTGGAATCCATCTGTGCCAAAGCGCATCCGGTCATAGAAGTCAAACCTTTCATCCCCATGAATATCGGATTGGTTACCACGGGCAGCGAAATTTATTACGGCCGCATCAAGGACGCCTTCGGTCCGGTGGTCAACAAGAAATTCGCTGCGTATGGCAGCCGTGTTGTCAATCAGGTCTTCACCTCGGATGAAAAGAGCATGACGGTGGCCGCCATCAGGGATTTCCTGGATCAGGGAGTCGACATGGTGGTCTGTACCGGTGGCATGTCCGTGGATCCCGACGACCAGACACCGGCCAGCATTCGTGAGGTCGGCGGCGAGGTAGTCTCCTACGGAACTCCAACATTTCCGGGCGCCATGTTTATGCTGGCCTACGCGGACGGCGTGCCGATCATCGGCCTGCCGGGCTGCGTTATGTACTACAAGGCCAGTATATTCGAGCTGGTCGTACCGCGTCTATTGGCCGGGGAACGGATAACCAAGCAGGATATCGTCGCCATGGGGCACGGCGGCTTTTGCGCCGGTTGCGACGTCTGCAGGTATCCGGTCTGTCCGTTCGGAAAATAGTCGACAGAGCAAAAAGTTATCGGTGATTACAGGTTAACATCCTAACAAAGGACCAAGGAGGTTTCTTTAATGATTAAAAAAATGATCAAGGTGAACGGCATTGAACGTATGGTGATCGCGGATTCCGATACGTCCCTTGCCGATGTGCTTCGCAAAAATGTGGGCACAACCAGTGTCAAAATAGGATGTGGCAAGGCTCAGTGCGGTAGCTGTACCGTTATCGTAGATGGCAAACTGGTTCGTACCTGCGCCCGCAAGTGGGGCAAGGTTGAATCCGGTACCGAAATCATTACTCTCGAAGGCATAGGAACTCCTGGTAACCTGCATCCCATTCAGATGGCCTGGGTCGCCTACGGCGCCGCTCAGTGCGGTTTCTGCACCCCCGGTTTCATTGTTTCCACGTATGCATTGCTGCTGGCCAATTCCGACCCCACCCGCGAAGAAGTCCGCGATTGGTTCCAGAAATATCGCAACGTTTGCCGTTGCACCGGTTACAAACCCATCGTTGACGCCGTCATGGACGCCGCCAAGGTAATGAACGGCAAAATGACCATGGAAGACCTGCAGTTCAAGATCCCTGCCGACGGACGCATTTGGAATACCAGATATCCTCGTCCTTCCGCCGTGGCCAAAGTCACCGGTACGTGGGACTTCGGCGGCGACCTCGGTCAGAAACTGCCCCAGGGCACCCTGTATTGCGCCCTGGTTCAGGCCAAGGTTTCCCATGCCAACATCCTGTCCATTGACGTGGCCGAAGCCGAAGCCATGCCCGGCGTGGTCAAGGTTGTCACCCACAAGGACGTCAAGGGTAAAAACCGCATCACCGGTCTGATCACCTTCCCCACCAATAAGGGTGACGGTTGGGATCGTCCGATTCTTTGCGACGAAAAGATCTTCCAGTACGGCGACGCCATCGCCATTGTCTGCGCCGAAACCCAGGCCCAGGCTGATGCCGCCGTTGAAAAAGTCAAAGTTGAAATCGAGCAGCTGCCCGAATACATGAGCGCTCCCGCAGCCATGGCCGAAGACGCCATCGAGATTCACCCCGGAACGCCCAACATTTACTACATCTGCCCCATTAAAAAGGGTGAAGAGACCAAACCCATCTTCGAAAAACCCGATGTGGTCTGGCAGGAAGGCAACTACTACACCCAGCGCCAACCGCACCTGCCCATCGAGCCTGATGTAGGTTTCGCCTACATGGACGAAGACGGCAAACTGTTCGTGCACTCCAAGTCCATTGGTATCCACCTGCACCTGTACATGATCGCTCCCGGTCTGGGTGTTGAGCCCGAAAACATCGCCCTGGTTCAGAACAACGCCGGCGGTACCTTCGGTTACAAGTTCAGCCCCACCATGGAAGCCCTGGTCGGCGCCGCCGCCATGGCCACCAACCGTCCGGTTTTCCTCGCGTACAACTACGAACAGCAGCAGAACTACACCGGTAAGCGTTCGCCTTTCTGGACCTGGCTGCGTATTGCCGCCGACAAGGAAGGCACCTTCCTGGCCATGGAAACCGACTGGTCCTGCGACCACGGTCCCTACTCCGAATTCGGCGATCTGCTGACCCTGCGCGGCGCCCAGTACATCGGCTCCGGTTACAACATCCCCAACATCCGCGGTGAAGGCCGTACCGTCTGCACCAACCATTGCTGGGGTGCTGCTTTCCGTGGATACGGTGCTCCTGAAGCCGAATTCCCGTCTGAAGTGCTCATCGACGAACTGGCTGAAAAGCTGGGCATGGATCCCTGGGAACTGCGCTACAAGAACGTCTACCGCAAGGGTTCCACCACCCCCACCGGCCAGGATCCCGAAGTCTATTCCCTGCCGGAGATGATGGAAGCCATCAAGCCTCATTACGAAAAAGCCAAGAAAGAAGCCGAAGCCGAGTCCACCGACGCCATCAAACGCGGTGTTGGCCTCTCCATCGGTGTGTACGGATCCGGTCTGGACGGCCCCGACTCTTCGGCTTGTGATATCGAGCTGAACGCCGACGGCAGCGTGACCATCTACAATGCCTGGGAAGACCACGGCCAGGGCGCCGACATGGGAACCCTGGGTACGGCTCACGAAGCCCTGCGTCCGCTGGGCATCGCTCCCGACAAGATCAAACTGGTCATGAACGACACCAGCATCTGCCCCAACTCCGGCCCCGCCGGCGGCAGCCGCTCCCAGGTCATGACCGGTCAGGCCACCAAGAACGCCTGTGAACTGCTGGTCAAAGCCATGCAGAAATCCGACGGTTCCTTCCGGACCTACGATGAAATGGTTGCCGAGAAGCTGCCTCTGAAGTACAACGGTTCCTGGACCGCACCTGCTTCCGATTGCAGCCTGGAAACCGCTCAGGGCAATCCTTTCTGCTGCTACATGTACGGCGTGTTCCTGATGAAGGTCGCTGTTGACACCGCCACCGGTAAGACCACGGTCGAACGTTCGGTCACCGTTGCCGACATCGGTGTAGTCAACAACTTCCTCGTAGTTGACGGCCAGATCTACGGCGGTGTCGCCCAGGGTATCGGCCTGGCACTGTCCGAGGATTACGAAGATCTGAAAAAACACTCCACCCTCGCCGGCGCCGGTGTTCCTTACATCAAGGACATCCCGGACGATTTCGAGATCATCTACGTGGAAACCCCGCGTCCTGACGGTCCCTTCGGCGCTTCCGGTGTTGGTGAAATGCCGCTTACCGCTCCTCACGCCGCGGTTATCAACGCCATCTACAACGCATGTGGCGTTCGCATCCGCCACCTGCCTGCTTACCCCGAAAAGGTGCTGGCCGGTTTGAAAGAAAAATAAGGAGTTCAGCACAATACATCTAAACATCGCCTCCGGGCGATGACACCGAATGAGCAGGGCGGCGCCGGATTCTATCCGGTCGCCGCCCATGCTGTTCGGATGGAGGGCAACCATGGATCAAAGCCAGTTACGTGCCCTGGAGGATCAATGCATCCAGGAGCAACCGGCCCAATGTTCGGCCGCTTGTCCAATTCACGTTGATGTTCGTTCTCTCTGCGGGCATGTGGCCACGGCCGATTGGAACGCCGCATGGAAGGATCTGCGTAAAACCATGCCCCTGCCTGGAGTGCTCGCGCGCATCTGCGACGCACCCTGTGAAGCCGTCTGCATTCTCGGCCAGGTGGGAGACCCCATCCGTATCGGTTCGCTGGAAAAAGTCGTAGTCGCACAGCCGAGCCCCAAGCAACGTCTGATGCCCCTGCCGTCCAAGGGCAAGAAGGTCGCCGTGGTCGGAAGCGGCATGAGCGGCCTCACCCTGGCCTGGGACCTGGCGCGCAAAGGTGTCGCCGTTTCCATCTTCGAACCGGGCAGCCAGATCGGCCTCTGCCTCGTGGAACGCTTTGCCGGACTCTCTCAGGAAAATGTGGACGAGGAACTCGCGGGCCTGAAGCAGTTGAAAGTCGCCATGCATACGGACGCATCCGTGGCAGGGCAGGACTTTCTGGAAAAACTGCTCCAGGAAAACAATGCGGTGTACCTCTGTCTGGACGGCGGTTTCGACGTCGCCTGGGATCTGGAAAAAGCGGACGGAAAGATCAGGGTTGAAAACGGACTGCAGAAAACCTCCCGCGATAATGTCCTGGCCGGTGGAGATGTGGAATCTCCTGTCTTCCAGGCCGCTCACGGTCGCTGGGCCGCCACCACTGTGGACAGAATTCTGCAGAACGTCTCCCTTACCGCCAACAGGGAAAAGGACGGCCCGTTCGTCAGCCGTTTGTTCACCAGCCTGGAAGGGGTCAAACCCGCTCCCGTGGTCAATCCCGCCGATGCCGCGGCAGGCTATTCCGCGGATGAAGCCGTTGCGGAAGCCGCACGCTGCATCCAGTGCGAATGCCTCGAATGCGTCAAAAAGTGCGTCTATCTCGACAACTACAAGGGCTATCCCAAAAAATACGCCCGCCAGATCTACAACAACGAATCCATTGTCAAAGGCACGCGGCTTGCCAACAAGATGATCAATTCCTGCATGCTCTGCGATCAGTGCGCAGCCATCTGCCCCAATGACTTTTCCATGGGCGGGCTGTGCCTCAGCGTACGCGAAAGCATGGTACGCAAAGACACCATGCCGCCTTCCGCCTTTGATTTCGCTCTGGAAGACCTGCGCTGGAGCAACAGCGAAGCGTTTACGCTTTTCAAACACGCTCCGGGCACCACCAGCAGCAACTATCTTTTTTTCCCGGGCTGCCAGCTCAGCAGCTCCAACCCCGAACAGGTGGAGCGGACCTATCAGTGGCTGCGGGAAAACCTGGACGCCAACACCGGACTCGCCCTGGGCTGCTGCGGCACCCCGGCGTTGTGGTCCGGAGAGGTGGACTACTTCAAGGAGCTTCTGGAGCAGCTGCAGCAGCGCTGCCAGGAAATGGGCTCTCCGAAAACTTGTCGTGGCCTGCTCCACCTGCCACGATACCTTCAAGAAATATGCGCCTGACCTGGAGATAGTCACTCTCTGGAATGTCATGGCCGGGGCCGCAAGCATTGCCGGATCCGCTGCCGGACAGCCCTGTTCAGGCCATTCACGATCCCTGCACATCGAGATACTATCCGGAGTTGCAGCAGGACGCGCGCAAACTGCTGAGCAACATGAAGGTGCCTGTGGAAGAGCTGAAGATGAGCAAGGGGCTGACCTCCTGCTGCGGCTACGGCGGGTTGATGTATTCCTCCAATCCTCCGCTGTCCCGCAAGGTGGCCGAAGTCCGCGCATCCGAAAGCGAAAGCGAATACGTGGCCTACTGCGCCATGTGCAGAGACAACCTGGCTGCCGCGGGAAAGCGCGTACGCCATATTCTGGATATTGTTTTTCCGGAGAGCGCCGGGGATGACCCTGCTGCCAGGCCTTCGCCAACCTTTTCGCAGCGGCAGGACAACAAAGCCAATTTGCGGCGGCGCACCTGCTGGACACTCTCTGGGGTGAGGACTCGCCGCCTTTGGAGGAATATCAGCTCATGAAACTGTTCCTGGAACCCGAGGTGCAGGACCTGCTGGAAGACCGGCACATCCTGCTGGACAACATCAAACGGGTCATTACCAATGCCGAGCAAAACGGCCAGAAAATGCATGATCCCAAAACCGGGCGCAATCTGGCCTATTATCAACCCGTACGGGTCACCTATTGGGTGGAATACGCGCCGGAAGACGACGGATTCCGGATATTCAACGCCTACAGCCACCGCATGGTTCTTCCGGGAGGTACCGTATGAGCAGCAGCAAACTGTCATTTACATCCGAGACCGATTGGGAATGCGCCAAGTGCGGTGAAAAGCTCACACCCAAGGAAGTCAGCATCCGCTATCTCGGCAACGTGTTCGAGGTCGAGTTGATGGCCTGCTCCAAATGCGGGCTTGTGCTGATTCCAGAAGAGCTGGCGCGCGGCAAAATGTTCGAAGTAGAGCAGCTTCTGGAAGACAAATGACCACTGCCAGTCGCCCCACAGAGGTTCCTCACCAGTGGCCCCGGCTGCTGGGGGAACTCACGGGCGGGTGCCTGCGGCCCGGAGGTCTGGAACTGACTTCCAGACTTTTGGACGGACGCCTGCCTGCCGGAAGCCGTGTGCTGGAAATCGGCTGCGGCTGCGGACGCAGCCTGGCCCATATGCGCGAGGACCATCAGTTGCGCGCAGTGGGCCTGGATCTTTCCGCCACCATGCTGGAGCAGCTGCGTCAGGGCTCCGGTGCTCCTCTGGTCAGGGCGGACGCTGCCGGACTTCCTGTCCGGACCAACAGCCTGGACGGTGTTCTCTGCGAATGCGTGCTGTCCCTGATGCCGCGGCTTGATGCGGTTCTTGATGAAATCGTCCGAGTTCTGCGGCCTGGGGGGTATCTGCTCTGTACGGATCTCTACGCTCGCACGCCGGGGGATCCTCTGGCTCCGTCCCCGGAGAACATCCGCTGTTGCATCGACGGGGCCCTGCCCCGGACGCAATGGCTGGATCTGCTGCAGGCCGGGGGGTTGCAGCCCGAAGTATGGGAAGACCATTCCCATGCTCTGAAGCAGCTGGCAGGGGAATTGATATTCGCCTACGGCACACTGGAAAGTTTCTGGCGTACGCTCCTGCCCGCCGAACAGGCCTGCCAGGTGGTGAGCAGGGCATCGATGGTAAAACCCGGGTACAGCCTTACCGTTGCTCGAAAAAGGTGAACTTATGAGTGATGATATTGTGACGCGTATCATGCAGCTGGCCGGACAAGGCTTTTGCTGCAGTCAGATAGTGGTGATCATGGCCTTGGAAACACAGGGAAACTACAACACCGAGCTGGTCCGGGCCCTTTCCGGCCTCTGCAAGGGCATGGGCGATTGTTCCGGCGCCTGCGGCGCGCTTTCCGGCGGCGTTTGCATGCTCGGACTCTATGCGGGACGCGGTTCTGAGGAAGAGGAAGCCAACAACCGTTTGCCCGTGATGCTGGAAACCCTGAACGA
>CAXXHY010000045.1:0-84696 GCA_963667575.2 Desulfovibrionaceae bacterium | reverse complement strand
CGACCGCCTGTTCGGCGCGCCGCAGCCAGTACCCCAAGCAGCAACGGCACAGCAAACGGCGTAGGTTGCGTAGGGGATGCCTCCGGCGGCCCGAGAACCTTTTTGGAAAAAGGTTCTCGGGGCTCTCCAAAAACTTTTAACGTAATTCTTACAGTATTCAGGGATGAATGCTCTTTAAGTGCTTACAAAAAATGTTTGAACACAATATATTAGCCTAACCATCAAAAGTTTTTGGAGGTTCTTAGGGACCTTTTTACAAAAAGGTCCCTAAGCCGCCGGAGGCTTGTTCACTCATACACAAGGAGGATTCCATGCTTCCTGACATCAAGAAGATATTGTACGCCACGGATCTTTCCGAGTGCGCGCGTCATGCGATTACGTACGCGGTATCCCTGGGTCGGGGCTTATGGCGCGGATGTCACGGTACTGACCGTGCTGCCCGACGTGCTGGGCGACATGAGCGAAGCCGCGGGGCTGGATCTGGAGACCCATTTCGATATGGATCAGCTGATGGGATTCCCGCACAGGCTGCCATGGAAAGGGCGCGCAAGGATCTGCACGCGCGGGTCATGGAAACGGCCAGGGAGATCGGCGCGGAAAATCCCGACGACGCGGTGTTCCGCTCCTGCGGAAATCCTGGTGGAGCCCGGCGATCCGGCGCAACGGATTCTCGAGCAGTCTTCGGGCTATGATCTGATCGTCATGGGTACGCACGGCAAGAGCGGCTTTCTCGGACGCCTCATGGGCAGCGTGGCGGAAAAGGTCGTACGCCAGAGCACGGTGCCGGTGCTGGTGGTCCGGCTGCCCGAACCAGCCGAGGCCTAGCAGGCGCGGTCACCCCTCCGCGCGGGCCAGCACGAACACGTCCACGCGCCGGGCTCCGGCCCGGCGCAGGCAGCGGGCTGCCTCATTCACCGTGGCGCCGCTGGTCATGATGTCGTCCACCAGCAGCACGCGGGCGTCCTGCAATAATGCGCTGTCCGCGGCAAAGGCGCCCCGGATATTGCGTGCGCGCTCGCCCCGTTGCAGGGAAAACTGCGGACGCGTGTCACGGGTTCTGCGCAAAATCTTCCGATGCAGGGGCAGGGAGAGCTCCCGTGCGGCGGCCTTGGGCGAGCTCCAGGCTCTGGTTGAATCCCCGGACGCGCAAAACGGCGGACATGCAGGGGCACCGGCAACACCAGATCCCATTGTGAAAGTCCTTCCGGCAGGCGCAAAGCCAATGTTCTGCGGACCAGAGCCTGCAGGAGCCGTTGATGCGACAGAGCGTTGTTGAATTTGTAATCCAGCAGCAAACAACGCAGAAGCCCGTCATAAGCGCCGTAAAACAACACCTGGCTCCAGGGCGGAGCGTCTTCAAGACCCGTACGCTGGCGCAGGCAATGGCCGCACAAATGGAGCTCGCCCAGTTCATCGGCGTACATCAATCCGCACTGCGGACAATAGCCCCCCCGTACGCGGTCGCAGCTGTCCGGCGCATTCCGTACAGAGGAGACCGGCTTCCGGAGAATCCGCTCCGTGGTTGGAAAGGGGTCAGGCAGACCGCGCAGCGTTTCTGGTCCAGCCCGAAAAGATGTAACAGCCCGGAAAGCGCGACGGTCATTTCTTGCGCGTATTCCAGGCAGTCTGTCCGTAGGCTTCGAGCTGGGCGCGCGCATCGCCGTCCGAGGCCAGTTCGCCCACGCCGTCCTTGCCCAGAAACAACAAGGGTTTTTCCAGACGAAGCCCGAAGGGCTGCAAAAAATAGCGCAGGGTCAGCAGGCTGCCGTCAAAAAGACGTTCGCCTTTGGGACGTCCGGCAATCAGGGCCGCATAGGCCGGGCGCGTGGCCACGTTGTCCGTATCGTAGGCTTGCAGACGCGCATAGGCGGTCTGGGCGCGGTCGAATTAAAGGCCTTGAACCCTGCCGGAAGATGGTAGAAATAAATGGGAGCCGCGAGAAAACACCGCAGGCGCCGTACGCAACAGGTTGAACAGCTCTTCCGCCTGTGGCGCATCGGGCTGAACGCAACCGGCTCTTTTGGAACAGGCGCCGCAGCCGATGCACGGACGCAGCGGATGTTCCCGCAGACGAATGACGCGGCAGCCGCCTCCGGCCTGGGCCACGCCACGGCAAAAACTTTCCACTGCCGCATCGCTGTTGCCCCCGGCGCGCGGACTGCAGGAAAAGACCAGGGCTTCTGGCACAGTTTCCCCTCCTATTTTTTCACAAAGCGTACGCGACGTCCGCCAGAAGGCGCCTCCTCCAGTGGCGCATCATCCGCCACTTTCCAATCCGTTTCAATATAACAGACGTCACGGGCCTCCTCAACCTGATCCGAACGCAACAGAAACACGAATGCGTCGCGTTTTTCCATAACGGAGATACCAACCTATCTCCCCGCCCAGGCGTCAGCACATGGAGCGCAGGTCGATCTCTTCAGAAATTTTTTTCGGCACCGGTTCCTCCATGCGAAAAAATGCGTTCAGGCGGCCTTTTTGGTAAAAAAGAAGCCTTGCCCCGACATCTGGCGGACCACGCAGGAGACCATCATAATTGACTATGCCCCTTTCCCGGGTTTTCTGCCAGTTGAAAAGTCCGAAAATGCGCAGGAATCCCCCGTCCTTTCCGGACAAGTCCGGAGGTTGGGGATCCGGGCGGCAGGTCTGAAAAAATCCCGACCTGCCGAAGAAAAATACGGATCAGCGGCGAAAAGAGGTAAGAGAAGGGGTTGTGCATCTTTTCATCGCCCACGGTGGTGGGGTCGCCGTGGCCGGCGTACACTACGGTGTCGTCCCGGCAAAGGAAAGATCTGCGAATTGATGGATTGCAGCAGAACCTCGTGGCTGCCGCCCGGAAAATCACTACGGCCCACAGAGCGGATTGAAAAGCACGTCGCCGGCAAAAATGACCTTGGCATCCGGGAAATGGAAGCTGAGGCTGCCGGGCGTATGCCCGGGAGTGGACAGCGCCCTGCAGGTCTGTCCCAAAGCCTGAAATTCACCCGGAGCCAGCGGTTCGTAGCTGAATTCCGGCACCAGGGGGCAACCCCATCATGCCGCCGGCACCGATCTCGGTCTCCAGCAGAAAGGCGTCCTCCGGGTTGGCGTAGGCCTTCGTACCGGTGGGCTTCGGTCAGGGCCTTGACGCCGTAGACATCGGTCCGCAATGCAGATGGGTGAGCAGCACATGCGTCAGCTCGAGTTTGGCCTCCTGCAGGTAGTTGATAATGCGGGAGGGGTCGCCGCCCGGATCCACGGCAACGGCCTGGGAGCCTTCCGTGGCCAGGTAGCAGTTGGTTTCCAAAGGTCCGATGGGAAAAGTCAGCACTTGCATTTAGAGAGCCTCCACAAGAAATTCAGAGAGTTCGCGCCGCGAGCTTGCGCCTTTTGCGGGCCGGATGGCCGAAGACCAGCAAAGCCATGAATTCGTAGGAATCCTGGTCCAGCTGGAACAGATCCAGTACCTGGGGGGTGTTTTTGAGGATTTCACCTACCCAGACGCCGCCCAAACCGAGGGCATGCGCTGCCAGCAGCATGTTCTGAATGCAGGCCCCGGCCCCCTTGATGATCCTTGAGCGGATCGTACATCCGGCTTTTATCCAGAAATACCGCCACAAAAGCTTTGCCGCTCCTGAATCATGGGCTGGTATTTGCTCAATCCGGCGAGTTGTTCCACGCGCGGATCTCCTGCCAGCAGCGCCCCGAATTTCCAGGGCTGATTGTTCTTGCCGCTGGGGGCCCAGCGTCCGGCGTCCAGAAATCTGCAGCAGAACTTCCCGGCTTACGGGTTCGTCCGTATATTTGCGAATACTGCGCCGCTCGTGCAGAGCATCCAGCACAGGAATTGGTCTGTTCCGACATTATTTCGGTCTCCTTGCTATGACGATTGCGTCGATGGTCCAATACGGTTCTTGTAGAGAATAGCCATACAATCAGGCAGGGGCAAGCGCTTTTAACCGGGATAAAAATGCAGTTCTGCCGTTGAAATCAACCTGCAATGCTCGGGAAATCCACTGAAATAAACGCTGCTCTGTTGCTTTTTTTCACGCGGCAGCGCATACTTTTATCTATTGATGAGATTGAACAAAGCAGAATGGCACACTTGAGGAGCCCATGAAAATCGTCAAACCTAGCAATCTTGGGATTACTGCCGCGGCCCTTCACCTTTGCCGGCCAGACCGTCCTGTGCGTTTCGGCCTATGCCTTCTTTCGTTTTGATCACGGGGGGCCAACTGCTGGAGGACAGCTCCATGTGGGAGGCGCTGGATAAAACGCTGCTTGAAAATGAACTGTTCGACACGGGCGAGCCTAAACCTCGGGCCGAATACCTGGTCTACGGCAGCTGCCATCCCAAGGACAATTCCCGTGCCGCGCGCCATTCGCCTCCAGGTGGGCAAACAGCAAAAGAGCCTGGAGATATTCGGCGATCGCCAGTGGTCCATGGGCATTCCCGGCGACCCCGCCATGCTGGATCCGCTGCGAATCTGCTGGCAACATGCCTTTGGCGGTGCGGGCCATCCCTACAATCCCCTGGGCAAAGGGTACAACCCCGCTCCAAAGGGCCCCGTGTCCCTTCCCAATATTCTTTCTCCCAACAGAGGCGCGGATCCGCAGAATGCCGAACTGCTCCCTGCCGGGCTGACAGCCTATCCGCCGGATTCTCCCCTGCGTACGCAGTTTTACGGCGCCTTCGACAAGGCCTGGCTGCGCGATACCTGGCCGGCCGTGCCCACGGACAGCAAACCGGAAATTTTCATGACCGCCCCGGACGACCAGTGGTTGCCGGATTTTTTCCAGGGCGGCGAAGCGGTCTACATAGAAGGCATGCACCCGGAGCATCGTTTTCAGGAAACCACCCTGCCCCGATTGCGCGCGCGCATTTTTGCCCGGAAAAAAGGCGAATCGCCGGAGCCCTTTGAAGAAGGCAAGGTCAAGGCCGACACGCTCTGGCTGCTCCCGGAAAACGAGCTGGCCATTCTCTGCTACCGCGCTCAGATTCCCACCTGCGACGACGAAGCCTCGGACATCACCCACCTGCTGGCCGTATGGGAAAGACCAGGCGCAGCCCCCGCAGACCGCTGCGTACTACAGGACGTTCCTGAAGGAACAGCTGGAACCGGAAACGGCTCAGGCAGCCGAGGTCGAAAGCGCTCCCGAGCCCAAAGCAACCGAGGCCCCCGAAGTTCCCGCAGCCGCTGCCGAGGGAACCCGAGGATCCGGAGCTGGCGGCCCTGAAAAAGGAGACCGCCAAAATCGAGGCCGAAACAAAAGCCTTGCAGAAAAAGCACGGCATCAGCGATGCGCAGCTGGAAAAACACCTGGCCGAGCAGAAATTCCCGGACTCCGCCCCCATGACCGAAGCGGATCTGAAAAAAGCCACAGCCCAGATCGAAGCCGAAACCAATCAGCTCCTGAAAACACACGGACTGACCATGCGGGACGTGGAACGTATCGCCAAGGAGCGCTCCGGCATGGACCAGGCTGTGGATCTGAAAAGCCACATGCAGCAGCTCATGGCCAGCAGCAAGATTCCCGCGGCGGAAAAAAAGCAAACTCAGCGCAGCGTTCGCGGAATTCCAGGAAGCGGAAAAGGCTCTGGCCGCTGCCGAAGCCGAAACAAGTGCGGCAGCAGCAGCCGCAACAGCCGCGCCGCAGCCCTCCGAACAGGAAGCCAAACCCGAAGAGGAAAAGGGCTACGCTGGCAAGGGATCTCGCCGGACAGGATTTTTCCGGACAGGATCTTCGGGATACGGACTTTCGCGGAGCCATCCTTTCTGGATGCAATTTTCAGGGGGGCCGACTGCTCACGGGCGGACTTCAGCCAGGCCTTGCTGGACAAGGCCGACTTTTCAGAGGCCAGATGTGAAAGCAGCATTTTCAACCAGGTCGTTGCCACGGGCGCCAGCTTCCAATCCGCCCAACCTGCGCCTGGGCCGTGCTGACCGAAGCCGATTTTTCGGAATGCGACTTTTCCAGCGCCAAGCTGCGCGAAGCAGACCTTTTCCCAGTCCCTGCCTGCAGAAAGCCCGGATGTGGAATGTCACCGCAACCAAGGCTGCAGCTTGCCCAAACCGATTTTACCGATGCGGACCTGACCGGTTCGGATTGGAGCGATTCGCTGCTGGAAGCCGCCGATTTAACCGGCGCCAAAATCGATTCCGTCCAGTTTGCCAGGGCCAGGGCACGGGAAGCCCGCTTTTTCGGCGCCACTGGCGAAATGGTCCGCTTTGAAAGCGCGGACCTGCGCGAATCGCGCGCGGATGCCACCACCAGACTGCCCGGCACCGGTTTCAGCCACGCCAGCCTGCAGGATGCCAAATGGGACGGCGCGCAATTGCAAGGCAGCCAGTGCATCCAGTCGAACATGGACCGGGCTGTTTTTTCCGGAGCGGATTTTTTCCGAGGCCACGTTCAACGGCATCAGCGCGCGGAATGCCGACTTCAGCAAGACCATTTTCGAAGGCGCGCCGTCTGCAGCACGTCAATCTGTTCAACGCCTCGCTGCGCAAGGCCAGCCTGGTTGGCGCCCAGACTCGGCCAGTCCAATCTTTTTGGTGCCAATCTCTACAAGATCCGCGTGGCAGACGCCAAGATGCAGGACCTTAACCTGAAGCGTACGCTCCTGGATCCGGCGCTTTTTTCGGATTAACCCGCTGCAAGGACGACACTGAAGCATGAAGAACACTCTTGCCGAACAAATACGCGAACATGGCGCCCTGCGGGACATGGACCTGACCGGAGCGGACCTGGCGGGCTTTGATTTTCACGGAGCGTCCCTGGAACGCGTTATCATGAAAGGCGCTCAGCTGTCCGGGGCCGTTCTGAAGGGCTGCCAGCTGCAGGAGTGCGACCTGGAGCAGACGAACCTGCAGGGGGCCGATCTGAGTGAAACGCAGGTGAGCCTCTGCATCTTCGACAACGCCTCCCTGATCAAGGCCGACCTGTCCGACAGGTGATTTCGACAAGGTCTCCCTGAAAAACGCCGACTGCAGCCAGGCCGTACTGGCCAAAGCCATGTTTCAGCACTGCGATTTCACGGGGGTCAACTGTACGCAGGCAAATTTATTCAGAGTCTGCCTGATGGAACTGGATCTGCGGACGGTAACTTTTCAAAAAACCAGACTGGAAATGGCCCTGCTGCACAAGTCCCAAACTGACCGAGCAGAGCTTTCCGGACTGCACGCTGAAAATGTCCCAGTTCAACGAGGCCGTTCTCACCGGTGCCGTCTTCGACCATCAGGACATCACCCAGCTGTCCTTTGAGGGCGCGCGTATGGACAATGTGCAGATCACGGATTGCATTGGAGACCATCTCCGTCTGGGCAAAGCCCAGGCCATGGAAGCGAATTTTTCCAATACCCGGATGCAGCAAAGCGACTTCAGCGAAGCCCAGCTCATGCACGCCAACTTTTCCGGAACCAATCTCAATGAATCCCTGTTCATCAAGGCCAATTGCATGGATGTGAATTTTTCCGGCGCACACCTGGCCTACGTGAATTTTTCCCATGCCAATCTGCAGGAGGCTTCCTTTGCCCAAGCAGTGCTGCTGCATGCCAACATGCACCGCAGCGACATCGAAAGAGCCAGATTCAACCAGACCGACACCAGCACCATCCGGGGCACGGACAAAGACCTGGCCGAGGCGGAAGACTGGAAGCCGGCGCATCATTTCGGCCAATAAACGCATTGAAGAGGCGCGTATGAATCAGATGAAAGTGCTATCCTTCAAACCTATGAAAAACAGCCCCGAAGGCAGCGGACTGGCGGATCAGAGCCAGCTGCTGCAGGGCAATGTGCTGGCCGCCGACACCGAGGGCCAGGGCAGCTTTTCCGTGACTCTGGAAAACGGCAAGCTTCTGAACGCCAGACGCGCCGCAGGGTGTCTGCTGCTGCCGGAACCCGGCGACCTGGTACTGGCCTTTGTGGCAACCGGCGGATCGGGCTACATCCTGAACGTTCTGGAAAAAAGCACTGCGGACAGCACCCTTTCCCTGCCGGGCAAGGTAGCCATAGAAGCACAGCAAGGGCTCTCCCTGGAAAGCCCGGAGATCAATCTGCGCGGTGTTTCCGGCTCGGCCCGGTTTGTGGAATTCGGACTCACGGCCCATCAGATCGAGGCCAGGGCGCACAAGGGAACGCTGTTTCTGGACAGCCTGCGCAGCACCGTACGCTCGGTAGTCCAGAATATCCGGGACAGTCTGCGCCGTGTGTCCCACCTGGACACCGTGGAGGCCAGGCGGATGCGTACGCGGGTGGATGAAAGCTACCATCTCAAGGCCGGCAAGGCCAAAGTGCTGGCAGATCAAGACGTCAGCATCGACGGCGAGCATATCCATCTGGGATAATCAGAGAGAAGGAGAAAACCATGTATTGCTGCACCACACAAGGCGGGCAGGCCCTGGGAGCACCCGACCTGTGCAAGACGCCCATGCCGCCCGCAGGACAGCCCGTACCTGTTCCCTATCCCAACACGGGAATGCCCATGATGGGACAGCCCACCGCCAAAAAGGTGATGATCAGCGGCATGCCCGCATTGAACAAATCATCCAAGATTCCGGTGAGCAATGGCGACAACGCAGGTGTGGGCATGGGCGTGACCTCCGGCACCGTCATGGGAGAGGTCGAATTCACAGCCAGCAGCACCAAGGTCAAGATAGAGGGCGCCTTTGCCGTCCGTCTGGGCGACGTCACAGCGCACAACAAGAACAACATCGTGGGCGCCTGCATCGCGCCCAGTCAGACCAAGGTCATGGCCATGTCCTGACAGGACATGAAAGACAGGAAATATACATCGCTGGGGGCTCCCCGCCCCCAGCGCCATGCTAATCCGTCGGACCACTATCCGTCGGGCAGCGCGGCTTCCATAAAGGTCTTGTAGCGTACGTCATAGGGCGGATGGTTGAAAAAGGCCGAGCCCGAAACAAAGACGTTGGCTCCGCATTCCACCAGTTCGCGTACGTTGCCCGGAGAAACACCTCCATCCACCTGAATCAGCGTATCGGCTTCCTGCTCGTCGATCATCCGGCGCAGGCGACGGATCTTTTCCTTGCTGAAGGGAATGAAGCTCTGGCCGCCAAAGCCGGGGTTCACGCTCATGATCAGCACCATGTAGAGCTGGGGCAGCAGATACTCCACGAACTCCAGAGGCGTATGCGGGTTCAGGGCCACGGCGGGCTTGGCGCCGAGCCGGGCGATTTCACTGACCGTACGCTCCAGATGCACGCAGGCTTCGGCATGCACGCAAAGCAGATCGGCTCCGGCGTCCGTAAACTCCTGCAGGTAGCGATCCGGTTCCTGGATCATCAGATGCACGTCGAAAAACAGGCCGCAGCTTTTACGGCAGGCCTTGATGACGGGCGGACCAAAAGTGATGTTGGGGACGAAACGACCGTCCATGACGTCCCAGTGCACCCAGGACAACCCGGCCCGTTCCAGGGCCTGAAGTTCCTCCCCGATACGGGAAAAATCCGACGACAGCAGCGACGGCGTCAGAATAACACGCGGTTCGGCAGACATGAGCAGCTCCTCAAAAAGTGATAGCTCTGGGCTGCATTGTTTTTGCGCGCAAGTCAAGCAAGGCTTGCTCACCCCAGCATAATCATGCCGTTGGCATTGGCCTTGAGCATGCCCTTGCTGTTGATCTGACCGTTGGCGAACTGCATGCGCACGCCGGAACTGGTAACGTTGATGACGTTTTGCCCGGCCGAGTCTCCCTGAATTTGCGCGCCATTGTTGGTCAACCTGATGTTGGCGGCGTTTTCCTTTTGCATTATCAGCGCGTTGCTCGTCATTTTTATCGCCGCAACGCCCTGACTGGTCAGAAAAATGCCGGAGGAGCCCATTTCCAGTTTCTTGTTGCCGTCTTTCAGGTCCAGAGTGATCTTCTGTCCGTTATCCAGAATAAATTTGGCCTTTGCCTTGTTGTCCAGGGTAATGGTTTCACCCTTGGGAGCGATGGAAATTTTCGACGCGTTGGTTCCGAGCGGATTGGCGGTCATGCCGTTGATCACGGAAAAATCGCAGCCGACATTGTTCAGGCCGAACTGCGTACCGTAAGGTCGGCGCCATCTTTGCCCAGGTCCATCGTGGTCGTATAATAGGAACTGCTCACCGCGGTTTTGAGGGCTTTGTACTGAGCCAGGGCATAGATGGTTCCGGCAACCTGGCCCACGAGGCCCACGGATCCGCCGATGCTGCCGCCAATGAGCGCCGCCTTGTGGTTGATGTCCAGGTCATCCTCCTTGGCCCCGGCAATGGCGAACCAGGAACCGACGCCTGTTCCCACGGCGCAGATGGACGCTGCGATCATTCCGATCTTGATCTTCTTGTAAAAGCTCGAAACGACCGTGTTCATGCCGCCTTTGAATGAAATATTCTCATCCGCAGCCGTGTCCGCTTCGGAACTGATCAGACTGGTCATCTCGCCGATTTCGATTTTTCCTCCCAGGGCCGCTTCCAGGGTGGTGCCCACGGTAAGCTCTGACTGAAAGCCAATGGTGATGCCGGCCTTGGTGCCGCCAAAGGCTTCCAGGGAGGACCCGGCGGTGAATTCCATGCTGGAGCCGCACTTTGCCTCGATCTTGTCGTTCCAGCTGGCTTCCACGACCTTTTCTTCCGTGGTCGAGGTTACCCCGTCCGAACTGATGTGCAGCATGGATTTTCCATCGCACGAGACCAGCGAGATGGATTCCTTGTTCTCCGTATCATCCATGATGATACGGTTTCCCCCCTTGGTTTTGATGACATGCCGGGCCTGATTCGCGCGCTTGACCGGATTCTCGTTGTTTTCGTTGTAAACGGCGCTCAGGATTATGGGGCGGTCGATGTCGCCCTCCACATAGCTGATCAGCACCTCGGTGCCCTTGACCAGCGGAAAATGCATGCCGTAGGTCTGATCCTGCGCGGAGTTGCCCGCATAGGGTTCTGCCAGGCGGATCCAGTGCGAGGCCTTGCCGTTGGGTTTGTCCGCGGAATCAAAGGGAAGACGGACCTTGTAGCGCCCCTTTTCGTCAAGCTCCGCGTACTTTCCCTCGCCCTCGGCATCGATAACCGCAGAGAGCAGTCCGAAATACCGCGGCACCGGAGTCTTGCAGCGCGGCCGGAAGTTGCGGTCCGGCAAAAGCGCACGAAAGGAATTGCTGTACATCTGGGACTCGCCCTGCTCCCCACCTCCGGTTCCCTGCCTGAGATAACGGCCGTCCTTGCCTTCGTGGACCACATGATACAGCAGATATTTGGCGTCATAATCCGCGTTGTAGTGTCCCTTGAGTTCGAAAGTTCCGCCCGAACGCAGTTCCGGGCAGTAGCTTTTTCCCTGAAACAGGCTTTCCGAGGATTTGAGCTGTTCGGAAAGTATTTTGGCGGGGTCGCTGCCGTAGCCTTGTCCGAGAAAGTTCTCTCCGTATTGATACAACACCTGCTGTCCGCCGCCCGAGATTTCCTGCGAGGCCGTCACCTGAGGCATACCCAGCTCGTAGTTGTAATCCTTGAAACTCACGGATCCCGGCAGGCAGCAATGTTCGGAAACAAAAGTGTGCACAACGTCTTCGCGGTGCACATGATCCAGGCCCGAGGGGGGGCCGTAGGTCATGGGGGCTGTCGTTATTGCGGCACGGGGTGTGGGCCAGGTTGGTATTGCTCAGAACAATTTTTTCGGCGTTCTCTGTCTGTTCGAAAAAATAATGGACACCGTGGGCTTCCAGCCACCTGCTGATAAAATTGAAATCCGATTCATTGAACTGGCAGATATACTCGCGTCTGGCAAAGGTCTCATCGCCCTGAATACGGTTATCCACAGCCACGTGCTCCTGCTTGAGCAGCGACTGTATGATCTCGATGCAGTTTTTCTTCAAAAATACTCGGGAATTGGAACCAATGCTCAGCTGCTGGAATCTGGGCATCATCAGAACCTGATAGACATACATATACCCGGCCCTGCGGACATGGCGAAACAGATAGGCTACCCCGTGAAATACCCTGGGCTCCCCTCTTCCAAAAATCTCCAGTTTGCAGGGCTTATGCAGGATTGAGGTGAAATCCAGCCCGGATTCCGTGGAAGCCAGGACGATCTCAAAGCGGTAGGGTTTGGACAGACATTCGTAGCCCTTGAAACTGACTACGGAAAAGGTCTCCCGATCCAACCCGGTCACCTTGAAGCTGAATGCAAACTGATTTCCGACAGTCCTGTTTCTTTCCACAGCCAACCCCTTGGAAAAATTTGATTACCAATGAAAGACCTTTGAGCGGTCCGGGAGCGGGAGAAACACATGTTTTGCAATCGCCATGCGCATCATACCCGTAAGAAATGCCCCCTTATATGGTATAATTAATGCCCTTTTAGCGGTTCTGAGTCAATTTAACTAGTATCATAAAAAACGGCCGGAATCGAAATTCCGGCCGTCATTGATATCACAGAGTATGGATTCCAGCTCAGCAGAGCATCAGCATGCCCTGCGGATTCACTTTCATGGTCCCGGAGCCGCTCACGCCTGCCGATCCCTGAAATTTGATGTCTATTCCTGAGCTCGAGGCTTTGAGATAATTGCTGGCATTGCCCTGCATCACCGCACTGGCTGCTTCCAGCTCCAGCTTGCTCCCGCCCTTGTTTTCCAGCGTGACCTTGCTGCTGGCCAGACTCGCTTTTCCAGAGTCCGGACTGTTGATGACAATGCCCTTGCTCTTGTCCAGGGTCACTGTGCCCGCGCTTCCCCCCTGATCCACGGACAGTACCAGACTGGTTCCACCGTCCATTGTCAGGAGCGACTTTTCCCGGTTGTTCAGCTGAATCTTGTCGCCATCGGCAAATATCTTGATGAAAGAACTCTTGCCGCTGATCATGGAATCCTTGACTTCAAACTGGCATGTCGGGCTGGTGCCCACCACATCCTTTGGCTTGTGCACCGTAAGCTCCGCGCCTTTTTTGCCGAGAGTGAAGGTGGTCGTATACAGGGCTTCCGCCTTTTCGGACTTCAGCATGTTGTAACATCCCAGGGCCATTACGGACCCCACGGCCTGGCCGAAAATGCCAAAGGCTTCGGAGATGGTCCCCCCGACCATGGCGGCCGCCTCGTTGATGCCTGTTTTGTGGCTTCCCGCAGCTCCCAGAGCCCAACTGCCGAACCCCGTTCCCACGGATGCCACCGAGGCCACGGTCATCCACGCTTTTATCTGGTTGTAGTAGGACTTCAGCGAAATGCTCATGCCGGATTTCAGGGAAATGTCTTCCTCGGCCGTGGCGCTGAAATCCGAATCGATCATGCTTTTCTGGCCGCCTATGGCGACCTTGGCGCCGAAGTCGGCCGAAAAGGAAATGCCGATGGTGGTGCTCGCGGAAAAGCCCAGCGTCACCGAGGTTTTCGTGCCTCCGAACCCGGAAAGACTGGACCCGGCCGTAAAGCTGGCGGTGGAGCCGTAGCTGGCGGAAAAACTGTTGGATTTGCTCGTGGTTATGGCCTTTGTGGAGGTCACGGTGGTAATCCCGTCCGGACTGTAGGTAACCATGGACTTTTTGCCCGCAGAAGCAATGGATACCGATTCCTTTCCCTCGGTATCGTCTATTTCAATGCTGTTGCCGCTTTTGGTCCGGATGATGTTCATGGGAGCATTGGAGCTGGTGACGGGATTGGTATGAACCTTGTTGTACAGGGCGTTGACTATCACGGGCCTGTCGATGTCGCCTTCCACAAAGCTGATCAGCACTTCCGTTCCCTTGAGCAGCGGAAAATGCATGCCGAAGCTGCTTTCACCGGCGGCGTTGCCCGCATAGGGTTCGGCCAGACGGATCCAGTGCGAGGCCTTGCCTTTTTCTTCGGGCTTGGTGGCCTGTTTCTTGGAATCCGGCACCCACAGGTCAAAAGGCAGGCGCACCTGATAGCGTCCCTGGTCGTCCATCTTCGCGTACTTGCCCTCGCTCTCCTGGCTGCCGCCCTCTTCCACAAAGGCGGTAAGCAGTCCGGAAAACTGCGGCACCGGCGTGGACCGGCGCGGACGGTAGTGGCAGGAGGCAGTAACAGCATTGAAGGTGTTGGCGTACATCTGCCCTTCCCCGGTCTCGTGTCCGTGTTGATGGCCGTTCAGGGCGCGCTGGGAATCCGAACCTTCGTGCTGCACATGGTAGAGATAGAACACCCCGTTGTAATCGTCACGGTAATGCCCTTTCACCTTCAATGTGGCCCCGGCGCGCAGATCCGGACAAAAGCTCTTGCCCTGGTAGATCACCTCCGAGCTTTCCAGTTCCTGGGCAATGATGCTCTGCTGCCCCAGTTTGTACTTTTCGGGCAGGTCGGAAGCGCCGTACTTCCAGACGACGCCCTGGGCGACCTTGCTGGGCTGCGCCTCATAGCCGCTGGAGATGGCGGGTTGCCCCTGGTTGTCGTAATCTTTCAGAAACACATGTTTGGGCAGGCAACAATGCTCGGATATGAAGCTCTGCAGTACGTCTTCACGGGGCACTTCCATTCCCGAGGGAGGCGAAAACTGCAACGCTTCTTTTCTGCAGGTTTTCTGCGCGTACTGGGCATCGGCCAGCACGAGAACCTCCGTATCATCGTCCTTCTTTGTTTCAAAATAATACGAAACGCCACGGGCTTCGAGCCAGCGGCTGATGAAATCGAAATCCGTTTCATTGAACTGGCAGGTATATTCGCGAACCGGAAAGTTCTGATCGCTGGGGATACTGATTTTAACGGGTATGTCGACATCCTTGAGGATGTTCTTGATGATGCTCAGGCTGTCCTGGTGCAAAAACACCCTGGAGCGGGTGAACAGCGTCAGCATCTGCAACCGGGGCGCCAGCACCACCTGATAGATGTATTTTTGCCCTGTTTTTTTGACATGCCGAAACAGAAACACCATGCCATGAAAAGTACGCTTGGTGCCGTTGGCATCTATTTTCAGCCGGCAATCCTTGTACACAAAATCCTTGGCAGCCAGATCCGCCTTGTCCGATGCCAGAACAAGCTCGAACCGGTAAGGCCTGGACACATACTCGTGCCCCTTGAAGCTGACTACCGCGAAAGTATCGTCTGCAGTGCCATCCACAACAAAGCTGAACGCATAGGGAGTCGGCGTTGGCATTATTTTCCCCCGTATAAGTATGACTTACATACGCCAAAAATTTCATTAAGAAGTAGGTCAATACTAACTTCCACGTCAAACCAATACCACAAAAAAAATGGCCGGAACAAAGCCCGGCCGGATTTTTCCAGTTGGCAAAAAAACAATAAAAACTCAGCCGATCATGACCATGCCCTCGGCGTTCATCTTCAATGCTCCCTCGCCTTCTATCTTTCCCATGCCGGAAAATTTCATCTTGATCCCCGCAGGGGTCACTTTGATGGTGCTCTCCGCGGTTTCATCGGATTTCAGCTCCACCCCCTGGGCCCCCAGAGACACTCCGCTCCCGCTCACATGCTCCAGTTTGACCTTCTGGTCGCCGATGTCCAGCCCCCCCGTATCGTTTACGGTCAACTCAGCTCCCTTGCTCTTGGTCAGAATCATCTGCGAGTATATGGGCAGCATGGTCGGCGCATTGGCAATGGCCAGGGTGATGGTGTCGCCGTCATCCATGTGCAGCAGCGCATCCTTCCGGTTGGTCAGCTGGATATTCTGGCCCTGCTTGGTCACTACAATCGAAGACTCCTTGCCGGAAATCGGCTCGTACACTTTCAACTCGCATTTGGAATCATCCGTGATGGGGCTGCATACGCCCAGTTTTGCGCCCTTGGTGTCCAGTTCCAGGGTCGAGGTATAAAAAGTCTCTTTTTCCTTCTTACGTGCGGCGTGAAGAGATCTGCCAAGACCTACCAGAAAGGTTCCCGTACCCAGCAGAGCCGAGCTTCCGGCTATAGCCCATCCGGCGATGGTCGCCCCTGTGGAGGAAAGATTGTTGTCCGGGTCCAGGCTTGTGGTGCCCAGAAAAGAACCGACTTCCGTACCAGGGGTGGAAATGGCTGTCAGCAGCATCAGCCTCTTGACCTTATTATAGTAGGACGAGAGTACCTGGTTCATGCCCCCCTGCAGTTTCAGGGTTTTCTCCGACGAACCACTGAAGTCGGAACTCACGAACCCGTAGGTCTTGTTGAAGTCCAGTTTGCCTCCCAGCGAGGCGCCCAGGCTCATACCTACATTGACGCTCGTACTGGAGATAAGGTTGACAGAAGTCTTGATTCCGGCAAACACGCCGAAATCGGCGCCCACGGTCACTTTTACCGACGAGCCGTAACCGAAATCGAACGTATCGTTCAGCGTGGTCTTGAAAGCCTTTTGCTTGGTGGTCACGTTGAAGCCGTCTTTGGAAATGGTCAGCAAGGAATCCATATTCGGCGTGGCAAACCCGATGCTGGGATTGGACTTGTCATCGTCTATCTCCATGCGGTTGCCCGCCTGCGTCCGCAGGATATGCCTGGAAGCGTTGCCGCTGGTGACCGGATTCCTGTTTTTGGCATTATAGACCGCGCTGATGATCACGGGGCGGTCGATGTCGCCCTCCACAAAGCTCAGCAGCACTTCCGTACCCTCGCGTAGCGGAAAATGCATGCCAAAGGCCTGATCCCCCTTGTCGTTGCCGGCAAAGGGTTCGGCCAGGCGGATCCAATGCGAGGCCTTGCCCTGCCTGCTGGGCGTGGAGGCCTGTTTTCCGGGTTCGTACAGATCAAACGGCAGGCGAACCTTGTAGCGTCCTTCCTCATTGATGGGAGCGTAGTTGCTCCCGCTGTCCGAGACCACAAAGCAGTGAGCATGCCCGTAAAATGCGGCACGGGCGTGCTTCTGGAGGGGCGGTAATGGCGGTCCGCGGGCACGGCATTGAAGGTGTTTTCGTACTGGCCGTCCTCGGCGTCGTTGTCCCCGGAAGCGGCAAAGCCGTTCAGCGCGTGCTGCCTGTCATCCCCCTTGTGCTCCACATGGTAAACATAAAACTCCGTATTGTATTGCCGGCGGTAATGGTCCTGCAGCTGCAACGTCCGTCCGACGCTGATTTCCGGGCAGTAGCTCTGCCCCTGGAACGCCGTCTCCGCGCTTTCCAGCTGCTGGGCCACAATGGTCTCCTGCCCCACGTCACAGGAATCGCCAAGCTGCGTGCTCCCGTAATGCCAGACAACCCCCTGGGCCACATCACTGTCCACCTCGTGGGTTTTGAAACAAAAGGGCTTGTTTTTCGCCGGGTAGTAGTCTTTCAGAACCACATTCTTGGGCACGCAGCCGTGTTCCGACACAAAGGTTGTCACCAGGTCTTCCCTGCCCCAGTCCTTATTGGCATTGGAAGGCGCATAGTGCATGGCTGCCTTGTTTTTTCTGCAGGGCTGCTGCGCCTCCTTGGCGCTGGCCAGCACAAGCTGTTCGCCCCCGTTCTTCTGCTCAAAGAAATACACGATGCCCTTGGCCTCGAGCCATCTGCTGATAAAGGCGAAATCCGACTCGTTGAACTGGCAGGTATATTCGCGTTTCTGGTAGGAACCATTGCTAGGAATACGAATCTCGGGGCTTATGTCAAAATCACCGAGAACGTCCTTGACGATTTCCAGCCAGCTTTTTTCAGAAATATGCGCGAACGGGTGTACAGGGTCAGGAGCTGCAGGCGGGGCATCAGCACGATCTGATAGATATATTTTTTACCGGCCCTGCGGATGTGGCGAAACAGATACACAATGCCGTTGAACTGCCTCTCGGTTTCCGGACCATTGATTTTCAGGACACAGTCCTTGTAAATGAAATCAGCAGGTTCGAGGTCGGGAGCATCCGCGGACAACAGAATCTCGAAGCGATACGGCCTGGAGATGAATTCGTCCCCTCTGAAACTGACCACGGAAAAAGAATCTTCGGACTTGCCGTTCACAGTAAAGCTGAACGCGTATGCCTGGCTCTTGGACATGTATTCCCCCAGGTAAAAGTGGGATTCGCTGCTTCCTTATATCTATTTCAATACAATCTATTGTGTTTCTTGATGCCTTGTTCATGCATGGTTCGTCAATGGCAAAAAAACAGCCCGGACAGTGGAGTCCGGGCCGTTCGTACCTGTTTGGGGTGCACAGTCGTTCAGCGGGCCAGCCAGCCGCCGTCCACGGCCAGCGTATAGCCGTGCACATAGCTGGAAGCCTCGGAGGCCAGAAACACCACGGCTCCCTGCAAATCCTCGGGGCTGCCCCAGTCGCCTGCCGGGATGCGTTCGCGGATCTGCTTGTCGCGCTGCGGGTCGTCGCGCAGGGGCTTGGTGTTGTTGGTGCTCATATAGCCCGGCGCAATGGCATTGACATTGATGCCATGGGGCGCCCATTCGTTGGCCAGGAGCCGCGTCAGCCCCATGACCCCGCTCTTGCTGGCCGTATAGGATGGTACGCGGATGCCTCCCTGAAAGGAAAGCATGGACGCCACGTTGATGATCTTGCCGCCGTTGCCCTGGGCCACGAATTGTTTGGCCGCCGCCTGGCTCAAAAAAAACAGGGACTTCAGATTCACGTTCAGCACGTCGTCCCAGTCCTGTTCGGCGAACTCCAGCGCGGACGCGCGCCGGATGATGCCCGCGTTGTTGACCAGAATGTCCAGGCGCCCGAGCGTGGCAACTGTTTGCGCCACGATTTCCTCCACCGGATCAATGGTCCGCAGATCCGCCCGCAAGGGCAGAAAGCGGCGGCCAAGTCGTTCGTAAGCCTCCTGATCCTCGGGCGGGGTCGAACTGTAGACCCCGGCCACGTCCGCACCGGCTTCGGCCAGTCCCAGGGCCATGGCCCGGCCCAGCCCCGTGTTGCTGCCCGTGACTATGGCCACCTTGCCCGCAAGGCTGAATTTTTCCAGAATCATCCGTACGCTCCTTTAAAAGAAAAACTGCTCGCTGAAGACCTTTTCAGAACAGCTCGGACATGGGTACGGCATCCATGTCGGTAAAGGTCTGGTTCTCGCCGGCCATGCCCCAGATGAAGGTATAGTTGGAGGTGCCAGCACCGGCATGAATGGACCAGCTGGGTGAAAGCACGGCCTGTTCGTTGCGCACCACCAGATGGCGCGTTTCCTTGGGCTGCCCCATGAAGTGGAAAACAAGCTGGTCGGGTTCGAGATCAAAATACAGGTAGGCCTCCATGCGGCGCTCGTGCGTATGGGTGGGCATGGTATTCCATACGCAGCCTGTTTCCAGCGAGGTCATGCCCATGACCAGCTGGCAGCTTTTTATGCCGTCCGGGTGGATATACTTACGGATGGTGCGCTTGTTGCTGTTTTCCAGATCTCCCAGATGGATGGGATCTGCCGTGGCAAAAGAGACATGCGCCGTGGGGTAGACCCGGTGCGCGGGCGCGGAGTTGAGATAAAAACGGGCTGGCCCGGTAGCATCGGCAGCATCGGCGCTTTTGAAAAGCACTTCCCTGGCCCCCTTGCCGACGTAAAGGCCGTCGCGCGGCTCCATGGCGTGAGCCACGCCGTCCACCAGGACCTCGCCCCTGCCGCCGATGTTGATCACTCCCAGTTCGCGCCGTTCCAGAAAAAAATCCGCGCCTATGCTTCTGCTGTCCGCTTCCAGGGCCACGGACTCTCCGGCAGCCGGCCACACCCCCCCCACAATGAGGCGGTCCAGCGAACTGTAGATCAGGTTGAGCCCGCCCTCCACAAACAGATTTTCCATCAAAAAGTGATCGCGCAACTCGGCGGTGTCCAGAATTGCCGCGTGCTCGGGATGCAGCGCGTAACGTATCTCCATGGAATCCTCCTTGAGCGGACCGCACGCTTGGCAGAAGCTGCGGAATCGTTATCGGTTTCAGGCCTGAGTCTGTGCTTCGTAATAAACAGAAACGCCGATTTCTTCGGAATACCGATATCAGCCTACCCCGCTTGTGCGGCTTGTTCAAGTGCCAGGAGGGGAAAAACCGAGACTGGTCAGCTGTGCTTCCCGCGCAGGCGCGCCGTGGGATTGGCATGTTCGCAGGGCACTTTGGTCTGGCAGAACCCGCAGCTGTTGACCCGGAATCCAAGCTGCTCTTTTTCCACGTAGGTGGCTGTCACGGAGCGGATATAGTTTTTGCAACGCTCCTTGTCATGGCCGTTTTCGGAAATGGCCCCGGACGGACAGCGCCGGATGCAGGCCCGGCATTTTCCCGTGGCGTAGAACAGACACCACTCCGTATGGGAAGAATAGGTCCGGGGTGTGGGATCGTAGTGCGTACGCGCTATGACCGACCCGAGACGGATGGCTTTGCCCACGGGGGTGATCAATCCGTCGGAAAGGCCGAAAGTACCCAGTCCGCAGACATGGGCCGTATGCCGTTCGGACCAGCGCGAAGCAAAGCCGTAGCGCGCGGATAGTTCACGCGACCACTCCGGCAGCTGCGTGGGGGAGCAGGAGTCCACGCCCTTTGCCGCGAACCAGTCCGCCAGAAAACGCCGCAGGTTCGTGTTGACCTCCTCGCCGTAATGGCGGGCGCAGCTCCACTCTCTGCTCGGCAGGTCCGTACATTTGCGATGGGCCGCGCGCGTACGTTCGGTCTGCGGCAGCACCCAGCTGATCACGCTCAGCTCTTCGGCTCGTACGGAGCTTTCCGGAAAAGCGGTTAAAAAGGCCTCCAGCGGAGTCCAGTAAAACTCCGGACCAATATCCTGCTTGAGAAAATCGAACATCGGATCATTCCCCGCGGCGCAGCCCACCAGGGGCAGGTCAAAGGCGGGCTGGTCCGAACCAGGGCTGATGGCGTTGTTCGTTCTGTCGGCCATCCAGCCGCGAACGGTCTCAATGAGCTCTTGCATGGCAAATTCCTTTTTGACTGCCACTCTACCCTGGCGTAGCATTCGCTACAAATGAATCTTTTTGACAACAGCGTTCAGGAATATTGAATGGACAGCGAATCATTACGTATCTTCAAGGCTGTGGCCGAACAGGGCAGCATTACCAGAGCCGCCCATACGCTTCATTGTGTGCCTTCGAATGTCACGGCCAGAATCCGCTCTCTGGAAAAGGAGCTGGGCAAACGCTTGTTTGTCCGCGAACCACGGGGCATGAGTCTTACGCAGGAGGGACGGCTGTTGCTGCCTTATGCGCAGCAGGTGCGGAATGTGCTGCACGAAGCCAGGGCAAGTCTGGACAACTGCCGCGGACCTGCCGGTCCGTTTCATCTGGGAGCCACGGACTCGCTCATAGCCAGCTGGCTTGCGGATAAACTCATCACCTACGCGGGCCGTTATGCCGAAGTGGAACTTTCGCTGGAAGTTGCGCCCTCGCGCCAGCTGGCGGAAAAGGTCCTGGCCCGCGAACTGGAAGCCGCGCTCGTCAGCGGGCCAGTGAACAATCCGCAACTGAATGCGCAAAAGCTCTTTGACGAGGAACTCCTGCTGGTGACCGCCCCGGATGTGGTTGATCCGCTTAAGGCGACCGGTTCGGTGATTTTGCAGCGCAACGGCTGCGCATTTCGCCGAACATTCGAAGACTGGCTCGCCGCCAACGGCGTTGTCCCGGCGCGTACGCTGGAACTGCCCGCCCCGGATGTGGCCCTGCGATGCGTGGCCCAGGGCATGGGCATTGCCGCCCTGACGGCAAGCACCATCCGCCGCCTGGCACCAGGCAATAGCGTACGTACGCACCAGCTGCCGGAAAACATCCGCCAGGTGCCCGTGTTTCTGATCCGGGATGTGCGGCTGGATGCCAGCAAAGCCTGCGAGGCATTCGCAGCCCTGTGCCTTGAATAATTGCAAAATGCCTCGGGGAAGCCCCAAGAATCAGTCCGAATCCTCCACCAGGTGCTGCAGAATCAGCCCGTGAAACACGGATTCGCCGGACTGGTGCACGTATCGCCAGCCAAGGTGCTCGCGACAGCCGCCGCAAAGGGCCACCTGCCAGGCAAAGCCGGCAAACCAGCTGAATTCGGGAATGGGCGGGCCCTCATGGGCGCAGCCGGGAGCCATGGAAAAACAGCCTATTTCAAAGACATGGCCGTTGGGATTGCAGAACACATGACGATGCGCTCCATGGACCTGGTTTCTGGCGCCGGATTTGGTGATCTTGTGATGGCAGCGTTTGCAGAGCAGCAGGCGGCCGCCCGGATCATCAGCCTCCACAGGGGCATCTTCGGGAGACTTGCCCGGCGCGCCATCTTCCCAACCCGAGGGGTTGTCCTTCCGACGCTCCTTGCGCAGGACCTGCCAGGGCGGCAGCGGCAGCCATACATCCGATGGATGCAGAGGAAAATACAGTTGCAGCACGGCATTCTCCTTTTTCTTTGACTTCAGTGTATAGCATCCGATGCGGCCTGACAATGTATCCAACAACGTACCTGGCAAACCAGTTAGTTCCCCGGATGTCATGACATCCTCTTTACTGCGGACGCCACTTGCGGCAACAAGGGATCCTTTGTATTCTCCATGCATGCTTCATCTCCCTGAGAAAATGACATATGCCTGATGGAGAACATACGAATTCTGAAACAAACTGCCTTCTGGCGGTTGATGTCGGACTGCGTACAGGCCTGGCCCTGTACGGAGCCGACGGGCGTCTGCAATGGTACCGTTCGCACCATTTTCCCCGGGTGGGATCTTTAAAACGACACGCGTACGGACTATTGAACGAACTGATGCCGCTGTCCTGGCTCGTACTCGAAGGCGGCGGCCCGGCCGCGGATGTCTGGATACGCGACGCGCAACGCCGCGGCGTGGACGTATTGCAAACCCAGGCACAGACCTGGCGGGCCGTATTATTGTATACGCGCGAACAACGCAGCGGTGAGCTTGCCAAAGCCAGGGCCATCGAATTGGCCAGACGCATCATTGATTGGTCAGGCGCCCCGCGCCCCACGTCACTGCGTCATGACACGGCCGAAGCCATTTGCGTCGGACTTTGGGGCGTCCTCCAGGTAGGTTTGCTGGAGGCCATGCCCTCCGAACTCGGTCGATAACTAAGGATCTGTTCATGAACTATCGCTGGCTGACATTCATCATACTCATTATGCTGCTGCTTTTTCCCTGCGCTGCGTGGGCGAAAGACCACTCCATCCAGGGAAGTATCCAGTTTCACAAAAACGCGCCCATCACCTTGATGCTGCTCACCCAGGAGGAACTGCCCAACCTGAATCCGGGTTCCTGCTCCTATCATCTAACACTCGAGCCGGACGCCAAAGCCCTGAAAACCGGCTCGGTCCCGTTCAAAATGGACAACGTGCCCGAGGGATCCTATGTCCTGCTGGCCTACCAGGATCTCAACGACTCGAAAACACTGGACAAAAAGTATTTTTTCTTTTCCGAACCATGGGGAACCTTTCGTCCGCAACGTCCGGGCATGGGGCTTCGGCTGCACTTCGAAGACCTGAGCTTCAAGCTCACCAGCAATCTCAAAAAAATCAGCATACGGTTGACCCAATGACCACCACCCCGGACATTCTGGCAGCTCTTTCGGCAGTGGATCTGTTTGACGGCCTTGATGAAGGACACCTGCAGATGCTCAAGGAAATAGCGGAAATCCGCAATTATGCCGAAGGGACCACGATCTTCGACGAAGGGGCCGAAGCGGACGGTTTGTACGCAGTGGTTCAGGGCGCGGTTCGTATTTTCAAGACCTCCCCGCAGGGGCGGGAGCATGTGCTGCACTTTTTCGGCCCTGGTGAGGCGTTTGCAGAGGTAGTGGTGTTTAAGGGCACCCGTTTTCCGGCCAACGCGGAAGCCATCAAGCAGTCTTCCCTGCTGTTCCTTCCCAAAAAAAGTCTGCGCGCGCGCATCAGCGCCAACCCGGATCTGGCCATGAGCATGCTGGCGCTGCTTTCCCAACGCCTGCGTTTTTTTGTTACCAAAATCGAAAATCTCAGTCTCAAGGAGACTCCCGCCCGCCTTGCCGGACATCTGCTTTTGCTCAGTGAAACCAGCGGTTCCGACCACGTCCGGCTCAATGTGACCAAGTCGCAGCTGGCCGCCTACCTGGGCACCATTCCCGAAACAATTTCGCGCGTACTGCGCAAATTCGCGGATTCGGATATTCTGGAAGTCGCCGGATCGCAGGTGACAATTCTTGACAAAAACACTCTGGAAGCCATAGCAACCGGCCTGGAACGACTCTAGATCATCAACGATTCCGCAAACCGCATCTCTTTTTTCTGCAAGTTGTGCCCTTTTCCTGCCCAGGTGTTGCAAAATCTACTGATTCCATCTATAGTTAGGAATACGTATCAGTCTCTAACCCGGTCTTTCTGACGGTAAACAACATGGATGGGAGTCAGGAAGCCGCATGGATGCACGCTTTTATGGGAGAAAAAAAGCCAAAAAACATCATGGATGATGTGCTTTACGGCCTCCGTTCCGACAAGTCCCCCAAAGGACCGCCCGAAGCGGAAATGCTCGACAGTTTCATCCACCGCAATCTCGACTCGAAACTGCACAAGCGCCTGTCCATGGATGCGGACACGCACGGAGCAACGGCTCAGCGTCATTTTCTCCTCGAGCAGCACAAAAAGCGAACAACCATTTACCTTTCACCGGAGACGTACGAGCAGCTTGCCGCGTCCAAGGACCTTATTCGCGCGATGCTTCCTGAAGGCATCCATATACGGGTCTCCATGTCCGGCATTGCCGACAGTGCCTTGAAAATTTTGCTCAAAGAGCTGGAAGTAAAAAGAAAAGATAGCGTTCTTCTGAAATTGATGCTACGGAACCTTGGAAAAAGTTAAATAAAATATTTAGTTGCCGTCGCGCTCAGCTTATACGGCAGCTATAATTTGTACTTTATGCAGTATTCTCTGGCTGGGAATCATTGTAATACGGAGGCCGCAAGGTGGAAATCACATGCCCCAATTGTAAAATAAAACGGAATATAGACGCTTCGCGCCTTCCCAAGAACAAGGCAAAAGTGACCACTCTTTGCAAATCCTGTGGCCATAAGTTCACTTTGTACCTGGATACGTTGGAGCAGGAAAACGGAGCAGCCCCCAATACGCAGTCGCGCGGACCGGTCACCCGTACAGGAGCCCCTACGCGTCCGCCCGCGCAATCGCCCACCACGGGTAAAACCCGTGGCGGTCCCATGACCAAAGGGGGTCCCCAGACCTCCGGTAGACCTGTGACCAAGGGCGGACCCATTACCAAGGGTGGTCCTCAGACTGCGGGCGGTCCCAAAACCACGGGCGGACCCAATACGCAGACCGGTCTGAGCAGGCCGGCCAGGAGCAAAACCAGAAGCATCGGCGTCATCCTGAGCAAAGGCGGAGTTGGCAAAAACCACAACTTCGGTAAACCTGTCCGCAGGTCTCGCCCTTGCCGGATACAAGGTCCTGCTGGTTGATACGGACACCCAGGGCCAGTCCAGTTACATGCTCGGATGCAAGCCGGAATACGGCCTGGCCGAACTGGTTGCCAAGGAAGTGGAGCCGCAAAAAGCCATTTTCAAAGCCAGGGACAATCTCTGGGTACTTGCCGGCGGCCGCGCCCTGGCGGGTGTCAAACGGCTGATCGACCGCAAGGATTTCGGCGGCGAGTTGACCATTGCCGAAGCCCTGACTCCTTTTGAGCACCTCTTCGACTTCGTCATCGTGGATTCCTCCCCTGGCTGGGATCCCATCACGGTCAACGTGCTCTTCTACGTCAAGGAACTGCTGATTCCGGTCTCCCTGGAAGTCATGTCCCTCCAGGGACTGTCGGAATTTTCCAAAAGTCTGGCCACCATCCAGAAATACCGCAGTTCTTTGGGCATCACCTTTATTCTGCCCACCTTTTCCGACGACAAGATTGAAAGCCGCCTGGAAATCTTGACCCGACTCAAAGAACTCTATAGCGATTACCTCTGTACCCCCATTCGGTATTGCCCGGATCTGTCCGAAGCCCCTGCCTACGGCAGGACCATCTTCGAGTACTCCAACGAATCCACGGGCGCCCTGGACTACAAGACTCTGGTCCGTACTGTTACCGACGGGGACGCATTGTTCTGAGCCTGAGGGGCCGCTCTTCGCAGGCCCCTACGTACGCTCCTGCAAACGCCCATACCACGGAGTCTGCCTTCCGATGTCCGAGACCATTTACGAGGTTCGTCGCGCCCTGCGGCTTGTAAACCCGAAATCTCTGCTCAATGCGGCCACCGGCGCAGCCGAAGGATTGCTGCGCCGTACCACGCCCCGCTGTCTGCCCACCAGCCTGGACATAGTTCTGACCAAAGCCTGCAACCTGCGCTGCATTTTCTGCATCTCCTATGATTCGCTGGACAATGTCCACTGGATGGACTTCGACGTCTACAAGCGCATCGCCCGGGAGCTGTTCCCCACCACACTGGGCATTTTCATCTGTTCGGGGGGCGAGCCGCTGCTGTATCCGCATCTGCGCGAAGCCCTGCAGCTGGCCAGGCAGCACCGCACCATGGCCACCATGACCAGCAACGGCATGCTGCTCAACCAGGACGTGGCCCGGTGGATGGTGGCGGATCAAAGCCTGCAGGAGCTGTGCATCTCCTTTGACGGCGCCCGCAAGGAGACCCTCGAACGCATCCGCCGCGGCGCCAATTACGAGCAGATTCTGCAGAACATCGACTACCTGGCCAGGTGCAAAGCCGACAAGCATGCGGAGTTTCCCCGGCTCTGGTTCCGCTTTGCCATCATGCGTTCCAACGCCCAGGAACTGCCCGAAATGCTCAGGCTTTGCAAAGAGCACGGACTCTACAAGGTCGAAGTCAAATATCTCAACGTGGCCAACGACATTCCTTTTGACGAATCCCTGTACAACCATCCGCAACTTGCTCAGGAAGTCTTTGCCGAAGCCCGAGCAAAAGCCGCGGAATACGGCGTCGACGTCAAGCTGCCTCCCCTGCCCGGCAGTCCGCACAAGCCCTACAAATGCGTCAAACCCTGGGAATTCGCCCAGATAGACACCGACGGCTCCATCCGCATCTGCTACTACTGCTGGAAACAGCGGCTCGGACGCGTACAGGATGGCTTTGCTTCGGTCTGGCGCGGTCCTCATTATCAAAAAATCCGTGCCACCCTGGACTCGGATTCGCCCTACTATCCCTACTGCAAACACTGCGTTGTCCGGCTGGGCCCCGAAAGCCAGAGCGCACATGATCGTACGCTGCATGAAGACACCTACACCATCCCGGGTCTCGAGCATCTTTGCATAGGCTTCAACCAGCGCGCCGAAGAAAACGTCGCTTCTTTCAAGCAACTGAAAAATCAAAAAAAGAACGAAGAATAAGAACGCTTCCGGTGGCCCCGGTCCCGAGGCTCAAAAAGGTCCCGAGTCCGCCGGAAGCAGTATGAGCAAAGCCGTCAGAACCAGAGCCCGAGACAGACTCCGGCAAAAACCGCTATGGAGATCACCCCGTTGAAGGTGAAGAAGGCGAGGTTTACGCGGCTCATATCGTCCGCGCTGATGATTTTGTGTTCCAGCAGCAGAACCAGGCTGACCAGCGCCCAGACCAGGAAGTAGGGCCAGGTAAGCCCGGCAGCCCAGCCGGCCAGCAAAAAAAACAGGCTCGTATTGACGTGGCAGAAAAACGAAATGTGCAGCGCAGACGCCATGCCGTACGCGGCGGGCAGCGAATGCAGGCCGTTGGTCACATCGAATTCCACGTCCTGGCAGCTGTAGATGATGTCGAACCCTGCCACCCAGAACAGCACGCCCAAAAAGAACAGGGCCAGAGAAATGGCGAAGCCGGGCTGCACGCTGAGCCAACCGGCCACGGGCGCCAGCGCCAGAACCAGCCCCAGCACGAAATGGCAGAGCCAGGAAAAGCGTTTCACGAAGCTGTAGAACGCGCTGATTGCCAGGGCAAAAGGTGAAAGCAGCAGGCAGACCGGGTTCATCAGGGCGCAGCACCCCACGAACACCAGAGCACAGACACCCACGAACAACCAGGTTTCCTTCTTGCCGATTTCACCGGACACCAGCGGACGGGACTGCGTCCGAGGATTCAGACTGTCGTAGCGGACATCCGCCAGCCGGTTGAATGCCATGGCGAACGAACGTACGGCCACCATGGCCACCGTGAGCAGCAACAAGGGCTGCCAGCCGGGCCAGCCTCCCGCCACCAGAAATGCACCCAGGTACGCGAACGGAAGCGCGAACACCGAGTGCTCTATTTTTACCATTCTGGCCAGAATGGCCACTTTGTCTAATCCAGGCATGTCGTCTCGTCAGATTTCCTTGGTTATTGAGCAGCCATCTGGTCCAGAGCCGAAGTGACTTCGTGCAGTTTTTCCAGAAGCTCCGCAGGCAGGGTGCCCCGCATGCTGGGGTACATGCGAATCAGGGCCCAGGCAGCGGTCTGGACTATATAGGGCTGCTTGCTCTCCAGCATCTTGGTCAGAGCCGCTTTTGCGGCTGCGTTGTCCTCGCCGGGCAACACGCCGGGCAGCACCGGGGAACCGAGATTCTTCCCCAGGGACAGGGCTGCGATCTGCTGTACCGGAAGATCCGCGTCAGCAGTGGCCTTGATCAGGGTTTCGAGAATCTCGGGCTTGGCAAGAACCGTGTCCCGCCCCACAGAACCAAGGGCGCGGATAGCGGCCCAACGCGGTACGTTGTGCGGGTCTGCAGCGCCTTTGATCAACACGGGCAGCGCATTCACCGCCCTGGGTCCCAGAATGGCCAGAACGCTGTAAGACTGGAAACGCACTCCGGGAGATTTCGATTTGGTGCTTTCTACAAGGGTGTCCACGCTGCTGTCAGGCAGCAAGGCGGGATCCATGAAAACCAGGGCCATGATCGCGGCAAGCTTTGTCTCGGGGCTGCGGATCATCGATGACCACAATCAGGGAATCGCTCAACTGAGAAAGCCAGGGGAGCTTGTCCGCAAGATTGGCCACAATGGCGGCCACGGCTGCACGCTGGGTGGAATTTCCCTTGGTCAGCGCTTCCTTGAGCATGGGGACAGCGCTTTTTTCCTGCAGATGCGGAATGGTGGGAAGCATGGCCTTGAGCACTGCGGCATGCACGCCGGCATCGCTGTCATTGGCGGCCTTGAAAAGATAGGGAAAGACCTCGCCGGCCTTTTCCGGATAATAGGCGCTCAACAAGCCGAGCACGGCCACGGCCTCGCCCCGGACCTTGACATTCTTGTCATCGAGTTTGGCGCCCACGAGTTCCACAACCTTGGGGTCATCAGGCTTGGTCTGAACCAGGGATTCCACGCGGAAAGCCACGGCAGTGGCCATGAGTTCGGCCATATCCTTGGTGGCATTGCCGTCCATGGGCTTGGTGGCATTGGTGCTGCCGGTCTTGGCTCCCTGCATGGCAGGGCAGCCTTCCTTGGGTTGCTCGGCAGGACAGCCTTCTTTGCTTTTTTCGGCAGAGCAGCCTTCTTTGGTCTGATTGGGGCATCCGGCGCATTTTTCGTCAGCCCCTTTGGGCTGCTGCGGATCTGCAAGTTTTTCTTCCGCAGTCTGCGGAGCGGGTTCCTGGGAAGGAGCCGGCGTCACCAGGGGAGCAAGTTCGGCGTCTTCCCGTACGAGCCAGGCAGCATTGGCCTCAGGTAAAAACACAAGCGGTAAAACTAACATGAGAGCTGATACGACGGAAAGAGCCATCCGCGATCCACTGTGCTCCGAACGCATAGTTGTTCTCCTTAATAGTGTCTGGCGAAACATTCGCCTGTTTTGTCCGGCATGGGACTTAACCGTCCGCCGATTCCAGGAAAGCCCGGCAATGGGGCCGGCGGCAAAAAAACAAGGGCAGCGGCTGGACCGCTCCCTTGGTTACATCAGATTGAGTTGCTGTTCCTTGTGACGGATTTTGGTCTTGAGGGTTGTCTTGTTGAGCAAGGATTCCGGCAAGGCATTCAGAAATGACGACGCATGGAGCCGCAGTTCCCGCCCGAAAAGCGTTCTGCGTCCTGCGTGACTGAGGTACAGGGCGTCGCGCGCACGCGTCAGGCCCACGTACAGCAACCGCCGCTCCTCTTCGGTATCCGGACGGTCGTTCTTGCCAGGTTTGCCGCTCAGAAAGGACGGACCGGCAAAAGGCAGCACTCCCTCCTCCAGACAAGGCAGGAAAACAGCACGAAATTCAAGGCCTTTGGCCGAGTGCAGGCTCATAATCCGGATTTTTTCACTGCGTTTCGCAGCCAGGTCCAGTTCGCTCTGCAGATGCACCCAGTTCAACAGGCCGGACCAGCCGCCATGCCTGGCGTAGGCTTTGGTAAGATCGCGAAATTCGCGGCTCTGCCAGAACAGACGGTCGAACCTGGGGGAATCCTCCAGATAGGCCTGTACGGCCAGGGGGCCCTTGGCCAGGATCTTGTCCGGAAAGGCCAGGCTGTTCTGCGTGCTGGCATGGGCTATGCCCAGAAAACTTCCCGCCGCTTCCAGGATTTCCCCCACGCGGCTTTCCATCCAGAACGCTTCTCTTTCAGGAGCCGAACAGGGCAATCCCAGCCGTTCGAGGCTTTTTTTGATGGGCGGAATCAAGGCCTTGAAACGCACCAGCACGGCCACGTCTCCCGGACTGAGGCTGGCGCGCAGATGTTCGGAATCCGCACCGTCCATGGCAGGCGCGCGTTCGTCCGCCAGCGTATGGCTGGTGGCGCCGATAAGCCAGCGGATACGTTCGGCTATCCAGGCGGCTTCACTGCCCGCAGTGGGCGCGTCGAACAAGCGTATGGATCCGGGCACATCGTAACGGGGCACAAGACTGCTCTGTTCCCCATTTCCCTGAGCCTGCAGCAACCCGGCGGCGACTTCCAGAATGGGCGCGGCCGAGCGGTAATTCTCCTCCAGGGCGGTCACCTGCAGCTCGGGCCAGCGTTGGCGCAGTTTTTCCACAACCTGGGGCTGGGCGCCACGGAACCCGTAGATGGACTGGTTGGGATCGCCGATGGCGAAAAAACCCTGGCCAGGCAAACGGTCCGCGCCTTTTGCGGCATCCGCCAGAGCCATGACCACTTCCAGCTGCAGGCAGGTCAGGTCCTGCAGTTCGTCCACCAGAACGTGGGTGTAGGGGCTGGGATAAATATTCTGCTGAATCTGCTCCAGCCAGAACTCCAGGAGATCCGTATAGTCCGCGAGATTCCAGGATTCCTTGAGTTTGGTGTAGCGGTGGTAAATTTCTTCGTCAGGAGAGCCCAGAGGGATCATGCTCTCGCGCCGCAGCTCGATGCGCTTCCAGGCCTCGCGCAGATCCTTGGCATCATCGTCGGGGTTGGCTTCGCAGAATACCCGGAAAGCGCCGTCTTCGGACATCAATACCGGGGCGGCGGCAAAGGATTTGGCCCAGTACTCCAGAGCCAGCGCGTGCAGGGTGTCCGCACGGGGCGGCAGTGCGCTGCCGCCGTCATCCCTGGGGGCCATTTTGTCCGCGATGCGGGTCTCCAGTTCCTCGGCTGCGCGACGGGTAAACGTTACCGTCAGAATGGATCTGACCGGAACGTCCTGGTCCAGCAGATGAAAAATACGGCTGATAAGGGTATGAGTCTTGCCGGTTCCCGGTCCGGCCACAACAGCAACAGGGCCCGGACCTGCCCGGACCGCTCGTTCCTGGGATGGATTCAGCCCCTGCGGCGCCTCGGGTTCGGCCACTTTTGCGGCCGGAGCCGGCACGGCAGGAGCTTTGTCGTCCTTTTCGTTCAGGACCACTTCGGGCACGAAACCGCTCAGAAACTGCCCTTTGCCGAAACTGCTGCGTTCGCGCGGGGAGAACAGGCGGATCACGCCGTATTCCCCGTCATAGCCGGGCTGCCGGTAGACTTCGCCTGCGCGCATACGCTTGATACTTTCCGCCAGCAATGCCGAATGGCGGGCCAGATCCTCCAGGGGCGCTTCCTGCAGCACGTTCATCTCGGAACCAAAGCGATTGATGCAGGCCGCGTACTGTTCCTTGACCTTTTTGGATGCAGGGCCCACGCCGATGATCTCGGAAATGGCCTCGGTCAGGGGGACCAGCGAAACATAGCCCGGCTGCCCGGCGGGCTGCTGGGCGGTGTCGCGGTCCGCCAGTTCCAGAACGCGGTGCAGAACTCCCAGAGTCAGCGGCTTGCCGCACACCGGACATAATCCCTGCCTGGCGTTGCTCTCGCTGGGCTCGAACACAATACCGCACTTGCGATGGCCGTCCAGGTGGTATTTGCCCTCTTCCGGAAAAAACTCCACGGTACCCAGAAATTTGTGCCCCAGGGCCTGGCCTCTGAGAGCTCTGTAAATGCCTTCGTAGGACGGGGCGCCGCTGAACAGGTTGGATTCGCGCCCCAGTTTTTCCGCCGAATGGGCGTCGGAGTTGGAAATCAGGCGAAAACGGTCCAGCGCGCTGATGGTCCAGTTCATTTCCGGATCAGAGGAAAGCCCTGTTTCCAGAGCGAAAATTTCACTGCTGAGATCACCGAAGCATTCTTCAATGCTGTCGAATCCGGATTTCGAACCAAAAAGGGAGAACCAGGGAGTCCAGATATGGGCGGGGATGAGAAAGGCCAGCGGATCGGTTTCCAGCACCATCTCCAGCAAAATCCTGGAGTCGAGCCCCAGAATCGGACGGCCGTCGGAAGCAAGGTTGCCCACTTTGGCCAGTTTGGTGTTGAAAGCTTCCGCCGCTTCAAAATGCGGCATATAGACCAGGTTGTGCACCTTGCGGACTTTGCCGCCGCGCTTATAGATCGAACTGATCTCGGCCTGAAGCATGAAAAGGGAGCGTCCGCCGGGCGATACGCCGGGAAGTGTTTTCACTTCCTTTTGCAGACCACTGCCGTCCTTGAGTGCGAACAATCCGGACTTGGGATCCGGGGTCAGCATTTCCTTGAGTTCTGCAAACCAGCCCGGGTGGGTAAAATCGCCCGTGCCCAGAACATCCAGGCCCTTGACGCGCGCCCAGGCTGCAAGCTGTCGGGGCGTGAGCCCCTTGCTTGTTGCTCGGGAGAAACGCGAATGGATATGCAGGTCAGCTCTGAATAGCTCCATGAAAGGGTGGTCCTTATGATTATCAGGCGATGTCGGCTTGTACCAGAAACAGGTTAGGCTGCCAATGCCCAGGGGGGCTTTACATTGGGCTCAGTCTATGATTTTATCGCATTATTTCAAATGGTAACACGTAAAAAAATAAAAAACCAAGTCAATACTCTTTCCTGGCAGAGGCCGCCTTCCGGCTCATATCCTGCCATCCGGAATTTTCGGAGTGCTCAAAATGAATAAATTATTGTGAACTAAAAAAAATTTTACATCTCCTATAGATAACTGGTTTGCCACTGTTTGAAATTCATGTAATGTTTTCAAGGGGGGATAGTCGAGGAGAAAGACTGTTGCAAAGACCGTTTATGTATTTCTTCAGCACTGTTGCACCTCTTACTGCAATTGCACTGTTCTGGGGAGCGACCGACTCAATAGCTGCAGAAAACAGTTCGTATTATCATGGTACCGGACTATGGTTTTTTACTATTCTGTCTGCTGTTGCTTTACTGGCTATATTTTTAAAATTTTATAGTTATAACAATAAAAAAACAGCTCAAGTTGAAGAGCATCGTCTACAAGCTCTTTCCAAACATACTACAGAAGCTTTGCTTGAAACCTCTCCCAAGCTGCATATCAAATATGCAGGAGTGGGCACAGAAGCATTGACAGGCTATTCTGCCTCAGAAATTGCAGGAGAACCGTTTTCAAAAATTTTGCATCCTTCTTCTTTGCCCCTGTTTTCCGTATTGATGGAAACAATCAATACGCAATCTCCGGAGCAACTTCTCGGTAAATCTGGACTGCGTTACGAATTCGACATTATTTGCAAAAGCAAGCTCACCCGCGCAGTTTCCTGCGTACTGGTCCCCAACGTGGACCGCAAAAGAAAAATAACCGGCTATGTCCTGCTGTTGCGTGACATAACCACGGTCAAACGTACCAAACAGGCCCTGGAGATACAGAAACTCCAGCTCAAGACACTCATAGAAAAACAAAACGATGCCGAACTGATCGTATCCGAACAAGGCCGGCTGCTTTTTTTCAATGAAGCAGCCAGAGCGCTGTTCGGGTCGGGCATAGAGACCATGCGCAAGCAGTTGTTCGGCATTCCCACCACTTCCGACGCCAGCAATGAGATCATGGTCATCGGAGCGCAAGGACTGCCCGTTCCCGCCCAGTTGCGCCATTCCGCCATTCAATGGGAGGGCGCACCAGCCTATCTGCTCACCCTGCGGGACATCACCTACCCCAAACGCATCGAAGCGGAACTCAAACTCTCACAAGAACGTTACCGCACTGTGGCGGAATACACCTATGACTGGGAAAGCTGGATCAGCCCAGAAGGCAAGGTCCTCTATACCAGCCCGTCCTGCGAACGCATCACCGGCTACCCGCCTCAGCGTTTTCTGGAGGACAACGACTTCCTGGGGCGTATCATCCACCCGGATGATCTGTCGCTCTGGGAACAGCACAAGCACGAGGTGGACACCGAGGGCAGAGGCTCTGAATTCGACTTTCGTATTTACAGCGCAGACGGCCAGATCCGTTGGATTTCCCAGACCGCTTCGCAGGTTGTCAGCAGCGAGGGGGCATCTTTGGGCGTGCGTTGTTCCATGCGCGACATCACCAACCGGGTGATCATGGAACAACAGTTGCGGGAGCTTTCCCTGCACGATTCGCTTACCGGACTGGGTAACCGGACCATGTGTCTGGAGCGCATCAAAATGGGGCAGGAACGCGCGCGCAGGCGGAACAACTACCATTTCGCGGTGGTTTTTCTCGGCCTGGACCGCTTCAAGATGATCAACGAAAATTACGGCCATACCCTTGGCGACAAGGTGCTGGTGGAAATCAGCCGCCGGCTGGTACGGGCAACGCGGACGCTGGACACCGTGGCCCGCTTCGGGGGCGATGAATTCGTTCTGCTGCTGGAAGAACTGAACTTTCCCCGCGAATCCATCATCGTGGTCAACCGGGTTCTGGACAGCCTGGAAGAGCCCCTGTTCATAGACGGTCACGAAATCCGCATTTCAGGAAGCCTGGGAATTGTTGTCCGCCCTTCCTCGGACGTGGAACCTGCAGAACTGCTGCGCAACTCCAATATCGCCATGTACCGGGCCAAGGAAGCCGGAAGCAGCAGATACAAGATCTACAATCCCGGCATGGCGGAACGGGTCCAGAAGATCATGACCCTCGAATACGACATGCGCAGAGCCCTGGAAAACAACGAATACTATCTCGTATTCCAGCCCATTGTTCGCCTGCGCGATGGCAAGCTCTCCGGTTTCGAGGCCCTGCTGCGATGGAAACATCCGGAACGAGGCGTTATTCCTCCGGGAGAATTCATCCCCATGGCCGAGGAAAACGGTTTCATTGTCGAACTGGGAGCATGGGTGCTCAATGAAGCCTGCAGCATACTCGCGACCTGGGAAAAAAATTTTCCCCTACGCTGTCCGAACCTTGCCGTGAACATTTCCGCGCGGCAGTTCGCGGAATCCGACCTGTTCAGCCTGCTGCAGAATACCTTCGAACGTACGCAAACCCCTGTTCGCAGTCTGAAGCTGGAACTGACGGAAACCACGGTCATGCAGAACGCGGACCAAGCATCCCAGATCCTCACTCGTTTGAAGCAGCTGGGGGTGAACCTGAGCATCGACGATTTCGGCACCGGGTACTCCTCCTTGAGCTACCTGCAGCGTTTTCCCCTGGACAATCTCAAGATCGATCTCAGCTTCGTACGCATGCTGGACACCTCGCCGGAAAACATCGAGATAATCAAGGCAATAGTAAACCTGGCCCACAACCTTGGGCTGGACGTCGTTGCCGAAGGCATCGAAAAGGAAAGCCAGGAAAAATTACTGCGTACGCTGGGCTGCGATCTCGGGCAGGGCTATTATTACGCACGCCCCATGCCACGGGACGAGGCCGAGGCATTCATTCTCTCCCGCGAGCCTGCCAGATAAACCTCGGCGTAGAAACCGGGCAGCAGATGATCCGTACCGTGTTCGCCTGCTTGGAACAGGAAAGCTTCCGCCCAGCCCTGCAGTTTCTTCCTATGCATATGGTATGTAATTTCACTTGAATACACTGCCCGAATGCGTATATACTCCATACCATGCCGCAGATTGTTTTCTGCTTCATCGATATGCGACCGTCACACCTACCAGGAGCCGATCATGGACATGACACCGGGAGATGCTTTTGTTGACATGGAAGATACCATGGAGCGCCTTGGCGGAGACAGGGAATTGCTGAGCGAACTTTTTCAGGTTTTCATAGAAGAAGCGCCGCTCAAGGTAGCGGATATCGAACAGGCCCTGGGCAAGGAGGATTATCAGCTTGCCATGAAGCGGGCCCATGCTTTAAAAGGTTCTTCTGCCGCCATAGGCGCCCTTTTGAGCAGGGATCTCTGTTTTGAGCTGGAAAAGGCCGCCCGCTCGCAGGACCTGCCCGGCATGAGGAAATATTTTGAAGATGTGCGCAAGGAAATCAGCGCCTTGATAATTGCCATTCCCCAACTGCCGTAATCACAACCTGGCCCGCGAATTTGCATGATCACCGTACGTTTGGAACCAGAAGGAACGGAACTCACCTACCCCAGCATCAACACCGTGCTCCAGCTTCTCAACAAGCTCAAGCTCAGGCCCACTGCCGCCCTGGTCATCCGGGACGGCGGACTGCTCACGCCCGATCTGCGCTTGTATTCCGGAGACGAAATCACCGTCTGGATGGTGGGTTCGCGCGGATGAGGCCATGCCCTGCCTTTGTCCGCCAACAACAGACACACAATCCGTTCGGACAGCGAGCCTGCGGATCACTCAGTCGTAACCAGCATTAACTCCAAGGAATCGTCACCATGAAATGCCGGCGCTGCAAAAGCCCCGCAGTTGTGGCCCTGCCCAGCCACCACACGGGATTTTGCAAAGAATGCTTTCTGCTCTTTTTTTCCAGGCAGGTGGAAAAAGCCATCAAATCCCGCCAGTTGTTCAGCCAGCAGGAGCGTATTCTTGTGGCTCTTTCAGGCGGCAAGGACTCCCTGTCGCTGATGCTCGAACTCAAGTTGCAGGGGTACAATGTCACGGGCCTGCATATCGACCTGGGCATCGAGGAATCCTCCCGCAAGGCCAGAGCCAAGGTCGAAGCCTTTTGCGCCGCCCATGAATTGCCGCTGCAGATAGTCGAACTGACTTCCGAAGGCCTGGCCATCCCTGAAATCAAGGCTCGGGTAAAACGCCCGATCTGTTCGGTCTGCGGCAAGATCAAACGCCACGTTTTCAACCGGGAAGCCATCCGCGGCGGATTCGACGCCTTGGCCACAGGGCACAATCTGGATGACGAAGTGGCGCGCCTGTTCGCCAATACCCTGCGCTGGGACGCTGCCTACCTTTCTGACCAGGGCCCCTGCCTGCCGGCGGAAAACGGCTTTGTCCGCAAGGTAAAACCCCTGTACCGGCTCAGCGAATTCGAAACCGCCAACTATGCCTTTCTCCAGGGTGTGGACATGCACAAGGAAGGCTGCCCCTACAGCGTGGGCGCCAGCTTTACCACGCACAAGGAGCTCTTTGCCGGGCTCGAAGAAGCCATGCCCGGGCAGAAGCTGCAGTTTTACGAGAAGTTTCTCAATGAAGGACGGAACTACTTTGCGGCTGCGGAAGAACAGAGCGAGGTCCAGGTCGGCCCCTGCCAGGTCTGCGGATACCCTACTTCAACGGAAATCTGCGGCGTCTGCCGGATCCGCGCCATGCTGGAATGATCGCCACCTCTACGGCAGACTGCCCTGCTCCGTACCGGTATGGAGCCGGACCGGTCGTCGGAACAAAAGCCTCTACTGATAGCGCCCCTGTTCCTTGCGCCTGACTTTGTCGACGCAATCATAGATCCGCCAGCCCACCAGAGGGGCGTTGAGCCGTACATCCTTCCAGGCGCTTTCGCCGTTGGCGGCCAGCCAGGCGATGTTGTCCCGGATCATGTCGGAAAAATAGCCGAGAACCTTGCACATGGCGCCCGTATAGTTCCTGGTGGCCAGAACCATGGTCACGCCCACGCTGATCACGTCGTTTTTCTGCCAGGGGTAGCTTCCTGCAGGGATGTCCCGGATCGAGTACAGCTCCTGCAAGGCCGGAGAATTGACGGAAACCAGCCCCATACGCAGTTCCGGGTCGATTTCCTGATACAAGGGCCAGGGCACAGAGCCCGTCTGCAGCATGCCGTCCACTTTCTGATTCTGCAACGCGCTGAGCGCCTGCTCTCCTCCAGCGGCCAGCAGCGAATGGGTGGGCACGCCGCCCAGGTAAAAGACCAGGTTGCCGGTTATATAACTGGCGCTTTCGGGGGTGCCGATGGCCACGATGCGACCGGAAAACTGGTCCAGAGTCTTGATACGGCGTTGTCCTATGATCTGGACGGTTTCCGTATAGAGCGGACACAATGCGCGCAGTTCCTTGGCCGCGGTCCTGATCAAGGGCAGCTTGCTCAATCCGCTTTGCACGAACAGCAGCGCATCCTGCTGTATGAACCCCACCTGAATATGATCGGCCTCCTTGATGGCCATGATCCGATCTTCCGCGTTATTGCCTTCATACACGTAGATGTTCAAGCCCGTTCGCTTTCCCAGCATACGCAGGTCCAGTCCCATCATGTATTCCAGGCTTCCCTTGGGACCGGCCACAATGCCCAGTTCCTCTCCGGCCTGGATGGTGGAATACTGAAAAAAATCATGGGTGAAATCAGCTTCCCAATGATCATTGTTGAGATAGACCTGAACGGGGAAATCCACATCCATGGAACGTCCGGCCGGATCATCCACGGTTTTCACAAGCAGCGGACCGGCCACCTGAATCTTCGATTTGGTGTCCGTCTTTTTGTCGCCTTCCAGCACCGTGTAAGTCAGCTTTGTGGTGTCGAAATTCAGGGCCAGCTTGGGGTAGTATCTGTCGTTCTGCAGTCCGGAAAGCACCAGATTGGCCACAGCATAGGTGCCCCGGGTAACCTCTTTGAGAGCCGCCGGATCCAGGTTCATGTAATATTTGGCCAGAAAATCACGCAGAAACAGCACCTGGGGCGGATCTTCCTTTTTGCCGCATCCGGTCAGGCAGCTCAACAAGGCCAGGCTGACCAGAACAACCAGGCACATCAACAGGCAGAACGGGATCTTTCTCACGCTTTCTCCGTGTTACAAGGCAAAGGCTATGCAGAATCAGGTCCGTCAGACTGAATCAACAATAGCAAAACTGCCAGTACTTGCAACAGGCCGTAAGGAAAAAGGGTCAGCGGAACTATTTTTCAGGTGGAAGCGAGGATCCGTTGTGTTTGAGGGACGGAATCTGCTGGGCCATCCAGCGTACCTGGCGGCAAATCCCCATAAGCAGGTTGAATTCGTTGCGCCGGAGTCCCACCCGCTGCATGAACCTGCGTACCGGCATCATCCAGTAGTCCGGATTGTCGCCCTTGAGGAAATCAATGGCCAGCAGGGTTTCCTGCAGATTTTCCACCAGGGCCTCCTGCTCGGCATGGTTGGCGGGACGCGATTCCGTTGGGCCGCCGGGGCGAAAATGTTTGCCCGGCGCGTGCTTCAGGCACTCGTACAAGACCACCAGCACTGCCTGGGACAGGTTCAGCGAAGAGGCGTCGTCGGCAGTGGGAATGCACAGCAACCGCCCGCTGATGCTGATGTCCTCGTTGGTGAGACCGCGGTCTTCCGGGCCGAACACAATGCCCACTTCTTCGCCGTTGCCGATGAGTTCGCCGATGTCCACCGCGCCTTTGGCCGCGGTAAGCACACCTTTGCGCCAGCCCCCGGTACGGGCCGTGGTGGCGAACACGGTATCCAGGCCGGCCAGAGCCGAAGGCAGGTCGGGCTCGATGCGCATCTGGCGCAGTATGGGCGCGCCCTTGGGGGTGGCCAGCGGCAAAGCCGCTTCCATGTTCCAGCGCTGCGGCGCCACCAGCACCAGCCTGGAGCAGCCCATGTTGGCCATGGCCCGGGCTGTGGAGCCGATATTTTCGGGAAATTTCGTACGAACCAGTATTACAGTGATATTAGCGAGTTTTTCTGCCATAGAAAGTTACATCCAGATATTACGGGCGATTACCGCCACCATGGCCGCGCCTATGCTGAATTTGAGGATCATGCCGATGAATTTGCCCCAAAAGGCACCCCAGGCCGCCCGGCTGGCGTCCTGAAAATCCCGGCCCTGTCCGATTTCCAGAATCAGACAGCCGCCATAAGCACCGGCAAGAGCGCCAAACAGCGCACCTATGCCTAAAAAAAAGGGAGCGCCCAGGATGGCACCGGCAATGGCTCCCACAATGCCGCCGAAATTGCCTTTGCCGCTGCTGCCGAATTTCTTGGCTCCGAAAATCTGAACCACGAATTCCAGCAATTCGCCGGCAAGGGCCAAACCCAGCAACAGGCCCAAGACGCCCCAGCTGAGGCCCGAAGCGGGCACCAGCCAGAAATAGCCTCCGGCCAGGAGCAATACGCCCCAATTGGCCGGAAGGCTGAAGATATGCAACAGGAGCATCAATCCCAAGAGGATCAGAAACAGCGTGATGCCGATGGTGGCCATGATGTCTCCCCGATTTTTTACAGTTCGCGCGAACCGCGCAGATCCTGGACCCGCTCGGCCTTGCCCTGGCTCTTGGGCAGAGAATTCTGCTCCACCAGTTCCACCCTGGGGGTCACCAGAATTTCATCACGCAGCTTGGTGGTGATTTTCTTCTGAATGGCCTGCAGAACGCGCATGTCTTCCACAAAATAATCTTCCTTGATTTCCACCTGGACCTTGATCTGGTCGATGTAATTATCACGTTCCAGCACAATGAGGTAATTCTGTCCCACTTCCGGGATGGACAGCAGAATCCGTTCGATCTGCATGGGGTAGATATTCACGCCCTTGATGATGATCATATCATCCACGCGTCCCAGGATGCGGTCGATGCGTTGATGCTGACGGCCGCAGGGGCAATCGCCCGGAATCATCCGGGAAAGGTCGCGCGTACGGTAGCGTACGATGGGCATGCCTTCGCGGCAGAGGGTGGTCAGCACGAGTTCGCCGATCTCGCCTTCGGCCACGGGTTCGAGCGTATTGGGGTCGAGAATCTCCAGAATGTAGGAGTCCTCCCAGAGGTGCAGGCCGTTCTGTTCGGGGCATTCGAAAGCCACGCCCGGTCCGTTCATCTCGGAAAGTCCATAGGAATTGTAGGCCTTGAGGCCGAGCAGTTCCTCGATGCGCTTGCGGCTTTCCTCAGTGTGCGGTTCGGCGCCTATCAGGGCGATGCGCGGGCTGAGGTCCGCGGTGTTGATGCCCTGCTTCTGGCAGAAATCGGAAAAATACAGCGCATAGGAGGGAATGATGTGCAGACCCGTGACCTGAAAATCCTGAATCAGCTTGAGCTGGCGCTGGCTGTTGCCTGCGGCTGCGGGGATGGTCAGACAGCCCAGCCGTTCGGCTCCGTAGTGGATGCCCAGGCCGCCTGTGAACAGGCCGTAGCCGGAAGTGTTCTGAAAGACATCCGAGGGACGCAGTCCCACCATGTGCATGCAGCGGGCCATCAGATCGGCCCAGGAATTCAGATCGTTCTGCGTATGCATGACAACCGTGGGCGCGCCCGTGGTGCCGCTGGAAGCGTGCAGACGGACCATCTTGTCCTGGGACACGGCGAGCATGCCGCAGGGATAAGCGGAACGCAGGTCGTCCTTGGTGGTAAAGGGCAACCGCCGCAGGTCGTCGAGGCTTTTGATGCTGTCCGCGGACACTCCGGCCTCTTTGAACTGTTTGGAATAAAACGGAGATTGGGCAGCGCGTTCGAGCGTATTACGCAACCGGACAAGTTGCAGCGCGGCAATTTCGTCGCGAGAAGCAAATTCCACTTTATCAAAATATTCCATATGTCCTCCCAATTAGAACTGAGTCTTTCTGAACACAAAATGCCCAGGTCTCCAGGGAACTCATGCGAGCAATCCCTGAAGCCTCCGATAAAAATCCGCCTGTGCGCCCTGGTGTGGGAGCTTGCGGCGAGATGTCGCAGGTCCGGCCTTTTCCTGCTCCGGCCATGCCGGAGAAGGAAGGTGAAGTCCTCCGGTTGCCCGGGGACGCCGTAATTTGTTGTGACTTAGTAGCTGGATTCGGACGGATAAGCGGCTGCCAGCTCCTCAAAAGCCGTGCAATAATCGACAAAAGAAAGTTCCACGTTGCCCAGGGGGCCGTTACGCTGCTTGCCGATGATGATCTCGGCCATGCCCTTTTTGGGGTTGTCGTCGCTCTTGTTGTACACCTGGTCGCGATAAACGAACATGATCACGTCGGCATCCTGCTCGATGGCGCCGGATTCGCGCAAGTCCGAAAGCATGGGCCGTTTGTCGGCGCGTTCTTCGAGTTTGCGGTTCAGCTGCGACAAGGCGATGACAGGGACATCGAGTTCCTTGGCAAGGGCCTTCAGGTTTCGTGAAATTTCGGAAATTTCCTGTTCGCGCGAATCGATCCTGCGGCCCGCGCGCATCAGCTGCAGATAGTCCACCACCACGAGCCCGAGCTGTTTTTCGGCTTTCAGACGGCGGCAGCGCGCGCGGATTTCCAGTGTGGAAAGTGCCGGCGTATCGTCGATGAACACGGGAGCGCTGCGCAGGTGGTCCGCTGCCTCATGCAGGCGGATCCAGTCCTCGTCGTCCAGAAAACCGCGCCGTACGCGCGAAAGATCGACCTTGCCCCAGGCGCAGAGCATACGGGTCATCAGAGATTCCATGGACATTTCCAAAGAAAAGATGGCCGTGGGCACGTCCGCGGTGACTGCGGCGCGCATGGCCACGTTCAGGGCGAACGCGGTCTTGCCCATACTCGGACGTCCGGCGATGATGATCAGATCCGAAGGCTGAAACCCGGCGGTGAGTTCGTTGAGCTTCTGGTAGCCCGTATGAACACCGGTGACCAGCTCCTTGCGCTCGTAGAGCTTCTCAAGGTTCTGGAAAATTTCGTTGACGAGCTGATGGCTGTCTTTATACGAGCCGCTCATGCAGCGTTCGCTGATGCTGAAAATCCGCTTTTCGGATTCGTCCAGCAGCGCGCCGAGTTCGATGGTATTGTCGAAACAATCCTGAATGATCTCGGTGGAGGCGGTGATCAGTTTGCGCTGCAGCGCCTTGTCGCGAATGATCTTGGCGTGGTAGACGATATTGGAGGCACTGACCACGGACTGGGTCAGCTCAAGGAGATAGGCGCCTCCGCCCACCTGTTCGAGCTTGCCGTCATGCAGCAGCTGCTCGCCCACCGTAACCAGATCCACAGGAGATCCCGAACTGAACAGTCCGAGAAAGCTCGCGTAAATGGCCTGGTGCGCCGGATAATAAAAATCATCGGGCTCCAGGATTTCCGGCAAGAGATGGAATGACGTGCTGTCAAGAAACACCCCCCCCAGAACCGCTTGTTCAGCTTCCAGGCTCTGCGGGGGGGTATTGCGTATCAGATCGGTAGACAGCGTATCGAGAGAGGCCGGTTGCTGTTTGCGCTTCCGGCCTTTTTTCGTCTTTGGTGATGCATCCTGATCAAATTGATCAGGCGTCTTCGGCTGCTCCAACTTCAGGCTCCTCCGCGGGGGATTCAACGGATTCCGCGGTCTCTACCTCGGGTTCTTCTGCAGCCTCGGCCTGTTCGGCCTCAGCTTCGTGTTCATAATCCGCACCGTGCTTGAGGACTTTCACCGTCAGCTCGGGCTGTACGTCGCGGTGCAGGCGCACCGTGATCTTGTACTCGCCCAGAGAACGAATGGGCTCATCCAGCATGATTTTCTTGCGGTCGATATCTTCGACGTCGCCACCCAGCAGCCCATTGAGCTGATCGGCGATGGCGGCGCGGGTAACCGAACCGTAGAGTTTGTCGCCTTCACCGGCGCGCATGGTGATCTCCACAACAGTGGCGGCGACCTTTTCACCCAGACTCAGGGCTTCGTGGCGCAGCTCATCCATGTGGGCCTGCAGTTTTTTGCGTTCCAGCTCAAAGAGCTTGACATTGCCCTCGGTGGCAACCATGGCCAGACCTTGGGGGATCAGATAATTGCGGCCATAACCGGGCTTGACGTTAACCACGTCGCCCAGCAGGCCGAGATTGTCCACATCGGCTCGCAGTATCAACTTCATTATGGCCTCCTAAAGTACCGACTTTTTTTGCACCTGACTGGAGTGCGTAGCCGTGTAGTAGAGCAGAGCCATCTGGCGGGCACGCTTGATCTCGGTGGTCAGTCTGCGCTGATGCTTGGCGCAGGTTCCCGTGATACGGCGGGCAATGATCTTGCCGCGGTCGGTGATGAATTCGGAAAGGATATCCGGACGCTTGTAGTCCAGAGGCAGATCCTTGTTGGCGCAGAAACGGCAGAACTTACGCTTGGGTGTGAATCTTTTCTTGAATGCCATGTTACGCGACCTCCTCTTCTTCAATGACGTCCTCGAGCTTGACGGTAACGAACTTGAATACGTTTTCGGTGATCCGGATGATGCGCTCGAGTTCCTGGACCAGGGCGTTGCCGCCGAGGTATTCCAGGCGTACGTAGAAGCCGCGGGTGAGCTTGCGGACCGGGTAGGCCAGGTCGCGCATGCCCCATTTGTCGATGGTCAGAATTTTGCCTCCATCGCGCTCGATGATGCCGGTAAAGATGCCGAGGACTTCCTCGCGCTCTTCATCGGTCAACTCCGGGCTCAGGAGCAACAGAGTTTCATACTTCCTTAATGACATGCAATTCTCCTTGCGGTCTTTGGTCCTTCCTCCACGCTCCCGGACCGTCCAGGAACGATGCCCCCCTTGCAGGGGGCTGAGAAGAACAAGGCGGAATCGAAAGTACTAGCTTGGAATCGTGGCTTCGTCAAGGCCTGTATGTCTTCTTAGGCCTTTCCAAGATTCTGCCGGAATTTCAGGCTTTTTCGCTGCGTTTGACTATATGCTTGGCCAATCCCGGATCATTTCCGAACAAAAACTGCTTGCTCATGTCCGGAGAATACCGCGAGGCCGGAGTGCTGCGACCGAGCGCCTCGGCCAGGGAACGCGTATGAGCCGGCGTATTGCCGCAACAGATGCCCAGATAGCGGATCCCCAGTTCGTAGGCTTCCCTGCCCCACTGGGCCAGTTCGTAGCGCGTGGCCCCTTGCGAATCCAATGCTGTTGGAAAGGTCGTCTTATGGGGCAGTTCCACCGTGTTGCCCGGATCCGGCAGGTTGAAAAATGTCGGGTGCGCATCCGTGGTCCGGTAGGTAACGGGCAGCGCAGCCACCTGACCGTCCACAGCCTGGCGAATCTTCCGCAGATAGGGCATCATGGTATGCGGTCCGCGAAAGCAGTTCATGCCCACCACGTCCGCGCCCAGGTCCGCCAGCCGCTTGCAGGATTCCTCCACGGACATGCCGTCCCAGAGCTGATTTTCAGCCATGAGCCCGTGGGTCACCACTGCGGGCAGTCCCGCGGCCTTGATGGCCTCCAGGGCCAGCCGGGCCTCCCCGTGATAATAAAAGGTCTCGGCTATCATATAATCCACACCCGCATCCACGGCCCAGGAAACCATCTCGTCGAACATGGCCCGTACAGCCTGTTCGGACTTCCTGTCTCCCGGATTGTAGATGTTTGTGTTGGAGATGTCGCCGGCTGTCAGGGCCTGCTCGCCAGTGGGCAGTTTTTCCGCCTCTCTGGCGGCCATTTTGGCCAGCTTCAGAGCCTGTCTGTTCAAGGCCTCCAGCAGGTCTTCCTTGCCGATGATACGCAGTTTTTCCCGGTGTCCGTTGTAGGTGAAAGCCACCATCACGTCCGAACCGGCGTGCAGAAAATCCCGGTGCACCTGCAGCAGCACCTCCGGATTCTCCAGAGCCACCTCCGGCACAAAGGAACCGGCCTGCAGATAGCCCCGGCGTTCGAGTTCGAACAAATACCCTTCGACGCACACCACGGCGCCCTGCTCCAGCCTTTCCATCAATCCGCGGTACATGACTCTTCTCCAGGCTAGGGTTGGGCGCGAACGCCTTTCTCAAACAACCTGCCCCACTCCCTACAAAGGGAGTTTCTTTCAGTCATACGCGGTTTTGATCATATGTAAATGTCTCGCGGCGATTGATTCAAATGAAATTTATCCGTACATTCTATACTTGGAAATCGCGTGTTCGGAATTTTTCAACAGTCGCCATGCCGCGCAAAACGGCGAACAATCTTCAGGAGACGACAATGATACCGACAACCATCTCCCGGGTCCCTGCCTGGCTGCTGCTTTTCTGTTTTCTGCTTATACCAGCCATAGTGCATGCGGACGAGAACATCTGCCCTTGCGAGGAATCCATCGCCGCACTGGAAAAGACCTACGCCTCGGACCCCGCCTTCAAACAACTGGCCGATGCGGCCTTTGCCAACATGAAGCAGCTGCCGCCGGAATATCCGGATGGCAACCCGTGGATCGGAAAAAGCTTTCCCGACCTGGTCAAATTTCTGCGGGACTGGTGCACTTTTCTGCCGGAAGTCCACGGCGCCCATGACGACGGCCTGAAATACATTCAGGATTTCGCATGGTTCTATTACAAGAATCCCTACGGCTTTGTGCTTGTGCAGCAGTCGCCCGGCAAGGAATTGCTGCAGAACTTCGTCAAACAACGCGGAACCTTTCTGGACAGTCCGGAATCCACTTCAAAAGTGCCCATGTGGCTGAAAGATCCGCGCGTGGAAATAGAAGACTATCACCTGCCCGACCCCAAGGCTCCTGACGGCGGATTTCATTCGTACAATGAATTTTTCGCCCGTACGCTCAAAAACCAGGGAGCAAGCCGTCCGCAGACCATGCCTCAAAAGGACTACATCATCAGCGCGCCCACGGACTGCATCGTCAATTCCATTCCGCAGATCATCACCGACGAAAACACGCCCATCCCCACCAAGGGCAACCAGGCCCTGAACATTTCCGATCTGCTGGGCGGATCGGAATACGCCAAAAAATTCGTGGGCGGCACCGCCCTGTCCTGCGTGCTCATGCCCAACACCTACCACCATTATCACGCGCCTGTGAGCGGCAAGGTCGTGGAGGCCAAAGTCATCCCGGACGCCTTTTTCGGCTATGACAACTTTCCCGAATGGGCGCCTCCCAGCGGAAACGTGGGGCAACCCGGCACGGACTTCAGCAAGTTCGAACACTTTCAGCGGGGCTATTTCATCATCGATACGGGCAAGTACGGCTGCGTGGCCGTGGTGCCCGTTGGGCTGAACACGGTGAGCTCCATCATTTTCGACAAAAAATTCCAGAACATCAAAAAGCCGGTTCCCGTACAACGGGGTCAGCGCCTGGGCCATTTCCTCTATGGCGGCTCGCTCTGCATCCTGATCTTCGAACCCAAACAATACGCCTCGGACTCCATCCGCGTACGCCTTGGAAACCAGATCGGCATCTTCGATACGCCCCCGCAATAGCCCCTGCCGCAAAACCAGCAAGGCGGAGGCTGATCACAGCCCCCGCCTTGCATTTCAACAGTTCGGAGCAAAAATCTTTATCCTGCGCATCACCTGCGAATAAAGGAACGTTTGCGTACCATGAGCCAGGCAAGGCCGCAGCCCCCGCCGACAAGGATCAACAGCGCACCCAGAGTCGGTATCAGGAATCTTGTGGCCGGCAGGGAGATGAGGAACATGCCCACGCTGCCCATGGCCAGGGCCGAAAAATTGATCAGCGAAGCAGCGGAACCCGTATCGCCGTCCTGCTGGGAAAGCAGCATGTTGGCCGTGGGCGGACGCATCATGCTGACGCCGATGGTGCTGCAGAACATGGTCAGGGCAAAGACATCGGGCGACGCCCCCGCAAACAACAGAATGACGAGACCGCCCAGGGTCACGATGCAGAATCCGGCCGTGATCAGGCTCTGGCTGGAGGCCCAGCGCGACATGCGCATGAACAGCAGCGGCCCTACCAGGGAGCCCAGGGCGTTGAATCCGAAATACAGCCCGTATTCCTGCTCGCCCATGCCGAAGCCGTTGATGTAAATAAAGGCGGATGCGGCGATGAAAGCCATCAAGGGCAGGGGGACCAGGGAAAAGACTCCCAGCAATGTGGAGAATCCGGGATTTTTCAAAACAACTCCCAGCCGGCCCAGGGAATGCACCAGCGAGCCCTCGTACTTTTGTTCCAGGGTCTCGTCCAGTTTGGAGGACAGCAGCAGGGCCAGGCAGGCAAAGGCGGTAAGCAGCCAGAATATGGCCCGCCAGGACATGAATTTCAGAATTATGGCCCCGAGAATGGGAGCCACCACCGGCGCCACCACCACCATGGCCATGACCACGGCCAGAACGGTTTCACGTTTGCGCCCTTCGTACATGTCCTTGACCATGGAAGTGGCCACGGCCTCGGCCGCGCCGCCGCCAAAGGCCTGCAGCACTCTGGAGAGCACCAGGGCGACCACATTGGTGGACAAAGCGCAGCCCGCGCTGCCCAGCAGATACAGGACCAGCCCGATCAGCAGAATGGGCTTGCGGCCGAATTTTTCACTGATTGGCCCCCAGACCAGGATGCCCAGGGCGAAAAAGATCAGAAACAGGCTGAGGCTCAGGTTCACAGCGCTCTGGCTGGCGTTGAGCACTCCCATCATGTGCGGCAGTGCCGGCAGATAAAGGTCCGTGGACAAGGGAGGAAAGGCGCTGAGCATGGCCAGCATGGCCATGATCGATTTGTCGCCGAAAAAATGTTGCTTGGAAGTCACCGTATGTCTCCTGGGGCGCGCATCTAGTAGGGAGCGTCGCCGGACTTTATTCTTTGTTTGAGCACAGCGTTCAGAGCGACCATGACTTCATGCCATTTTTCAAAGGTCTCCTGTCCGAGTTGCTCGGTGATGGACTCGAACCAGCGGCTCATTTCCACATGCACATGGTTCACATGCTCGTCCAGGCCGGGGCTGACCGTCAGGATCACCTCCCGCCTGTTCTCAGGATTCACCTCGCGGCGGACGGTTCCGATCTTGACCATTCGGTCCACCTGGGCGGACGCCGCTGCCTTGGACAAGCGCATTGCCGTGGCGAACTCCTTGAGCGAGCATGGCTGTATATTTCGCAGCATCAGGGCCGCTCGGATGTGATTGGAGGTCATCTTTTTGAACCGGTCGTCCGGCATGTTCTCCTTGATGTTCTTGACCACCACGGATTCGATATAATCCTTCAGCAACCCGTCGGTTCTGACGATGAAGTCCACCTTGTCCTTGAAATCCTGTGCCATGTGATCATTCTCCTGCTGGCATTGCGGGGCGTGCACCGTGCCAGGCGCCCCGGTGGATGAACTAAGGCAGTATGTATTGACTGTCAATAGCTTTGATAGTCAATAAGTTTGACTTTTCTCAAAGAGAGCTGCTTTAATGAAGCTGCGAGTTGACCTGCGCCCTGTTCCCAAGCTACTTGTTGCCGATACTGCGCCCGGATTGCCGCACGGGCTGCCAACACAAAGGAGTCGCTGATGAAATACCGGATTCTGGTGTACGGAGATTCCCTGGGCTGGGGCATCATTCCCGGCACGCGTTCCAGGTATCCCTTTGACCAGCGCTGGCCCGGCATTCTGGAGCTGGAGCTGCAAAAAAAGGGAAAAGACGCCCGCATTATCGAAGACTGCCTCAACGGACGGCGTACGGTTTGCGACGACCCTTTCAAACCGGGCCGCAACGGACTGGAAGGACTGGAAACCAAAATGGAAGTCCACTCCCCCTTGTCCCTGGTCATTGTCTGCCTCGGCACCAATGACTTTCAGACCGTGCACAATTTCAACGCCGAACTTTCCGCTGCCGGCCTTGCCAGCATTGTGAATGCCATCCGGCGCGCCCCGGTGGAACCGGGCATGCCCGTGCCGCCCGTGCTTCTGGTGGCCCCGCCGGACTTTCTCAAACCCAAGGGGGACCTGGCGCCCAAGTTCGAAAACGCCGTGAAAAAATCCAGCGGATTCACCGAAGCCGTCAAGGCCACGGCCATGACTCTGGGCTGCCTGTTTTTCGATGCCGGACTGTTCGCAATACGCAGCCGCGTGGACGGCATCCACATGGACGCCCAGCAGCACGAACTCATGGGCAAGGCCCTGGCGGGCGAACTGGAAAAAATACTGGCCTGAAAATACCAGGTCGATACAGACATCCGTACGTATGCCTTCAGAACAGCGAAAAACCTATCTTCTGCTTTGCGACAGCTGCTGCGACAACTCCGGCACCCTGAAGGAGCTGATCAAAACCGGCGGCTGCACCTGCGATATCTGCGGCTGGTCCTGCAAATGCGTGGGAGAATCCTGCCGCGAATTCATCAACCGCATCCCCATTTCCATCATCTCCGACACGGGCTGGGATTACCTGCAGCAAAAAAACGCCGCTTCCAACCGTCCGCTGGACTGGGAAGCCCTGTTCTCCCTCGGCCGCAAATAGGCCCGAAAAAGGGAAAGCCCGGCTTGGGCGTGCCGGGCTTTCGAGAAGCGACCAGGAGTCGTTTTGGGCATACGACTTCCAATTGTCAGGCGTATTGTCCTTTGGGAGGAACTATTCTGCCGGTGCGTAGTAGCACCGTTTCGGGCTGTTGATCCTGCCTTCCTTCTTCAGGTTGGCAATGGCTTTTGATACGGCGTCCTTTTCCGCGCCAAGCGCTTTTACAATATCGCCCGGACGCATGGGCTTTCCGGCCTCTTTCAGTGCCTTCAGTACATTTTCTTCCATGATATTCTCCGAGATTATTTTTAAAAATTTGTTGTCTGAGGAGAATTATTATCCAGTAGTAATAATATTGTCAAGAAAATTATTTTCGCAAATGAACTTTTTTCCGCACGCCTTGGCAACGGCAGTTGTCAGGCGCATTGACACGCGCGCCGCAATGGCGATAATTCATAATTACATGCGCAACCTTGCCCTGCGCACTGTTTTGTGATTTTCAAAATATCAAAGGACCCGAGCACATGGCTTTTTCCGAGTACCCCATCCACATCGCACAACTCTGCGTCGGCCTGTTCGTGAAGCTGGACGACGAAAGTGTGGAGGATCCGCAGCTGCGCAAAGGGTTCAAGATCAAGAATGAAAAGCAGATCGAACAGCTGCGGGAATCGGGACTGAACCATGTCTACTGCATTCTGAACCGGAGCGAGCGCTTGCCTTTGCCCCTGGACAACGTGGACCTGGCTCCTTTTCAGGACGGCAAGGAAGCGGCCGCCAAGGAAAAAAAGACGGTTTCCACTCCGGTGAGCAAGGAACTGTTCGGCCTCAAAAAGGAAACCATCGAACGCAACCTGGAACGGCGTCAGCGCTTTGCTTCCTGCGAAAAACGCTACGACACCACGGTAAACCAGGTCGCCACGTTGCTGCGCCGCGTTTCCGGACGCTCCAACGAAGCCGTCGAACAGGCCAGGGATGTGGTGGAAGGACTCGTGGACACCTTTCTTTCCGAACGGGATGTGCTGGTCAATCTGATGACCAACAAACCCAAAGAGGAAAAACAGCACCTGCATTCCTTCAACGTGACGGTGTTGTCCATGATGCTGGGCAAACAGCTTTCATTGGAGAGCGACGCCATGCGCCACCTGGGCATGGGCGCCATGTTCCATGATGTGGGCAAGGGCAGGATGCCCATCAACGAACTGAGCATGGGCAAGGCCACCAGCATGCGTTTCGCCGTGCAGAAGTATTACGAACAGCATCCCAAAAAAGGCGCTGAAATCGCCATGGACCTGGCCGGATTCCCCAGGCAGAGCGTCAACATCATCTATCAGCACCACGAACGTCTGGACGGATCGGGTTTTCCGCGCAAACTCAAAGGCAAGGAAATCTATACGCTGGCCAAAATCGTCTCCATCGCCAACATTTACGACAACCTCTGCAACAAGACCGACGAAAAACTGCGTCTGACACCCCATGAGGCCATCAAGCATCTCTACGTACGCGAACGCAAACACCTCAGCGAAAAAATCCTGAACCTGTTCATCCGCAACATGGGCATCTATCCGCCCGGCACCATTGTCCAGCTTACCAACGGCGCCATCGGCATGGTCATTTCCACCAACCTTTCCAAGCCCTCCCGCCCGTCGGTGATGATCTACCATCCGGACATTCCCAAACGCGAAGCCCTGGTGGTGGACCTGGTCATTGAAGACGGCCTGGAAATCAAGCAGAGCCTGCGTACCGAGAGTTTGCCCAGGGAAGTGTTTCTTTACCTGAGCCCCAGCCGCCAGATCAGCTACTACGCCGACGCCCTGAAGGAGTAGAGCCTCTCCCTGCCGCCTGTCCGCCGTTCTTTTCTTCCCTCTACCCTCCTGATTACACTGTAATGTCACCCTGATTTCATTGAAAATTTTGCAGGAGAATGGTATGCATACCGTGTATACCACAAAAGAGGACCTCTATCATGGGCGATTTGAACCAGACCGAACAATGGGAAATCGGACGCATCCGGGCAAAAGCTGAAATGCGCTACCTGCCTTGGGTCCTCGAAACCGTCAGATCCCTGTTGGCCACCATAGAATTGCAGGAACTCACCGCCGAACTGCTGGTCATGGCCACCGAGGAAGCCTGCCTCAACGTCATTCAGCACGCCTTCGAACCCGACGAGGAAGGCCGGTACGAAGTCTCCATAGAAAAACCGCCTTTGGGCATGATCATCGCCGTGGAAGACCAGGGCCTGACCTTCAATCCCGCCCTGCTGCTGGACAAGGAAAACTGGAAGAACAGCGGCGAAAACGACATCGAACTGCACGGCCTGGGCGGCCACCTGATGATCTCGGTGGTGGATGAAACCACGGTCATCAACCGCGGCGAACTGGGCAAACGCATCGAGCTTTTCAAGAAACTCCCGGCTCCCGATGTTTCGCACTATCTTTCGGAAGACGACAAGCCAGGAGAACTGGCCGAACTGGAGCCCTTTTCCAAGGAATTGCCCATCCGTCTGAGCTTCATGAAAGCGGAAAAGGAAGAAACGATTCAGCTCTCCAAATGGGTCTACCGTACCAGCGGGTTCGGTTTTTTGAGCGACCTGCTCTATTATCCGGAGCGGATTCTCGACCTGTTGCAAAGCAGACTGATGATCAGCTGCGTGGGCAAAACCGAAGAAGGCGAACTCGTTTCCCATCTCAGCCTGAAACGCCACAACAAAACAGACGCCGTGGCGGAACTCTGCGAGGGGCTGGTGGATCCGCGGGCCAGAAACAACGGTTTGTTCAAGCTCATGCACCGCCACCTGGCCAACATGGCCAAAAAAACTCGAACTGTACGGAATCTGCTGCAAGGCTCCCACGGCCATTCCCTATACGCAGCAGGCCGAATTGAGCGTGGGCGCGCATGAAACCGCCATCCAGCTTTGCGCGCTGCCCTCTTCACTGCCCCTGAGCGGCGGCATGCACACCGCGGGCGAGGAAGGCAGACCGCGCCAGAGTGTGGTGCACTATTTCCAGCAGATCACCAAAGGGCCCGAGCGCATGATCTTCGCGCCCCAGCGGCATACAAAGGTATTGAAGGAAATCTACAAGCAAAGCCAGCTGGTACGCCTTTTTGCCTCTCCCAAGGAATTTCCCAAAGCCCTGTCCGATTATTCCGTGCTCAAGCTGCGCGGCAAACCGGACTGGCAGGCTTCCCATATCCAGGTTCAGGAAGTGGGCCGCGACTTCACCACCATCGTACGCCATCATCTGGCCAACGCCTTGAAAAAGGACACCAAAAGCATCGTGGCGGACCTGCCCCTGGCCGATTCCCTGTGCCCAGCCGCAGTGGAAGTGCTGGAACGCCTGGGATTTTTCTTTGCCGGCGTCATCCCGGAAAAAGACGATGGAGACGTGCTGCGGCTGCAGTACGTGCATGACGAGAACTTTGACAGAAACAACATTGTCCTGGTTTCTGGTTTTGCCAAAGGACTGTACAATTACATTCTGGACGACTGGAACCGTGCCGGGTCCATGAACACCCGCGTACGCGTTCCCGCGTCGGGCAATGTCTGAGGCCGGAAAGGCACGATATTCGCCTGCTGCAGTTTCGTTGCCCGGCATCTCGGAAAATGCCGCGGCCGGGAGCGTCCCCAACAGACAAGGAACCCCCCGGAGCATCCGGATAGCGCACATGGATATTCAAAGAGATTTCGACATCATTGAAATACCGCTGGAAGGTGTTGCCGCGTACTGGCTTTCCATCAAAAAGCTGGTGGATGAAAAACGTTCGTTCAAACCCCTCCGCGAGGAAGCCGACTACACGAGCGAACCCTACATCAAATATCTGCTGGATGTGGTTTTCTCCAAACTGTCCATAGCCCGTACGCAGGATCTGGCCACGCTCAAGCGTAACGCCACGCTGGAAGAGCTCAGCCGCAAGATCAACCTGATGCGCATTTCGCTGATGGATATAGCCATGGGGGAAAACCCGCGAAAATCATTGGCAAAGATGACAGCCCAGTATGCCAGGGCCGCCCTGAATGAGGAAAAGGCTTTTGAACTGGTGCAGGAACTCGTACGCCAGGCGCAGAAAAACCCGGCCGAGACTCCGGCTTTTTTCAGCATCGACCACAGGCAGAAGCCCGAACAGCTCATGGTCTCGCTGCTCTTCTACGTGTTCTGGTCGCGCCGCAAGGGAAAATTCGCCTGCCAGCCCCTGCTCGAACTTGTCTCGTCGGCGGTCTTTCACGACGGCCTGTCACTGGTCATCGATGGATTCGATGCGCCGTTCGTCCGCAAGAGGCTCAAAATACACAAGGCCGTTCTGCTGCAGGACGCCCAGATCAAAATGGAGATCTCGGAGAAAATGAGCATCGCCATTCGCGAAAAGCTCAGTTACGAGGACGTGTTCCGTATTGCCAAGGCCTACCTGGTCTAGCCACCTGCTTCGCTGACAACCGCAATACATTGTAAACGCTTCGTATATGCCGCCATGACGGCATCCCTGCCTGCAGCATTCAAAGAACCTTTTGGAAAAGGTTCTTTGAAAACGCCAAAAGTATCAGGCTGACAAATTCCGCTACGCTTTTTATGCTTTCTTGCCGTCGAGCAGTTCCTTGACGCGCGGATCGGCCAGAATCTGCAGGCAGGCTTCGGCCTTGTTGAGCGTATAGAGATGCACTCCGGGAGCGCCGTCTTCCAGCAGCTCGCAGACCTGCTGCCGGGCGTACTCGATGCCGAGCTGCTGCAGGGCTTCTAGTCCGCGCACATCGGCCTCTTCCAGGTCCGCCAGAAAGGCCTGCGGAATCTGCGCACCGCAGAGGGAAGCGATCCGTTTTACCGTGGCCAGGGAGAGGATGGGCAGCACGCCGGGTAAAATGGGCTTTTGTACGCCCATGCCGCGCATTTTTTCCACAAACTTGAAATAATGGGCGTTGTCGAAAAACATCTGGCTGATCACGAAATCCGCGCTAAGGTCGAGCTTGGCTTTCAGATGCTGGCAATCTTCGTCCATGCTGGGGGCCTCGGGGTGTTTTTCCGGATACCCGGCAACACCGATGCCCACTCCTGGAAATCCCTTTTTGATAAAGCGGACGAGATCGCAGGCGTATTGAAAATCATCACTGTCAGGGACGAAGTTTTCCTGTCCCTTGGGGGGATCGCCGCGCAACGCCAGCACATTGTCGATGTTGGCCTGCTGCAGGCTTTCCACGAACCCGGCGATGGAAGACTCGCTCGCCCCCACGCAGGTCAGGTGAGCCATGGGCTCCAGGTCGAACTGCTGCTTGAGCTCCTGCACCAGCCGCAAGGTGTTCTTTTGCGTACTGCCTCCGGCTCCGTAGGTCACGGATACGAAGAGGGGATCCAGGGGGCGCAGTTTTTCGACCACCGAAAAAAAGTCCGGAAGCTTTGTTTCATCCTTGGGAGGAAAAAACTCCATGGAAACAAAAGGGGTACCGGGTTTGAGCAACTCGGCGATTCGCATTGCTGATTCTCCTTACTTGCTCTGGGTGAAATGCTTCAGTTCGCGTACGATGGCCGCGTCCGCTTCCAGAAAGGCTTTTTGCGGCGCCAGCTCCGGGGCGATCCATTCCAGCAGGTGGCCTTCCAAAGAACGGGGCACCCCCTGAAAACTGCGTACATGATAAAAATGCAGATGCACGCGAAGATCCGGATAGGTGTGTGAAACCTGCTGCCAGAATTCGGCCGTCAGCGGACAGACGCCCAGTTCTTCCTGCAGCTCTCGGGCCAGAGCCCCTTCCAGGGTTTCGCCCGGTTCCACCTTGCCGCCGGGGAATTCCCAATAGCCGGCCCAGGGCTTTCCCTGAGGCCGCCGCACGGCAAGAATGCGGTCTTCCTTCCAGAGAATGCCGGCCACCACGGTTATTTCCCGCAGCGAATTTTGCCCCTCGCACATACGCCAACTCCTTGTCGAAAGTCCGCCTTGCAATGCGGACAAAAGTGAAGGTGGTTATAAACGGGAGCCGGTTCGGAGTCAAAGGGCGTTGAAAAAATCACAAGGAAGTGACTGCGCGCATCAATGCGTCGGAAGGAGGGCTGTTCAGGCCTGATCGTCCACGATCCGGCCGTTGTCGTCCAGTTCGCAGCCGTCGTCCTCGGACGCGAACATGTCCAGGCCGGCGAGTTGAAAGGTGATCTTGTGGGATGCTTTGTCTTCGGAGTCGTCGTCGGAGTCTGTCTCCACCTTGAACAACTCGTTTTCGGTGGATTCGGCGGTTTCCGAACTGACCAGATAAGCGCCGTGGCGCATTTCCACGAGCACCTTGAACAGCTTCGAGCTGCTGATGCTGCTCGTACTGGATACGTCCTTGATGGCTTTGAGCGTTTTGAACTGGTTTTCCAGGTAGTCACTCATTGCCGCCTCCGCACAACCGTTTTTTTGATCAGGATTTTTTGGAAGAGCTGGACCCTTTTTTCCTGCCCACCTTGAGCAGTTTTTTCCAGATCACGGTAACTGGATCGGCATCTTTGAAATTTTCTAAAGGGATCTCGGCACGGGCCATGGCCTTATGTCCGCCCGCGGAGCCCATTTCACTGAACAGTTCCGAGGCCGTACGCCCTACGTCTCCCACTCCGCGCGAGAAGCCATCCCCCCGGAATATCAGAACAATGACGCCTTCATAGGAGCCGCTGATCACGGTCCAGGAAATTTCATGCACGCGCATGAAAAAATCCGCCAGAACCACCAGAATATCGGGATTTTCCACTTCTCCGAGGAACACGAAAAACCCTTTGTGCAAAAAACGGATGCCGTTGAAGGCCTTGGCGAAATAATCCAGCCACTCCATACGGAATTCGCTGCGCACGATCTTTCGCAGCAGCAGGGTGTTGGAAAATTTGGTCAGATATCGAAAAGCCCTGACATCCACATCGCAAAAAGGCCGTTCGAAGCTCTGCGTATCGGATTTGATGCCGTAGACCAGGGCCGTGGCCAGCATCTGTCCGGGCCTGATCTTGAGGTTGTAGAGATACTCGGTCATCAATGTGGAATTGGCGCCGTAGTCGCTTTTGATCTCCACAAAATCGGACAGCACCGGATGCTGCTCCACACGCGGATGGTGGTCGATGACCAGGGAAAAGGAATAGGGAGCAAAGGACTGATGGTGGTGCGGCTGCGAATCCACCAGGGCGAAACGGTCGTACTGCGCGGCAAGGTTGGGCGTGAGCTTGCGCGTGGGGATACGCAGATAGCTGATCATGGACAGGTTGTCCGGACGGCGGATCTCGTTGACATGGGCAATGCCCACTTCGCTTACGCGATGAATCATGATGCGCTTGAGCGCCAGGGAAGATGCCAATGCGTCAGGATCGGCGTTGATAAGGATCAACCAGCGTTCATCGCGTTTCAACAATTCCTGAAGTTTGTTCAGCTGTGTCTGTAATTTTCTGAAATAAGCCATATGAAACTATCTGGGATCCGGGCCCGAGCAGTCGGGCGATAATAAAATACAAGCCTGCCGCGTCATCTACGCAGAACCATAAGCAAAGCGCGCCCCAAGAGCAAGAAAACCAGGGCCATTTTTTGCAGAATGTAACATATTTGGCACAATCAGACCACTGGCTGGCCGCAATCCGACGGATCTCCCTGCAATTTTGCCAGGGCATGACCAAGGGCAGGCAGTACGGCTTCCAGATTTTCCCGAACAGCCTTGAGCGATCCGGGCATATTGATGATCAGGCTCTGGCCCAGGCTTCCGGCCACGGCACGGGAAATCATGGCATGGGGAGTTTTCTGCAGGCTGGCCTGGAGCATGGCCCGCTCCATTCCCGGCAAACGCTTGTCTATGACGGCCAGAGTGGCTTCCGGCGTCAGGTCCGTGGGGGCCAGGCCCGTACCGCCCGTGGTGAGCACTAGGTCAAAGCCCTGGGTCAGGGCGAGGTCCGTCAACAGGGCCCGCAGTCCATTGACATTGTCCGGCAGCAGAAAGCCCCTGCTGAAGCCCACCTGCAACTGCTCGCGCGTCATGCTGTCTATGGCCGGACCGCTGGCGTCCTCCCGCTTGCCGAGCCAGCCCTTGTCGCTCAGGGTCACCCAGGCCAGGGTCAGTCCGGTTTTGGCAACGGACAGTTCCAGACGCTCGCCGGCGGCAAGTTCCCTGGGGGCGTTTTCCAGAACCTCGACACGTACGCCGGGCAAAGACTCCATGCCGGGAGCTGCGCCGAGCGGATTGAACCATTCCACGCGAAGCACCCTGAACCAGGGAGCGTCCGCAGGGCCGATCAAGGAACCCACAACAAGGGAGGCTGGTTTTCCATCGCTCTGCAACAATCTGGGGACTGCGCCCTGCTTGCAGCAGCAATACAAAAAAAGACACCCGTCCAGCTTCAGTGCCGCATCTCCAGTTTCCAGAATCACCATGGCTGATGTCATTGCCGGCTCCTTTGGCGGAGAGCATTCCTCCGCATTATGCTTTGATTTTCCGTCTGCTTTGTGTAGTATTGCCTGAAATAGCAAACGGAGACAATAGACTATGAAAGGCATCATTCTGGCGGGCGGTTCGGGCACGCGGCTGTATCCCATTACACGCGGGGTTTGCAAACAACTGCTGCCTATCTACGACAAACCCATGATCTATTATCCGCTTTCGGTGCTGATGCTTGCCGGGATCCGGGAAATCTGCATTATCTCCACGCCCGCGGACCTGCCCCGCTTCGAACATATGTTCGGAGACGGCTCCCAGCTCGGGCTGTCTTTCACCTATGTTGTCCAGGCCAAACCCGAAGGCCTGGCCCAGGCCTTTATTCTGGCCAGCGGCTTCATCGGCAAGGACAATGTCTGCCTGATCCTGGGCGACAACATCTTTTACGGCCAGGGGCTTTCCTATCTTTTGCAAGGCTGTACGGAGCTGGAAAAAGGGGGCATTATTTTCGGCTACAAGGTACGCGATCCGCAGCGTTACGGCGTGGTGGAGTTCGACGACTACAACACCGTCATCTCCCTGGAGGAAAAACCCGAGAAACCGCGTTCGCAGTACGCAGTCACGGGCCTGTATTTTTACGACAACAACGTCATCGACATCGCGTCCAATCTGACCCCCTCTGCCCGGGGCGAACTCGAGATCACGGACCTGAACAACGTCTATCTGCGGCGCGGGGATCTGAAAGTCGAATTTCTCGGGCGCGGATTCGCCTGGCTGGACACCGGCACCCATGAGTCGCTGCATCAGGCGGCCAGCTTTGTGCAGACCGTTCAGGACCGGCAGGGCACCAAAATTTCAAGTGTGGAAGAAATCGCTTTTCGAAAAGGCTATATCACGGCGGACCAGTTGAAGCTCCTGGCCAAGGATATGCTCAAGAACGATTATGGGAAATATTTGAGCGAGGTTGCGGAGGGAAGAAGCTGAGACGGGGTGTTGCCTCTAAAACCAGACCGGCGCGCCCTGTTGAACAGTAACGCGCCGGACCGGACATGACCGGGTAAGGCTGACCGGGAAAGGAGCAATAAACTAATGATCCATGTGATCGCCCTTTTTGATGCGATACAGGGCAATGACAATTATAACGGCCATATACGTCCAAATACCTGTGACTCCTACTGTTCCCGCAGCCGTGGATTGTAACATATTCTGCCAGAGTTCAGCGATCATTGAGCAATCCTTTGATTTTTCGATGAAGAAATCCAGTTAAAGTGCTTTTTTTATCTCTGACATTCGGTTATTTGTCAAGGTAGATTTCTGTCTTTTTCCTTGACTCCTGGAAAAAAAAATGACTTACTGCGCTATTTCAACACGTCCCTCAGGCAATTTTCTTTCAAGCATCTAATTTCCTTACAAAAGTAGTCATATCATGCCGAAAACCGGTGATCAATTCGAAGTCAGTGTGGAAAAACTCGTTCCTGGCGGCCAGGGTCTGGCCAGACACGAGGGGGTTGTTTTTTTCATAGACTACGCCCTGCCCGGGCAACGTCTTCTTGTCCAGGTAACCGCCATGAAAAAACGGCACGGACAGGCCGTGATTCGCGAAATTCTGGAGCAGTCTCCGGAACAGGTTGCCCCCTCCTGTCCGGACTTCGGACAGTGTGGCGGCTGTTCCTGGCAACATCTGCCCTACCAGCGGCAGCTCTTCTGGAAGGAACAATTCGTTCGGGAAAGCCTCGAACGGATCGGCAACGTGCCTGCTGACGAGCTGAACTTCCGCCCCATTATCCCTTCCCCGGAGACCCGGTTCTACCGCAACAAAATGGAATTCGCCTTTGCCCCTGGTGGCGAGGGACAACGCCCTCTGTTGGGGCTCAAGATGCGCGGCAGCAACGCCCTGGTGGAGATTCGCAACTGCCGGTTGCAGACCGAACGGGCCATGGAACTGCTCGAACAGATCCGCAACCACCCTGCCCTGGCCGAAGGGCCCGCCTATGATCCGCTCGGAGAAAAGGGGTTCTGGCGTTATCTGGTTCTGCGCGACAATGGGCAGGAAATGGTCGCCCAGGTGATTACCACCGGGCAGAAGCAATACGCGGGAGCTGTCGAATCCCTGGCTTCGGACCTGTTGCAGAAACTGCCCTGGCTTTCCGGGCTGGTGCATTCGCTTCGGAACAACCCGCAGCAAGTGGCCCTGGCCGAAGAAACCGCCCAGACTTTCGGCAAGGAGCGGCTTGATTTCACTTTGGGGGACAGCAGTTATACCATCTCGGCCAATGGATTCTTTCAGCCCAATGCAAGCGCGGCCAAATGCATCTACGACACCGTGGCGGAACTGGCGGACCTTAAAGGCGGAGAGGTCATCTGGGATCTGTACTGCGGAGCCGGAGGCGCGGGCCTGTACCTGGCGCCAAAAGCATCCCTGCTGGTGGGATTTGACATCAGCCGCGACGCCCTGGCCGATGCCGCATTGAACGCACGCCGCAACGACATTGCCAAGACGCGTTTTCATGCCGGAGACATGCGCCGGACCATGCGTCGCGAACAAAGCAGGCCGGACATTCTGATCACGGATCCGCCCCGCTCGGGCATGGCGCCCGAGGTGTTGCAGCAGATTCTGGAGCACCGGCCCCAGCGCATACTGTCCGTGGCCTGCGACCCGGCCACACAGGCGAGGGACATCGGCAAACTCGCTCAAGCCTATGAAGTCCGTGCGGTGCAGCCCGTGGACATGTTTCCGCACACGCCCCATGTGGAAAACGTGGTGCTGCTTGCCCGCCGCGCTAAATAGCGCCTGGGCCGGAAATTTCACGATTTTTCAGACCGAATCATACTGCAGGCTCCCCATGGGCGAGTCTGCAGTGTTCTGCCACACCTAATTTTTCCCGCGCAGAAGCCTATTTGTTGCTGGCGCAATACAAAATAAGATCGTGCAACGCCTGGACGGTCTTGGAAAGCGCTTTGCGGTTTTTCGTCTTGGATCGCAGCACCAGCCGGGCATCGTCCCTGGAGTAGCTTTCCTTGCCGTCTTTCATCTGTTTCATGCGGACCAGATGCTTTTTTTGCACCGTATCCACATGGATATAGATGTTGTTGCCGTACTTTTCCTCGATGGTGATGCGGTTGGGGTCCAGATCCGCGAATTTGCATGTGGTGGAAAAAAGGTATTCTGACAGGGTCTCTTCATTGCTCAGGCGACAGTCTTCCACAATGATGTTGTCAATGTTGCCTTCGAGGGTCTGATCCAGCGTGGACAGCTCGCTTTTATCCACAATCCGGTCCGATTTCTTCAGTTCGGGAATCTCCACGGCCGGGCCAGTCATGCTGGCCACTGTTTCCGCATTGACTTCCTGCCCGCTCTCAAAGGCCCCCAGCACGTCGTAATCCGCATAGGAAACCACCATGCCGTTGTAATGCTTTTTGATCTTCTGCAACTCCACAGCAGCCTGTTCGTGTGAAGCGTAATCACCAACCAGCACGGTATAATAATCGCCCAGTTTGATGATATAAGCCGTCGTGGCCAGCACGGTGGAAGCCTTGCGTGTGAAATATCGTGTTCCTTCCCACTGTTTTGCCGACCCGATCTGCACCTGGTAACGCGGCTCCGCATGAACCATGCCGGCAAACAGAAACAGCAACAACAATCCCACCACGAACAGCACAAAAAGCGGAAAGCGAGCTACATTCAGCACTGGAACCTCCATACGGAATTTGAGCGTCACACGGCGTTGGATGCAGTCAAAACTTGCTCTCCTGCATCCACTATACTCTGTACGCGCTTGGTACGTGGCTGGCAAGGCTGCCTGGAACAGGCACCTGCAACAGACTCCGGACTTTGCTTAGCTGCAACAAAATCCTTGTTTTCCATCGGACAGGCATAAAAAATTGCAAAGTGGTCTGGATAATTTGTTACGGATCTACTACAATGGTGGGTATACCGTCCGTACTTCCCTGCTCTTTCAGTGTTCCGAACAGATACGGACTTTACAATAGTAATGCGCCACTGAAGACGGCACTCTTTATTCGACATAAAACAGGATTTCCGCTCATGAGTCTTCATGGCTTTGGCATCAGGCACCGTAACAAACAACAAGGCCACGCTGTTTACGGAACAAGGCGCGATGACGCCGATTCGGGCGTCACCTGCTGACGCTTCCGGCAACAACTCAAAAGGAAAAGAGCATGAGTATTCTCATTTGGGATGGATCTCTCGCAACGGGCATTGAAGAAATTGACACCCAGCACAAGGAACTGTTCCGGATAGTCAATAATTTTCACGACAAATTGTTGGATGATCGCGTGCAGTTCGCCCTTGTGGAAGCCTTGGACAGCCTGAGGGGATACGCCAAGTATCATTTCCGGACCGAAGAAGCCTACATGCGACGCTACGGCTATCCCGATTTTGACGCACACAATGCGGAACACGAAAAATTCACTGCCGATATCGAGACTTTCAAGGAAAAGCATCAGAATGACCCGGAAGCAGCCCATATTGAACTGCAATGCTTCATGCTCAACTGGCTGATCGCTCACATCCAGTTCAAAGATCTGAAACTCATCCCCTTTTTCAAACAGGTGGGCGCGCTTACCGAAGACGGTCAGGACAATACCAGGGATCAGGACAGCTGATTTTCTTCCGATGAACGGGGCCCTGAAAACAGTGCCTCATCACTGCTGCCCGTATGGCGAGAGGCTATCAATCTCCCCGGAAACCGTTCAGATTTTGGACGCCGTATATGACTGTGCCCTTTTGTAGGCATTGATAAATGCCTTGTTTCCCGGCTCTATCTTCAATGCAGTGGACAACGATTCCAGAGCTTCTTCAAATTCTCTGGACATAAGCTGCAGTGTGCCCAGGTGAAAATGGGCATAAGGATTGTCCCTTTCCATTCTTACGGCGGCCTGTGCGTACTCTATGGCGCTCGCCACATTCTGCTGCTGCGCATCGATGACGCTGACCTGCAGATGATAGGCCGCGCTTTCAGGCACTATGCGCAATGCTTCCAGATACGCCCCACGGGCTTTGGTCAGTTCCTTGTTTTGCAGATACAAATGGCCGAGATGGGCATATAATTTGTCTGATTTTTTATAAAACTCGCAGCAATCTTCCGTCTTCCGTATGATCTGCGGAAGACAGCTCTTGTTGAGGGCATGCTTGAGTATATTGTTTTCAATAAGCGAATCGACCATTACATTGAAAAGCACTTCTGAAAATATTTCAAAATATTTTTCAGAATCAGATTCTGTTATTTTACTCGCACCAGCCTCATTATTAGCAATTTTTTTGAACAATATTTCTTCTTGCAAATACTTTTTGGAAATCTCGTTATTAGATTCAAAAAAATACTCATCCATGCTTTCCGACATGGACAACTCGAAACTTTCCGTATCATCTTTCATGGATTCAATGGCACAGAGTATATATTGATGAAACGGATTGATTGTTTTTCTGGCAACACGGGGCAAGTGCTTGTTCAACCTGTTCAAAAAGAACAGGTTTTCATTATGCATTGATTTGTTCGCATAATTTCCAGTTTCACAGACAAAATCCAGACCCAGTGCCCTGATAAAGTCATCCACTACATTTCCATCAGGCATGGAATCCTTGTCATAGCGTCTGACCACAATATTTTCCTTGCCAAAGACATTTTCCCAACGCTGCAGCAAGTTGAAATAATTGTATCTGAACTGAAAATCCACTGAGTTGAAATCCGGAAGCGTCAGAATGCAAAAATCAGAGTCGCTGCAGGCCTTGACCGCAGTGGAAACAGACGCGTTATACAATTCGCTTTGTCTGCGAAGATACACGTACACGGTGATGTTATCGCAACTCGCTTCTAAAAGTTGCTTCAAGCGCTGGAGTTCTTTTTCCTGATTCAGGCGTGAAGACAAATTTTCATTGGAAAGCAACAAGGTGGAACACCCGCTTGTGACAATTTCCTGTTTCAGCTGCGCAACAATATTTTTTCGAAAACGCGGCACTGCTTCCGGACTTTTCACCCCCAGTCCCGTACGTATATCATCTATTTTTTCCTGCTCCAAAGCATAAGCCGTGAGTTTGACATGACTGATTTCTCCAAGGCATGCGGGATACAGAACACCCTGGGCCTTCAACTGGGATCGATTTTTGGCAAAACAATGCTGGATGCTGGTCGTTCCTGTTTTCTCCAGTCCGATATGCAATACGCAGTTCATTGAATATCCTTTATTGTGCTCTTCCCAGTATCCCGGTCGGTCTGTTTCTGACGCACTCACAGCAGCAGACCACCCCTAAGGCTCTTTCGTTGGATAATTTTTATTCTTCCTCTTTTATGTTGACGATATCTTGCAAGTTTGCGTTACAGATTTTGTTTTTTTCATGTTCATTCGCCGCAACTCTTTGTCAGAGCCTTCAGAATTCTTCAAATGACATGGAATGATTCTTCAGGAAAGGTATCCAAGCCGGAGTACAACTCGCTAACAACCGGATGTTATGGGACGTTCAGATATCCATTGTGGATTGTTGTTCGGCCATAGAGGAAACAAAATTTTTATATATCAGCAGAAGGGGAAGCGGAGGCTATTTAAACCTATTGGGCTGATGCTTGTCTGCAAGATTGGGCCGCCAGAACACAGCTGGTGGAACAGATAACAACAAAGCCATACAGAAAGGCGCACGAACTCCTGATAATTCAGAAATTCGTGCGCCTGGTGATGTGCAATCCGGAATAGGTCTTATTCAGCAAAAACTTTGGCAATGGACTCCGTATACGGGGGCCGCAACACGCCTTTTTCCGTCACAATTCCTGCAATCAAGGCATTGGGCGTGGGATCAAAGGCGAAATTGTAAACCGGCACGTCATTGGGCGTAATCTGTACGCCACCCACATGGGTCACTTCATGGGGAATGCGGTTCTCGATGGGCACCTCGTCACCAGTGGCCGTATTGCGGTCTATGGTGCTCAGGGGGGCGGCCACGTAAAAAGGCACCCCGTGTTCGCGCGCCATGACCGCCACCGTGTAGGTGCCGATCTTGTTCACTGCGTCGCCGTTGGCAGTGATTCTGTCCGCGCCGACCACGACCTTGTCCACCATGCCGCGCCGCATCAGCAAACCCACGGCATTGTCGCAGGCAACAGTCACGTCGATATTGTCCACGGCCAGTTCGTAGGCGGTCAGACGGGCGCCCTGCAGGAACGGGCGGGTTTCGTTGGCAATGACCTTGATTTTCTTGCCCTGGTCAATGGCTCCACGGATAACGCCAAGAGCAGTTCCGTATCCGGCCGTGGCCAGCGCACCTGCGTTGCAGTGGGTCATTACCGTGTCGCCGTCGTCCAGCACCGCCCCGCCGAATTTGCCGATCAGCTTGCAGATGTCGATATCTTCCTGATGCATGGCCTTGGCTTTTTCCAGCCATACGGCGCACAGAGTCTCCAGGTCAGCTTCTTTGTTCCACAGACCGCGCATGATCTCCACGGCCCAGCACAGATTGACCGCAGTGGGACGAGCCTGAGCCAGAGCTGTCAGCTCCTTGTCCAGAGCGCCCTGCCAATCCGCCACTCCGGATGCCTGCACTTCGCGCGCGCAGAGATAGCAGCCGTAGGCCGCAGTCACGCCGATGGCCGGAGCTCCCCGGACCACCATGGTCTGCAAGGCATAAATAACGTCTTCGTTGGTTTTGCATTCGAACCACTCTTCCACCAGGGGCAGCTTGCGCTGATCCAGGAGTACGAGAGCGTCCTTTTCCGGCGCGAATTGGATATGATGTTCCATAGGATGTCCTGTTCACGAGGCTAGAGGATCTATAAAAGGGAGACCCGAACACATCCGCGCACATCCGGGCCCGACTCGGACTCTCCCCATACATGGCCGGGGATTACATTCTGGTGACAACCAGATTCATTCTTTGAGAAAATGCGATAAAATGGCATCTGACACCAGCATGCCGTGTTTGGTCAAGCGCAGATAGCCCTTTTGGATACGCAGCAATTCCTTTTGGTGGAGCAGATTGACCATTTGCTGGTGCTGTTTGACGAAATCCTTGCCCGTCAATTCGCGGTAGGCCTTGAGCCGCAATCCACGGGACGTACGCAAACGCAGCATGACCATTTCCTCGATACGGGTGGCGAGGTCGAGTTCTTCCACGCTAGCGCCGGCCTGTCCGCGTCGTACGCTCTCCGCCCATTCCTGCAGGTCGCGGGGGTTTGTCCTGCGCTTGCCTCCAAAGGTGGACACGGCGGACGGCCCGAATCCTACGTAATCCTCGCCTTCCCAATAGCCCATGTTGTGGCGGGATTGAAAGCCCATCTTGGAGAAATTGGAAATCTCGTATTGCAGATATCCGCGGGATTCCAGAAATTCCGCACCGTACAGAAACATTTTGGCCTGTTCCTCCTCTTCGGGAAGAATCAGCTCGCGCGAATGGCAGCGCTGCTCCAGAGGAGTATCTGGTTCGACGGTCAGATTGTAGCAGGAAAAATGGGTGGGACGGAGTTCGCAGATTTCCTTGAGTTCGTCCAGCCACAAGCGCAGGCGCTGTCCCGGAAGTCCGAACATCATGTCCAGGTTGAGATTCACGAACCCCTGACGCTTGGCCGCGTACACGGCCCTGACCGCCTGCGTCACCGTGTGCGGACGCCCCAGAGTCTGCAGATTGGCATCCACCAGGCTTTGAATACCGATGGAAAGCCGGTTTACTCCGAGCATCTTGAGTTCGTGCAAAAACTCATCGTCCAGGGAATCCGGATTGCCCTCAAAGGTGAACTCGAACTGATCGGCCAGGGTAAAGGACTGATCCAGCTCGGCCATGATGTCGAAGAGGGCCCAGGGAGGCAGAAGACTGGGAGTTCCCCCGCCGAAATACAGGGTATGGGCCTTGGGATGTCCCAGCTGTTCTCCAAGCAGAGAAATCTCGTCTATCAGCCTAGGCACGTACAATTCGAGATCCGCATACTCGAAAGGACCCGAATGAAACGCGCAGTATTCGCATTTTTTCTTGCAAAAAGGGACATGGATATAAAGCAACATACGTGTCTGCAAAACCTCCGGACACAAATGCTATACGCTGGCCGGCTTCAAGGCAAATGTCTCGGCAAAAAAAGATGGATGAAAGAGACTACAACAATCCCTGCTCATACTTGCGTGCCGCGTCCACGAAATTGGGAGCCCATTGGGGAACGCCCAGGGCGTGAATATGAGTGTAGGCGGCATAGGTGTTTTTGTAGATCAACCCGTCGTATCCTGCCAGCAATCCCTGGCCGCGGTCCATCTTGAGCGACAGGGTCAGAACCGAACCGTCTTCAGCCACGCAGTGGGAGTAGTGAAATTCATGGCCAACCAGCACGTCCCCTTTTGAGAAAAAGGGTGTTGCGTGTTCCACCACGGCCTGCACGTAGCCAAGGCCTTTGGGGCGTTCGCCGCACTCCGTACTGACGGGAAAGACACCGGCCATGGGGAAACGTTCGCCCTGGAAAATCAGATGCTGCCCCAGGTACATGAAGCCGCCGCATTCCGCATAGATGGGCATGCCCATCTCCGCCAGCGAACGTACGCGCTGACGTACCACGGAATTCTTGGCCAGCTCCAGAGCAAGTGTTTCCGGAAAGCCCCCGCCGATATACAATCCGCTGAAATCAGGCCATTCGGCCATATCCAGCAGGCTGATCTCCACAAGATTGGCGCCTGCGCGCCTGAGAGCTTCCAGATTTTCCTCGTAGTAGAACCAGAAAGCCGAATCCCTGACATAGGCGATGGTCACGGGTTCGTCGGCAGGAACTGCCGCGGGCCAGAGCGGACCGGAAGGAAACTTGTCATCGGAAGGCGGCTGCGCCTTGCAGGCTATTGTCCACAAAGCGTCAAGGTCCACATGCTTTTCAATGATATCGGCGATGCCCTCCAGAATGGCATCCTGGTCGCCCAGTTCGCGGTCGGACATCAACCCCATGTGTCGTTCTGGTATGGGATCCGGAGAGATCTTGGGAAGACAGCCCAGCACCGGCACCTTGGTATATTCCTCGATGCACTGTTTGAGCATCTGGCGATGCCTGTCACCGGCCGTACGGTTGCAGATGACTCCCGCGAGTTCGAACCCGGTCTCGAAATGGAGACAGCCGGCCACCACAGCAGCAGCCGTACGGGTCATTTTCGTACAGTCGAGAACCAGGATGACGGGAGCTTCAAGCGAACGGGCAAGTTCGGAAGTGGAGCAGGAACCGGCAAGATCCTTTCCATCGAAAAGACCCCGGTTGCCCTCGATAACGCCGACAGTGCCGGCAACGACTTTGTCCCAGAATAGAGCCCGAAGAGTGGGCTCGGGCATAAGAAAAGGGTCCAGGTTCGTCGCCGTGTTTTGGGCAGCGAGGCTCAACCAGGCGGCGTCGATATAGTCCGGACCCTTTTTAAAGGCCTGTACTTTCCGACCTTGCCTGACCCACGCGCGACAAAGCCCTAGCGTAAGAGTGCTTTTGCCCGCGCCGCCGCTGAGTCCGGCTAGAATCAGGCGCGGTCGGTTCATCTCAAAAGGCGTACGTTAGGTTTACTCTTCGCCTTCACCAGCATGCTGCTTACCAGCACCGGCCAAGCCGTACATGGTAGTGCTTCCGCTGGACCAGAATTCGAGCTTCTGCTCGTTAACCAGTGCAGTCAGGATCTTCTTGACTTCACGGGCTTTCATATCAGGGAAGAGCTTGGTGAAATCGTTGAAGTAAAATTTGGTTTTGCCTTTCTTATTAGTGAGAAAATCAAGGACTATTTTCTTCTGTTCATCCATGATGCTAGCCTCTTTTGGTTTAACCGGGCGCGGAAGATACCGCGCCCGGATGTTAACAAAGGATCTGTAGACTAGTCGATGGCGTTCGTGAACTTGAACTGAGTGGACTGGCGCCAGGTGTAGTAAGCAGGATCCCGGAAATCATCGATGCAGTGCTCGGTGAACTCGATTTCGGTCAGTTCGAAAAACTTTTCCCAACCGATACGTTCAGCCCACTCGCCCACACGCTCGTACTTCTTGGCGTTGGCGGCGTAGACGTCGATGATCTTTTTGATGGTTTTGGTCAGTGTGGGCCAACGAGGAGGCTCGTTGGGGATGTAAGCCACAACAACCTTGGAGAACTTAGGCTGGCTGATACGGTTGGAAACCTTACCACCAACCATGATGACACAACCGTCGCCTTCGGCGTCGGCCAGCGGCAGAGCCGGGCACATGGTGTAGCAGTTTCCGCAGTACATGCAGCGGCCTTCGTTAACGGAAACGGTGTTGACCTTGTTGCCCTCGAATTCGGTCTTGGTGGGCTTGATGGCGCCCAGGGGGCAGGCGGCAACGGCCAGCGGAATTTCGCAGACGTTGTCCAGAACCTTGTGGTCAATCATCGGGGGCTTGCGGTGAATACCGACAACACCGATGTCGGAAGCATGCACGGCGCCGCACATGTTCAGGCAGCAGGCCAGAGCCAGGCGGACGGGAGCAGGCAACTTCATGGTAGAGAAGTAGTCGAAGCATTCGTCCATAACGGCCTTAACAGGACCGGAAGCGTCCATGGCAGGCGTATGGCAGTGGACCCAGCCCTGGGTGTGGATCATGTTCGGGGTGGAAGCGCCGGTTCCGCCGATGGGGAACTTGCTGCTGCCGCCGGTGAACTTGCGTCCGGCCAGGTCTTCTTTCAGGGCGGCGAGTTTGGCCTCGTCGTCAACCATGAATTCGATGTTGTTTCTGGTGGTGAAGCGCAGGTGACCGTCGCAGTACTTGTCTGCGATTTCGCAGATTTCGCGAATGAGGGTAACGGTCATCAGGCGGGCGGCACCACAACGGACGGTGAAAACCTTGTCGCCGGACTCTGCAACGTGCACGAGTACGCCGGGTTCGAGGATTTCGTGGTAGAGCCATTTGCCCTTGTTATTTTTAAGAACCGGAGGCATGAAGTCCGCGTAGTAACGCGGACCAATGTCAGTGATCCGGTTTTCCATCGGTTTAGCAGGATTATAACCAGAGGAAATAAATGCCATGATTGTCTCCTCCCCTTATCTAAGGTGTCTTTTGCGGAATTCTTCGACATCACGAGTCCAGCCGCCGGGAACCTCATCTTCCTTGAAGAAGATGTAGGGGTTGTTACGGGGCTCACATACGTGCTGCGGGATGGCCTTGGTATTGGTGACTTCAAGCAGCTTCTGGAAGCCCAGACGCTTCATGGTTTCACCCAAACGCTCACGGTTTTTACCTTCTTCCATCCACCAATCCCAAATGTTCTCGACGACTTCTTTGATTTCGTCGAACGGAGGCTCAACCGGGATAAACGGAATGAGCAGGGAACCCATCTGCGCACCGTCGAGGATCGGTGCCTTGGCGCCGCAAAGAATGCTGGCGCCTTTTTCGTCGCCGGGCTTCAGAGCGCGAGGCATGACGTTGATGCAGTGCATGCAGCGGGTGCAGTTGGAATTGTCGATGGACAGAGTGCCATCATAGGACATGCATTGAGTCGGGCAGCGGTCAACAACTTCCTTGACGATGTCGAATGCACCCCAGTCTTTGCCGGCGTGGGCGCCAGCATTGGGCTTGAATTCGCCACCGACGTAGGCTTTGACAGCTTCCTGGTCGATTTTGATGTCGTCTTTCCACGTACCGATAACGGAGAAGTCGGAGCGTGCGATGGAGGCCACGCATCCGTTGGGGCAACCGTCAAGTTTGAACTTAAACTTGTAGGGGAATGCCGGGCGGTGCAATTCGTCCTGGTACTCGTTGGTCAGGTGGTAGCTGAGCTCCTGAGTATCGTAGCAGGCGAATTCACAACGAGACTGACCGAGGCAGCAAGCCGGCGTACGCAGGTTGGAGCCGGAACCGCCGAGGTCGGTGTTCAGGTTGTGCGTCAGTTCGAAGAAAATTTCTTCAAGCTGCGGGGTGGTCGTTCCGAGGAAAACGATGTCACCGGTGGAGCCGTGCATGTTGGTCAGACCACTTCCACGCATATCCCAAATATCGCAAAGAGCGCGGAGGTATTCGGTGGTGTAGTACTTGGCCGAAGGCTGGTTTACGCGAACGGTATGGAAATGCGCCACGCCGGGGAACATTTCGGGCTGGTCGCAGTAACGACCGATAACGCCACCGCCGTAACCGAACACGCCGACGATACCGCCGTGCTTCCAGTGCGTCTCTTTGTCCTTGAAGGAGAGCTCAAGTACGCCGAGCAGGTCTTCAGGGCAGTCTGTAGGAATCTGAAATTCAACTTTGTCGGGATTAGCCGCTCTGTGCTCACATTCCTGTTTAATGTCGGACACAAAGCTGGGCCATGGCCCGCTTTCAAGTTGGTCCAACATAGGAGTTGGATGTTTCGCCATTGCCTTACCTCCACATAGGTTTACAATTGGTTGAAGACTCTGGTGTTCGAACTGCGCTTCAAAACTCGTCTTACTTACATCGTCACCCTTTGCAGGCTAATGCCCGAAACGATGTACGCGATGCATTGATGCCTTGCAATCCTTGAATACTCGAAAGTCCTCAGTAGAAATAATCCAACGTTTTGTCAAGCCATTACGCCGAGCATTTCAATAACTCTCTTTGTTTCCGAGACCTCTTGAAACAGTGATGAACAGCGGAAATTCCGCCGACCGTATCCAACCGTCCCTCCCCCTGCGAACGTGCCTTGTAGAACATTTTCACAAGCACTCCATTCAGCTGTCACCTGCGCTCTCCAACATGCCTCAAAGCCTGTAATTACGTGCTGTTAAAAGAAACTTTAAGCTGCCATCCTCGGTCACCGGACCGCCCTTTATTTGACTTTTTTTTCACAAGCAAAAAGGACCTTCCTGGCCCTTCATCCCGAAAACCATCTGGACATTTTTTCTAAAATATGCCACGCATCATGACGTTTTTTTGTAATCGCCATCCGTTTTCGTGTGCGATTTTTTTCATGAAAACCGATACTATTTTTACAAAACATATCGTCAAAGGTATGCGAACAACTCCCTGAAGCTGCCCTCATGATATTTTTCCAGGGCGCGCAGGACTGACGCCCGCCCGAGCAAGGCGGAAATGAACGCCTGTTTTTTTTATAACAAAACACATCGTGTATTGATTCCCGAGCTTATTTTCTTCATATTTTCACGTTCATGTCCGTTTCCACATTGCATGATGACCAATAGATTTTACGTGATCAGTATTTTTATCTGTAATTTTGAGGAACAATTTTTCTTTTCAGATTGTTTTCAGCAACACTAATTTTCATTTCCAGAGTCATATATCCATATCTTGCCAGAATTTTGGAGTACCAACGTGGAAAAAATCAAAGCAGCTCATTCTGACGAACAGCTTTACAGCAGCAAAACCATTTTGCTCAGCCTTGCAGTTCTGATCATCTCCGGGCTTGCATTCCGGCTGCATCTCCAGTGGGACCGCTCCTTCACAGGAGACGAAGTGGGTACGCTGCTCTACATGCGGGAAAGCTACGGATATCTTATGTCCCATGTGGACATGTGGCTGACCATGAATTTCTTCATCATCACGCTCAAATTTCTCACCGAACTCCTGGGACAGAATCAGTTCGCCATGCTTCTGCTTCCGCTCTGCGCCGGACTGGCCACCATACCGCTCACCTACGCGCTGGCCCGCAAGGCGCTTTCCCAGGAAGCCTCTCTGGCCGCGGCCGCGTTCGTGACCTTCAACCCGTACCTCCTCTATTACAGCGTGGTCATTCGCGCCTATTCGCTGATGGTCTTTTTCGCGGCCCTGGTCTTTTACGGCTATCTGTGCTGGCGCACGAACAAAACCCTGCGCAACGGCATCCTTTGCAGCGTGGCGGCCTTTTTTCTGATTTTTTTCCAGCCCAACAGCTCGTACTTCATGATTTTCGTGGTTCTTGTGGCCTGTTTCGACCTGTTCACCGACAAGAATCGGGACGTCAAAAAAACCTTAACCACGCTCATTCTGCCCGCCGCCGTGGCCCTGGCGGTTCTGATCATCATCTATTTACCGCTCGTTCCCTACGTTCGCGGCTACCGCGACCACTGGAGCTACATCGCGCCCACATCCATTGATTACATCGACCATATACTGCCGCTCTTTTTCGGTTCCTGGTACGGTATTTTTCTCGCCCTGGTGTTCTTTTTCATCGGGCTGCGCGGCGCGTATCAAGGCAACGGCCTGATGATCCGCTTTGCCCTGGCCATAGCCGTTCCCATGCTGGTGGCCTCTGTTTCGGGATTCTCCTGCTACCCCTGGGCCTTGGGCAGAATTCTGCTCTACATCCTTATATTCATGCTCATCATCATGGCCGCGGGGCTGGAAAATATCGCCAGAACCTGCGGCGCCAGCCGGCGCCGGCGTATTGTCGTGCTGGTTTTGGGCGTCATCCTGCTTTCCGCTTTTTCCTGGCCCCGCATGTCCTATTATTACACCCTGGCGGAAAAACTTCCGGCCCGGAAAATAGCCGAGTACCTCAATCCCAAATGTCAGCCCGGCGATATCGCGCTCTCCGTGGACATGACCATCCTGCAAATGCGGCCGTACATGGACAACGCGCAGCGCCTGTTCCAGTATCTGGACAAGACCGACAAGTCCGAACTCCAGAAGCCCGACGAGATTACCTGCTATCTGCTGGTTTCGGACTGGATCAGCATCTCGCGCTTCCATGACTGGCGTTTGAAGACTTCGCGCCCCACGCATCGCATCGGCGACACCGAAATCATCACCTACAAGGGCACGCGCCTGCAAATACTGCGCGCCATTTTCCACGATCTGCTGGCCACCGTGGACGACAAGCTGGATCCGCAATTCAAGTTCTATTACGGCGCCCTGCTCCGTTTATACGACACGCTTTCGCCCATGGAAGATCTGCATGTGGATCACGCGCGCCTGGTGGACCGTTACTACAACTCGGAAAAACAATTCGATTTCAAGCGGTTCGCACCACCGCAATTTATTTTCAAAGCTCAATAAATCCCTGGCTGGACCATACGACAAAAGGTATTGCACCACATGCGCCTCGCCCATACGCTCAACCGGCTCGAACAGAGAAGTCTGGAACTCTTTCTGGCTTTTTTCGCTCTCTGGACCATCTGCAGCAACATTGCCGCGTACGCGGGCCTTACCCTGTATACGCTGCTGAGCATGTACGGATGCGCCCTGCTTCTCTTTTGCATCACCCTTCGTACGCGTTTTTTCCGCAAGCATCTCTCCGATGATCCGGTACTCCCCGTACAAGGCACCGGGGAGGCTGCAACCGATTCATGGCTCCAGCAGAACAGCCGGGCCTGGGTGTTCGTACTGTACGCCACCGTGCTGCTCGTGCTCTTTTTTCTCACCCGCAACTGCTACCTGTTCTGGTGGGGTTGCGTACTGTATTTCGGCCTGGCTTTCTGGTTGAACCGCAAAAACGCTTCTGCCGACGGTTCTGCCGGCGAAAATCCGGACAGCAGGCAGGCCGCCGTGCTTATCTGGGTCATCGCCCTGGTCATGGTCGGGGTCGTGCTGCTCATGCACCGGGCCCATCCGGATGACGTGAATTACGTCAGCACCGCGGCCTGGTTCGCGGACCATCCCGGGGATCCTGTGTTTTCCAAGGAACCACGTCACCCCGCGGAGAACCTTCCTTACCTGTTTGTTCCCTACAGATCCGAATCCCTGCCCTCCCTGGCCGCAGGGCTGAGCGTACTGTCCGGCATTCCGGCCATTTACCTGCTGCATATGCTGCTGCCAGCCCTGGCCGCGCTGTTCTGCGTTTTTGCCCAGGGGCGCTTGCTGCGCGATCTGCTGCCCAAACACTGGCCCTGGGTGCTCGTGGCGCTGCAGATTGCCTACCTTTCCCTGGGCAACAGCTACGAAAGCTGGGGCAACGTATCCTATCCGCGCCTCAATCATGGCAAAAGCGTGTTTCTGACCCTGTTCGTTCCGCTCATCATGGCCTATACGCTCCAGCTGACTCGCCGGTTCAACTGGCGAAACTTCGCCCTGCTGATCGCCTCGCTGATCGGCGCGCAGGGGTACTGCTCCACAGCCATCTGGGCAGGTCCGGCGGTATTCGGCATGACCATGCTGGCCGGCATCCCCGGCCTGAACCGCTGGCGGCGCATGGCCGCCCTGCTGCCGAGCATCGCCTACCCTTTCTGCATCGGCCTGCTGGTGCTGAAAGATTCCGGCCACTCCGTGGTGATGCAGCACATCCGCGCGCAGCAGACCATCGAGCTCTACAGCAGCAAGATAAATGTGGATTATCTCAACTACGCCTTTCAGACCCTTTTCGCCTGGCAGCCCCTGGCCTTTCTGCTGCTCTTCGCTCTGCTCACGGCCTGGATGGTCTGCCCCACCAGCCGTGCGCGACGGTTTTGCATCCTCTATCCGCTGGTGTTTTTCGGGATCTTTCTGAACCCCTATCTGGCGCCCGTCATCGCGGCCAAGCTGACCACCCCTTTTCTGTACTGGCGGCTGTTCTGGATTCTACCCGTGCCGCTGTTCCTGGCGCTGTTGCTCAGCGCGCCCGTGTTCCTGCAGAGTTCCGGCAAAAAACTACGTACTCTTGCTCTGCCGTTCCTGGGACTTGGAGCCGGGTTGGCGGTGCTGCTGGCGGCACGGGATGACTTCGCCTTTTCCCTGGCGCAGCGTTTTTCCTATTACGCGACTCCCGAAGGACTGCTCTTTCTGGCCATCTGCCTGGTGTTCTTTGGCGGCCTGGCCTGGCTACTGCGTGACGCCGAAACCCGCGCGCACCTCGGCACCGGGGCCTTTTCCCTGTTCGTGTGCTCCCTGTGCGCGTACTGGGTTCTGTTCCCCGGCACTTACGTCCTTTCCAGACAAAACCACGTGGCGGTGCACAGCCCCGGACTCAAGGTCCACCCTGGAGACTACCAGGTGGCGGGCTGGCTTTCGGAGCAACTCGGACCCGATGATAAAATTCTGGTGCCCCGCAAGGTGAGCATCTGGGTCACAACCTTCTCGCACCATCCTTCCCCCTTGATAACCGTGCGTTTTTGGGACAATTTAATGCGCGGAGTCTGGACGGACGCCGATGTGGACGAACGCATCTGGCTGCGCGATTACACCATGGGCTTTCGCCCGGATGTGAATCCGGAACGATTCCGTAAGGACCTGGACCGCTACGATTTAAAAGCCGTCTGCATGAAACAGTCCGTACCGCACCTGCCCCAGGCGCGTACGCAGCTGCAATCAGCCGGATTCCATCGGGCCTACGAACACGCCGGACTGGAAGTCTGGCTCAAAAAGTAACGGTTACCGACAACCATTTTACCCGACAGGCAAGACCCGTATGCAGCAGCTCCAGAAGGAAGAACTCAAAAATTTCTACGCCACCCAGTCCGCGCACAATGCCTCCATTCAAAAGGATCTGATGGTTCTGCAGGAAGCTGTGCACTACCGCGAATGGCTCTATGCGGTCATCGAGCCCTACGTGGGGCAGCGTGTGCTGGAAATCGGCGCCGGCATCGGCAACTACACCGAACAACTCGGCAGCCGGGAAAAAATCTGGGCCACGGATTTCGACCCAGTTTTCGTGGAATACCTGGAAAAACGCTTTGCGGACCGTCCTGAAATCCAGAGCAGCCTGCTGGACCTGAACAAGATCACCCAGGCGCACCGCAAGACCTTCAGCAGCGACGGGGTGGATACGATTCTTGCCCTCAACGTGCTGGAGCACACCGCCGACGACACCAACGCCGTACGGGCCATGAAGGATTGTCTGGCTCCCGGCGGCCGCCTGGTCATGATTTTGCCCGCCCTGGAAGGCCTCTTCAACCGGCTGGACCAGGCCTACGACCACTACAGGCGTTACGACAGGGGCACGCTCTGGCGTCTCGAAAAGAGCAGCGGCTTAGAACTCGAAAAAGCACAATATTTCAATCTGCTGGGAACATTCGGCTGGTGGCTGAACGGAAAGATGCGCCAGAAACAGAACCTGCCCGGCGCGCAGACCAGACTCTTCAACACGCTGACTCCGCTGCTGCGCAAGCTGGAGTCCGTCATTCCCGTACCGGTGGGCCTTTCCCTGCTTGCGGTTTTCAAAAAATCGTGAGATTGCCGGGCACGGAGGAACGTATCCATGTCGTTTACAGCCTGTCCGCTCTGCGGCGGAACTAAATTTGGCAAAAAATACCAGATAGATGAGCATAAGATTATGCAGTGCAGATCCTGCGAGATGATGTGGCTCACCCCGCAGCCCAGCATCGACGAATTGCATTCCGTCTATGACGACAATTATTTCAACAATCCCCACTTTCTGGAAGGCAATACGCAGTACATCTACGGCTATACCGATTATGCGGCCGAACGCTTCAACAAGCAGTCCTCCTACGTGCCCATTGCCGAACGTACGCATGCCTTGATTTCCCAGGATGTTAAGGACCCCCGTCTGCTGGATGTGGGTTGCGGCCTGGGCTACTTTCTGGATGTGGCCCATGACGAGGGGTTCCGGGTCAGCGGCGTGGAGTTCAACGGAGCCGCCCTGGAACAACTGCGGCGCAAATACGTTTTTCCCACTTATTGCGGAGACTTCATCGAATTTCAGGACGAGCCGTTTCATGTGATCACCATGTTCGACGTCATCGAACATCTGCTCGATCCGTTCGCGGCCATTGAAAAGGCCAACCGCCTGCTGCACGACCAGGGCATTCTGCTGCTGTCCACCATGGACTGCGGCAGCCTGGTTTCCCGAATTCTGGGAACCCGTGTGGAAGACTTTCGCCGTGTCCGCGAACACCTGTACTTCTTTACCCGTGCCGCAGCTCGTACGCTTTTGCAGCGTCACGGATTCGAGGTTCTGGAAATCCGCTTTCACGGTCACACATTCTGCCTGGATATGCTGGCGCACCGCATGAAGCTGTCTTTTCCGCTGGTGGGCGGCGCATTCGATACGTTTGTCCATGCGACCAAGATCGGACGCTTTCAGGTGCACCTCAATCCCATGACAAAAATGCTGATCACCGCCCGCAAAGTGCGGGAGGTGGCCTGATTTTATCAAACGGCCAAGAACACTCATATTCCTGCTATGACCAGTGAGCACGAAAAAACATTTCCGTGTTCCCGAATCTTTTTTTGACGCAGCAGAAACTTAGGGTACAATACCGGCAGCAGTACAGCCCTTCCGGTCCGGAGACAAAAAATGCGCGACAGATTATTGTTGTTCGATGTGGGAAACACCTCGCTCAAGGTGGGCATCACCAAAGGCGACAAACTGGAAAAAACTTTTTCCCTGCCCACCGACCCCAAGGCAACCGTGGATTCGCTGGGCCTGGCCCTGGCCGGTCTCTGCGCGCATGCCCAGGTGGATGTGAGCGAAATCGAAGCCTGCCTGGTCTGTTCGGTCTCCCCGGTCGTGGACAGGATTTTGAGCAGCGCCTGCCAGGAATATATCGGCCTGCCCATCATTGCCGTATCCAAAGACCTTGTCGTACCGCTCGAAAACCGTTACCAACGTCCCGCGGAAGTTGGTGCGGATCGTCTGCTCACGGCCTATGCCGCACGGCGGACTTTTGATGCGCATACGCTTGTTTGCGTGGACTTCGGTACGGCCACCACATTTGATTGTGTGCAAGGCGACGCCTACCTGGGCGGTCTGATCTGTCCGGGTGTGCTTTCCTCGGCATACGGACTGTTTGCCCATACCGCAAAGCTGCCGCAGATCCGTCTGGATATCGAATCCGTCGAACTGCATGTGGGGCGCAGCACGCACCAGAGCCTGAACCAGGGGTTGATCTTCGGATTCGCCGCCATGTGCGAAGGCCTGTGCGCCCGGTTGCATGAGACTTTGATCACCAACTCCGTGACGGACAAGAGCTTTTTTGTAGTAGCAAATGGAGGATTCGCTGAAAAAATCGGTAATGTCGCAAATTGCTTTAATGAAATTTGTCCGGAACTGTTGCTTCTGGGCCTGATTCTTTTATATAGAGAGACGTGTTCATAACGTAGGACCGTCTCAGGCCCCTGTCAGCGGCTTTCGGCCGCCGGTTATTTCCGTGAACCTGCGTTTTGAACGCGTATGTTCCGGAACGGCCGCAACATACGCTGAATTTTCGGGACCCGCTCCCGAATTCGCGAACAACTAAGGAGAATTACATGAGTACCATAGTATCCGTATGGGCGAGAGAGATCCTGGATTCCCGTGGTAACCCCACGGTGGAATGCGAAGTAATGCTGGAATCCGGTATCGTCGGACGGGCCGCCGTGCCCTCCGGTGCGTCCACCGGAACCAACGAGGCGCTGGAGCTCCGCGACGGCGACAAGAATCGTTACAACGGCAAAGGCGTACTGACCGCCGTGGAGAATATCCAGGGTGAAATCGCCGAAGCCATCATCGGAATGAACGCACTGCGCCAAGTCGCCCTGGACAATCTGCTCATCGAGCTGGACGGAACGGAAAACAAATCCCGTCTTGGCGCCAACGCCATGCTGGGTGTTTCTCTTGCCACCGCCCGCGCCGCTGCCCAGACTATTGGTCTGCCCCTGTACCAATATCTTGGCGGTGTAAACGCCAAAATTTTGCCTGCACCGATGATGAACATCATCAATGGTGGAGCTCATGCGCCGAACAACCTGGATTTCCAGGAATTCATGATCTTGCCCCTGTCTGCCGAAACATTTGATGAAGCCCTGCGCATGGGTGCCGAAACCTTCCATACTCTGAAAACCATTCTCGCCAAGGACGGCCACGTAACCTCCGTAGGCGACGAGGGCGGATTCGCCCCCAACCTCGAAAGCCATGACATGGCCTTCGAATACATCATGAAAGCCATCAGCGAAGCCGGCTACATTCCCGGAAAGGACATCTTCCTGGGCATCGACGCCGCCGCTTCCGAATTCTGCAAGGACGGCAAGTACGTCATCTCCGGCGAAAACAAGACCCTGAGCTCCGAAGACATGGTCAAGTACCTGGAAGACTTCACCGCCAAGTTCCCGCTGGTATCCATCGAAGACGGCCTGGCCGAAGACGATTGGGACGGCTGGAAGGTGCTCACCCGACGAACTCGGCGACAGCATCCAGCTGGTGGGCGACGACATTTTCGTCACCAACCCCGAACTGCTGGAACGCGGCATCGTTGAAGGCGTCGCCAACTCCATCCTGATCAAGCTGAACCAGATCGGAACCCTGACCGAGACCATGGACACCATCGAGCGCGCCAAGGAATCCGGCTACACCACCGTGGTATCCCACCGCAGCGGTGAAACCGAAGACTCCTTCATCGCCGACCTGGCCGTGGGCAAGAATTGCGGCCAGATCAAAACCGGCTCGCTGTCGCGCAGCGACCGCCTGGCCAAGTACAACCAGTTGCTGCGGATCGAAGAAGACCTCGAGGAAGAGGGCGAATACTTCGGCCCCACCCTGGCTGCCTACTTCGAAGACGAAGAATAAATCCATACAAGGCGGCGGGTCGGCATACGGCCCGCCGCTTTTTGCAAATTTTCACGGGACAACGCATGATTCTTTTAGACGGGAAAGCAACGGCAGCGGCCATTCGCAGCGAAATCGCCAACGAAGTACCCAAACTCATCGAACGCTACGGCCGCGCGCCCGGACTGGATGTGATTCTGGTGGGCGAAGATCCGGCATCGCAGGTCTACGTACGCAACAAGGAACGCGCCTGCGCAGAAGTTGGATTCCGTTCGCGCGCCCACCGTTTGCCCGCCTCTGTCACGGGCGCGGATCTGGACCAGCTCATCGCCGACCTGAACAATGATTCCGATGTCGACGGCATTCTGCTGCAGCTGCCTCTGCCCAACCAGCTGGACAGCCAGACCTGCCTGGCCTGCATCCGCCCGGACAAGGACGTGGACGGGTTCCACCCGGTAAGCATGGGACGGCTGACCCTGGGACTGCCCGGTACGCTTCCCTGCACCCCGGCAGGCGTCATCGAACTGCTGCGGCGCTACGACCTCAGCCCCTCGGGCAAAAAGGCCGTGGTGGTCGGTCGCAGCAACATCGTGGGCAAACCCCTGACCCTGCTTCTGGCTGGCTCCGGCCCCATGGGCAACGCCACGGTAACCTGGTGCAACTCCCGTACGCCTGACCTGGCCGCGGAATGCCGCAGCGCGGACTTTCTGTTCCTGGCCATCGGACGGCCCAAGTTCATCACGGCCGACATGGTCAAGGAAGGCGCCGTGGTGGTGGACGTGGGTATCAACAGAACCGAAAACGGCCTGTGCGGCGACTGCGATTTCGAAGGAGTCAAGGACAAGGTCAAAGCCATTACGCCCGTTCCCGGCGGCGTGGGCCCCATGACCATCGCCCAGCTGCTCCTGAACACGGTGGAATGCTACAGACGCAGACGCCAGCCCAGCTGCGCCTGCTAGAGCATGCTAAATTTTTGGAGGGATACTGCCTCCGGCGGCCAAGGAACCCTTTTCTGAAAGGGTTCTTTGGAATCTCCCAAAACTTTTGACGGGTAAAAAATCAAGCGGGCTGAAACGCCCCGTTACGGCCAAGACAACACATCGCTAAATCCGCGTCACCTTGAGATCCGCCAGCAATGCCCGGCATTCCTGCGTAGCCGGCGGAAGCTGTTCCTGGCGCGTATAGACCAGCAAGGCCGCACTCTCGCCATTGTAGAACAAATCATCGCAGACCAGTTCGAAGCCCGAATCCTTGGCCACCTCGTGCATGTTCTTGGACATTCTGGCCACGGTCACCGCCCCCTGCAAATCCTGCCGCGCCTGTTCCCCATGGTAGAACTCCAGTCCCAGATAGGTGATCAGATCGGCCAGCCAGGCCTTGTGTCCGCGGTATTCCGGTGTAATGAAGAATGATTCGAAGGTCATGATCCGGTCGAGCCCCCGCTGCCGGAGCATTGCGAGGCCCTTCTCTCCCAGCAGATTGCGCGTGTAGCTGTGATCCTGCATGGATTTCAGGGACAGATCGAAAAAAGAATACGAACTCGAACCGACCACCGAATCGCCTTCCCAGATTCCCAGGGTCATATCGTACCGCAGAAACGGGTCGGAATAAAAAGAATCCAGGTTGCCCTGTTCCTCATAGGCCTTGCTGTAGACGTGCCGCCAGACAGCGTATATCTGCTCGCGCCAGACCGCGGAAGGATCCCCCATCCCAGCCGGTCTGTGGCAGTAAATCGCGTGTAAGTTCATTTATTTCACCTGATTGAATTGAATCCCGAACAACCCGGTGGGCTATCCGTGATTATTTTCTGGTATACTCATTTCCAATGAAAGGCAAAAAAAAATGGCAGCCCTGCCGGAGCGCAAGCCGCAGACGGTCCGCTCCTGCTGCCTTATGGACGAACCAGCTTGTTTACCCGGCTTGATTCCCTTTTCAAGCTCGGGTATTTTGTACGCCTATGAGCGAATATATCGAACATGACCCCGCACGTCCGAGCGTCGGGCAGGTCGAAAAAAAATACTTCCAGTTTCAAGGCGATCTTGAAAACAGCCCCGGAGTCATGATTCTGGAAAGCAAGGCCGCCCTCGGACCTGTGACCATCGCCTACGAGACCTACGGCGAGCTGAGTCCCGAAAAGGACAATGCCGTGCTGATACTGCACGCGCTCACCGGGGATTCCCATGTGGCCGGATATTATTCGCCTGAGGACAGCAAACCGGGCTGGTGGGACATCATGGTCGGGCCCGGACGCCCCATCGACACGGACCGCTATTACGTCATCTGCTCCAATGTTCTGGGAGGCTGCAGCGGCAGCACCGGTCCCGGATCCGAAAACCCCGCCACCCCCGGACAGCCCTACGGCATGTATTTCCCGGTGGTGACCATAGCCGACATTGTCCGCGCGCAAAAGGCTCTGGTGGACTTTCTCGGAGTGCCGCGTCTTCTGGCTGCGGTGGGCGGATCCATGGGCGGCATGCAGGTGCTGGAATGGTCCGTACGCTACCCGGAAATGCTGGCGGCCGCTGTTCCCCTGGCAACCACACCGCGGCATTCGGCCCTGAATATCGCCTTCAACGAAATCGCCCGGCAGGCCATCATGGCCGACCCCAAGTGGAACAACGGATTCTATTACGACACGGAACCACCCGGCCTGGGCCTTGCAGTGGCACGGATGATCGGCCATGTGACCTACCTTTCGGACGAGGCCATGCGCCAGAAATTCGGCCGACGGTTGCAGGACAAGCATGCCTTCACCTTTGACATGGACCAGGATGTGCCGGACTTTCAGGTGGAAAGCTATCTGCGTTACCAGGGGCGCAAGTTCGTGGAGCGTTTCGACGCCAATTCCTTTTTGTACGTCACCAAGGCCGCGGATTATTTCGACATGGCCGAACAGCACGGGGGCGGATCCCTGACCGAAGCCTTTGCCAAGGCCACGGCCAAATTTCTGGTGGTCTCTTTTCGTCGGACTGGCTCTACCCCACCTACCAGGCCAAAACCATTGTCCAGGCACTCAAACGCAACGGACGGGAGGTCAGCTTCTGCGAGATCACCGCGGACTGCGGACATGATGCTTTTCTGCTGCGCAACCAGCGCCTGTTCGAACTGGTGGAAACGTTTCTGACCCACGCGCTTGAACACGTCCGCAAGGGGACCCTGTGAACAAGGACAGCATCGCTTCCATGCGTTTCGACCTGCAGGTCATCGCCTCCTGGATCGAACCCGGCTCCCGGATCATCGACCTGGGCTGCGGCAAAGGGGATCTGCTCAATTACCTGGAACAGATCAAAAACGTTCGCGGCATGGGCATCGAGCAGGACGAGGAACGTGTTGCCCAGTGCATTGCCAAAGGGCTTTCCGTGGTGCAGGGCGACATCAACGACGAGCTCAAGGACTACCCGGACAACACCTTTGACTATGTGGTGCTCAGTCAGACACTGCAGCAGGTTTACCATCCGGAGCAGCTCATCAACGAAATGCTGCGTACAGGCAAACACGGCATTGTCAGCTTTCCCAACTTCGGGCACTGGCGCATCCGCAGGCAGCTTTTGCTCACCGGGCACGCTCCCATGACCCGCGAACTGCCCTACGAATGGTACGACTCGCCCAATATCCGCTGCATCACGCTCAAGGATTTCCGCGATTTCTGCCGCCACAAGGGCTTTTCCATCCAGAAGCACGTTCCCATCGACACCTACTATCAGGAAACCGAAGGCCATGTGGTGCAGCTTCTTCCCAACGTCCGCGCCACCTACGGTATTTTTCTTCTGGGAAAAACCTCCTGAAAGAGTTGACAACCCCGCATTTCGTCCCCATTTGAATAAGACTGCGCTTTCGGCTTAAGCTCCCATGAGCAATTGCCGATATGTTTCTGTGCCC
>CAXXHY010000044.1:0-9496 GCA_963667575.2 Desulfovibrionaceae bacterium | reverse complement strand
CACGAACCGCCCCATTGTGGTCCCAGGGCTCCTTCGCCGTATACTTTTACGCGTGGCGCATCTCCTGGTTTTTTGGTCTGGATATTGATGACACCCGCAATACTGTTAAGCCCGTACATGGTGGATTGCGGGCCGCGCAAAACTTCCACGCGTTCGATGTCGTAGAGCAGGTTGTTGCCCATGGAGTAGAAATCGTCGTACGGTACGCCGTCCACCAGAACCGTGACGGTAGGGTCCACGTCGGCGTCACCGTTGATTCTGCCGCGAATGCCGATGTAGGTGAAGGTTCCGGTGCCCCCGGCGCTGGCCATGTACAGATTGGGGATGAGCCTGTCGAGATCATACAGCTTGTCGACGCGTTCCTCTTCCAGCCGGACGTCGTCCAGCACGCCCACGGACATGGGGATTTTCTGGACGTCTTCCTCGCGCTTCTGTGCCGAAACGGTCTCTGTTTCGAGCCGGTATTCCTTTTCTTTGTCTTCTTCGGCCAGGCCCGGGGCGGCAATACCCAGGATCAGAATCAAGGCCGCAACCATTTTTCCAAGTTTGCTGAAATTCATGATCTCCTCACAGGTAGTTTTGTCACAGTTTGAAAACGATTATCATTTTCTGTTGTGTACCTGTAAGAGCGAATCTCGGGTCACCCCCAAAAGGAGAAAAAGTATCGGCAGACGGACTAAGATCGAACGGCTGAGTCTTCCGGACAACGATGCGAGCGACGGGATTGCTTGGCCAGGATTCCGGGGGTTACCCCGTAGCGTTGGCGGAAGGTGGCAATAAAATGGCTCATGTTGGTGTACCCCACGGCGGTGGCCACCGTGCTCACCGTCATGTCGCTGTCCAGGAACATGGCCCGGGCGGCCTCCATGCGGTACTCACGGAGCATGCCGAAAACAGTGGTCCCGAACAATTCCTTGAAGCCTTTCTTGAGTTTGAACTCGTTGATGCACGCGTGGGAGGCCAGTTCCTTGAGCCCCGGGGGATCGTCCATGCGCTGGAGGAGAAGTTCTCTGGCAGCGTGGAGACGATCTATATCTGCTCTGGACAAGGAAGTTTGGGCCTGTGTTTTCCTTGTGAGGCCGTCCAGCTGCAGGGCCAGTATTTCCAGCACCATGCCTTCCATATACAGCCGGCGGAAGCCTCCCTGCAGGGTGCATTGGCGGAGCTGTGAGATGAGCATGGCGTAGGTCGGGGACAGGGGTTTCTGGGACAAGAGGTCGAATCCTGTGGTGGCCGGGGTTGTCGCTTCCAGAAAACGCTCGTATTCCCCCAGACCCATGAGAAGTTCTGAAAGCTGTTCCACGGAAAGAACCACGGCGAACATCTGAATACGGCGGCCGGCATTCAGGCGCCCCTGTCCGGCAAAGCCCCTGATGCGAAAAACAGTCTCCCGTGAGGCGCCAAGAACAACTCCCTCGTCATGGTGCTCCCCGGACTCCGTTACCTGGACGGATCCGGAAATTACGCCACCGAACTGCACCGCGCTGCCGTTTACATTGAAATCGTACTTGATGTCTTCCTGCGGCATGAAGTCATAGTATCCCAACAGAATGCCGCTGGGCAAAAGCTCTGTCCCCGCTTCCAGCCCACGGAACGACTCGGGCATGGTCATGCGCCAGCTCCCATCGGCATCGCTGCAGGACATGGTGCGTGCGTATTCGGGGATCTGGCCGGAGTCGGTAGTCGTATCATTTCTGCGTATCATTGGGCATACCTGCTTATTTTTAGCAGATACCCTATTTGAAAACGATTATCATTGTCAATATAAAGAAAATGACGGCGTAAGACTTAGGCGGGAGAGGGAAGATGGAACTTGGGAAATAGAAAGCTGATAGCGGCAAGAGGCGGGAAGGGAACGGCAGGGGCCGGAAAAGAATCGTTCAACCCGCCATAAGCCCCCAGGTTTGTACCAGCCTTTTGTACCAAATTGGCTCTGAGACGGATTGTCTAAGAAAAAGAACAGTTATTGCAGCTGGTTGGGATAAAATGGTGGAGGCGGGGGGAATCGAAATAAGTGTTTTATCATGAAATATCAGTATGTTAAATTTTTGAAGCTGAGAAGTTGTGCCACCGGTTGTACCAGAAAAAAAAGTGCGAGTTTTGGCATCGGGTTCGATGGATGATAGTTAGTTTTTGTTGTTTGATTTAGCTGTAGAGTTCAACAACGAACGTAATATGAATTGGGGTGGAAATTTTGCGGAGTTCAAAGAATAAATTTTAAACATGGGTTTCAATAACTTTAATCACGCCAAATCATTTTTTTAGAATAAATTTCGAATGAACATCATCGAAGGTAGACAACTATGAAATATAATTATATATCTTTATTAATATTAAATACAAGTATAAATATAAATAGGGAGAGGTCGTGAAGAAATGACTGGCGGATCGATTTGTTGCACGAAAGGTGAATTTTGGAAACAAATTTTAATGTGGATTTTTGTGAATTGTGTACTTTCTCAAATTCCACTTTCAATAATTTTTTTTAAAAATTCCCCATATGAAGTTTTTTTTCCCGCTTTCCTTTCTTATGTCTTTACTTTTCTCGTAACTGCTCATTATACACTTATGACAGCAGAGGGAAAATCAATCAAAAAAGGAATTAATGGCTTTACTTCATATTTTGCAATATTTTTTCTAATGATAATACTTATACTGATGGTGCTTTATCCAAATGTAAACCCATGTGTAACAAATATTATTAAAATTTATCCATGGAAAACTTACATATTAATTTTAATATGTTCAACTATTATATCTCTAATTTTGTGCATGCCGGATCTCATAAAAAAAGCAAAAGAGACCTTACAAGAATTAGAAAATGAAAAAAAAGCGAAAAAGTCTTTACGTGAATTTAGGAAGTCTCAAGAAATAAAATCTGAAGATTTCATTGATATGGTTAAAAAGGATTCAACCGATGAAGAGTAGTAAATTAATAAAGATTAACTCTAAAGATTTTATACAATTAGAGTTGATTGCAATCAATCAAAAGGATAGGGCTTTTTATTTTTCTAAGGTTAATGCTGAGCATTTATTGGCGGTTTATACTGTAAAGCCTGCAGAGTATGATATTGAATTGTTATCTGCTCTTGCAAAAGAGTACCCAGATGAACAATCCTATTATCAAAGTTTAGTAGAAGAAAGACAAAAAGAAGACTATCCTGATGAGTGGCAACGACCAGAGAATGAGGATCGAGTTAGAGATATTAAGAAGTATATCAACGATAATGAATTTTGTTTTTTCCCAAATACAATAATTGTAACTTGTGAACTCGCAAATACTCTTGATGAAAGTTGGTCATTTAAAGAAGTCGAAGAACATTTGACCAAGAATTTCGACATATTTTGTTACTATGTAAAAGAAGAAAATGTTGATTATTTGTATATACCTTGTATAAAAGGTTCGCTTTTGATCGTTGATGGTCAACATAGGATTAGAGGGTTAGAAGATTCGAATTATTACGAAAAATTCGAATTAATGCTCTCCTTCATAATAGGTTATGACAGATCTGTTGTCGCAAATCAATTTTATACAATCAACTATAATCAGAAACCAGTAAATAAATCATTATTATATCAGCTTACAAGCCAATTTAGCAAAGAATTATCCGAAGTGACATTTTTTCATAATGTCCTGAAAGCATTGAATGAAGTAGATAGTTCACCATTTTATCAACGAATCAAGATGCTTGGTATTGCACCCAAAAAAGGATCGGTTAGTGAAGAAATACGAAAAAAGATGACAGTTTCACAGGCTTTTTTAATTGATTACTTAACTCCAACAGTAGGAAAACGAGCTGTAAAAGGTTATGCTCAGCCGATTTTTCGCTACTATTATGATAAATCGGAACAAAGGAGCTTGATTGTTCAATTTCTCCAGCGATACTTTAATGCACTCCGATTAGAATTTCCTGATCATTGGATTGACCCAGAATATAGCATTCTTTCGAAAACGTTAGGTGTTGCTGCAATGATAAAAATTTTGCCGTTACTGTATATAAAATTATTGCTCGATGAGTGGGATGAAGACCCTGATAAGATTGAAGAGATGAAGACAAAAGATTTTCGACGATATTTTAAAAATATTGATAGTACCCTATTTTTAAGAAAAGGTGAGTTCGGTGGTGGCACGAGTGCGGGGAGCGTAACAAAATTAAGAGATAGTCTCCTGACCCAAATGGGTCTTTTTTCAACGGACGAAATTAACAAATATTTGGCTCGTTATTCTCGTTGGTTTTCGGAGAATGCCATGGTTGGGGGTCTCTAAATAAGCTCCAAAATTTTGCTAATAGTCATAAAATGAACTTGATCCAGAAGGACCCCTGAGCTACCTCTTATAAAAAAGGGGGTAGTAATGAGTGCTAGTGTTAATTATTCTGTTCAAATTGTACACCCTGATGATTTATTCCTTGATGTACTCAATCCAAGATTATTTGGTGATACAGCCTTAAATCCTATTGAGAAAATAGATCTTTACTCTCCAAAAATTCAAGAAGTTGTACGGCAGCATCTGGTTAAATACCACCGTGCAGGAGTGCTTGTTCAGTCGATACAACGAAGTGGTTTTTTATCAGTGGATAGGATCGTTGTTAAACGGATAGCTTCTGATGGATTCGTGGTCATTGAAGGAAATAGACGATTAGCAGCTATAAAAACTGTATTAGGAGATTACAAGAGAAAAGTTATAGACCTCAAGAACGAGATACTCTTCTCTTTAGAAAATTTAGAAGTTCTTGAAGTAAATTTGGAGGAAAATGCTAATCACGAGCTTTTTATCCAAGGTATCCGCCATATATCAGGCGTTAGATCGTGGGGGCCATACCAACAAGCTAAATTGTTGTCAGAATTAATTGAAAAAGATCATATGAATTTTACTGAGGCAGGAATAGTAGTTGGATTAGTACCTAGTAGAGTCTCGAATCTAGTGAAGACTTTCTGGAGTACTCAACAAATGTGTGGAAATAAAAAATACAATAAACTTTTTAATCCAATTTTTTTTAGTCATTTTGAACAAGCTTATGTAAAGATACCAGTAAGAAATTGGCTTTCATGGGATGATGCTTCTCATCAATATTTAAATAATAAAAATTTAGAATATTTTTACATGTTGATTTGTGAAGGTAATGAGGCAATTCAGCAGCCCAAGTTGCAGGCGAGGGAGATAAGGGACGCACTGCCTAAAGTATTGGAACACAATGAAGCGAGAAAAGCATTTGAATCACAGGAGGTGAGTCTAAGGAACGCTCTTAGAATTGCTTTGTCGGATAGCTTAGACGTAGAAGAATTATTAATAATATCAAAGAAAATTTCGAATCAAATTGATAGTGGTATAACTCCAAATTTTAATTCTACTCAGCGTAAAAAAATGGAGCAAGCTTTGACCTTAATGGCCTCACTTTTAGGTAAAAAAATACAATAATAATGGCATCTCAAAAAATTTTGTTAGTCGAACCTAAGACAAAAACATCCTATCCTCCGCTTGGATTAATGAAGATAGCTAGATTCCATAAATTGATGGGCGATGATGTGACTTATGTATTTGGTGAAAATTCAAAAATAGCTTCTGAATTTTGGGATAAAATATATATATCTTCGGTATTCACATATGATTTTAAAACTCTTATCAAGACAATTCACTATTATTCAAAAAATCTTTATAACTTTGAGAGGATTCATGTCGGAGGTATATCTGCAACTTTACTTGCCTCTGAAGTTGAAATACAGACTGGAATCAAACCTCATCAAGGTTTACTAGATTCTGTAGATAGTAGTTTGGAGGAGATTGCAACTTTCAACCCAGAGTTTGCTTATTTGTTTGATTGTAATCCCTCCATTGATAATTTACCTCCTGATTTTTCAATTTTTGATGGTTTCACGCGGTATAAAAAAATAATAGAAAATTATTACTTTTTTTTTGCTACCAAGGGTTGTCCCAATAAATGTTCCTTCTGCGCCGTAAAAACATTAGAACCGAAATATATATCTTACATACCAATCAAAGAACGAATTGATTACATAATAAGAATGCACGGGGAGAAACCTTATCTTCTACTGCTTGATAATAATGTTGCGTCTTCTGAAGAATATTTTAGGATTATAGATGAAATAAAAGATTGTGGTTTTAATAAAAATAGTAAACTAAAATATCTAAAAAATGGAAGAACATGTTATAAAAAACGTATAGTCGACTTTAATCAAGGTGTAGATTTACGTCTTATGGATAAACAAAAAATGAAAAAAATGTCAGAAATTGAAATTAATCCACTGCGTTTAGCGTTTGATGATATTTCTTTGTATGATCTTTATATAGAAAAAATGAAATTAGCAATTGAATGTGGAATTGAACATCTTTCAAATTACATGTTGTTCAATTATAAAGATTCTCCATGTGATCTTTTTACAAGAATGGATGTGAATACTAGACTTAAAAATATGTTTCCACATGTAAAGTTTTTTTCATTCCCAATGAGATATAGTCCAGTTGGGATGACGGATAGATCTTTTATTGGTGAACATTGGTCTAAAAGAGAAGTGAGAGCGGTACAACTAATCCTTAATGCAACTCATGGAATAGTCTCCCATTCTTCAAACTATTTTTATCATGCCTTTGGTCATGATCTTGAACACTTTCGCAAGATATTACTTTATCCATATCATTACATTTTAAACCGAGAGTTTTTTGAAAAAGAAGATAAACGCATCGCTAAGTGGGAAGATGATTATAGTAAATTAACTAAAAGTGAAAAAGAAGATGTTTATCGCATTATTAAAAATGGAGTATTAAAACAGATTCCCAAAGTATCAAATTTAAAGATACGGTGTTTGCTTGAGCACTACGAAAAAGAGCATTCCCGCATATTAACATCAGAAGAAAAAATAAATTGAATTAAAGTTGTCTCGACTAAATCTGACATTCTCCCAATTTCAATATCCATGACGTAGCATTAGTCTTTATCTTTAGCTTTAAATTCCCGAATAAGGCTTTTAAAATCAGCATCATTACATTTAATCCCCGTTATCTGCAGCTCTCCAATAAAAAGTAATTTCTGCCTTTCTTCAATTTTTGTTGTTTCGATAAATTCTTGGACAGATGAAATTATCTGTCCATCAGGCCAATTGCGCAACCTAGTGAGCATTCTTTCTTGTAACGCTTCAAAATCCTGTTGAGGAAGTTCATCCACTTTGAGAAGTATACTTGCCGTCTCGAAAAGTTCTTGCTTGTCTTCAGGAAGTGCAGGGAGAAGTGCGGCTTCAATCAGGGGGATGAAATTGGTTTCGTCTGCTGACGTGAAACCGTATGCGGCGGCTTTAGACCAAGCGTCTTTTATGTGCGATATTTACCAGAGAAAATTTGTTTCCGGCCTGTTCGGCCAGGTTTTGCAGGAAAATACAGGTAATGCGGTCATTGCCTTCGACAAACGGGTGGATGGGGTGGCGGTTGTAGACGAAATAGAACGTTTTGTCACAGGAGCATTGGTCACCTCCGCTCCCGCGTATGCCATACGCGCAACATCAAGATAGTTTCCATCCGGATCTCATAGCGCATTTCATACTGTCCGACGAGAATACGGCGTACTTCGCGTGGGGAGAATGCATCGAGCTTTTCTCCGATGCGGGGAGTGGTCAGCAGGCGGGTTGGGGCGGCAGTAAGTTGCTGGACGGTACGGGCTGCTGCGGATTTGTCCACCGGCGCGAGAAATTCATAAAGCCGTACGACATCCGACAAGGCCTTGCTGGTCCATTTGAGTTCCATCATTCGGGAACAGGCAGGGGATTGTCCGTGCTGAGACTGTCCGCCCAGGCCTGGACCGCCTGATGGTCAATGACGCGCCCGGCGTCCACATCCGCCAGGGCTTCCCGTGTCATTCGCTCGCGCTCTTCCTCCATATCAACCCAGGCGGCCAGCGCCTGCTTGATAACCCAGCCGCGCGAACGCTCAAGCCGGGCGGCAAGTTTATCGACCTTTGCGGCCAGAGGGAGGGGGACATGCGCGGTCAAGACTTTAGTTTCGGATGGTTTGCCCATGGCAGCTTCGCAATTTAAAAAATGTATGATTATTTTTTAATCATAGTGATTAAAATTGATTTCGTCAATATATCGAGTAGTGTTGGGAGGGATGCCAGTAAATAAATTCAGTTATCAGAAGGAAGTTTGTTTTTTCGAGTAATATCGCTCAAATTGGCATCAGCACATATATTCTCCGTCGCCTGCCGCTCCCCAAGAGCAAGCCTTGCTTTAATCTCCTCAATTTTTATCATTTCAACAAAACCTTGAGCTGGCGGGAGAACTTGCCCTTGAGCCCAATTGCGCAGCTTGGTGAGCATTCTTTCTTGTAACGCTTCAAAATCCTGTTGGGGCAGCTCGTCCTCTTTGAGAAGTATACTTGCCTTGTCGAAAAGTTCTTGCTTGTCTTCAGGGAGTGGGGGGAGAAGGGCGGCTTCTATCAGGGGGATGAAATGGGTTTCGTCTGCTGACGTGAAACCGTAGGCGGCGGCTTTATACCAGGCGTCTTTTTTATGCGCGATATTTACCAGAGAAAATTTGTGTCCGGCCTGTTCGGCAAGGTCTTGCAGGAAAATACGGGTAATGCGTCCATTGCCTTCGACAAACGGGTGGATTGCGTTGAGTTCGTTGACGAAGTAGGCGGCTCTTGCAGCAAATGCGTTCTTCTCTAATCCTATGAGGAAATGTTCTTTCTGGAGTTGCGTAAGCAATTGCCCGTACGAACTTGCGATCATGTTGGGCAGAGCAAAAGGCGCGGGGCCACGCCCGGTGGGGTAATTGCGAATCTTACCGGCCCAGTCATACAGATCTTCAAAAAGATGCTTGTGTACGGCTTGAAGTTCTTCGAGAGAAAAAGTTCTGAGAGGCTGGAGGGTAATATTATTTCGGTGGAATAGTTCTTCTTCTACTGTTTCAAGCAGATGCTGGTCAGTAATCCCTAACTTGTTATAGTAGAGGCCGCTGCTTTCATCAAAAACATCATGAAACGCGTTTACGGCATCACTAGACCGTGACATAGTCCTGCGAGTATTTTTCCAGGATAGCAGCCTTTTCCTGAATCACAAATTTTTCATCGCTTATCGGAGCCTTGGCCCGTTCGAGCAACGCAGCGAATGCTTGCGGATCGCCTTCGATGCCTTCAAGCCTGTTGTTTGCACGCGATTCTTTAAGGCGCTTGATACGATTCGTTATGATCATACGCATGTCTTCAGTCATAACAGCTCATTCCTTCTTTTAAATAATTTTATCATTTTGGGGAAAGCAGGCAAAGCCCTTTCTTCTGGTGAAAAAATAAGTTTCCTGAGTAGAACTGTCAAATAGCTGGATCAGTTTTCTCTAATCAAGGGCTATTCTCTGAGCAATAGTCATTCAATCCACCAAGCGTAAACATTTGTCTTGTCGTATACAGGGAGGCAACTTACTCTTCCACCTTTTTCAAATCTTTTTTGACCATTTTTGAAACAGGATAAGAAATTGTCAACTCCGTGGTTCA
>CAXXHY010000043.1:0-32241 GCA_963667575.2 Desulfovibrionaceae bacterium | reverse complement strand
GCAGGAGAAACCGTTCGCGACTGTTTCTGAATATTGCTTCTATGGCGCGCGCAGGCGACCTCACCCGTTTTCGTTTTGCGTATCAAGTCCATGCAAACGGAAATCGGTTTTCCTCCAATGCTGAGTATGGCCCCATCCGGGGAGACCAGAACATTGGGCAAGCCGGTGGCCTGAGCAAAATGATCCTGCATTTTTTGCAGGGTGTCGCGTCCGAGGATATCGACAAGACTTAATGAAGAATAATCATCATTGTTTCTGATAACCGCGTAGTCGCACCTTTTTTGAGGTGTTCCTTTTTCAGTTTTCAGAAAATTATCTTTCAAATGAGTCATGCCAAAGCACGACTGCTTAAAAACCGACCCTGAAGCCATTACTACCCCCCGAATTGCACCTTGGTAGAACAGGAACTTTATTCGGTATTATTTTATTGCAGCAGTTATCAAACATCGCAAAATGATAGTTTTAAAGTAGCAGATCTCACAAGAAAAACAACCAAAATCTAACCGATTCCTCGTGTTGCATTTGGGCAACAGCTGCCGCTGCCAGTCCGTTCGTGTCCTACCATTAAACGGAATCGGCTGTTTCCTGGCCCAATTCAAACCATTGAGGAGAGTTGAAGATACTATTTCAGAAAAGAAAATCAATTCAAAAAGCCCAGCAGCTTTGATGGATATCAAAACCGCTGGGCCAAATGACAATGCATTAAAACTGTGTGAGTCCGCTCTTTTCGTCCTTGGAAACAGGCATCTTGCGTTTGACCGCTGTACCGGCTTCAAGCTCGCCGCTTCGAGGCTGGTCGGTGACGAAAAAGCTGATCACGAACTGCATCTGTTCCGCCTGTGAGGAGAGTTCCTCGGCTGTGGAAGCCACTTCCTCGGACGCTGCCAGGTTCTGCTGGACAACGGAATCAAGCTGTCCCATGGCCTCGGATATTTTTTTGGCCCGATCGCTTTGCTCCTCATTGGCAGCAACAATTTCTTCCACCAGATCGGCGGTATGAACAATTTCCGGAACGATTTCCTTCAGCATTCTTCCCGCCTTTCGGGCTACATCCACGCTGGACGCCGAAAGTTCGCTGATTTCCGCTGCAGCGGCTCCGCTTCGCTCGGCGAGTTTGCGCACTTCGGCGGCCACCACGGCAAATCCTTTGCCCTGTTCGCCGGCACGGGCAGCCTCGATGGCCGCGTTCAAAGCCAGCAGATTGGTCTGCCGCGCGATTTCTTCGATTATGGAAATTTTTTCGGCAATCTGCACCATTGCCACCTCCGTACACCTGACCGCTTCACCGCCCTCCTCCGCCTTTCTGGCAGCCTCTTTGGCAAGATCTTTGGTTTCCAGAGTTATATCATGGTTATGGTGAATACTGTCTGATATCTCGGTGACGGCATTGCGGACTTTCTCGATATCCATGGCCTGTTCGCTCGCCCCGCTGGACAAATGCTCCGAAGAGGACGCCATTTCCTGACTGCCCGAAGCGACATATTCCGAAGACGACTGCACGTCTTTGACCACCTGCCGGATCTTTTTTCCCATTTCTCCCAACGAGCGCATCAAATCGCCTATCTCACCTTTTTCATCCGATGAAATACGCATGGTCAAATCGCCGCCGGCAACGCTTTTGGCCACATTGACCGCCGCGCTCAACGGCTTGATAAGCGTACGCCGCAGCAAAAACGCAACGATGACGCCCAGCACCAGTGCCAGCAAACCACTGAAAAAAGTGTTGTACAGAATTTTGGTATCCATACCGCGCAGCATCTGCTTTTTTGTGAGCCCGATACCGATATTCCAATCCCAGGGTTCGAAATATTCCCGGTAGGTCACTTTGTCGCCATTGTACTCGTAGCGCACCAGTCCTTTTTTTTGTTGCAGCAAACGCTCGCCAAAAGGAAAATCTTTTATATTCATGCGCATCACAGCAGGATCCGGATGAAAAATCATCTGTCCATCGGAGTCGAAAACAAAAGCGTACCCTTCGCCGGTAACCGTGAAATCCTTCAGAAATGCTTCCAACTGCGGCGTCATGATCTTGCGGCCGACATAAATGACGGCGATGATCTTTCCGGACGCATCCTTCAGTGGCTGGTAGGCGGTCACATACCAGGTATTGACCACGTAGGCCTTGCCCCAGAAAGTTTTTCCTGCAAGGCAGGCCTGAAAAACAGGGGATGATTCGGGAATATACGTCAGGGTGGCGCGCTGTCCGTCGAGCTTTTTTACATTGGTGGAAATGCGCAGCAATTTCCCCGGCAACACTTGAAAAATAGTTGCCGTTCCGCCGATATTATTCTGCAAAGCGTCAACCAGTTCGTAATTTCCATTGAGGGTCTTCCCCCCCAATGTCAGGGCAGGGATAGAGACGTTTTCCCTGTAATCCGGTAATCTGATTAGTTATATTGCAGGCAATCGGAGCTGCAGGATTCAGAGCCAAGGATCCGGAACGGTTTATTTCCATATCCAGCAGCAGCAAATCCGATTTGACCTTCTCCTGCGTGATTTCAGCCTGCATCCTGATGGCGCGTGAGAATTGTTCGCTGGCGCCCTGAACCATTGCCGCCCCCAGGTCATCAACAGACTGCAATATGGAATAATAATTTGTTCCCCCCATGATCAATACGGACACAACTATAAGGAAAAGCGTCCCGGCTAAAAGCTTGGCGCTGAAAGAAAGCTTTTTGAACATGATTCCTCCCGAGAGGTGGTAAGGCGTTTTCTAAAAACGTCACTCATGTACTGACAACATTTCTCATCATTTCAGGATCTAAACTCATAAAAAAGATGTCCTGTCAACCATCAAATGCCGGAGAACCGATGCATATCTGCGTTGCTGGAAATGCGCCTTCCGGACTACTTCCTGTCTATCATTATATATACGGGCACTTACGAAAGGGGGAACAAATCATGTGCCCGTTGAATAAAAACGGGCACGTCCGGAGAACTGCGGCAGGTGCTTTTACGAAAGACAAAAGCAATACGCGAACAAACGCGCACGGAATCCACTGAAGAAATCGTCATTGCCGTTGGCTTAAGAATGCCAATGGGCGCGCAATAAAAAGACAGGGAGGCCGAGGGCCTCCCTGTCTGATAAAAAACATGGGAATCAAAGTGTTACGGACGAACAGTCAATACGGGTATCTCAGAGCATTTGACCACTTTTTCCGCCACGGATCCAAAAAGAATTCTGTCGATTCCGGTACGGCCATGGGTTCCCATGACGATCAGATCACAATTTTCTTCTTTGGCCATGTTCAGAATCTCTTCCGCCGGGTATCCGTTTACAACCTTGCCCTTAACAGTGAATCCCTCGAAATGTTCGTTCAGAAACGTTTCCATGGTCTTTTCCGCACCGGAAACAATTTCTCCCACGAAGTTGTCGATGGAACTGGGGGGAACGTGGAACCCCACATATTGCGAAAGTGACGGCGCAGAATAAATGACCATAAGTTCAGCGTCCATGCTGCCGGCCAGAAGTTTTGCGTATTCGGTAATTTTATCACTCGTTTCAGAAAAATCCACGGCTAAGAGAATCTTTGCGATTCGTGCCATTTTGCGCCTCCTTGAGGTTATGATATCATCTTCTTACTGCTTGTTATATACTATAAACAGTTGCAAAGACCAAAGCAATTAGACAATTGGGGTTTTCTGTCATAAACTTCAAAGAAAGGAAACTCCGGACAAGCGGAAAAAAATTCCTGCATATTTTTTCCAGGATCCAATGATTCCAAGGTGTTCAGCGAGCAGGCGCAGTTGGCAGGCTTATTGCTAAGTCTAGACAAAACAGTGTGACAGGGGTGAGCCATGAAGATTACCAATGACGAACTGGATGCCCTTAGGCAGCAGGAACAAACCAAGTCCAAGACCACTACCGAGGCCGGGAACTTCGGAGAACTGCTTGCGCAGGAGCTCGGCGAAGACAACTCGGCGTCCGGTGTGGAAGGACTCGGCGCTCCTCCTCCTGGAGCCAAAACGTTAGGCATCGGCTCCATGCTCCAGGTGGAAAACATTTCTGAAACGCAAGAGGCGATGCCTACTGAGCAGGAGGTTATGGACAACATCGACAGCCTCTTGAGCAAATGGGAAAATTATGCCCAAACGCTCCAGACTCAGGATCAGGACGAAGGATTGCGCCAGGCTTATGGTGTGCTCGAAAACATCCAACAGGACATTGACGGATTGAAAGGAAGCATGCCGAATCTGGCACAGGAAAACTCGGACCTCCAGGGCATGGTTGACGAACTGGAGATCATGACAGTCACCGAAAAGATCAAGTTCAACAGAGGTGACTATCTCGCTTGACGGGCCCGTTTTCCACGAACGCAAGGGGAGGGGAGGACTCCTCAGGCCGAAGCGGAAAATTCATGCAGTACCGTGTAGCTCGGACCGCCAGGGCCCAAAACGCTCTTCCAGAGCACAAAACGATCCATTACGCTTTCGGGCCAGCTGAGCGCCCGCAAAGAAGCCAGCACCTCTTCCCAGGGGTCCGTCTCCGGATTTTTGACCCGCGCCAGCGTCAAATGGGGAGAGAAGCCCCGCTTTTCCGGAGCATACGACGCATTCACCGCGGCAGATTCCACCGCGGCCGCCAGCGAACGCACCTGTTCTTCGCCCTTTCGTATCCCCACCCACAGCACACGTGGGCACAACTTTCCCGAAGATTTGGGAGCGGGAAAAACACCCGCCCCTCCGGCCTGAAAAACAAAAGGAACAGGGACAATCTGTTCCAGCTCACTCACCAGCTGATCCAGCTGTTCCTGCGTACTGTCTCCAAGAAATTTCAGCGTAAGGTGCCAGCGGCCTTTTTGTACCCAGTTCACCCGGGAGCGCAGTCCTTTTCCGGCCACAAGCCGGGCATGGGCCAGCAGTTCCTGATAGGAATCCGGCATGGGCAATCCAATAAATGCGCGAATCATGCTTATTCCCCAGGCACACCACCCAGCCGTCTGAGCAGAATGTCCAGCGCCACCGCCACGGTCTGCTCGCGCACCGCGGCTCGGTCCCCGGAAAAATAGACCGTACGCCCGTAATTCATGCCGTCCACCAGCACGGCAATGCATACGGTGCCCACGGGTTTTTCCACGCTTCCGCCGTCCGGACCGGCAATGCCGGAAATAGCCACGGCCACATCCGCATGCATCAGAGTGACCACTCCCTTGGCCATGTCCCGTACGGTTTCTTCACTCACGGCGCCGTGAGACTCAAGAATGGCTGCAGGTACCTGGAGCACGCGTTCCTTGATTTCATTGGAGTAGGAGGTAACCCCTCCGACGAACCAGCGGGAGGATCCGGGCACCTCGGTCAGGGCGGCGCTGAGCAGCCCGGCCGTACAGGATTCCGCGGTGGCTACCGTGAACGAACGCTCCACGCAGCGTTCCCCTATCTGAAGTATGGTCTCGTATATTTTTTTTTGCATTGCTTTCCTCGATAGTTGAAATGGAATTTCTCGAATGCATAGGTCTTACCAGCCTGGCCAGGGTCCATCAAGTATATCAACCAACCTCCCAAACAGGGAGTATTTGTTCCGGCTTGCATTTTGCCCAAAAAGGCTTAGTCCTTTTACTAAGCAAGCAATACGTACCGGAGCTGCAGCATGAAGGGCATCGACGATCTCAACGAATCACTGACCACAGAAATTCTGGTCGAAATGGCCGACAGTTTTTTTGGCGCACGCAAGGCAATCGACGAGGAGAAGGAACGATTCGAAGCCCAGGCTTCCGCGGTCAAAGCCATAGGCGAGGCAACATTGCAACGTGTCGCTCTGCTGCACGAGCTGCTGCCGGAAGAAGACGACATACGAAAACTGTATGAACATCTCGGCGTGGATCCTCAACCTTTTCTGCAACTCGTACGTGATATTCCCGTTCCCCGGAAAGTTTCCATTCCATTTGCGTTGACCACTGCCGGGCGCTATGAAAAACTTTTTTTAAAGGTTTATGGAGAAGTCACCGGCGCCGTGCGGGGCTATCTTCACGGCGAATATTACGACGACCCGCACACCCCCGGCCGCAAACGGCTGACCCCCAACTATGATCAGCTGAAGAACTGGGCTGAGGCCGTCAATGACAAGGTCCAGAAAGTCAATCAAGGGCACTCCCCCTCTTCCGTACTCAATTTTTCAAAAAGTCTGAAAGGCGCGCAGGTACGTCACGAAAGTATCAGCGAGGCCACCATTGACGGCTACTCCAATTCGCTTGACCAGTCGCTGGCACTGGCGCCGCTTGACTTTCAGTCCTACAGCCTGCAAGAGTTTCCCGAGTTGCCCGCCCTGAATAAGGTCAAACCCCAGCTGACCAAATTCATCCGGGGGCTTTACAAGCAGCACAAAGAACGGATAAACGCCCTCCTCAAGCATCTCAACACGTAACCTCTTGGAGCATGCAGGCAGTCCTTACCTCGACATGCTGCGGATAACTCATGACCGATACAAAATCTTCCGTACAGCACGGTTCGCACCGTGTTTTGAAAAAATTCGCCTATTTGTTCAGCGCCCACTGGGTCCGCGAATTGTTCGAAACCGCTTTTCAGATCTCACTGGCCCGCATGTCGGAAGTGACCTTCGGAGAATTCATGCTGGCCCTGAGCATCGGTCAGATCCTGCGTTTTGTCGCTGAATGCGGACTCAACCAGCATCTCTCGGCCATGCTGGCCCGCAAGGACAACTACCCCACCATTCTGCTGACGCAATTCACCCTGATAAAATTTTTCATCCTGAGCATTTCATGGCTCGTCATGCTGGGATTCATCTACTGGCAAGGGTACTCTCCCAGTCTCAAGGTCCTGGTGATCATCATTGCCACAGCCGTGGGACTGGAAACGCTGGTCAGCTCTTTTTACGTGGTCTTTCAGATACTCGGCCGCCAGGACGTGGAAGGCCGCATGCGCTCCCTTGGCGCGGCTCTGGGATTCGGCTACGGTCTCACGGCACTGGCTTTGGGACTGCCCTCACTGGCCATTGCCTTTTTCAAGCTCATCGAAACCCTGACCACCATGTCAGGCGCCTCATTCGCCATGATCAAACGGCTGAAGTTCAGGGCGGGCATAGGCAATCTCAGTTCCATCTGGGCGACCTGGAAAAGCAGCATAGTCTTCACCCTGATGTCGGTGGCCGCGATTTTCTACAACAAGATCAATATATTTTTCCTCAACAACGCTGCCGGTCCAGAGGGCGTGGCTCAATACAGCGTCACCTGGCAGACCGTGGAAGGCATCTGTTCGCTGGTTTCCGGCATGCTGCTCGGCAAGGTGCTTTTCCCTGTGCTGGCACGGCTCTGGGTGCACGATCAGGAGGAGTTCAAAACCCTTTCACGGGATACTGCGCGCTGGTTGCTGGCCGCCTCCGTCATTGTGATGTTCGTGATGTTCATCGAAAGCGACCGGATTATTTTGCTGATCTACGGTTCCAAATATCACGATGCGGTCTGGATGCAGCAATGGCTGGTCCCGGCGGTACTCTGCGCTTTCATACACAACCTGGCTGCCTATCTGATGATAAGCGTACGCAAGCAGAACCTGTTGCTGATCTTTTATGTCCTCGGGCTGGTGGTGAACCTGATCCTCTGCGCGGTGCTCATCCCCGACAATCCGCTCCTGGGTACCTGTCTGGCCATTGTGCTGACAAAAGCCATTGTGGGCTGCATGACCGTGGGCTACTGCCAGGTCCGTTTCCAAATGATCCCGATACGTTCCCTGCTGTTCCTGCTTTTGGCCTGCGCTGCCGGAGCCGGATTGTATTTCGCCGGCAAGGCCTGGCTGTTCCGGGAAGCCGCGGAAATTCTGGCCCTGGTCCCGGTAGTCTGGCTGGCCTGGCAATGGCGCAAACAGTTTTATGAAAATGCCGAGCAGGTGAAAAAAAATGCCGCGTAAAGCGGTTGCAAAAACATCTGATATTGATATAGGTTATATAAAAGATTTCTTTTCTATAACAACCCGGAAGACATGACCGAGACAATGACCTCCGAAGCAACGGCAGCACATGTCGCTCAGACCTTGACGGTTTCTTCGCGATTGAGGGCGTTTCCATTGCCTTACGTCGTCATGATGCTTTGTCTCTGCATTGCGGCAGCCCTGCTGATTCTGCCTCCCCTGCCCGCTCTGGCACAGGAATCGGAACTCCCGAAGCGCGTGTATTACGGGTATGACAACGCCTCCCCGCCCTTTACCTACGAACGAGAAGGCAAAGCCAGCGGTTTTTACCTCGAACTGCTCGAACGCATTCTTGCCGATACGGGCATTCAGATTCTTACCCGCCCCTTGTCGCTTCAGCGGCTGCTTATCGAACTTTCCGCAGGTGATGTGCAGATCAGCTCCGGACTGGAAAAGACCCAGCAACGTCTGTTGCTGTATGTTTTCAATGAAAAACCCATCCTTACCATGCGTACGCGCCTGTTCACCAAAAACAAGGACAGGGTCGGCAATATCAAGCAACTACGCGGCAAGACAGCTGCCGTGCGCAAGGGCTCCATCTATCAGACCGCACTCGAGGAGATGGGCGGCCTGATCGTGAAGCAGTACGATACGGACAGCGAGGCCATCAAAGCGTTGTATCGTGAAGAAGTCGACGCCTATTGCGGCCCGGACCGGACCGCCCTGTTCCTGATCCAGAAACTCGGTCTGAACAATATCAGCCCGGTGGGCACTCCTCTGAGCGTTGCCAATGTCTATTACGCGCTCAACAGGGAGGATCAGGCGCTCGTGGGACAAATCAACGAAGGGCTGCGCATCGTCATGGAGATGGGCCTATACGACCAGCTGGTCCGCAAATGGTTCGTGAAAGAATTGACAGATGAGGAACTTGACGCCATGATCAAGGCCTCTGGTCAGGCTGCAGCCTATGCGTACGCGCCCTACACAAAATACAGCGGCGGAGCCGCGGTTCTGGGACAAAGCGGCGCCATCTACACGGGATGCACCGTGGAAAACGGATTGCAACAACTTTCTTCCAGCGCTCTTGAAGTCGCCGTATACAATGCCGTGGCCAGTGGGGAAGCGGACATCCGCGCCGCAGTGACTACCACTTCCAACGGCCAGATCACTCCTCCTTCCGCCAACGAACGCCGATTGCTCTACGAATTCTCACCGGAAATGCTCGTCGTGATTTCCAATGACAGCGGCGGGTACGGAACGTTTATGGCATCACAACTGCTGCCGCAAACAGAAATGCCGGTACGGGATGAAACCATCCCGGAAAATCTGGATTTTGAAAACTGATCCGAACCTCTATTATTTTATCAATTGGAGCGGCACATGCTGACTACCGCTCCCGCGGCATTTGCCGCTGGCCCCGCCAATGGCGTGACCTTCCTTTTAACTCAATGCAGGGAATCGATACATTTCCGCATTGATTAATAACTCCAGGAGAGTCTTGTGCGTTTCACAGCCACACCATTACCCGACGTCTGGATTTTCGAGCCAAAAGTTTTTCCCGATGGCCGGGGTTTTTTCTACGAAAGTTACAAATCCTCACTTTTTGCCGAACAGGGAATCCATGCGCAATTCGTGCAGGACAATCACGCTCGTTCCGAAAAACAAGGAGTGCTCCGCGGACTGCACTTTCAAACACCGCCAATGTCTCAGGCCAAACTCGTACGCGTTATCCAGGGAGCTGTGTTCGATGTGGTTGTCGACATCCGCAAAGGATCACCTGCCTATGGAAAATGGTTCGGCGTTACCCTGAGCAAAGACAATTTCAAGCAACTGTTCGTGCCCAAGGGATTCGCCCACGGATACCTCACTCTCGAACCGGAAACGGAATTCATTTATAAAGTCGATGAGGTCTATGCGCCGGACAAAGATTCCGGCCTGCGCTGGGACGACCCTGACATCGCCATAGAATGGCCTTTCGCCGGCCTGGGCGACCCCATTCTTTCGGACAAGGACAAAGCGCTTCCTTCCTTTGCCTCCTTTGATTCCCCGTTTGTTTATCAAGCAAAATAACCTTTCCTGATCTTCTAAGCCTCCATAAAACATCCCAACCCCTTTTGTCCGCAAAAGGGGTTTTTTCTTTGTTATTATTTGCGCTGAAGCAGCACTTGCAAAAAAGAAATCAGATAAACGTTGCGCCAGATGCAGAATTAAAATAACATAATAATATTATATGGTTATAATATCCATACGATATATTGAACATTTGTGGAGATATATGTTTACATGAAGTAGTTTCGACTAGATCTGACATTTCCTCTTGAAAATAAAGAGGTTCTCCCTTTTGATGGGTTAGCACAATCCACCAAACCGAGCACCATGCTCAGGAGAACCTCATGGAAAGTTTCAATCAGAATACGATAAAACACAAGATGGGCCTGCTCAACCTCGCCGAGGAACTCAACAACGTCTCGAAGGCCTGCAAAATGATGGGCTTTTCGCGAGACACGTTTTACCGCTACAAGACTGCGAAGGAACAAGGCGGAGTTGAAGCCCTCTTCGATCGGAGCCGACGTAAACCCAACCTGAAGAATAGGGTTGAAGCTGATATTGAAGAGGCTGTCATTGCCTACGCCACAGATTTCCCCGCGCATGGTCAGGCACGTTCCAGCAACGAACTGCGGAAACGCGGCATATTTGTTTCGCCTTCAGGTGTTCGTTCAATCTGGCTGCGCCATGGGCTGCATAACTTCAAGCTGCGTTTAAAAGCATTGGAAAAGATCTCCGCCGATCAGGGAGTTGTTCTTACAGAATCCCAAGTCCAAGCACTTGAGAAGAAGAAGGATGATGACCAGGCGCATGGCGAGATTGAGACTGCCCATCCCGGTTATCTGGGCAGCCAGGACACTTTTTACGTAGGCACAATTAAGGGTGTCGGGCGTATTTATCAGCAGACCTTTGTGGATACGTACTCCAAATGGGCTGCCGCAAAGCTATACACAACGAAAACACCCATTACCGCAGCTGACCTACTCAACGACCGGGTGCTGCCTTTTTTTGAAGAGCAGGAAATGGGGATATTGCGCATCCTCACTGATCGGGGAACCGAATATTGTGGCCGAGCAGAGACACATGATTATCAGCTCTTTCTTGGCATTTGTGGCATCGAACACACCAAGACCAAAGCGCGACATCCGCAGACAAACGGTATTTGTGAGCGCTTCCACAAAACGATATTGAATGAATTTTACCAGGTTGCCTTCAGGAAAAAGATCTTCCATTCATTGGAGGAATTGCAAACGGACTTAGACGCTTGGCTGGCCTATTACAACACCGAGCGTACTCATCAGGGAAAAATGTGTTGCGGTCGAACGCCAATGGAAACTATGATTGATGGCAAGACCATCTGGCAGGAAAAGGTTACAAGTTTGAACTAAACTGACAATTACAAACCCATCAAAAGGTGACTGTCAGATCAAGTCTGAACCACTACAGTTTACACTTGATACTCGCACTGTGCTCATAAGTTTCTCCATCAGTACTCTCATCTGTATGATCGTTTCATTCTTTTTATGGAGACAAAATCACAGACGATTTGCTGGTATAAGTTATTGGAACGCGTATTATACCCTGCTCTTCGTAGCAGTTTCATTAATGTCTCTGCGTCATATCATACCTGACGCACTATCAATTGGGCTCGGAACCCCGCTCATCATTACAGCTTCATTCTTCATGCTGCGAGGATTGGAACTTTTTAAGAAAAATCAGTATAAAAGCAATATCCACAATTATATTCTCATTATAGTATACACACTCATCCATGAATACTATGCTTTTGCCCGTCCAGACTATCAAGCAAGAAATCTGCTCTTCTCCATTGGAATTTTCATCATCTCCCTGCAATGCGTTGTGGTTCTGAAGGGGGACAGAAACAATGAATACAGCAATGCATCCCGCCTGTTGCGGATGCTGTTCACAGGCATTTGCCTCATAGCACTGGCAAGAATCTGGATAGCCGCCTCATATGAATCCGGTAACAATTTTTTCACTGTCCACGCCGCCAGCACCATCAGCATCATAACCTTTCAAATGCTGACGATCATTCTCGCTCTTGCCTTGTTCTTGCTGATCAATGAAAAGCTCTTTGCCCAACTGGGAGAACAGATCGCCATTCGGGAAAAAACAGAAAGCATTCTGCGCCAAAGCGAGGAAAAATTTCAGAAAGCCTTTCATGCGAGTCCGGACGGAGTCATTCTGACGAACCTGCACAATGGCAAAATCACCGAAGTCAATGACGCGTTCTGTCAAATCTGCGGATATGACCGTAAGGAAATCCTCGCCAGCAGCTCTTTTTTGAAAAAGTTCTGCCAGGATCCCGACAGGCTCGACAAAATGCTCACCGACCTGAATAGCGATATACAGATCAAAAATTGGGAATTCGAATTTGTGACGAAAACCGGAATCATCCGCAATGGATTATTGTCCGCGGAGCGTATGGAAATCGCGCAACAGCCGCACTGTCTGTGCATGTTGCGTGACATTTCAAGAAGAAGGCAGGCCGAGAGGATTGTCCGGATCAGACTGGAATTATGGGAATATACGGCCGATCATTCCATTACCGAACTGATGCAGAAAGCTCTTGAGGAAGTAAAGAACCTTACCGGCAGCCAGGCGGGATTCTTTCATCGCATAAAGCCCGCTGAAAACTGCCTGGAATTCCGGGTCTGGAATTCCGGGCAGGAAAAAATGACCATACCGTCCGATCAGTCGAGGTGTTTCCCTTTGCCCGACCATGGCTTTCTCAGAGACTGTGTCGTCTTCCACAAGCCTGTGGTCATGAATCAAAGCAAGTCCTTTCCTCCCCATGTGGCACAGCCTTCCGGACATACGCCGCTCAAACGCCAGCTCATCGTTCCCATACTCCGCGACCATGCCGTTGTGGCGGTGCTGGGCGTGGGCAACAAGCCCGTGAACTATTCGCACCTCGATCTCAACCATGCGTTGTTCATTGCGGACATTGCCTGGTCCATCATCGAACAGAAAAAAGCCTACCAGGACATCGTTATTCTCAACGAACAACTCGAGCGCCAGGCCATGACCGACGCGCTGACCGGACTCAACAACCGCAGGGCCTTCTTCCTCCTGGGAGAAAAGGAGATAGCCCGAACCAGGCGCTACAATACCCCCACATCCTTGCTGATGATGGACCTGGACAGATTCAAGTCCATCAACGATGACTTCGGTCATGCGTTCGGAGACAGCGTGCTGCAGAAATTCGCCGCAAGCATCAAAGAAAACCTGCGGGATGCCGACATTCTCGGCAGGCTCGGAGGTGAGGAATTCAGCGCGTTGTTGCCCTCCACTCCACTCAAGGAAGCCATGGCGCTTGCCGAACGGTTGCGTCAGGCAGTTGAAGACCTGCCCTGGCAAATGGACGGTCAGAAACTTCGGGTAACGGTAAGCATCGGGGTCAGCGAATTCTCACCCCGTATGCAGACCCTGGCCGATCTGCTCAAGGCCGCGGATGCCGCTTTGTATCGGGCCAAAACCCAGGGGCGTAATATCGTGATCCAGGCTCTGAAAACGGCCTAGGCGTCCTGTCGCGTATACTTGCCGTGGTGCTGGCGCACTATGGCGGCCCCCGGCAAACTGACCCGCACCGTTGTTCCCTGCCCTGGTTTGCTCTCGATTTCTATCTCTCCCCCATGGGCCGAAACAATGGCCTGGCTGAGACTCAACCCCAGACCATAACCGCCGGTATCACGCGTACGTGATGCATCCACCCGATAAAACGGCTCGAAAAGATTTGCCACATCCTCCGCTGAAATGCCCACTCCGTAATCGCGCACCAGAATTGTGGCCAGCCCGTGCTTCACCTGCAGATGCAGTTCCACGGGCTGAGCCTCCGGAGCGGAATACTTCAACGCATTGTCCAGAAGGTTGCCCAGCAATGTCTTGATACGTTCCTGATCCAGCCAGGCAGCCGCGGGAGTTTCCGGTAAAAACACGGTTATCCCCGGCGCACGGGCCGCATAACGGGCCGCGATCTCTTCCAGCAGTTCCGGCAGATCCGTCATGCTCCGCTCCAGCGTGCCTGCGTCATGGCGCATCCGGGCCGCATCCAGTAAAGAGCTCACCATTTTTTCCATTTCCCGAATGTCTTCCTTCATGCCGTCCACGGCTTTGGACTCCGGCAACAGGTCAATACGCAGTTTCAGGCGGGTCAGGGGGGTTCGCAGTTCATGATTCACATCCAGCAGCAGGCGTTGCTGGCCTTGCACCAATCCCTCAAGACGGCTGACCATCTGATTGAACGAATGCACCAGCTCCTGAAGTTCGCCGCCCCGTTTTTCCGGAACGCGATGCCTCAGGTCTCCATCCCGTACGGCGGCCGCACCTTCCGTGAGCCAGCGTACCGGGCGCAGCATATAGCGCATGACTCCGTACACCAGCAGAAAAACCAGGCAGGTGCTGGCAAGAAACAACAGACCAAGACGCCGCGATTCGGCGCGTTCGGCCGGAGTTGGAAATGTTTCGAAAGTGAGCCGCAAGTTCGGAGCAACACGGACCTGCAACCAGTGGTAGTTGTGCATTCTTCCCGCCCGTACGGAGTCGCTCAGCTCCCAGGTTCGCAGGGATGACTCCGGAAATTCTTCAGACTGCAAACCGGCAACCCAGGATTCGGGCCCTTCCAGGCGGATACGCATGCCCAGCCGCTGTCCCAGAGCATCGGCTGTTTCACGGCTGGGCGGGGTCCCCAGCGATTGCGTCAGAAACCGGGCGTACTGCAGCAGACTTCGATTCATGGCGGAATCATTGCCGCTCTGATAGAAAAAGAACAGATGATAGGACACGATATTCACCACCACAGCCGCGGCCACCATGATCAGGGCCAGCCGGGTGAACAAGGAACGCGCGCAACGCAGCAAGAGCTTATTCATCGCTATCCGCCCTGTGGATGAACATGTACCCCGCTCCCCAGATGGTCTTGATGAACTCCGGCGATTTCGGGTCATCCTGCAGCTTGTGGCGCAAACGGCTCATGGTGATGTCCACGGATCGGTTGAAGTTGTCGCTATCCAGTCCGCGCAATTCATGCAACAGAGCATCTCTGTCCTGAACTTTGCCCGGATTCCGGACCAGCAATGCCAGGGCATTGAACTCGTTGGTGGTCAAACCCAGATCCGTACCGTCCAGCCTGGCGGAGCGGGCATCAAAATCCACCACCAGCCGCCCGTACTGTTGCTCGGCGCTTTCCTGGCGACGTCCCATGCGGCGCAGCACGGTCTGAATCCGGGCAACGAGTTCGCGCGATTCAAAGGGCTTCTGGATATAATCGTCAGCTCCCAGTTCCAGTCCGGCCACACGGTCCGAAACATCGCCCCGAGCCGTCAGCATGATCACGGGAATGTCCGAATCCTGCCGGATCCGGCGGCAGACCTCGAAACCATTCATGCCCGGCAGCATCACATCCAGCAGCACCAGGTCCGGGCGCAGAGTCCGGACCATCTGCAATCCCTCCTCCGGACTGTCTGTCGCATGCAGTTCGAAACCAAACAGCTCCAGATAATCCCGCAACAACTCATGGAGTTTGCGATCGTCTTCTATGAGCAGCAACGTATTCAATGCTCGACTTCCTTTGTTTGCGTCGGCTCTGCCATGTCATGCAGCCGTGCGTTTTCAACATTATATAAGTGCATTTCCTGGCGGAAGCCTTTCCGTCGGGAAACAACTTGTAACAAATTGTAGCAACTCCTCGCGTACAATTCGATACATTTTGTTGCAGACCAGAGAAGCTTTTGCCTCCTACCGGCAGCATAACGGACGAAACAATCTGAAGACGCAAGGAGTGCACAATGCCAGAAATCGAAGCAGAGATTTTATCGGCTTTCAACATGATGTGGGGCCTGTATCCGGAACCAGTCATGCTTATTCACGTCAGCCGGGAAATTGTCGCGGTAAATAACTGTGCGGAAAAACTCGGCATCACGCCGGGCATCAAATGCCACACATTGTATCCGAGTGACAAACCCTGCCCCGGATGCATGGCTAACAAGGCCCTTAAATCACGCGAAGCCATTCGCAAATGCGGATATAGCGAACGCACCAAACAGGTGCTGGACGGATACTGGATCCCTGTGAACGGTGCCGAAGGGCTGTACGTCCATTTCGGCAACGACATCACCGAATTTGCAAAGCCCGAACTTTTCACAACCAGCATCTGATTCCGTACCATCCCCCGACGGCGGACACCCCTCCTCCCGTGCCCGCCGTCACACCTTTATCCTTTCCGAACTGCATCCCCTATCGGTTCTGGCGGCAGGCAATCGACAATTCCGGGAAGTCTATGTATAAATTGCAGCCAATATGGCTCTCCCTCTAAAAAAACGCACTCACCTTCTTTTCCTGCTTTTGTTCCCGCTCGCGGTCTTCGCTATTTATACTTCAAGCCCCAACAGACTGCTTGGCGATTCTCTCTGGGCAGTGCACATTTCCATGAGCATCATCAATGAGGGCAATACGGATCTGAACGAGTATTGCGGGGACAACTGCGCCAATGATTACCGCCTGTTCGAACATCAGGGAAAGTATTATTCGTATTTCCCCGACGCCACCTCAATCCTGTCCGTTCCCCTCGTCTTTTTACTGGAAAAAACATCCGGACTCTTATGGGGATACCGTCTCTCGGATCACATAAAAAACAAGATACACTGGTCGGAAAATGCGCAATGTTTCATATCCTCCCTGTATCTCTGCGTGGCCACAGCCCTGTTCATTGTCCTGCTGTATTCGCAGGCCAGCGACATGAAAGCGGTCGTCATATGCGCGTTGCTTTTTGCCTTTGGCACGTCCAATTATTCCGTAGTCAGCCGGGTTCTCTGGGCACACAGTCTTTCCATAGTTTGCAACACCTGGTCCCTGCTGCTCCTGTTCAAGAATTCTCCGCGGTCACTGGCTCTTACGGCTCTTCCCCTGACGTGCGCCTACTTCATCAGGCCGACCAACGCCATCCCCCTGGCAGTATACGGAATCTTTATACTGTTGCAGGACAGACGGACCTTTTTGTCTTATTGCATCATTGCCCTGGTCACTGCCCTGCCGTTCGTCATATATAATGAAGCCGTCTACGGTTCGCTGCTGACCCCGTACTTTTACGGAGGACGCTTATCCTATCATGACAATTTTTTCGAAGCTCTTGCCGGCAATCTGTTCAGTACGGCGCGTGGAATATTCGTCTTTTCTCCTCTGCTTCTTTTCAGCATTCACGGTTTCATCATTACTTTAAAACAGCCGGACACCTTGAAAGCTTTGGTTCTGCTTGTCATTCCGGCAATCCACTGGCTGGGAATTTCTCTTTTTCCACACTGGTGGGCAGGACATTCTTTTGGTCCGCGTCTGTTTTCCGACATGACCCCCTACTTCACTCTGCTGACGTTCTTTTCCGTACAACAGATATTCTCCCAAACATCACAACACCAAAAAATGTTGAGCAAGGGGCTGGTAATGCTGCTTCTCGGCATCAGCATCGCAATTCACTCCAGAGGGGCGACTCTGAATGCAGCCTGGAAGTGGAACATCAGCCCGGATATAGAAACGCATCAGGAGAGACTCTGGAGCATCAGTTGTCCGCAGTTTTTCTGCAGCGAGGAAGTGCTGGAACGAAGTACCGCGCGGCAAGGTCCTGCCCCTGAGTCAAAACAATAAATTAAAATTATTTTGACCTGAGCATTCCTTATCATACCCGGATACGGTTTAACCTGTTCACAGCCGTATTCATTGGTGGGACCAAGGGATGCGACCGTTTCCGGATCATGCCTGAACAAGGTCTTTCTCTTGCTTGAGAGTTGAACCTTTTACATGAAAAGTTTTTTTCTATCCCACCAGAAATGAAAGACTAATACATTCGACATTATCGTCAATTGCAATAAGATTGCAGAAAGGTAACTTCTTTTTAAAAAAACAGAAACAAGGACTCCAGGGCCTTTAAGCAATCGATTTGTGAATAAAATCACCTTGACAGGATGTTCCCCCGGTGCGTAGTAAAGACGTGCGAGGTAAGGTAAAATATGTGTATTTTAAACTCTATTTAACGCAAGACGAGGCGGAAGGGTTATGGAGGAAAAACACAGTTGTGATCAGAGCGGCCAACCTCAGTGCTCCAAGAGATGCTGTGGTGTCGCACCCTTTTTCGTGGGCATTGTCTTGGCTCTGGTTGTTGGATGGTGGATTTTCCCTAAGGCGTTGTTCAGCCAGGAAAATCAGCCAATCAGATTCAGCCATCAAGTCCATGTTGGAGATCAGGGCATGGCTTGCGACGAGTGCCACTACTTCAACGAGGACGGCACCTACAACGGGCTTCCCAACAATGAGAAGTGTGCTGAGTGCCATGAATCAGCCATGGGCGAAGACCCCGCAGAGACCGAGTACATCAACAAGTACCTGAGCGTCGGCAAAGAGGTTCCCTGGTTGGTCTACCAGAAGCAGCCGGACAACGTATTTTTCAGCCATGCAGTTCACAACATGGACAAATGCGGCGAATGTCATGATTTCACTCAAGTCGAGCTTTGCAACCATTGCCATCCCAATGTTGCCGAAACAGACACGCCTCCAGCATTTAGTGAGAACAGGCTGACAGGCTACAGCAAGGATACCATGAAAATGTGGGCCTGCGAGGAGTGTCATGCCATTCCGGAGCATCGTGAAAATACGAATGCGAACAACGCCTGTTTTACGTGCCACAAATAAGAGGGGTGTTAGAGTATGGGACTCGATAGAAGAGGATTTATCCAATTCCTGGTGGGCGGTGCAGTAGGCTCGCTTTTTACGCCCATCCCTTGGAAGCTGACAGACGACGTTTCAATTTGGACCCAGAACTGGCCATGGGTTCCGAGGATCCCTCGGGGCGAAAATGGCTATATTCCCACGACAAGCAAACTCTGCCCCTCGGCATGCGGCATGCAAGTTCGCACTGTAAAGGGTCTTCCCGTCCGCACCATGGGCGACCCGAAGAACCCGCTGTCCGGTGGAAAAATTTCATCGCTTGCCGCGGCTGAAGTACAACTTCTCTACAGCCCTGCGCGGGTCAAAAGACCCTTGAAAAAAGCTCTCGACGGCACTTTCGTCGCCATTTCCTGGGATGAAGCCCTGGAGCAGCTGCGCAAAAAACTTGGCGCCATCAAGGGCGTCAAGAATCAACTCGCCTTTATCAGCGGCGATCAGAACGGCACCATCAACGAGGTGCTTTCCGGTTTTACGCAACAGACCGGTTCTGATCGTTTTTTCATGATGCCGTCCGAAGCACAGGCCGGCACCCGTGCCTGGAATGTCGCCATGGGCGGCAAAGGTCAACTCGGATACGACACTGCCAACAGCGACCTCGTTCTTGCAATCGGCGCCGACATCCTGGAATCATGGGGACCGGCTGTTCTGCAAAGACGGGCGTTCTCAGCCTCGCATCCGCACGGTGAAAAACCCACGGCCGAGTACATTTACGCCGGTCCGGTGAAAAACAACACCGGTACCGTGTCCGAATGGCTCCCCATCAAGCCTGGTACCGAAGGCTACCTGGCACTCGGACTGTGCAACCTGCTTCTGGCAGACGGCGCAGCCCTCGACGAGTCCATCGCCGGCGGATTTGCCGAATTCAAGGCCCTGGCCGGTCAGTACACGCCGGAAAAGGTCCAGCAGCTCACGGGTATTTCTGCAGAAGCCCTGACCGGACTGGCCAAAAAGCTCAAAGCCGCATCCAAGCCGGTGGTCATCGTCGGATCCCCCATCGGACAAGGTGAAAGCACCGCCACTGTCGTTGCGGGTATCGCGCTCAACCTGCTGCTCGGCGGCCTGAACAACCCCGGCGGAATGCAGGCCATCCCCGACCTGCCCAAGGTTGTCAATGCTGCAATGACACGTACGGAAATGCTGAGCAGAGAGCCTGTCAGCTACCTCGCCAACATTGCTTCCGGAGCAGACAAGGCTCCGGCCGCCCTGTTCGTGTACGAGGCCAACCCCGCGTATGCCTTGCCGCAGCCCAAAGAAGTTGCCGCAGCGTTGAAAAAAATTCCTTTCAAGGTCAGCTTCTCGCAGTTCCTGGATGAAACCGCCATGCTCTGCGACCTCGTACTTCCCGCTCCCATGGGACTCGAGCGCTATGATGACGTGATCAATCCTTACGGCATCGGCTTCGGCATCTACAGCCCTGTTTTCCCGGTGGTGAAACCTCTGGTGGACGCACGGGCCACAGGCGATGTCATCCTGGCCCTGGCGAAAGCCCTGAATATGGATCTCGGATACGGCGCCTTCAAGGATGTTCTGGATGCCCGTGCCAAGCAGTTGGGATCCTCCTTTGACGATTTGCTGGGCAAGTACGTTCAATCCGATACGCAGATTCCCAATGCCGGGTTGGCTCTCAAGCCCGGATTGCTCGCAGCCGCGCTGCCGCTCAAGGCCAAAACCGAAGGTCTGGTCCTGGCTCCCATATGCAAGCTGAACTACGGAACCGGCACTGTCGCCACCCCGTACTTCAACCTCAAGACCATTCCCGACACCCAGTTGAAAGGCAGTTATTCCTTTGTTCAGATGAACAAGGCCACAGCTTCCAAACTCGGTGTTTCCGAAGGCCAGAAGGTTGCCATCTCCAGCTCCAGCGCTTCTTCCGTGGTCATGGTCAACCTGTTTGAGGGCATCATGGACGATGTTGTGGCTGCACCCCTGGGTCTGGGCCATACAGCCTTTGATGAGTTCACCAAAGACAAGGGCAGCAACATTTCAGCGCTCCTTACCCTGAGCAAAGAGCCTGAAACCGGCCTCCCTGTTTGGACGGACACCAAAGTCGAAATTAAGAAAATCTAAGCAAAAGGTGTTTCAACCATGCATGGATATGAACACGTACATTATACTACTCGATGGGGAATGGTCATAGACCTGGACAAATGCACGGGCTGCGGCGCGTGCATGGTCAGCTGCCAGGCCGAAAACAACGTCGCATTCTCCTACAGGCTGGACCTTGTCAATCACACAACGGACATGTCCAACAAGATGCGGACCACCACCTGGATGCTGGTGTATCAGCTCAACAACGGCAAGGACTACCCTGCAGCCGACGTCGCGTATCTGCCGCGTCCGTGCATGCAGTGCGGCCAGCCTGCCTGCGTCCCGGTCTGCCCTGCCACGGTCACCAAAAAGGATGAAGACGGCGGAATCGTCAGCCAGATCTATCCGCGCTGTTTCGGTTGCCGGTACTGCATGGCTTCCTGCCCGTACCATGCGCGTTACTTCAACTGGTACGATCCGTATTGGCCCAAGGGCATGGAAAAAACCCTGACGCCCAATACTTCCGTACGCCCCAGAGGCGTAGTGGAAAAATGCACCTTCTGTCACCATCGCTGGATGGAAGCTCAGGACCGCGCCCGTTTGAATGGCGACGATCCCAAGGCCCTGCCGGACGGCGCGTATGTCACCGCCTGCACAGATGCCTGCCCTAACGGTGCCATCATGTTCGGAAACTTCATGGACCCCGAACACAAGGTTCACCAGGCGCTTTTCTCGGAACCGCCCAGCGAAGAGGAATTCAAGATTCTGTTCGGCGAAGTGCACCCGCACACCTCCGAAGAAGAAGAACTGTTCGGCGAAGATGTCCCTCCCGGATACAAACTGACGAAAGAACTGCACGACAAGATCAACCCGCATTCTTTCCGTCTGCTCGAACAGCTGGGTATGTATCCTCAGGTTTTTTATCTCTCCGAGCGTGAATGGGTTCGCAAACAGGGCAACCACTTCCTCGAAGATCAGAAGAAGGCTTAACCTTAGGCTAAAGGGGTAAAACATGATTGACGAAAAACTGTTTCCTGAAGGCCTGCCCCGCTGCTCTTTCTGGCAGTTTCTGGGATGGTTGGCCTTTATAGGCGTATTCCTTGTCTGGGGAACCTATGCCGTTCTCTGGATCCTCGGATTCGGACTCGGCATTACCGCCCTGGACAATTACTTCGGATTCGGCCTGTGGATCACCTTTGACCTGGCTGTCATCGCTCTCGGCGCCGGTGCCTTTTTTACCGGCCTGCTGCGCTACATCCTGAACATCGATCCGCTCAAGCACATCATCAACCTGACCGTCATCGTCGGATTCATCTGCTACTCCGGCGCCATGATCGTTCTCGGCCTGGACGTCGGTCAGCCCGCACGTTCGTGGTTCGGCTTCTGGCACCCCAATGTTCACTTCCATGCTGGTAGAAGTAATGTTCTGCATCTCCTGCTACCTGGGTGTTCTGACCATTGAATACGTGCCGCTGATCCTGGAAAACAGACAGTTGAACAAAATCAAACTGCTGCACAATATCGCCCACAACTTCCATGTCTGGATGCCGCTTTTTGCCGGTATGGGCGCGTTCCTGTCCTTCTTCCACCAGGGATCCCTGGGTGGCATGTACGGCGTTCTCTTCAGCCGTCCTTACGCCTTCCGCGAAGGTTTCTTCATCTGGCCCTGGACCTTCTTCCTGTTCGTTCTCTCAGCCGTGGGTTCCGGTCCGGTCTTTACCGTGCTGGTCTGCAAGCTGATGGAAATCCTTACCGGCAGAACGCTGGTGCAGTACAAGATCAAGGCCCTGATGGGTAAAATCGCCGGCACCATGCTGAGCATCTACATCGTCTTCAAGATCATCGACACCTGGGCCTGGGCCACCGGCTATCTGCCAAGTGTCGGACTGACCTTTGACCAGATGTTCAATTCGGATCTCGGCTACGGACAGTGGCTGCTGTGGTCGGAAATCGTCCTCTGCGGTGTTGTTCCGGCCGTCATGCTGATGACTCCGTCCATCCGCAACAATCCCGCCGGGCTGTATACCGCTGCCATCCTCGATTGCATCGGTGTTACCATCAACCGTTACGTTTTCACGGTTCAGGCTCTGGCCATTCCCGTACTGCCCTTTGACAAGTGGCAGTCGTACACGCCCAACTGGGCTGAATGGGCACCGACCTTCCTGGTAATCGCCTACGGATTCCTAATTCTCAGCCTGTCCTACCGTTACCTGCCGGTTTTCCCGCAGGAAAAGGAACTTAATTCCTAGTTCCGGCAACATGTCACACCCAAAGGGGGGATGCTTCACGGCATCCCCCCTTTTTTTGACTCCCATTCGAGACCAGAGCTACCAGGAGACCTCGGCAATGCCGGCAATGTTCGTTCAAGGGATACAATTTCCCTAAAAGACAGGCCAATCAGGGCTTAACGCATGCCGAATATTCCGAACTTGATCCTTGATCACTCATACAATGCCAATAACCTCTCTTCTCGAAGTCTTGTTCTTGCCTCGTCATTTTCTAATCAGTATCATTGACAGAACGGATTCCAATCGGTATTTTTTTCTAACGGTTTATTTAGGCACATCTTTTGTATGGAATTGTTGTGAAGGAAACTTTTGCTTACCACTTGCAAAACGTTTCATCGAGTGAAAGGTCTTGTTTTGTTGCCACCTTTCAACAGGCTTCATGATATCCGATTTGATTCTGCTGCGTTGCCACTGAGCCTGAACCTGACCGGCTGATTTTTCTTTTCCAATCCCGCCTTCTCTTTTGTCGTTGGTGGCGGTTGAAGGAAACTGTACATTCCGTTGATTCTGCTTTTGGTCGGATTGTACCGGATCTCATAGCCAGAAAGGGTATTCGCTTCTGTCTTTTTCATACTGCGGAATACCTCAAAAATATCTGCAGGGATCAAATGAAAACTGTTTACTTTCATATCGGGAATTTCAAGACCGGAACAACCTCCATCCAGCACTTTTGCAATACCTCGGAGCTGGACTTTTGTTACCCCACCTGTTCGAGACCTGTAAGGAACAAAAACAACCACGGCAAACTCTCCTTAAGTCTGCCCCGTGATTATGGTAATGTCATACCGCCGGTGTGGTTCGTTGACAAAGACATAGACTTTCACTCCGAAGCGCAGTCCCTGATCAGGGAAATTGACGCGCATCCTGCTTCCACCGCGTTGATCTCATCCGAAGAATTTTTCAGGATAGGAAAAGCCGAGAATCCATCCTTTGTAGCGGCTCAGCTGAAAGAGGCCTTCTCCAAATACAACACCAAGGTGATCATGTATGCACGTGAGCCGTTCTCTTTTCTCCTCTCCTGGTACAATCAGGTCCTGGTAGATGGAGCCAGAAATTTTCTTGTTTTTTTCATCACGCCCCTATCAAAGGCTGCTGGCTTCCCAGAACCCCATCTATGAGACGTACGCAAATTGCTTTGGCAAAGAAAATGTAATTGTTTTAAAGCACGAACAATACGGTGCGCAGCATCTTAATGATTTTTTCACGGCCATTGGCTCGCAATGCACCATTAGAAAAAACAAGAAATGCGTTTTGAATTCGCGCAAAAGCCACCGGGTAACGGAAGTAAGAAGGATTGCTTCCTATGAAGGGACTGCACAGTTCGCCATAACGTCTCATGACATTACGTTCGAATATATTCTTGAAGCGATTGAATACATCAACAGTGAAATTGAGAAACTGAACAAAGCCACTGGAATTGAGCTGGAAAGTCACTTGACGCTGGATAATATTCTTGATCACTACTTCAAACGCTTGCTTCCTCTGGGGCGTCTCGTGGATCCGGAAGCCGACTGTCTCAAGGAGTTCGCCCTTTCTGCAGAATCTTACGACCTGAATATTGCGTTGAAATTCATGGAGGCTGCGGCAAGTATTCGTCCCACATGCGATTGTATGCGAGAAAAAATTGCCGAGTACAGGCAGGGACTCGAGGCTTCGGGTCAAACTGACATCAGCGCCCCGCTCCGTCCGCCTCAATACGCCATAGCATAGAAAAGAACATGCAGATGATCAGCGCCGAGGGCCTGTCTCCCGGCGCATACGGCATCATTGACCCTTTCTCCAGGGTTATCCCACCTGTTTGAGTATGACCGCGTGTTCCAGACCGTAACGGTTCAATTGCTTTTTGTAGCGCTTTGCCGCCGACCAGTCGTTGAAATCCCCGATCAGCACCCTGTGCCAGATCCCTTTGCTGCCAAGGTCAACGCGGCGTATCCGCGCATTGAAGCCCTTGTTCCGCAAAATACGGGCCCTGCTGGCCGCACTTTCGAGATCCTGCCAGGAACTCTCATGAATGGTGTATATACCGCGAGAACCGGATTGCTGCGGGCTGTAAAAACCGTGTTTGGGGCGTGAATTCTGCGACTGCAGAGGAATGGTATAGGTCGCGCGGGAGTTTTGTTTCCTGGATTCCCGCACAGTGGCTTGCGCGATCAAATCCACCATGGCCTCTTCAGCCAGACCGATGCGGGCCCGTGGTTTGTCCTGCCCCATCTGAGTTGCAGGCACGGCTGTTTGCTGCACGACCACTTTGGGCTTAGCAGGCCGGGACTGCGCATATTTCGGCATATTGTCGTGTCGGATGGAATAAAAACTGCTTTCAATCACTTCTTCGGCCGCATTGTTGCGCAACGTCTTTGTCTTTCCTCCCAGGACAACGGCCATAATCCTGTGCCCGTTCCGCTTGGCGGTCACTATAATATTGAATCCGGAAGCATTGACGTATCCGGTTTTCAGGCCGTCCACACCTTCGCACTTGTCCAGCAACCGATTGGAATTTCTGCGGGTGTAGCCGTTATGGGTGATGGAGTACAAGGAATGGATCTTCAAAGCGTTGGGAAATCGAGCGACATAGGCGGCTCCCAGCGTGAGCATGTCACGGGCAGTGGTCAACTGTCTGTCGGCAGGCAGGCCATTGGGCGTGGCAAAAATAGGTGCTTTTCAACCCAAGCTTTCCCCTGGCCCTCTTGTTCATCCGCTTGACGAACTTGGATACGCTGCCGTAGAGGTACTCGGCTATGGCGACACAGGCGTCATTACCCGAGGCAACAGCCATACCTTTGATCAACTCCCGTACGCTTACCTTTTCACCAGCTTTGAGGTTCATGCTGGAACCACCGGTATTGTCGGCACGCTTGCTGACTTTGACCTTGTCGGTAAGTTTTACCCGGCCGGCTTCGATTTCTTCCCAAAGGATATACAAGGTCAATACCTTGGTCAGAGATGCCGGAGCGATTTTCGCATCCGCATTCTGCTCGTACAGAATCTTACCCGTATCGAAGTCCATGGCGATGACCGAGCGTACGTTGTATTTCGCGGCCAGGGCGCTATTGGTCAAGCCCCCGATCAAAAAAAGTAAGCAAATGAGGGCCACTAGTATTCGCTTTGACATGTCTCCCCCGACATTCTTTGGACGGTTATCGGGCTCTTTACTAAAAATGATCGTTTTGCCCTCATACCGTTGTTCGCTGTGTTTCTCCTATCCGTTGATTGTTGGCAAGAACATGCAGACGGAAACATCGCGTCGTCTCCCTGCAAAAGCAAAACAACTACCATGTTTTCTTTGCAGTTTCCCCAAGCCGGAAAAATACCCGACCTGGAGAGGATACGGAAACGCCTCCGGAGCAGATCAGATCGTAAACAGTACTCTGCTCCGGTTGCATGCGACGCGATCCTAATCGTGGACACGGGCCAAGAAAAGCCGCACGGAAAAGATCGTTCTCCCTTGCCTCTCTTTTCCATGCGGCTTATCATGCCATTCCATAACTATTGATTGGCTGTTTGAGATTGCGTCTGCTGTTCTGCCTTCACCACTGCAACCTGCTTGCCTTCCTTGGCGGGCTGGGTCTGCATTTGAACAGAATGGAATTCGCCGGAATGATACCCGCCATCCTTGGCAGGGGTGCCCACGGAAACTTCAAAGGCGGAACTGATTGTGCTCAACCCCAGAACCATCAGCAGCACCGAGAGAAAAAACATTTTCTTCATCACACTTACTCCTTTTATGGTGAATCCAAGTCATCGACATTCAAGATTAATTCATAATTCCCCTTATGCCAGGACCGTGCCATTGCTGCGGGCTGGAGAAAAAATTTTCATCAACTGAGTGAAAAGACTTGACAAATGAAAAAATCTAGAAAATAACTAAATAAATTCGAGATACTAGAGGGTTACCGGATGCATATTTTTCCGACACCCCCTCAGAAGGCACCCCCAACCAGGAGACAAACCATGAGAACGTTCATCAGCACTACCACCTTGATACTGTTGCTCCTATCCATGGCCTGTTCCGCCTGGGCCCTGGAAATCAAACAGCTCAAAGTACTCGACTACGGTGTATATCGTTACGATGATAAAATCGTAGTGGTGACCGTGCCCCCAAAAGAAAGCGAAAAGGCTTCGAAGCTTTCGAACATCAGCCTTATAGACCAAAGCGCGAAGCTGCCCATTCAGAAAAACACCTTTTTCAGTATTTCGTATAAGCTGGAAGGAGAACCGGCCAGTGAGCCGGTGGATTTGGATCTCAAGATATCAAGCCCTGGCGGCATTACCAGCACAGGCCTGTTTACTGTACGGGTGGGAGATGTGACCACGACCACCATCGAAGTGTCGCCCGAAGATGTCCCTGGCAAGTATGTGCTGGAGATATCATATAAAAACCGTAACCTCCTCAAAAAGGAGATTACGGTCTACAAGCCTTGACGTTAGTTTCGTCTCTGATGTTTTGCAAAAAGGAAGAGGCTAAAAATCTTCCAGCATTTCTGTCTCGTGGATAGTCAGCAGTTTGTTCAGGTCCAGAAGCAGCAACAGCTTTTCTTCTAGCTTGCCCACCCCGCTGATGTATTCGGAGTCCAAGCCGCCGATAACCGGTGGTGGCGGCTCTACCGTGCTGGCCTTGATTCGCAGGACCTCGGATACGGAATCCACGATAAATCCCACGATTGTTTTTCTGATTTCGAACACAATGATCCGCGTGTTGTGATCATGCTCTTTAGGGTACATCCCGAAACGCTTCCTCAAGTCGATGACGGGAATGACCTTGCCACGAAGGTTGATAACCCCATCGACAAATGCCGGCGAGTTAGGGACTTTGGTTATCTCCATAATACGGATAATTTCCAAGACTTTGAAAATATCCACCCCAAACTCTTCGCCGGCTACGGAAAACGTAACCAGCTGTAGGAGTTCATTATCCAGACGTTCTTTGCTATCATCCATATCCGCTAGCTCTCCTTTTCAAAGCGCCCGTTTCATACTACATAGTTGAGGTAGCTATTTAAATACACGTTTTACGCCCGAGATACAAGTCTCCTGGTATTTTAAACAGGAGAAAAGCAAACCTTGCAACGCGAGCGGAAATCCCTGACATGGCAAAAGTGCATATCTCAATCCTTCTGGAGCGGCTGAACACCTACTGTCTGGAAAAAATGCAAGCAACCGCAGCTGATTGCGGGCTTCTCGGGCTTTTTGAAGTCAGCCCTGTCCATTTTTTTTCCCAACTGGTCGAAGCCCCTGATGCCGACATTGCCCAGATACTCAAACGATTCGGACTCGACCGGGCAGCCCTGCGTCCCATTCTGAACACCGCGATTCAAAAACTCAATCGGGGAAACACCGGACGTCCTGCCATGTCGCCGGAACTGGTCAACCTGCTGCAGGACGCCTGGCTTGTGGCCTCCCTGGAACTGGAAGAACAGAGCATCCGGTCCGGTGCCGTGCTGCTCGCGCTTTGTTCGCGTCTGGCAACTGGTTCCACCGAAGAATACGCCCACTACCTGCGGACCATCAATCGAGACACCCTGCTGACGGAATTTTCCAAAATTACAAAGGAATCCATTGAAACCGGTCAAAGCTCAACGCTTCCGGACGTTGCAGGACGCTCCAGCGACGGAATTTCCCCCCAGGAAGCCCTCGAACGCTATTGCGTCAATCTTTCAGAAAAAGCCGCGCGCCAGGAAATAGATCCGGTTTTCGGGCGCGACCGGGAAATGCGGCAATTAATTGACATTCTTCTCAGGCGTCGCAAGAACAATCCCATCATCGTCGGAGACGCTGGTGTTGGGAAAAACCGCCGTGGTTGAAGGGCTGGCGCAGCGTATCGCAGCTGGCGACGTGCCCGGGCCCCTTAAAAATGTCAATATTCTGACTCTGGATATCGGCCTGTTGGAAGCCGGAGCCGGCATGAAAGGCGAATTCGAGGCGCGGCTCAAGGCGGTTATCAGCGGCATACGCGAAAGCTCCACCCCGATCATTCTTTTTATCGATGAAGCCCACACCATCATCGGCGCGGGCGGCAAAACCGGCGGATCAGATGCTGCCAACCTGCTCAAACCGGCCCTGGCACGAGGAGAACTGCGTACCATTGCCGCCACAACCTGGCCGGAATACAAGAAATACTTCGAAAAAGACCAGGCTTTGTCCAGGCGATTCCTGCTGGTCAAAGTCGATGAACCTTCCGTTGAAGCCACCATCGACATTTTGCGCGGCCTCAAAAGACGCTACGAACGCGATCATGATGTAAGTATCCGGCATGAGGCTCTTGTGGCCGCTGTTGAACTTTCGCACCGCTATATTTCAGGTCGCCTGCTGCCGGACAAGGCCGTGGACCTGCTGGATACGAGCGCAGCGCGCGTACGTATCAGCCTGACCCATAAACCAGGCATCCTCGAAGACAAGGAACTGGCCATTCTTTCCATTCGCCGGCACATCGAAGCGCTTCATGCCGATACGCGCAATGGCGCGGGTGTGGATGAGCAGGCGCTGAACCTGGCCTGGGAACAGTTGCAGACCTTGAAGGCGCAGGCAAAGAACATCGAAGAACGCTGGAACAAGGAACGCGCTCTGGCGCACCACCTTCTGGCCCTGCGCCAATCCCAGGCGGAACTGCAGCAACTCAACGGCAAGGAAGCTCCCCCCGGGGCAGATGCATCCGGCCAGGAAGAAATCAAACAGACCTTGCGGGCACTCAAGGAACTTCAGGGAGATAAACCTCTGATCCGTTACGAAGTTGACGCCGAGGTCGCCGCCATGGTGGTTTCGGACTGGACCGGCATCCCTTTGGGCAAAGTGCTGCGAGACCACGCGCGTTCGGTGCTGAACATCGAGACCAACCTGGGGGATCGCATCAAAGGCCAGCCCAATGCCTTGCGCATCATAGGAAAGAACCTCAAGGCAGCCAAATCCGGACTCAAAAATCCCAACCAGCCTCTGGGGGCTTTTCTGCTGGTAGGTCCGAGTGGCGTAGGTAAAACCGAAACCGCCGTGGTCATGGCCGACCTCCTGTTCGGCGAGGAATCCGCGCTTATCGCCCTGAACATGAGCGAATTTCAGGAACGCCACAGCGTCAGCCGTCTGATAGGCGCACCTCCCGGATACGCGGGCTACGGAGAAGGCGGGCTGCTTACCGAAGCCGTTCGCCGCCGTCCCTATTCAGTGCTGTTGCTGGACGAGGCGGAAAAGGCCCATATTGAAGTGATCAACCTTTTCTTGCAGGTCTTTGACAAAGGAAGCCTCACGGACAGCGAAGGACGGGTGGTGGATTTCCGCAATACCATCGTGTTCCTGACCACCAACCTTGCCAGCGATTTCATCTCCGGCCTCTGCGCCGAACAGGACATGCCGTTGCCCACCGTACTCAAGGCCATCCGTCCGGTGCTCAGCGATCATTTCAAACCCGGCCTGCTGGCGCGTATGGTGGTTACCCCCTACTATCCGCTCCGCAAGCCCGCTCTCAAGGATATTACCCGGCTCAAACTCAAAAAACTTGCGGAACGCCTCCAACGCAGCGGCTCCAGCAAGCTCGACTACTCCGAGCGACTCATCGAACGCATTGTTGCAAGCTGTACGGACGCGGATGCGGGTGCGCGGAACATCGACTATATTCTTGCCGATTCTGTTCTTCCCAAAGTCTCGGAGGAAATCCTCGCCCGCATGGTTGAAGGCACCATGCCACGTACGGTCTATTTGGATTGCGACACGGACAACGGCTATCAGGTACGCTTTGCGGCCGAGTAAAGTTGATCATTCGGCGGATCAGGAGTCGTTTGGCTAACAACTGGGAGCACCATTTTTCCAATTAACGAGTTAAGGGTAACGCTCCCTTCTGGCGAAATTTGAGGCAGTGCCTCAGTTAGTCCAAGAAAAAATTCTTCTCCACAAAAACCGGAAAAGCCAATGCTGAACAAAAATGAGCTGTTCACCATCCTGCTAGTCATGGCCATGGTCGGTGTGGCCGAATTCTTTTCTCTCAATGAGATCATTTTTCCTGAAATAGCTGCCCTTTCCTTTGGCGCTGTGGTCATGGAAAAGTGCCCGTGGAAGGGGCACCCGGTACTGATCTGGCTTTCTCCGACCTTGGGAGCCATAACCGGAGTCGCATTGCTCCACCTGTTTTCCTTTTCCTTCGCCCTGCTCGTATGTACGGCATTCGTGCTTGTGGCTCTGCAACTCAAAATATTGCATTCGGGCGTATACCCGTCCATATCTGCAGCCATCCTGCCCATTCTCCTCAACGTCCGCAGCATCAGCTATCCCATCTCTGTTTGTATAATGGCAGGATTGCTTGCCATTATACTGAAACACAGGACGCACGCGCAGACATCAAAGTCTCCCCCAATTGCCGCATATACACAAGACTGGATACGAATCGCTTTCCATATGGAGCAAAATAATCGCCCTCGTCTATATCACAGCATACCTGGCTTATGATTTGTCCTGGATCTATATCATCGCTCCGCCGTTGATCGTGGTCTTTGTGGAAGCGACCCAATCCCGGCTGTCCGGAAACAATACGCCCACCGTACGTATTGCAACTCTTGTCTCGCTTTCCGCCCTGGCCGGAATCTGCTGGTTCGGGCTGGTGGTACTCTGGGCAGGAGGTCCGCTCTGGATAGCGGCCGGTCTCTCTGTGACAACGGTATTCTTCCTCTCGGACAAAATGCGCATTGCCTCTCCGCCGGCATTCGCACTTTCGTTGCTTCCCATTATTCTTCCCTCCTCCGCCCTGCCCTGGTACCCGTTTCAAATATTGCTCGGAAGCGCGCTATTCCTGCTCTACAGCCAGTGTTGCTTCAGCACGGCCACCGCATGACTCAATTTTTTTCAATATTCTGTTGACTACTCCAAGGAGTCGTCGTAGATTTCCGCTTCTGGGCAGTTGAACATTTGCAGCTTCCAGGAAGACCAAAGCAGTTTCAAAAAAGACGATCCTTTCTCTTGACTGCCGCAAGTCAAAGACGTAGAAGTTCCAACCGCAGCAACCACTGCGATTAGCCACTCTGAAAAAACCATTGAACTACAAGAGTTCTCCGAGTGACTGGCAAAAGACAGCAGCTACTGCCATTCTTTTGAGCCTTGATCAAACTGCTGACTGCGACGTGATCAAAAACCGAAGATAAGGCAGAAGAAAACGAAAGTTTCCAGTTGACGGTCCGAAGCCAAAGACGTAGAAGTTCCAACCGCAGCAATCACTGCGATTTGTCACCCAGAGAAACGCTTGAATAACAAGATTTCTTCGAGTGACTGGCGGAAGACAGCAACTACTGCCCCTTCCTCCGAACCTTGATCAGAC
>CAXXHY010000042.1:0-139933 GCA_963667575.2 Desulfovibrionaceae bacterium | reverse complement strand
ACCTGTCGCTTTCCCAAATAATGAGTGTTTCTTGGCCGCGATAATTCCCGCGGGAACGATCTTGCCCGTCAATCCGGCCAGCAGCGGCGGCATGGCCGTGCCAAGGTCCGGACTGTGAATAAACCCTGCCGGCGCGGGCCAGCCCAAATTCACGACGCGTCCGTGCGCATCGCGTCCGCGCAGAGAAATTTGCCCCGAGGCGTCCTTGCCCGGCAGGTTCTGCTTTTTGCTGATTCCCTCGAGCAGCACCTGAACCTCGGTCCCCACGGTGCGGGCCAGCGCACGGGTGGTCAGTTCCATCTGCAGGGCCTGCAGACGGGCCAGACGCTCCGCCTTGACCTCTTCCGGCACCTTGGGCTCCATACGTTCGGCCCGTACGCCGGGTCTGTCGCAATACTGAAAGGAAAAACTCGTTTCAAAATCCACTTCTTCCAGCACCCGGATGGTTTCCAGAAAGTCAGCTTCGTCCTCGCCCGGAAAACCAACGATAAAATCCGTGCTCAGGGTGATTTCCGGACGTGCCCGCCGCAGCTTGTCCACCAGGGACAGGTAGCGCTTCAAATCGTAACGCCGCCCCATGGACTTGAGAATTTTGTCCGACCCGGACTGAATGGGCAGATGCAGCTGCGGACAGAGCTCCGGCAGCTCCCCGAACGCGGCGATGACCTCGTCCGAAAGATCCTTGGGGTGCGAGGTCACGAACCGAACGCGCTCCACGCCGGAAATGGCGGCCACCTGGCGCAGCAGAGACGCAAAACTGACGCCGTCCCCACCCTTGTCCAGGCCGTAGGAATTGACGTTCTGCCCCAGTAGGGTGATTTCCCGCGCGCCGTTGTCCGCCAGCTGGCGGCATTCTTCCAGAATGGCCGTGCTGGTCCGGGACTTCTGCCGACCGCGTACGTAGGGGACAATGCAGTAGGCGCAAAAATTGTCGCAGCCCTGCATGATGTTCACAAAGGCCTGCACCGCGGACTGAGAACGCTGCTGCGCGAATATGGGGCGTTCGGTAAAGGATTCGGAAAAATCCAGCAGGCTGATGCGCAGGTCCGGATTATCCAGCAAGCGCGAAATGGCCTGGGGAGCCATATGTACGCCGTCTCCGCCGAACACCAGGCGGACAAAGGGAAAGCGTTCCAGAAAACGCTTGCCGATCTGTTGGGCAACACAGCCGCCCACGGCCACAAACACTTCCGGGTCCTGTTCCCAGTAGGCCTTGAGCCGTCCGAGCAGGCTATAGACCTTGAGTTCGGGCTTTTCCCGTACGCTGCAGGTGTTAAGTATGTAGATCTTGGCCTGCCCGGATTCCGCACGCTCCAGTCCCTGGGCACGCAATGCGCGGTCCAGCCATTCGGAGTCGTTGGCGTTCATCTGGCAGCCAAAAGTAATGATATGAAATGTCATGATACATCCGATCCAGTTGCTTCCTGACGATCCCGGCACAAGGTTTCTTGAGTCGTCTTATACAGAACATACCATGCCTCATGCAGGGGCATCAAGGCCGGTTTAGGCAAATTTCCGGCTGGAGGCATATAATGGGCTCGATGGGGGCTTTGTCAAGGGGCGATTCCGCCAGGGCAGGTCCGGCAGAAGCGTTCGAAAACGCAGCTGAAGCCGCCGGACGCGCAACAGGCTGAATTTACAAGGAAGCCGCCTTGGCCAGGGCGTCCTGCGCCTCGCGGTTCTTACCTTGCCTGTCATAGATGCGGGACAGTTCGATCCAGGCGCTCTTTTGTTCGGGCCGGATGGATACGCTCTGCTTGGCCAGGGTTTCGGCCACCTGCGTATCGTCGCCGTTTTCCAGGTAGAGCTTGGCCAGCAGCCCCAGGGCCAGGGCATCCTTGGGGTCGAACAGCAGGGCCTGATGCAGGTGCTCGCGGGCTTCTTCCGCGTTGTTCAGTTTCAGGGCCAGCCGGGCCATATGCCTGTGAGTCAGGCCGCGTCCTTCTTCAAGATTCGCCGCACGCTGATAATAGCTGCGGGCCAGTTCCAGATCACTGTCCTTTTCCGCCATCTGTCCGAGGCGGATCAGGCTGAAGACGTGCTCGCCATCCAGTTCGAGACAACGTTCATAGGAACTGCGCGCCTTGGCGCCCTCGCCCAAACGTTGGTAGACGTGGCCCAGGTTGTAGATGGCCATCAGGTCCGCGCCATCCCCGTTCGATGACCTCCTCGAACTGCTTGCGCGCGTCGTCCCAGCTTGCCAAGCCGGGCCAGGCAGATGCCCAGGGAATTGCGGGCCAGATTGTTGGCCGGATCCGCCAGCAAAGCCAGCTGGTATTCTTCCAGGGCCCCGTACAGATCGCCCTGGCTAAACAATTTATCCGCGCTGATGTTCTGGGCCAGCGAATCGAACAGCCCCACATGAGGCGCGGGCAGGAGCAGCGCGTAATCCAGGGCCTTGCGGCAATTTTCCAGAATATCGGCCTTTTTGAAGCTCAAATGCGGATACGCGGCAATGCCCACGGCGGTCTGGATGCCGTGTTCCACATTCAGAACCGGACTGAATTTCTTGTAATCTTCCAGGAGCTTGTCAGGATCGGTGTCGGCATGGAAAAACATGACGCTGTGCAGGCTGAAGCGGCTGGCGGGCAGATCCGCGCCGAACCACTGGCGCGCCAGCTCCACCACGGTCTGGACGCTTTTTTCCGCCATTTCATGCATCCGGGCGCCGGCTTCCACGCCCGCGGGCTGCAGCCGCACCAGGCTGAGCTGAAACCGCTGGCACTGTTCGCGCCTGGTGGCCAGCATGGCCAGAAATTCGAGAAAAGGCAGCAGCTTCCCGGCGCTATCCGTTTCCACCTGCCCCATTTCGGCCCAGAGTCCGGAAGGCGCATCCCCCAACAGCTTCAGGCGGTCTCCGGGCTCGATGCTGATGGTGGGATCCATCTGATGGACCATCTCGGCACGGGAACTCGTATCGTCCCACCTGCACCAGCACCACCTCGGCCTTGTGCGGCGCGTCGGGTCCCTCGGTGGTCAGGGGGTTGTAAACCAGAAAACGCTGTCCTTTCACCGCGCCCGTGGCGCGACCCACGGAGAGCAGGTATTGATTGAGGGGCAAAAGTTCCTTGACCAGGCCGCCCTGCTTGATGATCTGCGAAAAATGCAGCGCCTTGTCCATGCCCGGTTCCGCGGCGGCCTCGGCGGCTATCTCCGCCTTGCGCAGCAACTCACGGGCCTGTTCGCCCCAGCGAACGCTCGAAAGCCGCGCCTTCCATGTCCCGCGGAAAAATGGGCCATGCCCACGGAGCAGGCCGCGCCCACTTCTTCGCCGGTCAGGTCATGGGTCCGGGTCCGGGTCTCCAGTTCCGCCACCAGGTTCCGGGCCAGCTCCATGACGCCGTTGCCTCCGGCCTCGGGCAGAATCAGGGCAAAACCGTTGTCTCCCACCCGTCCGCAGACGGCCTGAGGCGGCGCCTGTTGTACGATGCCGCGGGCCAGATCCCGCAGCAGCCCTTCCGCCAGCATGAATCCGAACCGCCGCTGCAACTCGCGCAGCCCGCGCACCCGGATCCAGAAAACCCGAACGCCCGCTTTGTAGGCCGGAGCTTTCAGGCCTTCCTTGCCTTCCATGCTCGGGCTCAGGCAATCGCATACGCTGCCCATTTCCCGCTCCAGCAAAGCCAGAAACGGCTCACGGGCCAGCAGCCCGGTCTGGGCGCAACTGATCGAACGCTTGTAAAGCAGCAGTTTTTCCAGACACACGGCTCCCATACGGCTGATCAGCGGAAGCATGCTTTTGGGAGCGCGCAAGCGTACGCCCCGCGCCTGAAAAATGCCCAGCAGTTCGCCTCCCAGAGCAAGGGGAATCAACAGCTTGCGCTCGTCCTGCAGATACTCGGCCCGCCAGCCCGCGCCTTCGGACTCCGGCCGCATGTTGGGGGGGAGGCGTCTGCGGAAAATACAGGCTGTGGGATTCGAAGTCGACGAACGACGCCACTTCGCTTTCGAGAAGCTTCTCGTAGGTGATGCAATCCTGACGGGTAAGACGAATGACCTGGTTGGTAAACAAACTGTCGGCATGGAGCATGGGGAATTCCCTTTATGACACAAATTTTTTCTAGATAATTACTAGAAAAGTCTGTTTTTTGCAAGGGAGATCCATAAAAACACCTGGGACGGGGGCAGGATAAGACTCCACCTCCGTCCCGGTATCCATGCTCGAGTGAAATGCAGAGTACGTACGGGCCGGATCAGAACTTTTTGCGGCGAAAGATGGTGATGGCCAGCAGCAAACCAAAAAAGCCGGAGATCAGAAAGCCGATGACCCCCAGAGCCGGATAGCCGAAGATGAGCGGCTCCAGGCCCGTGGTGATGAGCAAGGACGACCCCACGAACAGCGCGCCCAGAATCACGGCCAGAGCCAGCCGTTCGCTCGCCTGATCCAGAGTCTCGCGGATGCCTTCCAGATTCTCATGCTTGAACCGGACGCTGACCTCGCCCTGTTCGGCCTTTTTGAAAAGCATGTCCAGCCGCTCGGGCAGGCTGCGCTGCAGGTCCAGAAACCCCGTAAGCAGATTGCGCAGCGTACGCGCGCCCGTGCGCAGGGAGTAGCGTTCCTTTGCCAGCTTTTTGAACAGGGGAGCGGTTTCGGCAATGGAGTTCACTTCCGGACAGAGCCTGCGGGCCAGGCCCTCGGTGGTCAGGATGGATTTGCCCAGCATGGTCAGGGAAGGCGGAAACTGCAGACCGTACTTGTCCACCGCGTGCTGCAGTTCCTGCAGCAGCTGCCCTACGTGAATGTCCTTGCAGGCGGTATTCAGTCCGAGGTCCAGGATATCCAGAACCTCCTGCTCCACGGCCAGGGTGTTCACGTTGCGCCGGTGGTTGGTGAGCCGGAAAAGCACGTTGACCACGCGTTCGCTGTCCCGTTCGGACGCGGCCACCAGCAGGTCCACCAGGGCGTGGCGCATGTTGGCCGTCAGCCTGCCCACCATGCCCCAGTCCAGAAAAGCCACCCTGCCCTCGGGCAGAAACAGCACATTGCCCGGATGCGGATCGGCATGGAAAAAGCCGTCGCCCATGGCCTGGCTGGTAAGGCAGCGCAGCGCCACCGACGCCCAGTGCGCCCGGGCCGAGTCGCTTTCATCCCCCAGTTCGTCCAGCTTTTTGCCCCGGATCATGTCCATGGTGATGATACGGTCGTTGCAATATTCCATGAGCACGCCCGGTACGAGAACTTCGCGCATGCTCTGCAGATTGTTGCGCGCCATCCGCATGTTGCGGACCTCGTGGCCGTAATCCAGTTCGCGGAGCAACCCCTTGCGCAGTTCGGCCACGATCGCCGGAAGGTCGTGATTGCGCAGGGCGCTGATTCGTCCGTCCAGCAGATCGGCCAGGGTAACCAGAATCTGCAGATCCTGTTCCATGGTCCGGCGCATGCCGGGCTTGAGCACCTTTACGGCGACCTCCCGGTCCTCTTCCCGCAGCACGGCCCGGTGCACCTGCCCCAGAGAAGCCGCTGCCAGGGGCTCTTCATCGAACTCCTTGAACACCAGCTCCAGCGGGCGCCCCAGGGCATCCCCCACCATGACGCGAACTTCTTCATACGGCGCGGCAGGGGCCTGATCCTGCAGGCGGCGCAATTCATCGCACAGGGGCGCCGGCACCAGGTCCGGACGCATGGACAGAATCTGCCCCAGCTTCATGAAAGTGGGGCCCAGTTCCTCCAGCATCAGCCGTACGCGCGCAAAAGCGTGTTCCCTGGCGTAGGGGCCTTCGTGTTCGCGTTTGAACATGCCCGAGGGCAGTCCGATGCGTTCGACCGTGTCGTGGAAACCGTATTTGAACAGCGTCAGAACGATGTCATTGAAGCGGCCGATCTGTTTGAGAGTGCTCAGCTCCATTGTTCCGCCTTTGCATGTTCCAAGGTTTACGTTATTTGCGACTTCATGCTAGGTCATTATACGCATCATTGGCGGAGGAACGCAACGGACAGGGCCGTATGCGCCCATGCTGCATACTGATTTTTATGAAAATGAATCCCTTGATTTGACCGGTCGAAAGGCATATATGCTGTCCTTTGCAAGTGCCCCGGATATCCGTTAGGGTCTTTCATATCCGGGAGATGAAATATAAACCAACAAGCAAGTGAGGTGCTGGAATGTTCGACTCCGGCAAATCCGACAGGTTGACCAACCTGTTTCTGCGATTTGGAAAAATAACTTCTCTGTGCATAGCATCGCTATGCCTTATTCTTTTTGTGATTGGTCTGTTCATGTATCTCGGAGCAGCCCCGGACAGACTGCAGGAACCGGAATTCGACGAATTTCTGCCCTACCTGGACGTTTCCAATCAGAGCAAGAAAGAGCTCGACTTTTCCATGATCGACACCAAGCGGGCCGTCACCAACAAGTACGACTCGCATATCAAGAACATCATTGAAGATTATAATCTGGACACCGGAAGCTACGAAACCATCGTAGAATGGCTGGCCAATACGCCCATCAACCGCCGGACCCGTTTTGTGGACGGTCTGTACGACTTTCTGGGCGGCTACAAGGACTGGCTGGAACAACAAAAGGATCTCAACCTCGAGGGCGTCGACCAAAAAGCGCTTTTCCTGAACATGGCTCACAAGTACAACAAGATTTTCATCCAGCTCGTACGCCAGGAAAAAGGACGCTGGGACGCTTCCTATAAAGAACGCACGTATATTCTGATGCTGTTATGCTTCTCCCTGATTTTCCTGGTGCTGTTCCTGATGATTCCCATTTTGATCAAAATCGAGGAAAACACGCGGTTCTTCCGCTGACAAAGCCCATCCGCCGCTGCTTTCCATGGCCTGCCGAACGTTTCGGCAGGCTTTTTTTTACGCTTTTTCCGGCCCTGCAGATGCGGCGTATACAGTGATTGTCATCTGCCATGTCGCCCCTTCAGAGCTCAAAAAAACATCGCCCACCCACCCCCAGGGTTGCACCCTGGGCTATAAATAAGCCGCCCCGTTGGGGCTTGCCCCGGATGCGATGCGACTGGGGGAGCAAAATGCCAAAGATGGGTACAAATCCGCAGGAGTGAAAATCCAAAAGGGAAATGTTGCATCAGAGGTAAGCAAAAGGGAATGCCATGCGCGAGGGTATGCACGTTGCGATAGGAATACATTGCGGGATAAATAATGGAGATGACACCCCACTGTGCACTGCGAAAAATAAATGCGGTAGGCCTAGGGACGAAGACAGACATGGATCCGATGCACAAGCACCCTGCCAGGTACACCCCCAGAGAAGGTTGCAATTTATCCCGCAGCGCCACGACCCTAGCCCCAACGGGGCGCGTTATTTACAGCCCAGGGTGCAGCCCTGGGTATGATGACCGCAACAAAATACAAGCCCTGTAAGGGCGACATGGCCCCAGCCCCGGCCCCCGACGCCTGAAGCCTGAAGCCCGGAGCACCAAACAATATTTTTGAAGCGGGCAAAGAGACGATGCACAAGCACCCTGCCAGGTACACCCCCTAAGCAGGTTGCAATTTATCCCGCATCGCCAAGACCCTAGCCCCAACGGGGCGGGTTATTTACAGCCCAGGGTGCAGCCCTGGGTAACACGCATGAATTAAATGAAAAGCCCTGTAAGGGCGACATGGCATTAGCCCCACACCCCACGCCCCCCTACCTTTGTCGCAGCCATTCCTCCACGATTTTTTCCAATTGCCGCAGGTCTGCTTCGCTGAATCCCTCGGGATCAAAACGCTGTTTGTAATGCAGCCGCACTCCGGGCAGCAGGGCTTCCTGGTTGTTTTCCTGCAGCCAGCGTTTCAACGGCTCCCACTCCGGACGTTCCAAACCCTGCCTGCGCAGCCGGGCTTCCACTCTGGCAAAGGGCAGTTCTTTTTCCTCGGCCCCGTATGGATTTTTCTTGCGGCGTATGCGGCGAAGCCCTTGTTTGCCCTGTTGCCGCAAAATACGAACCGCCATCACCAGCCCCAGGGCCAGGGCTCCCAGCAGCAGGCCTGTCTTGACCTTGCCCCGTTCCTCCAGCCAGCGCCAGCTGGACAGGGTGAATATCACGCGCGAACGAAAATCATCCAGCTTCTGCCAGAACCCCGGTTCGCGGTATTCCAGCGCGCTCCAGTCCGGCGGTGTGGCATCCAGCACATGCCAGCTGTACCCTGCGTAATAAATGGCCCAGGCGTGTCTGTGGCGTTCGCGGATAATATAAAAATCCGTTTCCGGATCATATTCCACCACCGCATAGCCCACCACGTAACGACTGGGAATCCCCACCTGGCGCAGCAGCATGGCCGCGGCCGTGGCAAAATACTCGCAATGCCCCTTGCGCGTATTCAACAGAAAATCACTCAACGGATCCAGCTTGGTGTCGCTCCGTTCCAGACGCAGCGAATAGCTGTAGTGCTTCCAGATATATTCCAGCAGTGTCCTGGAGACATCTTCCGGAGCCGCGGTATCCAGTCCGCTGTCTTGAGCTATCTTTTCCAGGGCCGGACGGTCCGCCGGAGGCACCACCTCATCCACCGGATTGGGACCGCCTTCCAGAAAACCACCCTCAATATACCAGGCCTTGTAGGCGCACAGGCCGTCCGCCCGCTCCGCCTTGATGGCGCCCAGACTGTTCAGCAGGACTTCCCTGGCCGGCAGCGACGAAATTCTGGTGGTGCCGCCGGGCACCGGGACCAATCCCAGACGACGCGGGAAATAGCGATAGATGCTCACGTAGCCGTCCGCATCGAGCCCCGAATGCAGAATCCAGTCGGTCTTGTCCGCATCCTTGGAAGGCACCACGCCGAAAAAGCCGGTGGCAGCCTCCCAGGAGAGCCCGCGATAAAAATTGTAGCTGGCCTCGCGCAGCAGATGCGGCGGCCCTTTGCGCCCCGGGCCAGGGCGTACGCGCATCAGAATCTTGTCTGAGAGCTTGAGCGTCCCCATGCTGCCCATGGATGTCTCGCGATGGTACGGGTCTGCTCCGGCCGACCAGCCGCGCAAGCGGGCCTGTTGTTCGTCCAGCTTCTCCTGCCCCACATCGCCGATGTAACCGCAGGCCAGAAGCAGCCCGGCCCAGAGCAGCCACCCTTTCCATGAGGCCCCGGAAGGCCCCGCATATTTCGGACGGGCTGCGGATAGCCCCCAGGCCACCAGCACGAACAGCACCGTATAGTACAGGTTATAGCGCTGATTCGCGCTGCCCGCTGCCAGCAGCACCAGGCCGAAATAGGGGAACAGCAGATTGGCGCCAGAAACTTTTTGCGGTTTCCGGTCCAGTTCCCTGCTCCGGCGCGCCCCCAGCACCGGCAGCAGCGCCACCAGTGCGAAGGTTTCACTTTCCGCATAGGCCTGGGCCAGGGCCAGCGGATAGAACAACATGGGGCTCCACTGGGTCACGATGAGCGGGAGAATGGCGTCATTGTCCATGGGCGTGAAAAACAGATAGACAATGGCCCCTGTGACAAGCAATACGCACAAATCCGCAATCCGGTTCAGATCTCTGAGCCGGATACGCAGCCGGATGCCCGACGGCCCGGCCAGCTCCAGCAGCAGCGCCATGACCAGCGCAGGCACCAGAAAGCCCGAAAGCCAGCCCCAAAACAGCAATGCGGCGGAAAGACAGAACAGCGGCGGTTTCATCTCAGGCATGGCCTCCGGAGGTTCCGGGACGTTGCGCAAAACCGCTGCCCGCACGTTGCAGATCTTCCTGAATCCGCCCCATACGCAAGGGGTGAAACCTTCCGGGCATTGCTTGCAGCGGGCCGGGATCCGGCTGAGGCGCCCGCTGATCCAGCAACACGAACACCAGGGGCTCCACGTTTTCGGCCAGCAGCCCGCGGACCATTTCCTGCCGGGCCGTGTCCCAGTTCAGCAGTACGCAGATGCAGCCGCAGATGCGGGCGGCCTGACGCAGCACCGTACGCTGCAGCAGTTCAAAGGGCTGCTCCAGGCAGGGCCCCACCGCGGCCAGGGCCTCGAGCATCTGCCCGGACTGGGCCAGACCGCGCCCTGCCGTGAACTGGTAGGCCTTGTTGGCCACGAAAAGCAGGTCCATGAGGCTGTCCTGCCCGTGTTCCAGCACCGCCAGGGATGCCGCCACGGATACGGCCTCCTCGAACAGGGCGGCATCGCGGCTGCCGGGCAGTCGCTTGGGGTCCGGAAACGTATCCAGCACCAGGGCATGGCGCGTATAAAATTCGTCCTGGTATTCCTTGACGATGGGGCGACCTGTCTTGGCCCAGCTGCGCCAGTGGATATGCTTGGGGGGATCCCCCCTGCGGTAATCCCGCAATGACGCGAACTCCCCGGACTCTCCCGCGGATGCGGCCTGACTGACGCCTCCGGGCTGAAACCGCCGCCCGCCCGGAAGTTCCAGGGGCGGCAGCACATAGCGTCGCGGCAGCACCAGCAGCCGGTCCTCACGGTGCAGCACCGCGAACGCCTGAAACAAACCCAGCGGATCCGGCCTGGCCAGCAATACGGATCCGAACTCCAGCAGTCCGCGCGCCGGCGCGCGCACGTCCAGACGTACGGTGGCGCTATCTCCGGCGGCAAGCTGCGCAATCAGCGGTTCGTCCGCCTCGGGATCAGCAGTCCGTTCAAGCAGGGCGCGCCAACGGATCCGAACGTGCCGGCGGATTTTCTCCGATTCACCAGGATCATGCTTTGCGCTGCCCTGATCCGTGAAACGGACCATGCGCGGAAATTCCATGAGCTGCTGCGGGCCGATTTCCCGCGTACCGGTGTTGCGGATAGTCACTGCATAGCTGAAAGGTTCGCCCGCGGTCGCATACTGGGGCAGCGTACGTTGCACAGCCATGGAGCGCTTTTGCCGCCTCATGAGCATGCTGCCGGCAAAGGCCACGGCGAGCAGCACCAGCAGCAGCACAAAAAGCTGGTAGTTCATGCTGGTCCGCGTATTGACCACAAACAACAGGGTCATGCCGTAGCCTACGAGCACCACGCGGCCCATGGTGGTGAACCGCATCCAGGAGCGTTGCCCCGTACGCCAGAAGGATGCCAGAAGCGGCCCGTAGCGCCGCCTGGCAAAGTCCCGGAGGTCCAAAAAAAGAAAACGCAGGCTGTCCATGAATAGTTCGGCGTGTCAGGAGGGAACCGGCAGAGAGCCCATGATCTCGCGCAGAAGCTGCTCCGCGCTCTGGCCGGAAAAACTGGCCTGCTGCTCCAGGGCCAGACGGTGGGAAAACACCGGAACAACGGCCTCCTGCACGGCGTCGGGAGTGACAAAGGCGTAGCCGTCCAGCAGCGAAAGGGCCTGGCTGATCCGCATCAGAATCAGCGAGGCGCGCGGACTGGCTCCCAGGCGGATGCCCGACGCCGTACGCGTGGCCCCGGCCAGACGGACGATGTATTCCTTGATCTGCCCGTCCACCCGGATGCCGCGGACCGCCTCCTGCAGCAGCATAGCGTCCGCCAGCTCCGCGCAGGGTCTGAGCCGTTCCAGAGGATGGCTGCGGGTCTGTTCGGTGAGGATGGCTATCTCCTCCTCTTCCGGAACATAACCCAGGCCGAAGCTGACGGCGAAACGGTCCAGCTGGGATTCCGGCAGCGGATAGGTGCCGTGAAACTCCAGCGGATTCTGGGTGGCCACAACGAAAAAAGGCTCTGGCAGGCGCATACGCTTGCCGTCCATGCTGACCTGAAATTCGGCCATGGCCTCCAGCAACGCGGACTGCGTACGCGGCGAAGCCCGGTTTATCTCATCGCCCAGCAGAATGTTGGCAAAAATGGGCCCCTTGTAAAAGCGGAAACGGGCCTCTCCCTGCTCATACACGGACACGCCCAGAATGTCCGAGGGCAGCAGGTCCGGAGTGAACTGCACGCGCTTGAATTCTGCCTTGAAGGACTGGGCCAGGGACTTGGCCAGAGTGGTCTTGCCCGTGCCCGGCACATCCTCCAGCAGCGCGTGCCCCCCGGCGGCAAACGCCGCCAGCAACAGCCGTATGCCCCGGTCCTGCCCGCGCATCACCGTCCGGATGTTGTCGATGATCCGCCCCGCTATATCCTTGGCCTGTTCGAAAGATTCTGATTCGGACATGCTTCCTCGCTTTGGTACGACTGGTCAGACACTAAAATCCAGAGGAAAAGCTCTTGAAAGCGTTATTCCTCCCGAGCTCTGCCGACCGGAACTTTTCTGCATAAAAGATTACTTAGATCAGTATACTACAGGAATGACGCCGGAACAACGCTTTTAGAATTGCTCGAGGACCTTTTGTTGGAAATGGATGTAGGCATTTCTGGCGATTTGCAGATTCTCCCGGCGTTGACGCAGAAGCGCCTTTTCATGCAGCGGGAGATTGCCTTTCAGATGATTGGCCAGTCTGGTCTGATGGCTGCGTTCGAATTTGCGAAAGCCATCCAGAGGAAGGCCGTTCTGGATGTCTTTGTGGCTCAGGGAGTCAGCAAGGACACGGTGCGCCCCCGGAGTCTGAAGACTCTCAAGCGCCCTGAAAGCGCCATCGATTTCCTTGTGGGCTGTTTTCAGGCTGTTGGCCATTTCAGGGAAATTGGAATAATGCTGCAACTCGTCGTCAAGCAACCCCTTTTCAGCCCGGAGAATAATTTCAGGATCCCCTGTTTCCGCAATGTCTCTGAGAATGCCGAAAGTATTGGCACAGCAGTCGCTGAAGGCCTCGGCCTCTCTGGTGGATTCCTTTTGCGCAAAAGCAAGGAACTTGACGTTGAGCCCTTCGGTCAGTTCATTTATTAAGCCAATTTTTCCCATACACGGCTTCCGCCTCGGAAAGATCGTATTGCTCGGAAAGCAGGTTTTCAGGACCGAACTGCTCTTTCAAAGACTTGGCCAGATGCGGCGCCAGGGGCAATTGCTTGGCCAGGCGCCTGGCCTCTTCCCTGTCCCCGCGCTTTTAGCGGCATTAATCTGTTGAATGATCTGAAACTCTTCTTCGCGCGTATACTTGGCCATGGCCATTCCTCCCATACGTATGCTTCATTTGTAGGTGCTGCGGCCATGAGTTGCAAGGGCAAAAAACAGCTATCCAGGTCCCACTCCCCCCAAAATAATCCCAACCGATTTGCCAACAAGCCGTATTTTCCTGTACGTTATCCGTGAAAATTGTATAGGCGTACTGATTCTTTCACAGAATGCTCTTGAAACCAGCCTGTTTTTTGCTTCGGCGTCGGCATAGGAGAAGGGGATGAAGAATCGCGGGTTGTTGTTCACTGCCCTGGCCCTTACAGGGATCATTGTGGGCTGGGGGGCGTTCGATGCCACGAGCCTGGCCGGATTTGCCAACGACTCCGTACGCGTGATGTTCCAGAGCAGGGGCTGGTTCATCATGATCACGGTCAATATTCTGCTCATAGCCTGCGCCTGGCTGGCTTTCTCCCACCATGGCGCCATACGCCTGGGGCGTGATGACGACCGTCCGGAGTTCTCCACGGGCAGCTGGCTGACCATGATGTTCGCGGCCGGTATGGGCGTGGGGCTGTTGTTTTACGGCGTGGCCGAACCTGCCACCCATAGTCTGTTCGCCGCGCAGGAGCTGTCCCCGCGCAAGGCCGCCGGCGCGGCGGTTTTCATAACCATCTTCCACTGGGGCTTTCACGCCTGGGCCATCTACGGATTGACCGGACTGGTCATCGCCTATTTCTCCTATCGCAAGGGAGCCCCGGCCCTGCTGAGTTCGCCCCTGGTGGTGGTTTTCGGCACGGGCAGAATTCCCCGTACGGTGGGCTGGGCAATCAACGTCCTGGCCATTTACGCCATTGCCATCGGCCTGGGCGGTTCGGTGGCCATGGGCGTCTTCCAGGTTCAGAGCGGCGTCGCGGATCTGCTCGGCATGCAGGAAAGCGGCCTGGGGCTGAGCTTCGGCATCTTCGCGGCCCTTTGCGTCGCCTTTTTCATTCCTTTGCTGAAGGATCTCGGCGACGGCATGGCCAGACTCTCCAACCTGGCCATAGCCATAACCATCGGCCTGTTGTGCTACATCGTGCTGGCCGGGCCCACGTCCTTTCTCATGGGCAGCATGCTCGACGCCACCGGGGACTATTTGAGCAAATGCATCTGGCAGGGTTTTCACACCTATGCCTATTTCGGCGGGGAAATGACCGACTGGTTCGGCTCCTGGACTCTGAACTACATGGTCTGGTGGCTGGCCTGGGCGCCCTTTGTGGGAGTGTTCATCGCGCGTATTTCCAAGGGCAGGACCATTCGCGAATACATTCTCGGCGTGCTGCTGGCGCCCACGGGCTTTTCCATTGCCTGGTTCAGCATCTGGGGCAGCATGGGGTTCGCAGCGGCAAAAGCGGGCAGCTTTGATCTGACGCAGGCCCGCGACAACGTGGATCTGGCGACTTTCTCGCTCCTGAAGTCGCTTCCGCTGGCGGACGTGACCAGCCTGGCCGTAATCGCGGCCTCGTTCCTGTTTCTGGTCACCAGCGTGGTGAGCGCGGCCTATGTGCTGGCCATGTTCTCCTCGGGCGGCGACGAAAACCCGTCCACCCGGATAAAACTGATCTGGGGCGCGCTGCTCGGCGCACTGGGACTGGTGATGATCATCACGGACAGCGTGGACGACGTCCGGGCCATCATTGCCCTGTCCGCAAATCCCTTTGTGTTCATAGTGCTTCTGCTGCTGGTCTGCCTGCTCAAGGCACTGCAAAAAGAAAAGGCGGTACAGCCGTGAATGAACAATTGCTGGACACCCTGTTGAATGTTTATATATTTGTTTTCATCGGGCTGCTTCTTTTTCTGCTTTTCAAGAAAGACAGGGAATAACCATGCCGGACGCGGATAGAAACATTGAAAAATCCACGGATCAGCCGCTAGCACCGGTGCGCAAGATTCGCTACGACTATCTGGACAACATCAAATGGACGCTGGCGGTTCTGGTGATCCTGCACCATGCCGCGGCCATTGCCGGACTGGACAAATTTCCCATCAATCTGCCCCTGGTGGACAAGGCGCAGCAGTTTCAATACTCCATTCTCAGGTCCTTTCAGTCCATAAACCAGGGCTTTTTCATGAGCCTGTTCTTTTTCATTTCCGCCTATTTTATTGCGTCCTCGTACAACAGAAAAGGCGCCAGAATTTTTATGCAGGACAAGCTCGTACGCCTGGGCATTCCCACCCTGGTAACGATCCTGCTCATCGACCCCGTGGCCCTGTATATCTGCGGAGACACCTCGTTTTTCGCATCCATGGGCAGCGCATTCGGGTTATACGGCTCCATGCTGGCGACAGGCAACATGCTGATGGGAGTGACCTGGTTCTGCTGGGCGCTGATTGTTTTCAACGGCGCGTATGTTCTGATGAGGAAATTCCGCCCGGCCCAGGCTCCATCTTCTGGGACGCCCGCCCCGATTCCGCCAACAGCCCACATGCTGCTTTTTGCCGTGCTGATGATTCCCTGCAATTTTCTGGGGCTCTATCTGATGCGTACGCTGGGCGAGGATTTTCTCGGTTTTCATTTGCTGAAATATTTCCCCATGTACATCGCCATGTTCTGCCTTGGCCTTCAGGCGCAAAAAAACAGCTGGCTCGGTCAGATTACCTTCAGGTACGCGTTCACCTGGATTCTCATCTGGATTCTGGCCCTGACCTTTCTGAAGCCTTTTTCCGATATGGTTTCACGGCCTTTCGAAGTCCTGGGCATGAGTATTTTTCTGCTCTTCGGCTTCCAGACGCTCTTTGCCCAAAAAAACAACTGGACCCGGCTCCTTTCCCGATCCGCGTACGCAGCCTATCTTCTGCAGGTCATTCCGCTCTGTATTTTCGGGAAACTGCTGCTGCCCCACATGACCCAGTACCCGGTGCTGAACTTCGTTCTTGTCGCCATTCCGTCCGTACTGGTGACCTTTCTTGCCGCCCATCTGCTCTGCAAGTTGCCGCTGCTGCGCAAAGTGATCTGACACGGCTGCTTCACTTCCGAGCCTTCCAAGCTGCCCCTCTGGCATTGCATAAAGATACCCAAAGAATTGTAAAAGATACTGGACGTAAAAAATATTTTTACATATTCATTCTAGCTACAATTAAATATTTTTACATATTTATCTATTTGTAATGTTCTTTACTACATTAGCAACATTATCAGGGGGGGAACCCGCATGCATTGCTTTGATTACCGTACCAGGCGCCTTTTCCTGATCTTGCCGATCCTGCTTGCCGCATTGTTCGTGCTGCCCGTGCAGGGGCTGTGCAAACAGCAAAAATTCACCGATCTTTATGAAAACATGTCCTATGATGTTCCCGGAAGCGGCGAACTGACCAAACAGGCCATTGAAAACTTATCCTTCAAGATTCAGCTCTTCGGCAGCTTCCTGGAAGGCAATTTTGTTGAAAATCCGCCCTATACGCTGGTAAAATTTACGAACGGCGCATACGAAAAACAATCCGCGGAAATCAGCCTCATCGCCACGGGCACGCTGGGCTCCACTCCTGCCGCCGCCCTGCTGCTCAGCGAATTTGACGGTGGAAACGGCGAAGTACGCTTCCTTTGCATTGTCACCAAAACAGGCAAGGACTACCACATCAATCAGGCCGCTGTGGGAAGTTCCAAACTTCGTTTCGAGAGCCTCGAACTGAAAGGCGACAAACTTGTGGCGCATGTTGTCTACCACGGTCCCCAGGATCCGGGCTGCTGCCCGACGCAAAAGGGATCCTTTACCGTCAGCCTGAAAAAGAACAAGCTCGTTTACTAATCTATCCGCAGTATTGATCGCAAAGGCCGGCTTTTGTCGGCCTTTTTCACGACAGCTCCGCCTCGTACTTCCGGTACAATCCGCGAAAGCGGTTGTAACTGAGGCCCAGGCGTTCGGCCGCGGTACGTTGATTGTGCCTGCTCTCTTCCAGAGCCTGACGCAGCGCCCCGATGGTGTAGTCCCGCAAAACCCCATCCAGATCGGACGGCAAAGATTCCATCGACAATGGAGACGCTTCGGAAATCTGCCGCGTACGGGATGTGGTATCTGTTCCGCCCATCCGCCAGGGCGAATCAAATGGGTCCAGATCCAGGGTTTCGATCTCCTCCCCCTGCGTATGGAATACCGAACGCTCCACCGTGTTCTTGAGTTCGCGGATATTGCCGGGCCAGGGATGGTCGGCCAGCTGCTCCAGGGCGCGCGGTCCGAAATACACCAACCCCGGCAACCTGAGTTCCTGCGCCATACGCTGCGCGAAGTGGTTGGCCAGCAGCAGGATATCCTCACCACGCGCGCGCAGGGGCGGCAGGGTCAGCACCAGAAAGCTGAGCCGGTCCAGCAGGTCCGCGCGAAATTCCCCTTTGGCCGCCATGGCAGGCAGGTCCGCATTGGTGGCCGCCACCACCCGCACATCAGTACGCAGTGTCCGCGTACTGCCGATACGCTCGAACACCCCATACTCCACCGTACGCAGTATTTTGCCCTGGGCCTCCAGGGAGAGCTGCCCGAGTTCGTCCAGAAACAGAGTGCCCGTATCCGCTGCCTCAAATCGTCCAATGCGCCGGGACACCGCGCCGGTAAAGGCGCCGGTTTCGTGGCCGAACAGCTCGGATTCGGCCAGCTCCGGGGCCACGGCCGCGCAGTTCAGGGCCACCCAGGGGCCTTCCCACCGTTCGGAGAGAAAATGCAGCCTGGCCGCGGCCAGTTCCTTGCCCGTGCCCCGCTCGCCCACAAGCAGCACCGGACGCTCCACCCGGGCGGCCTGGGTCAGCTGTTCGCTGAACTCCAGAAAAACCTCGGAGCTGCCCAGCGGTTCGATATCCAACGCGTGCCTCGGCAAATTATCCGGTGCCATGCCGCCTCCATTGCTGGTAAAATTATGCACTTTTTATTGTTTCAACTATTATAAAGTAAATTTTACCACACTAATCATTCCAAGACAATTATACTATTCTCATTAATTCAGTAGGTTAGCAGTTTGACTTAATTTGGCACGTCTTCTGCTTTAAGAAAGAAAACGAACGCAATCATGCCAAAGGAGGCTGTCATGGGTATTTTCACACGTTTCAGAGACATAGTCGGATCCAACATCAACGCCATGCTGGACAAGGCTGAAGATCCGGAAAAGATGGTCCGCCTGATGATCCGCGAAATGGAGGAAACCCTGGTGGAAATCAAGGCCTCCTGCGCGGGTACCATGGCCGATCGCAAAAAGGTCGGACGCGAACTGGACGACCTGCAGCAGCACGTACGGACCTGGAAGGACCGGGCCGTGCTGGCGGTGGACAAGGGACGCGAAGACCTGGCCAAGGAAGCCCTGGTGGAAAAGCGCCGCTGGGAAGAACGGGTGGAACAGTTGCAGGCTGAAGCCGCTTACCTGGACGAGTTGATCAAACAGTCCCAGGACGACATCATGCAGCTGGAAGAAAAGCTCAAGACCGCTCAGGAGCGGCAGCGCGTGCTGGTGCAGCGCCACATCCGCGCCTCTTCCAAGAAAAAGGCCCAGCAGGACATCCGCAAGGCCCAGAGTTCCGACGCCATGATGCGCTTTGAGCAGTTCGAACAGCGTATCGAGCGTATGGAAGCCGAAGCCGAAATCATCAATCCGACCCGCAAACCCAACCTGGCCGATGAATTCGCTCTGCTCGAAGGCGAAGACGAGATCCAGCAGGAGCTCGAGGAATTGAAAAAGGAACGCGAAGCAGGCAAGTAATGCTTTGCAGCCGCGAGGCTTGCGTGGCAGGATAGAGCGGAAAATTCATTCAGGAGGCTGTATCTATGTTTCATTTCATGGGAGCCGTCATGGGCATGATGCTGATAGGCGTACTCGTGCTCACCTTGCTTGCCGTTCTGGTATTCAAAGCCTTGCGAGGCAACGGCTCGGGTCAGGACAGCGAAGAGAGCGAAAGCGAAGCGCGTATGATCCAGGAGATCTACAACAGCCTCAACCGGATGGAAAATCGTATCGAGGCCCTGGAAACGCTGATTCTGGACCAGGACAGCGACCAGGGCAACGGACGCAAGAGCCGCCGGGACAACTACGAGGAGAACGACGATGGCATGCGTACGGAATAGAACGGACAGAAAGGATCGCGGATTGTACCGCTCGCGCAAGGGCATGATCCTGGGGGTCTGCCGCGGATTGGCCAGCTATTTCGACCTGAATGTATTCTGGGTCCGCGTGGTTGCCGTGCTGCTGCTGCTGTTCACCGGACTCTGGCCCGCTGCCGGGCTCTACCTGCTGGGCGGCCTGCTCATGAAACCCGAACCCGTGGTGCCTTTCAAGGACACCTCCGAACGCGAGTTCTACAACTCCTACACGGGTTCACGGGGCATGGCACTGCAGCGGCTGAAACGCAAATTCGACAACCTGGACCGGCGCATCCAGCGTATGGAACATATTGTCACCAGCAGGGATTTTGACTGGGAACGCCGTTTTCAAAGCCGCAGTTGAAGCGCGACACAAAGACGCACCATGCATAATTGATATGAATAACGGGGAGGCAAAGGCCTCCCTTTTTATTTCATCAGCAACCGGAGCAAAGCAATGTTCGGCAATCTTTTTCTACATGCCCTGAATTACGAAGCAGCCCGTCCCAACAAAAAAGCCGATGCCATCCTGCAGGCCCTCGCACTGCAACCCGGACAGACCGTTCTGGATTTCGGATCCGGCGGCGGCTATTACTCAATGGCGTTCGCCCGGCTGGTGGGTGCTACGGGCAAGGTCTACGCGGCGGACATCAAGGAAAAATATCTGGATTTCGTGATGCGGCAATCCCGCAAACAGGCCCTGCGGAATATCGAACCCGTGCTGGCCTCCCAGACGCCCCTGCCCCTGCCAGAGGCAGGTCTGGACCTGGTCTTCACCCGCAGCGTGTTCCACGAAATCAAGAACCCAGGCCAATGCTTCGCCGGCCTCAGAAACCATCTCCAGCCCCAGGGGCGGGTCGCCATCATCGACTACCTGCCGGGACCGCTCTGGAGTCCCATCACCCTGTTCGGCCATGTCTCGCCGCTGGGAAAAATCCGCAGCATCATGGAGGATGCAGGTTATACGCAGACCGGCGCACATGAGTTTCTCCCCGGCCAGAGTTTTACGCTCTGGGGCAGAAACGACCGGCCCTGAACCCGTATCACGGCCCCTGTTCACAGGGCAAAAAAATACCCGCGAGGGCAGGGGCTGCCACAACCGGAACTAAGGGGCTTACAATCAGGGGCGTGACTGAAAGCACGGTCGGACATACCATCGCGGGTATCCCATACGGGCTGTTCAAAGTGCACCGATTACCTGCCGGATAAGAAGAGATCAATTGAGACGCCAGGCGTCTGAACAGGCTCCACAGGTGCATTCGTCTTTCGATTCAGAGTCTTTACCCCAAACCTTTTATTTCGGCCAGTGCTTTTTTCCCGGTTTTTTCTGTTGGGCCGAAAAAAACAAAATTTTCCCGCCCTTTTTCTCCCTTCGACAACCAAAGGATATTACAGTTTTTTTACTCGTTTTTCTTGCTTTATGCGTTCCTGAGTAAAAAGTTCAATATATCAAGCAGAACAAACTAATATATTATCAATATTGACTTTACGCGATCGGAGGGACTAAAAGCGTTTTTTTATTGAACTTTTATCCAATACGAAGGTTTGTTATGAAATTGTGCATTGTCGGCATCATTTGCTGCCTTTTGCTCCTTGTTGCCAGTTTTTGCGATGCAGAATATGCGCCTGTTGGAAAAACCTTTGAAGGCGAACCATTTTCAAGCGCTCCGGGTATAAATCAAGCCGGGACAGCCATGAATGCCGCATAATTCTATTTTCCACAGATGGAGCGCCGCAGGATTTGAGCTCCATTTTTGAAACAGCAGAGCCGCAGGAACTTTCACGATTTCTGCGGCTCTGCATTTTTCCATCACTTCCCTATCAAGTGCCCTGGCGGAAATACCCCTGCAATTTTTGTCTTTTTACATAAGCCTCAGGCAACGCCTTTCCTTTCCACCTTTTGGTTTCTCGGAACTTTCCCCCAAAAAACCTACCCTTTTGAAGGAAATATCCTACAATAGTTAAATATTTACTTTGTTTAGCCATAAGTATATTAAATTCGTATTAAAAAAATATTTCACTATATTCCAGGAAGGGTTAATCATGAAAACTTGTCTGACACTCATCTGTTCCTGTCTTTTGCTGCTTTCCGCCTCTGTCTGCCAAGCCGATGTCACCAACTACTTTTCGGGGTCCAGTTACACCACCACTCAAACCAAGATCGGCCAGAGCTGGACGGCAGACAGCACCGGTACCGTGAAATCCATTACACTCAACTTTCAATCGTCCACCGCTACCACATTCACACTGTATGTCCGTAGCGGTTCCACCGCCTCTGGAAACTATCTAATCATGCAAACCGTTACGCTTTCCGGAACCGGCGTCCAGACCATTGATCTGAACGGATCCGTAAACGTTGCCAGCGGCAGTACGTATAATTTCTATCTTGTCAATACCACCACCCCCGTTAATCTTTTATATAGCAGCGGGTCCGACACGTACGCGGGGGGAACTCTCATTTTGAATGGTGTTGCCAGTTCAAGCAGTGACCTGTACTTCGGCATCATCATGGCTTCGGATACGCCTGCGGCAACGCCCTGGCAGTACGGTCTGATTGCCCTGCTGCTGGCCGCCGGAACCTTTGTGATTCTGCGCAAACGCAGCAGAAGCTGAACGAATACGCTCGATTGATATAAAAAAGGGCCTGCTGGCCCTTTTTTATGATCTAAATTCAAGTAAAAAATTTAACAACATATATGCACGAAGAAAAAGTCAATTTTCCTGCCATGCCGCATACGAGGTCCAGAGAAAAAAGAATCAGGAACTATGGCAGACCAGCAATTCCAGACCTCAAACATCTGAAATTCAACATTTCAGCTAGTTTAGGTCCAGAGAAATCGCCATCTGGCATAAATCCCCTATGCCTATCAGTGTTAGACAAGATCCGAGCAGAAGCAAATCAGTGTCCTCCTGGTTTCATATTTTACCTATTAGTAAATAACTAAATTTAATATTTTAACATTTTATTTTTACATAAAATGCTGATACCATTAAAAACACGGCAATAGAGAATATCTTTTATATATTGCACACTCTACCAACCAAAATCTCCCCCCCCATTGACTCAGAACTCAAAGTATTCTATAAAGTAAACATATTGAGTTTTTCTCACTCTGATCCGATGACGTACAGATACTTTGCTAAGTCTTGGCTTGTTAAGATTGAGGTCTTTCTAAGTTCTGTAGTATAAGTTGTTCTGCTATTTAAGTCGTACGTTATTAATTTTTTATAAAATCCTATGTACTTTTATAATTTTATGCATAATCGATGCACAAAATATTCTGTTATTGAGATTAAAAAAATCAGCAATGGAATGTTCGAAGCCTTTCATTGTTATATCGAACGTCTTTCAAAATGTGATACAAAGCATCAGTATATATAATTTTTGTTTAATACAAAACATGGCAATGGAATATTTCGCAAAACTTAGGGGAATCAACATGTACGAGGGGATAGCATGAAAAAAGCAGTATTGATTGTTTTATGTGTTTTAATCTGGGCAACACCCGCATTGGCCGACAAAGTGCTCATTGTCCACCAGAATTACAATCAAAATAACCTGCAAGCCTTGCTTGTTGCCAAAGGGCATACGGATGTGACGCAAGCCACTTCCATGCCCGCGGACATTTCAGCATACGATCAGGTCTGGGACATACGATATAACACTGCTCTCAGCGCGGGTGATATTGCGCTTCTGGTCAGTTTCCTTGCCAGTGGCAAAGCGGTTTTTCTTTTGGGGGAAGGGACTACCTATAAGACCAGAAACGACAGCGTTGCAGCGGCCATTCTTGCCGCCGGCGGCGGAACCGTGACCATTTCCAGCACTACAGCCGGCAATAATTCCCAGACGATCAATTCTCCGTGGAATACCGAAGCCAGTTCGGTAACGTACCTTTACTGCGGCAAATTCGAAGCTTTGGGAACGGGAACCTTCATCACCAACGAGCCAAGCAGCACAACCACAGGATCCGCCGCGGCATGGACTCCAGGATCGCTGACCAATGCCCCCACAGGCAGACTTACCAGCATTCTGGACGTCAATGTTCTGGACAGCCCCAATGGAGGCAACAGAAACGAGCTGGTCAACGCGCTCATTGATTACAGCGCAGGAGAAATCGGCGGCGGCGGCAGCAGCGGCGTACCAGCGGCAACTCCCTTGCAGCTGGCCCTGCTCTTCGGCCTCATCGGCCTGCTGGGAATGTGGAAAATCCGCCGGAAAAGCTGACGGCGGCCAATAAATACGAACATACACCAGGGGGCGGAAACGCCCCCTTTTCTTTGGTCTGCTGCCTGGATCAAAACAATCCGCTCAAACGCTTTTCGAATCAGTGATCGAATTCCAGACGGATGATCCGGCTGCCGTTGCGTACGCTGCGGCACTCGGCTTTTTGAGACATGCTGCGTACGAGGTGCAGGGCGTGCCGCATCAGGGCCGTATCGCTGGCCAGCAGTTCCCCATGAACAGGCCGGGGTGCGGAAAAATCCAGGGGTTGCCCCTCGTAGCGAAGCTGCAGAACCAGTTTGAACTCGTTGTACTGGGCGTTGACCTGAATTCCGCCCGATGCCCCCTCTGGTCCGGAAAGAATTTCGTACATTTCCAGCAGACACTGCGTGGCCCGCTGAATCACCTCCGGACGCGCCCCCCATTTGCGCCCCCAGTGTTCGAGAAAGCCGTAGACTTCGGTGGCCGGAGTCTGACCGGGGATCCAGTCCGCAGCGACCTTTTTTTTGATCCCGATGCGGAAGAGCAGATTCAGGACCATGGCCGTGGCCGTGGCCATGGTCAGGGGCGTGGAGGTCAGCGGATGGAGCCAGTCCGGAAAGTGGGTGAACAGCCAGGGCGCGTACTTTGCGGACAAGCCCGCGATAATGGAAAAACCCACCATGAACAAACGCCGTTCATCCAGCATACGCGAACCCACCAGCTGCATGCCGGTGGTCAGCAGAAAGGCTGCCGTGTAGATCAGTACGGCGCCCATGCAGGCATTGGGCGCGCAGGCCAGCAGGGCCGGAATTTTGGGCATCCAGATGGCCACCAGCAGCATGCCGCCCGCGTACCAGGCCAGACGGCGCGAGGTGGTGGACGAAATCATGCTCAGACCCACACTGCTGGAGAGCGAATTGCTGCCCAGGCTGCCAACTGCCCCGGCGCACATCACGCACAGGCCGTCGGCCAGCATGCCGCTGCCCACTCTGGTCACATCCGCGCGTTTCCAGTCCGGGTCGTTGTTTTTCTGGCAGGAAACAATCAAACCGGCCGTATTCATGGCCCCGGCCACTCCCAGCACCAGAAAGGGCACCAGCAGATTGATATCGAAACTCACTCCGGGAAAGGCCAGTTCGGGCACCGCAAACCAGGGCGCGTGGGCCAGAAAGACTTCATTGTCATGGGGCACGCCGCCCAGCAGCCAGGCTGCCAGGTATCCGGAAACAAAGCCCACGAGAAAGGCAGACAGCTTCATCCAGGGCCTGCCCCAGATGGACAGACAGACCATGGGCACCAGCGTGCAGATGCCGGTAATCAGCTCATAGACATGAATGGTCGGATCCGCCGTGGAATAGCCCACGGTCCGGGCCAGCCCCGTACTGATCACCGTGAGCCCCAGAGACATGACCACCACGCCGCAGACCTCGGTGGTGAAAACCGGTTTGAGATGATTCACCACCCTGGAGAGCAGCGCCGTCACAGCCCCGGAAAAAATGGTCATGCCGGCCATCAGGCTGAATCCGCCCAGCTGTACGGCCTGCAGCGAAAGGGGCAGGTACAGGGTGCTGGGCGTCTGGGAAATCAAAAATCCGCTGCCCAGTGGTCCGCGCCGCAAGGACTGGATGATGGTGCCCAGTCCGGAAATCAGCATGGCGCTGGTGATCATCCGGATGCTGTAGGCCACGTCGCCGGAGGTCGCCTTTGTCACGATCACCAGCACGGCCGCGTACATCAGAATCAGCAGAAAATGCTGGAAGCCGAGAAGCAGGCAGGTGGAGGTGGGCGGAATTTCATCCACCGTATAGAGCAGATCAGGACGCTGTTGCGTTTCAGGTAGCGTATAGGGCACAACCGGCCTCCTGCCGGGGGTGTTCCTGGCGAGTCATGGCAGAGCCGGCCGGCGCCGGAATATTGGCCGTGATGCGATCAGGGTTCATTGAACGGATTGACCACCGCGGAACCGCCCGGAACAGAGGTGAAGGTGGCTGCAAGCACCGGCGAAAAATGCAGGGTGACCACGGTGCCCTGGCCTTCCTTGCTTTTGAGTTCGACCTGTCCGCCGAATTCTTCGATGATTTTTTTGATCATGGCCAGCCCCAGGCCGTATCCCTTGCCCTTGGTGGAATAAAACGGACTGAATACGTGCTCCAGGGCCTCGTGGGACATGCCTTTGCCCCTGTCTTCCACGTTGAGGTAGACGAAATCCCCATCCAGGCCCGTACGCAGGGTAATGGCGCCGCCGTTGGGCAAAGCCTCGAAAGCGTTTTTGGCCAGGTTGACTATGCACTGTTTGAGCATTTCCCCCTGGGCGCGGATCTGCGGCAGATTGGGATCCAGAAAATATTCGATGGAGTAGCCTTCCATGCTGTAGCTGAACTGCAGCAGTTCGGTGGTGTCGCGGACCACGGCATTGAGATCGATCTCCTCCATGACGCCGCCCGTGGGGCGCACGAAATTCAGGATGCTGCTCAGCAGCCGGTCCAGTCGTTCGGCTTCCTGGGAAATGGTGCTGATTTTTTCCCGTTCCTTCTGGTTCAGATTTTCCGAACGCTGCAAGGACTTGGTGAATCCGGCAATGACGAACAGCGGATTGCGGATTTCATGGGCCAGAAAAGCGCTCATTTCACCCACGATGGCCAGTTTTTCCTGCTGCTGCATGTTGCGCTCGCGCAGCGTACGCGAGGTGATGTCCCGGCGCATGACCAGAATGTGGCTGATGCCGCCCAGAGGCGAATGAATGGGATAAGCGTAGATGCGGAAGTAGACCAGCTGCCCTTCCTTGTTGACCCGGGTCAGCAGGGTTTCGGATTTTTCGCCGGTGGCCAGGGCGTGATAAAACGGACAGTCCTTGTCGGCCTCCGGACAGAATGGAATGCCGCCCGCCATGGTCTGCACCTTCCAGCAGGGCAGCCCCAGCAGCTCCTGCTTGGATTTGCCCAGCCGCTCGCTGACATTCTTGTTCATGTCCACCACGCGGCCTTCCTTGTCCAGCAGCAGAATGTCCTCCCGGACCTCGTCGATGATGGCCTGCAGCAGGGCCCGCTGACTGTCCAGGTGCAGGCGGCAGTGGGCTCCGGCCTGCAGCATGTTGTGCATGCCGCACAAAAACACCGAGGCCTGATGGTCGATGAGGGTGGCGCCCTCGGGCAGGTCCGCCCGAATGGCCCGCAGCCTGCTGGAAGATCCCAGCAGCTCGATGAGCAGAGTCAGATCGGGATGCTTCTGCAGCATCTCCGTGTAGCTGTCGTAGGTCGGAATCCCCTGGGCTTTCACAAAGGCCAGCTTGTGCGATCCGGGTTCGCCTTCGGCCACGGCCGCAAGCCGCATGCCTGGAATGAAATCCTGATATTCGGCGTTGGAAATGATATCCAGAATGCTCATGAAACCCGGTCCGGTGCCGATGATGCCCACCTGGAACTCTCGGTCTTCCATCTCCCACAGACAGTATTCGTCAACGCTGGATTTTTTCGCCGGGCACACTTTCGTTCCCCCCAAAGGCGTTGCTCTGCCTGCCAACAGCCTGTTGCGTAGGTTAGCGAATTCTGATCACTTTGGCATGCTGCAAACCATTTTCCTGGCGCAATGCGCTCAACTGCCCGTAAAGCTCCTTGCGGGATTCCGCGGAGCTGATCAATACGCGAAACCACTTGCCCCTGATGCCGTAATCAATGGGCGAAACGCTGATGTCGCTCAAACCGGTTCCACGCAAATATTCAGCCCGTTTTTCCGCAAGCTCGGACGTATGCCAGACACTTTCCAGAATGCTGTATTCCGGAAAAAGCTCCTCATTGGCGGAGCGCTGCTCGAAGCTGACATCCAGAGGCATGGGAGGGCCGCCAAAGACATAGCCTTTGGCCTCCATGCAATGCCTCAGAGAATCCTTCTTGTCCTCCAGCAGGTTTCGCCCGGACGAGTGAAGCGCCTGGATGCTGGAATCGCATTGTTCCAGATCCTCCTCCCAATACTTGACCGGCTTCATGGGATGATAAAAATTAAACGAACTCGTTGCGAAACGCTGCGGTTTCGGCGCGCATGAGCTGATAAAAAATATACCAACACATAGAAGAAGACAACTGATTACCCTCAAAGCGCCAAAAGACTTATTCTCCATACATGTTACCTTCAGTCAAAAATTGAATGCCGCCCCCGAATGGAAAGACAAAATCGGTAAATAGCCGCAAAAAGCCGCAAGGGCAAGCAGGGAAGTTCAATCCTGTTCCTTGTCGGCAAAAAATCTCTCGCCCCAGCTGTTTTTCTCCGGATCAAGATACTCCTCGCCTTCCCCCGGATAGACCACGCGCTCGTCCGCGGGCACGGGTACTATCCTGGCATTCCAGAGGGATGGCTGCGGATACGGTCCGACTGCGGCAGCATCCGCGGGCTTGTGGTCCACCATACGCGGCCGCCGGCGCGGATCTTCCTCCCGGACCGCATAGCTGAATTCTATGGCGATGCCGTTGGGATCAAAAGAATAGAGCGAATGGATGAAACCGTGGTCCACCACTTCCGAGGCCCAGAAATCCGCGGCTTCCAGCCTGGACTTGAGCTCGTACAGCGCGTCTTCGTCCGCCACGCCAAAGGAGATATGATCAAAGGCCACCGGCCCTTTGACAGGCACGCCGTGGTCCTTTTCCGGGATGGGCTCGGCGGAATCCCATTCGAAAAAGGCTATCATGTCGGTTTCGGAAATGGCGAAAAAATAATGCCGGTAGGCTGCGCCGCCCAAGCCGGCCACAAGCGGCATGCCCAGCAGATCCCGCCAGAAACGGATGGTGGCCTCCATGTCGCTGGTGACCATTGCCAGATGATTGATGCCCGTATACCGGACCATGGCTCCCCTTTGCGCTCAGCAGATTGTACGGTTTCGGAAAAAGACTCGGGCTGCTACAATGCCGCGAAAAGCCGGAAAGTTGCAAGTCCCGGCCGCGACGCGTAAGAACAATGGCCCTGAGACAAAACATAAGGCGGGTTTTGCTGATGACAACATCCCAGGCGCAGGGAATTCTGCTTGTATCCCTGGACGTCGAACTGCTGTGGGGCGTCCGGGACAAGCGCGACATCGAGTCCTACGGGAAACAGATCCTGGGCGGACGCCGGGCGGTCTCCCGCATGCTGGAGCTGTTCGAAGAGTACGGCATCCGGGCCACATGGGCCGCAGTGGGGATGCTCTGCTTTGCCACCAAAGAGGAACTGCTGCAGCATCTGCCCGAACCGCGCCCGCAATACGCCGACCCCGGGTTGAGCCCTTATCCCGAGCTGGAAAGCCTCGGTCCGGACGAAGAGAGCGATCCCTACCACTTCGGCGCATCCCTGATACGCAACATCCTGGCCACGCCGGGGCAGGAGCTCGGATCACATACCTTTTGTCATTACTATGCCCTGGAGCCCGGACAAAGCGCCGCGGAATTCGCTGCGGACATTCAGGCGGCCCAGGCTGTTGCCCAAAAATGGAACGTTGCGCTCAAGAGCCTCGTGTTCCCGCGCAACCAGGTCAACCGGGCCTGTCTGCCCCTGCTGCCGCAACTGGGGATACGCAGTTTCCGGGGCACGGAAAACGTTTTTGGCCGGGGCAATGACGGCCGCCGCGGAGCCGGTCTGCCGGAGCGGGCCGTCCGTCTGATGGACAGCTATCTGCCCCTGACCGGCGACCACACCTATCCGCTCGTTGCCGCCGGGGCAAAGCCCCCCTACAACTTCCGGGCCAGCGCCTTTTTACGTCCTTTCCGCCCGGGCAACCCCTTGCTGGAAAGGCTGCGGCTGCGACGCATCAAGCGCGGCATGACCCGGGCCGCCAGACGGGGAGAAATTTTTCATCTCTGGTGGCATCCGCACAACCTGGGCGCCAACCAGGAACAAAACCTGGCAGGACTCCGCTGTCTGCTGGAGCACTACCGTACGCTTTCCCAAAAACACGGACTGCGATGCATGAACATGTCCGAAGCCGCGGACGAACTGGACCGGCTGCATGGGGAGGCCGCCGCGACCTCCTGAAAGCTGCCGTTGTTTCAGCGCTGTTCCAGAAAAAGTTCCACGCGGTCCCTGCCCTTTTCCTTGGCCGCGTACAAGGCCTTGTCCGCCCTTTTGCACAGCAGCTCCAGGCTGGAGTCCTCACCTGCCCTGACGTAGCCGGCCACGCCGAAACTGCCGGAGATGCGGATCTTCTGCCCTTCCGTGTCCACTTCCTGCTCCGCAAGGGCCCTGCGCAGCCGTTCAGCCAGTTGCATTGCCGTATCCGGTTCGGTTTCAGGAAGGAAAAAAACGAACTCTTCGCCCCCGTATCTGCCGAAAACGTCACTGTCCCGCAGTATTCCCTGCAGCAGGGCGGCGGTCCGGCGCAACACTTCGTCTCCGGCCAGATGGCCGTAATGATCGTTGACCCGCTTGAAATGATCCAGATCCATGATGATCAGCGAGGCTGCGCGGCCGTAGCGAATCATCTGCTGCAGCAACTTGTCGCTCAGTTCCATGAAATAGCGATGGTTGTAGATGCCGGTCAGGCCGTCAGTGATGGCCTGTTCGCGTAGTTGCTCCAGAAGCTGGTGGGCCTTGGTGATGTCGTGCAGAATGAATACCCGGCCCACGGGCTGCCGGCCCTTGCCTTCTATGGGCACCACGCTCAACTCGAACACATGGTAGACGTTGTTGCAGATCAACTCGATTTCTTCGGAAACGTTCTGCTCTGAACTGATATACCTGCGCAATTCCGGGCAATTATACAAAAAATGCTGGGTAGCGCTTCCTATGGCCCGGGAAGAAAGCGTATCGAACACCCTGGCCGCCGCCCGGTTGAAATCCGCCAGACGGTCCGCATTATCAAGCACGATAACGGGGTCTTTCACATAATCGAACACGGTATGACGGGCGATGGGCACGAAATCGAACATCTTGAACCGGAACAGGGCCAGACCGAACAAGGGCCCCACCATGGTGAAGGTGAAAGGCACCAGGTCGATGTTGTAGGGCATCAGTCCGGACTGATAAATGAAATCTCCGACCCAGGGGATTATGGAGGCCACAAACATTGCGACCGCCTGTTTCCGCGTCCGCCCCACGGAACGCAGCATCATCCGCAGAAACAGCAGATTACCCACAAAAAAACAGACATCCATGTAGAATATGTTGACGTGATACCAGATGCCCTTGCTGAATTTCACCACTGGGAATGGCCCCGCGGTATTCAGCTCCATACTGCTGTAGTGAAGGTGATGCAGGGAATTTGTATTGATCAGCAGGACTGTAATGATGGGGAGAACAAACAGCGACTTGTAGAACCATTTCGGCAGTACAGGACCGTAGCCCGTATATTGCAAGGCAAGAATAACCCAGAAAACAGGCAAAAAAGGAATGCCGAGATATTCAAATCGCAGGGCATAGAACATGCCTTGCAGAGTGCTTTGATTCAATTCCAGGGCATAGCCAAAGCAATAAATGGCGACGCTGCACATCAACCCCACATAGGATTTGGTTCCTGGCGCAGTGTATGTGGCTCCGGCATACAAAGCCAGACCACCGGACATGACGGAGCTGAAAAGCAATACAAAAGTTATGAGATTCTGAATATCCATCAAGTCCGGATTTTATTTGAAATGTCCTATTTATGGATTGAATACAAATATAGAGATACGAATCTGATGGTATCACAGGTGTCTACATTTCAGAAACGAAAAAAAGCACTATGTCCGACAAGGACAGTAAAAAGGCAATCTAAAAAAGCGTGTACTGATCGGTCGCGCTTACCTTGCCGTTTTTCTGGTCTTTGTCTTTATTCTGGGGATAGGGGTGCTCACCACCCTCGGAATCAGCAGCCGAACCCGGCGCTTTTTCCTTTCGGGGAGCTGGGGGAACCGGAGGGATGGCGCTCTTGCGCTCAATCACGCCCATCCGGAAAGAATGCAACGGACAGTCGACAATCTCACACGAATTAACCTCGTTTTTATCACCGCCCGAACATTCGAGACATTTTTTTCTTATGGCCACCAAGGGATCACGTATTGCCATTCCGCCTCCTGAAGTGGCTAGACTTTTACCTCAAGCAGGTACAGGGTGCAAGCCGCGCAGGGGAAAAGATCAAAACCGCCGTTGGAATTTTATGTTTTCCTTTCGGACAAGGGCTGCAAGGGGCTGCCCACCGGCATCCGGCTTGCTTTTTGGACTGATATCACCTACTTTTTGCTAAACAAGAATTCTGACAAAATTCCGCAACCTGCTGGACATTCTCATTGTTCATACGAGCCCGACCATGACACGCGCACCTTCTCCGGCCATTCCATTCAAAATCCGCCACAGCAAACGTGCGCGGCGCATTCTGCTCAAGGTGCTGCCCTTCAAAGGGGTGGAAGTGGTTCTGCCCCAGGGCTACGATCCGTCCCTGGCCGAAAGCGCCATTCGCAGCAAGGAAGCCTGGCTCCGCTCCACGCTGGCCGACTTCGAACGCAAGGGCATGGGCGCCTCCGCCGGACTGCAGCTGCCCGAGCAGATCTCCCTGCTGGCCATCCGCCAGACAGTGACTGTCCGCCGTTTCGACACGGAACCCGGCACTGCGCAGCTGAAGCGATCAGGTTCGCAGGATCTGCAGCTCTTTTGCGCCAGGGGAGATGAAGAACTCGGACGCCAGCTGCTGCAGAACTGGCTCAAAAAACAGGGCAAGCTCCATCTGCCTCCCCGGCTCCACAAGCTGGCGCAGCAATGGTCTTTTTCCTACTCGCAAGTCCAGATACGCAACCAGCACGGCCGCTGGGGGAGCTGCTCGAGCCGCGGGGTCATCAGCCTGAACTGCAAGCTCCTGTTCCTTCCCGCGGAGCTGGTCCGCTACGTGCTGCTCCACGAGCTTTGCCATACGCGCCATCTCAATCATTCCAAGGACTACTGGCAATGCCTGGAAAGCATCGAGCCGTTCTACCATGAGCTGGACACCGCCACCAACATGGCCTGGCGTTTCGTCCCCCCCTGGGCCGAGGTATCCTGAACAGGCCGGCCGCTTTCCTCCCTTGCAACAATTTTCCAGGCAGAGTAGCCAGGAGAGAAAAGGACCTGTCCAATGGAAGCTCACCCCAACACCAGTCACACCAACCTGTTCGCGCTGCTGCGTACCTGGCTGCATCCCCTGCAGGGCGATCTGCCGGAACTGTACGTCGTGGGAGGAGCGGTCCGGGACAGCTGCCTGGGGCGGCCTTTCCGGGACGTGGACCTGGCCTGCTTCGAGCCCGATATCTTTTCCGCCCGTCTTGCCGCGATTCATGGCGCCGTACGCGTGCCCTTTCTGAAACATGCCGAAACGCCCTGCTACCGGGTCGTCAAACCCGGCTTTCCTGACGATTACCTGGACGTGGCCGGACTCCCTCAGGACACTCCCCGTTCCAAAGCCCTGCAGGTAGACCTCCAGCGCCGGGATTTCACCATCAACGCCATGGCCTATGCTGTGGCCCAGGACGGCTCCGGAGGGGAGATCATCGACCCTTTCGGCGGCAGGCAGGATCTTGTTCGCAAACAGATCCGCCTGGTCAGCGCCTGGGGCTTCCAGGACGACCCCGCGCGGCTGTTCCGGGCGGTGCGTTTCGCGACCGGGCTGGATTTTGAAATCCAGGCAGGCACACTGGAACTGATGCGGCGCGACGCCCACCTGGCCTCGCTGCCGGCCTCCGAACGGATCATAGTGGAACTGGGGCTGACCATGGAGACCGGACGCGGCCTCTGGGCCGTCCGTCTGCTGGACGACACAGGCGCACTGTCCGCAATTCTGCCCGAATGCGACGCCATGCACGGATGCGTCCAGAACGGCTACCACCATCTGGATGTCTGGGAGCACTCGCTGCTGGTTCTGGAAACAGTCGAACAGATCATTGCCGATCCTGCGCCCTGGCTGGGCAAGGCTGCGGACCGTTTTCTGGAACTCCTGCAACAGGAAAACAATATGGCCACGCTCAAGCTGGCCGCGCTGCTGCACGATGTGGGCAAACCCAAGGCCAGGTTCTGGAACCAGGAAACCGAACGCTACGCCTTCCACCGCCACCAGCAAATCGGCGCGGAAATGATCGTACGTATCGCCAATCGCCTGAAAATGAGGCGTTTCGACGCCAACCAGCTGCAGTTGCTGGTGTCCGAACATATGCGCCCCTTCGAACTCAGCACCGAGGGGGTCAAACACTCCACTCTGATGCGCTGGATTCGTCGGATGCGTTCGGATCTGCTGCTCTGCCTGTGCCTGGCACATGCAGACAACCAAGCCACGCGCGGCCCTGAAGCCTCGGAAAAAAAACGCGAAGCACTGCGCCGCTGGATCAGAAATCTTGCGGAATCCTTTGTGGACGAACTCGAGGAGAAATGCGGTCGTGAACCCATGGTCCGCGGACAGGATCTGCTGGACATGGGCATTCCCACCGGTCCGGACATCGGCCAGGTGCTCAGGCGCATCGAGGAGGCCAGGGACGACAATCTGGTCACAACCCGGGAACAGGCCCTGCGCATGGCCAGTGATCTGGTAGGGGAATTGAAAAGCAGATATTAAAAGCGTTCCTCAACATTGCGGTGCACGCGGTTTTTTTCCCCCTACGCCCCCGCATTCCCCTTTTAGACCTTTAGACTACATCCCTCTTTCGCATTTGCTTCCCCAATCCGCACCCACACAGTGAAAGCCCCGAAGGGGCGGCATGCGGGTGCCCTTATCGCCGACTCCGCCGATCTCCCCAAAATATCGTTCGATACCCCGCGACATGAGTCTCGGGTTCATCGCTCATCGCCATGCCGCCCTTTCAGGGCTTGCCTCTTAATCCCGACATCTTACCCAGGGTTGCACCCTGGGCTCTGATTATTTCGCCCCGTTGGGGCTTTATGCAGGGCAATGCCGATAATATTGCCACCGGCCGTCGTTTTGGGACCTGTCAGCGTCGTGCACTTTGCTTCTCCCCCGCGCATACGCAACTGTTGCACTCCACTCATCTTTCGCATTTGCATCCCCATTCCGCACACACACAGAGAAAGCCCCAAAGGGGCGGCATATCTGTAGCCCAGGGTGCAACCCTGGGGGTGCGCCGCCATCAGTCTTTGAGCCCCGAAGGGGCGGCATGCGGGTGCCCTTATCGCCGACTCCGCCGATCTCCCCAAAATATCGTTCGATACCCCGCGACATGAGTCTCGGGTTCATCGCTCATCGCCATGCCGCCCTTTCAGGGCTTGCCTCTTAATCCCGACATCTTACCCAGGGTTGCACCCTGGGCTCTGATTATTTCGCCCCGTTGGGGCTTTATGCAGGGCAATGCCGATAATATTGCCACCGGCCGTCGTTTTGGGACCTGTCAGCGTCGTGCACTTTGCTTCTCCCCCGCACATACGCAACTGTTGCACTCCACTCATCTTTCGCATTTGCATCCACATTCCGCACACACACAGAGAAAGCCCCAAAGGGGCGGCATACCTGTAGCCCAGGGTGCAGCCATGGGGGTGCGCCGCCATCAGTCTTTGAGCGCTGAAGGGGCGGCATGCGGATGCCCTTCTCTTCGACCCAAAAAAAAGTGGGGAAAAATCTAATCCAGCTTGAAGAATTTTTTGGCGTTGAGGCCGCATTGCGTCCAGAGCGCGGCGGTTTCCATTTGCTTGCACTCGGCCACCACCTGGGCGGTAAAGCCCAGATACGCGGGTTCGTTGCGCTTGCCGCGATAGGGGGCGGGCGTCAGATAGGGGCAGTCGGTCTCCAGCAGCATGCGCTCCAGCGGAGTCACGGCCACGGCCTCACGGGCTTCCGTGCTTTTGGGAAAGGTGACCATGCCGGGGAAGGACAGCATCCAACCGTGCGAAAGCACTTCGGCCGCGAAATCCGGACCTTTGCCGAAGCAATGCCAGAGCAGCGGCCTGTCCGCATAGCCCTGGTCCAGCAGGACGTCCACGGTCTCCTCCTCGGCGTCGCGTGAATGGATAACCACGGGCACGTCCACTTCTTTGGCGGCCTGCAGCTCTTCCCGAAACACCCGGATCTGCACGTCCCTGGGCGAAAGGTCGTAAAAATAGTCCAGGCCGATCTCCCCCCAGGCCTTGAGGCGCGGCTCGCTGCGGAACAACGCCTGCATCCGCGCCAGTTCCTCCTGTCCGCACTGCGAGGCGTCGTGGGGGTGGATGCCCAGCAGAAAAAACACCTCCGGGTGTTCTGCGAACAGTCCGGATTTGGCCTCAAAGGCATCCGGGCCGAGAAAGACATTGCCGATACGTTCGACTCCGGCGGATGCGGCGCGCTGCAGCATCTCCTCCCGGTCTTCGTCAAAATCCTCCAGATCCAGATGCGCGTGGGATTCCACCCCCGTACGGGGCAGTCCGAGGCTTTCCGGTTCGGGACGAGGCTTCTTTTTTCTGCTCATGGTTCGTATTGCTGCAATTGAAATGGCTACAAATTAACGAAAGCCCGGCGCATTGCTGCGCGCCGGGGCAAAAGTACTGCCGGACAAGGAAATTGTCTTTTGAAGTATCAAACGAAAAGTTCGTTGGCGGCGGCCTGTTCCCACAGCTCCAGGAGCTGTTGCCGTTGTGAATCCAGGCCGTAATGCTGCACCGCGGCCCGTGCGTTGTCAAGAATCCGCGCCAGCAGCGGACTGTTCGTACGAAACATATCCAGCGCGTACTCCAGGGCAAAAGCCGCTGCCAGCACGTCCGCGTCGGGCACCACAAAGGCGTTGCCCGTGTTCTGCAGCGTGTCGGAAAAAATTGCGTCCTCTTGCTGGGGCCACCAGGGTGCGTGTCCGGCCCCCGGAGGTACGCCCGGACCGGGGAGAAAAGCCTGGCGCAGGTAGTCCCAGCCGCCAAAGCCCGCGTATCCGACCACCAGGCAGCCGCTGGCCATGGCTTCCAAAGGCGGCAGCGGACAGCCCTCGGGAAAGCCCGTTGCCAGGAATACGTGCGCCTGCCGCAGCAATCCCGCCACGCCCTGCTGGTCGAGATTCTCTATGGCCAGCCATTCCACGGCATCGGAGAAGCCCCGCATCTGCAGCCGGGCAGTGAAAATTTCGCGCGTACGTTCCAAAAGCGCCTTGTTCTTACGGGGCATATACGCGATACGCAGTTTACCGTTCCAGGAAGCTTTGTCGGAGGGATGAAAAAGGTCCAGATCAATGCCCGGACGCAACACAGGGGACCGGCGTCCGGCTGTCTGTTCCACGAACCAGGCCACCGGATGGGATACGGAAATGAAAGACACGGGCAGCTGATTCCAGGCCACGTCCGCGGGCAAGGCCGAGAGCAGATAGGCCCAGTTCTGCACGTAGACCACGCAGCGTGCCCCGTTGCGCAGCCCCGGAGTCAGAGCGTTGACCCAGCCTTCCGGCACCAGCCAGAGATCCTGCGGCTGCGGATCGGCCTGGGCGAAATCGACCATCGGAACATCGGGCAGAGGCAGAATTCCCGGAGCCTTGGACTCCCGCGGCACCAGGGCCACATCAAAACCGGCCTGATGCAGCAAAGACGCCATGCGCAGCATCACGGCCACGCCGCCGGCGACCTTGCGCAAGGGGGGGATGAAAATATACGTACGCATCCGGCTCACATATGAATCCACATGGCGTACTTGAGCCGCTTGATGGTCTTGTCCAGCACGGTCTGCAGCTGGTCGAGACGCAGTTCCATGCCTTCCATGTCCTCTTCGCGGGCGGCCGCGTACAACAAACCGGTTTGCGCGCTGAGGGCCTTGGCACCGATGGTGGCCGCGGCGCCCTGCAACGAGTAGAGCTGTTGCTGAAACAGATAGCGATCTCCCTGTGCCAGGGACTCGCGCAGGGATTTCACCCTGTTGGTATTGTTGCGCAGAAAAGTGGTCCAGATCTCATGCAGCAGGGGAACCTGTCCGCCCATGGCTCCCAAGGCGTCTTCCATGTCTATCAGTTCGGGTTCCAGACTGTTCGGAGACTCCTGATACAGTTCGGGGACCTCTTCGGAGCCCTTGCCCCGCATGACCCGTGCAATGGTGCTGAAAAATGAGGAAGTCCGCAGCGGCTTGGGCAGATAGCCGTCCATGCCGGCCTGCAGGCAGCGTTCCTTGTCGCCTTTCAGCGCATGCGCGGTGATGGCGATGATCCGGATGGCCGGGTCCACGCCCTTGAGCTGCCCCTCCCGGATGACGCGCGTGGCTTCCAGTCCGGACATCTCTGGCATCTGAACGTTCATCAGCACCAGGTCCACGGTCTTTTGTTCCAGCACCTGCAGAACCTCGCGGCCATTGCTGGCTTGCGTCACCCTGTGTCCCTGCTTTTCCAACAGCTTGCGAACCAGTTTTCTGCCTGTTTCGCTGTCGTCCGCCACCAGAACACGCAGTCTTTCGGTCAATCCGTTCTCTTCGCTCACCACATGGGCAACCAGCTCCGGAGAGGACTGCTGCACCTGGAAAGCGGCCGTAAAATAAAACGTGCTGCCCTTGCCTTCGCGGCTGCGCAGCCAGATCGAACCGGACATCATCTCCACCAGTTCCTTGGCAATGGCCAGGCCCAGACCGGTTCCCCCGTTCTGCTGCTTGACTTCGCCCACCTGTTCGAAGGTGTCGAAAATCACGGATTGCTTGGCGTCCGGAATACCCGTTCCCGTATCATGTACGGAGAACAACAAACGAATGACGTCCATGGACTGGGTGGTCTTGAGCGGAAAGATGCTCTGCTCCACGAGATTCACTTCCAGCACCACTTCGCCGTTTTCCGTGAACTTGACCGCATTGCTCAGCAGGTTTCTGATGATCTGGGACAACCGGGAAGGATCGCCGATAAGCTTCAGGGGCACGTCCGGGCTGAGATACATGCTCAGCCGCAAGCCCTTGTTTTTTGCCTGATGGGCAAAACTGCCGATGATCTTCTTGGCAATTACCGCAAGGTCGAATTCGATCTTGCGCAACTGCATCTTCTTGGCTTCGATTTTTGAAAAATCCAGAATATCGTTGATCAGCTCCAGCAAGGTATCCGCGGAGTACTTGATGGTTTCCAGGCAGTCCCGTTGCTCTTCGTCCAGGTCCGTATCCAGAACCAGCTCCGCCATGCCGATGATGCCGTTCATGGGAGTGCGTATCTCGTGGCTCATGTTGGCCAGAAACAGACTCTTGGCCAGGCTGGCCTGCTGCGCGTCCTTCACGGCCTGACGCAACTTGCTTTCACTGCGATGCTTGTAGAGGGCGATCTCGATGGCGGAATGCAGTTCGCGCTCGTCAAAGGGCTTGATAAGATAGCCGAAAGCTTCGGTCATCTTGGCGCGTTGCAGGGTCTGATCATCGGAGAAAGCGGTCAGATAGATGATCGGGACATCATGGCGGGTGTGTATTTCCCTGGCAGCGGCAATGCCGTCCATGTCACCCTTGAGCTTGATGTCCATAAGGACGAGATCGGGTTTTTCCCACCCGGCGGCAGCCACGGCGGCCTCACCTGTGGCAACGATAACCGGGACCTTGTAACCGAGACGTTCGAGGGTATTACAAATGTCGAGCGCAACTATGTGCTCGTCATCCACTATCATTATGCGAACTTCACTCATGCCAATGACCTTGTGCAAGGTAACTTCATGTATGTAAAAATCCGTCTCCTCGTTGCTGTGGCATACGGATTATTCGTTAAAAAGACCGGATTAGCAAGCAAACAATAACACATTGCAGTACAATGGGAACAATTCCCATGCCGGCTGTTCTGTACAGTAGGAACTTCTGCAGGGTTCCCCCCACACCCCTACGAACTCGGGTATCAGTACGCCGCTTTTCCAAACCAGCCAAACAAAAAAATGCCCCAAAAACCGTATCGACCGCCAGTACCTTGGATTTTTTTCACTTTTGATGTAGATTTTACCATCTGCAAACAATCAAGGCCAACAATCCAACGAGGTATGCTCATGACAAAGCAGCCGGAATTTTACAACAAGTACATCAACGCCTTTTTCAAACGCGCCAAGGCGGACACTTTCCCCATGGCATTCATGAAAAAAGAAGCCCGCAAAGTGCTCAAAGGCGAAGAACTCGACGCTCTGGACAAGGCCGTGGACGAGCTTGTGACGCTTGGAGCTCTTCAGCGGGATGGCGACAGCATAAAGCTGATAGACAAGGAACGTATTCCGCTGCAAGCCCCCTGATCCATCGGGCTCAGGCAGCATGCGCATGCCGGCGGAACCCCTTGTTGACAAACCAGTCCCGCAGCCACGCTTCTGCAGGGCGCACGGGCAACCAAACCAGGGAGTGAGGTTTTCGTGAACATCAGCCGCCAAACAACCCTGTTGCTGATTTCGGGCATGGTCATTCTTCTGGGAATGGCCGCCTGCAATAACGACAACAAACTCTACAAAAAGGCCCTTGAAGACCGTGACGCCCGTATCAAGGAGTTGCAGATCACCGTCATCGACCTCAACAACAAGCTGAAGAACATGCAGGCCGTGCTGCGGATGAAACACGAGGAAGTCGGTGTTTACAGAGACACGCCCATCAAATCCGCCGAGGCCTACAAAAAATGCCGAAAAAGGGCCGACAGCCTGCAGGCGCAGCTCGCTGACGTGGAAAGGGAACGAACCGAGTACAAGTTGCGCTACGAGGCCTTGAGGAAAAAGACCTCGGGAAAGTAATCCGGTTATTTTCGTTTTTCGAGCAATTTCTGGTACAGGTCGATATGCTCAAGTGCCAGTTTTTCACCGGCAAAATCCCGGACAGCCTTTTTCCTGGCCGCCGCTCCCATGGTCTCGCGCAGTTCCCGAGACTGCAGCAGTCGCCGCAAGGAATCTTCCAGAGCCTGCGCATCGCCAAAAGGCACCAGAAAGCCGTGGTTGCCACCGGCCAGAATTTCCCGGCAACCGGGCACGTCCGTGGCCACTACGGGAAGACCGCATGACAGGGCTTCCTGCAGGCTCATGGGCAGTCCTTCCCTATAGGATGGCAGCACCGCAACATCGCTGATGCCCCAGACCGTTTCCATGTCGTCCCGCCAGCCTGCCAGAACAATATTGGAATTTTCCGAAATCCGCGCCATGTCCGCAGGGGTCAGGGATTTCGGGTTGCCATGATCCGGTTTGCCCACAATGAGAAAACGCGCCTTGGGGCAGGATTCCTTCAGAGCTCTGGCCGCGGAAACGAACTCCAGCACGCCCTTGTCGTAGAGCAGACGCGCCGACAACGTACAGACCACATGTTCGGGGCCCAGTCCCAGTGCTTCACGGGCCTTTTTCACCGCATCCGGTGCAATGCCTCCGGGACGAAAGCGCTTGATATCCACACCGCTGCCGCGGATGCAGGTCACCAGAGAACGTCCGGTGAGACCGCTGGAGACAAAATAGTCCCTGTCCGCATCGTTCTGAAACACCAGGGCCCGGCAACGGGGCGAGGTGGTCATGTAGAGCCCTTTGAACAGGCTGCGCAAGGCCAGCCCCTTGGGGCCGCCGTGCATGAAAATCGATCCAAGTCCCGTGATGGTGTGCACTATGGTGCAGGATTTTGGGGCGGCAAGCCGCACGAAGATATTGGGCTGATGCGTAAAGGAATGGACAATGTCCGGGGCTTCCTGCTTGATGATCTTGTGCAGATGATTCACCGAGGACGGCACAGTGAGGGGATTCATGCTCCCCCGGGCCATGCTGAAATGGGAAACGCGTACGCCCAATCCTTCCAGCTCGCGCCGGTACCTGCCGGGAGGCACGCATACTCCCACCTCGACACCATGGGCCAGCAGCGTTTCTATGAGTGTCCGCCGCAAGAGCAGAATGTTCAGGTCAAGGTTAGATACGATGAGTACCTTACGTACGGTCAAATTCAAACTCCTTTTCTCACGCATGCCACGTCGAACGCCAGGCCTGAAACATCAGTACGGCCCAGAGATGATGATGCCTGTCTCCCTTGCCCGAGCAATGCGTACGCCAGGCATTCCGGACAGGCCCTGGAAGCAAAAGACCTTCATCAGAAAGACGTCTTTCGTCAAGTAATTCCTCCGCCCAGTCGCGCAGTTCGCCGCGCAGCCAGTTTTCCAGAGGCAGGTCAAAACCCTGTTTCGGGCCCTCTATCAACGATTCCGGGACGTACTGGTACAGCACCTCCCGCAGGGGAAGCTTGCCGATTCCGTTGGAGATCTTGCCGGACAAGGGCGTACGCCAGGCGAACTCCACCAGCCGGTGATCCAGCAGCGGCACCCTGGCCTCCAGAGCCACGGCCATACTGGCTCTGTCCTGCTTGGTCAGGATGTCGTCGGGCAGATAACTCCCCTGGTCCATGAACATCATCCAGGACGCGTACTCCATGGAGCAGGGAGCTTCCGGCAACAGGGGCGGCAAACTCGCGGGCCGGTGCTCCGGAGCCAGCAGCTGCAACGGCCGCTGCCAGAAGGAAATCAGGGAAACAAAAAAATCTTCCTGCCCGGCCGCATGGCAGCCATCGGCAACCTTGCGCAGTTTCTCCCGCAGCAGCACCACACGTCTGGAAGGCGGCAACAACGGACGCAGCGCCGTATTCAGCCCTGCGAGAAGCCCTTCCCCGCCATTTTCCAGCAATGCGGCCACTCCCCGGCGTACGGGCCGGGGCAACCGGCCCAGGCTCTGCCAGATACGCGGTCCGGCCAGATACCGGTTGTACCCGCCGAACAGCTCGTCCCCGCCGTCTCCGGAAAGCGCCACGGTCACCTCCCGGCGGGCCAGGCGAGACACCAGCAAAGAAGGGATCTGCGAGACATCGGCGTAGGGTTCGTCATAAAAATACGGCAATTCCGGAATGGTGCGCAAGGCCTCTCCGGGTTCGACAATCAGCTCCGTATGCTCGGTGCCCAGATGCCGGGCCACTGCGGCGGCCTTGGCCGCTTCATCGTACTCGCGATGACCGGAGCCGATGGTGAATGTCTTGACCGGCCGGTCGCTCTGGGCCTGCATCAGGGCCACCACGGTGGAAGAATCCACGCCGCCGGACAGAAACGCCCCCAGGGGAACGTCCGCCACCATGCGCATACGTACGGAATCGCGGATCAGGGCGTCCAGCTCTTGGACCAGCTCCTGCTTGCTCAGCCGCAACGGATCGGCAAGTCCTCTGGCAGCAACGTCCGCAATCCGCCAGTAGGCGCGCGGTTGGGACATCCGCCGCGCGGCAATGTCCGCGGCATCGAAACAGACCAGGCAGCCCGGTTCCAGCTTGGCTATCCCCTGAAAAATGGACAGCGGGGCCGGCACGTACAACAGTTGAAAATAACGCGCCAGAGCGCCCGTATCTATGGCGCCGGACCATTCCGGATGACAGCGCAGCGCCTTGAGCTCCGAACCGAAAACCAGGCTCTTGCCGCAAAAACCGTAATACAGGGGTTTGATGCCCAGGCGATCCCGAACAAGCCATACGCGCCGCTCGCGCGTATCGTAAAGCGCCAGGGCGAACATGCCTATCAGCCGTTCCAGAACCTGTTGCGGCTCCCAGACGGTAAAGGCCTGCAAAATGACTTCGGTATCGCTTCTGCCGCGCCAGCCGCCTTCGGGCGTGTGTCCGGCGTCATCCAGTTCGCGCCTGATGGCGTCAAAATTGTAGACTTCGCCGTTGTAGACCAGCACATACCGGCCGTCGGCCGAACGCATGGGCTGATGCCCGGCCGGCGACAGATCCACGATGGCCAGGCGAACGTGGGCCAGCCCCACCCCGGCGGCGTCGTCATGCCAGGTGCCGCGGCTGTCGGGTCCCCTGTGGCGAATGGAATCGCACATGGAGTCCAACAGTCCGTCATACTGCTGAGGGGGAAAATCCGGAGACCAAAAACCTGCTATGCCGCACATGGGAAATTTACCGAAAAAGGATCCGGGACCGCATGCGGTCCCGGAGACAATATGTATGCGGGGCTGTCATACCCCTGAAAATTCAATGGATCTTGCTTCAATTGATGAGATAGCGCATGGGATTGACGCAAACGCCGTTGAGCCGGATCTCGTAATGCAAATGGGGGCCGGTGCTTCTGCCCGAATTGCCGAGATAGCCGATAATCTCGCCGCGTTTGATGCCCTGGCCCTGCTTGACGTTGAACGAACTCAAATGGGCGTATCTGGTGGAAAAATTGGACCCGTGCTTGAGGAGAATGGTCTTGCCGTAGCCGCCGTCCACACCAGTGAAGGATACGACACCATCCGCGGGCGCCACAATGGGCGTACCGATGGGACCGGAAATGTCCAGCCCCTGGTGAAACTCCTTCTGGCCGGTAAAAGGCGAAATCCGCTGCCCGAAAGGAGAAGTTATCCAGCCCCTTGTGGGCCAGATGGTCGGCGTGGATGCCAGCAGCCCCTTTTTGTCCTTAAAAGTTTGCAGCAGCTGTTCCTGGCGCATTTCTTCCAGGCGGACGTCGGTGGTCAGCTGGTTCAAAAAGGAGTGCATCTTGCGCGCCAGCAGTTCCTGCCGGTGCACGGGCAGATAGCTTTTGGAAAAGCTGTTGCGCTTGTCCCCACCCATGGAGCTCGAGGATTCCACCTGATTCTCCATGTTGATCATCACCCGCAGCTTGGTATCGAAATCCCGGATACGGGAAAGATCCTTTTCCAGGGTCTTGAGCTTTCCCGCCAGGCTGACAAGCTGGCTTTTCTGTTCGTCTACGGTTTTTTCGGACTTGGACAATCTGCTCTGCACATAGGTGTAATCAGCGAAGTAACTCCAGAAATGAATATTGCCGGCAACCAGTGAAACGAGCAGGCCGAATACGGCAAAAAGCACCCATCCCCGGATATGGAGTTTTTTGCAAACTCCTTCATTGTCCTTGAAGACAACTATATGATATTTTTTAAGAAGCATGTTCCTCGCTCTGGCATGAGGCCTGATATTTTGCATGCGCTTCCGGCGAACCCTCCGGAATAACCGCATGTTCCTTTTGTACGGGCGAGAAAGGAGCCTGTTTCACAGAATCCCAAAGTCTATTTTTTTAATCCGTTCCCGGAAGAGAGTCAAGACACCAGCGTTTCAATCCATTCAATACGTTACGTTTACTTCCCTTGCCAAAAGGCTGGCTGTTCAGCCAGCGTTGGAAATCCATCCGGCGACTGGTCTGCGCCGAAGGACAGGCGTTTTTCCAGGTGGGCAGTCCCCACTGGCGACAGGCGCGCGATATGGTCGCCTTGTCCAGCCACAGAAAGGGGCGGATCAGCTTGAACTGTCCCTTGAAAAAATCCTGCGCCGGTTCCATGCCCAGCACTTTTCCGGCCTGAAACAAATTCAGAAAAAAGGTGGAGGCCAGATCGTCCGCATTGTGTCCGAGGGCCAGATGGCTGAGATTGTACTGTCTGGTCCATTCGAACAACTGCGCCCTGCGCTTTCGGCAGCAATAGAAACAGGGCGAATTCTTGGTGTTGACCTCCGAATGCGCCACCAGCCCGTGATCGGAAAGCTCGGCATGCAGGGCGACCCCATGTTCCGCGCACCAGTCCGCCAGTATTCTGTGGCTTTCCGGCTCGAAACCGGGGTTGATGTGCAAGGCCATCAATTCGATGGGAAAAGGAAGAATCCGCTGCCGGTAGCGCAGCACCTGCAGCAAGGTAAAACTGTCCTCGCCCCCTGAAACGGCCACCCCGATACGCGCCCCCGGAAACAGACCGGCGGTATCACGCATCAGTTTGCCCGCGCTTCCAACGCAATTTTGTTGAGCATACTGCAATTTTTCTCGCATACGCGCTTTTAATCAGCTTGAATGGGGCTGGCAAGGGGCTGGCAGGCTAAAAAATCGCCGCCGGCTTTCCGATGCAAGAGAATCTGGACCATAACAGGTAAAATAGTATACATTGTCACTTGGGTTCCAGAATCTCCAAGGTGTTGAAAGTCTGCCACGCAGCACACGCCGGGTATTTCCATTATTGAGGTCGCAGTGATGAGTCAAACTCCCAGCAAGAGTTTTCACGCCAGCCGCATCTGGCAGTATTCCCTGATGGCGGCAATTCTTGTTGCGGGCACACTCTGCGCCTGGTGGCTGGCCCTGCGGACCGACAACGAAATGCGTCATCAGTTGCTCCATCAAGCCGGTACGATTGCCGAGGCAGTGGATATCAACAGCATTAATGCGCTGACCGGAACCAGGGACGATCTGGCTTCTCCCGAATATCTGCGTTTAAAGGACCAGTTCGCCGCCATTCGCGCCGCCACCCCCCAATGCAGATTCGTCTATCTCATGGGACGCAAAAAGGACCCTGCCGAAACCGGAAAAAACGCAGCGGCAACCCGCCTCTTTTTCTTTCTGGACAGCGAACCAGCTGGAGCAAAGGAAGAGTCCCCTGCCGGTCAGGAATACGAAGAAGCTCAGGAATCATTTTTCAAGGTCTTCGACACCAGAAAAGCCGTTGTTGTCGGCCCGGTTACGGACCGCTGGGGCACCTGGTTCTCGGCCCTGATTCCTCTGGTCCAGCCGGGCAGCGATGAAGTCATCGCCGTTCTCGGCATGGATATGGACGCAAACGACTGGAACATGGGGATTGTGGCCAGATCCGCCACGCCGACTGGGCTGGCCACGCTGGCCTTGCTTGTCATCCTGTTCGCAGGATCGTTTCTTCTCAATCGTCGGTTTCCCTCCCAGGGCAGGAAACGGCGAAAAATGCGGCACCTGGAAGCGGCCCTTGCTGCGGCCATCGGCCTGGTGTTGACCGCGTTTTTCGCCTGGCTGGCGCAGCATGAAGCGGAACGCAGCCAGGCCGAGGCATTTCGCCACCTGGCGGAAAGTCGCTCTGCCGCTCTTGCTGAAGCGTTTCACATTATCCAGCGAATGGAACTTGAGGGACTGGCCCGGTTTTACGAGGAAAGCGAACAGGTGACGTCCGCAGAATTTCAAAATTATGCGGCATATCTGGCGCGCAACCAGGCCGTGCAGGCCTGGGAATGGATTCCGGCTGTAACCTCTGCCGACAAAGAACGCTTTGAGCGGGAAGCCCGTGAGGCCGGAATCGAGAACTTTACCATCTGGCAAAAAAACGCAGGGGATCAAATCCAACCGGCCACAGGCCGCGACATCTATTATCCGGTGTTCCGCGTGACTCCGGAAAAAAGGCAACCTCAAGGCCGTTGGTTATGACCTTTGTTCCGAACCGGTTCGCTGCGCAGGTCTCAAGAGCGCCCTGGAAACAGGACTGACCACGGCTTCGGATCCTGTGGAACTCGTGCAGAACACAGGAAGCCAGAAAGCGCTTCTGGTGTTTCGACCGGTCTATGCGGACAAGGAGCAGCGGTCTCCCCGAGGCCTCGTCCTGGCCGTGCTCCGCCTGGACGATCTGTTGCCCTCGGCCGGTCCAGAAGCGCCGGTTCATGAGGAACTGATCCTTGCGCGCCCGGTCAAACCCTTTGAGCTGCTTGCCCCCTCCAATGACGATCATTCGCAGCTTGTCGGCCTCAAAGTGCAACGTCCGGTTCTGGCGTTCGGCAAAACATTCCTGTTGCGTACCCAGGCCAAGAAGGGATTCCTGCAGATACAGCCCGCCAATGCGGGACATATCGTCGGCATGACCGGCCTTGTCCTGACCCTGTCCGTGACCATTGTGCTGTCCGTGCTTCTGCGCCGCAGACAGGAACTGGAGGAACTGGTGCTGGAGCGTACCGCTGCTCTGCGAAAAAGCGAGGAGGAACTCTCGGCCACGTTGCGTTCCCTGGGCGAGGGCGTGATCACCTGCGATCTTCAGGGCAAGGTCCTGAGCATCAATGACGCGGCTGAATCCCTCACCGGCTGGAACAATGACGAGGTCTCCGGACTGCCTTTGGGAGAGGTCTTCAATTTTCTCAACAACAACACCCAGGAAACTGCGGAACTTTTGGTGGAACGCGTAATTACTGGAGATAATAGTATATCCGCAGTTAACAACAGCATTTTTATCAACCGGGAAGGTCTGACTCGCCGGGTGGCCCTGTCCTGTGCTGCGATTCACGATATGTCCGGAGTAGCTATCGGGGCCGTGCTGGTTTTCCGGGATGTTACCGATGAATACCAGCGGCGTGAGGAACTGCGCGAATCCGAAGCCTTCCTGCGAGAGCTTCTGTTGAGCCTGCCTGCGGGCGTGATCATTGTGGACCCCGTCACGCGCGAGATCGAATTGCTGAACAACCATGCGGCCGGACTCTACGGCGCCCCGGTGGAGCATCTTCTCGGCAAGCGCTGTCATGCGCTGCTGTGCCCGGCGGCGGAAAACGCCTGTCCGGTATGCGACCTCGGCAACAGCATCGACAACTCGGAACGTGTTCTGCTGCGCGCGGACGGAAGCCCGCTGCCCATTCTCAAGACAGTCAAACGGGTCCTGATCGGCGGCAAGGAAAAACTGCTGGAATGCTTTGTCGACATTTCCGACCGCATTCGGGCGGAACAAGAAGCCAAGGAGGCCTCTCTGCGCCTTTCCCTGGCAACCGAAGCCGGCGGAGTGGGTGTCTGGGACTATGATATCGCCCAGGACAAGCTGGATTGGGACGAGCAGAATGTACCAGCTCTACGGCAAGGACACCAATGACTTTGCCGGGACCTTCCAGGACTGGAGCAACAGCGTTCACCCTGAGGACCAGGAGCGGGGGAGAGCGGGAAATCCAGATGGCTCTGCGCGGGGAACAGGAATTCCACACCGAATTTCGCATAATCTGGCCCGACGGCTCGATACGACATATCAGGGCCATGGGTGCCGTTATTCGCGACGAGAATCACGCGCCCATACGCATGATCGGCACCAACTGGGACATAACCGACCAGAAACGGGCCGAGGAAGCACTGCGCCTGAGCGAACAAAAAGCGCGCGCCGTCCTGGACATGAGTTTCCAGCTTATGGGCATGCTGAGCACTGACGGCAAACTCATCGAGGTCAATCAGACGGCCCTGGACCTGGTTAAAGTTTCCAAATCCGAAGTGATGGACAAACCCTTCTGGGAAGGCCCCTGGTGGAAACATTCCACCGAACTCCAGGAAAAAATCCGCAACGCGGTTCAAACAGCTGCCTCTGGAGAATCCGTGCGTTTCGAGGTGACCAACCTGCGGGCCGAAGGCTGGGTGGACTACCTGGATTTTTCCTTGAAGCCGGTGCTGGACGAAACAGGCAAGGTGCTTTTCCTGCTCCCTGAGGGGCATGTCATCACGGATCGCAAACTGGCCGAGGAAAAGCTGGCGGACGAACGCTGGCGCCTCTCGTCAATCATCGAGGGAGCCAATGTCGGCACATGGGAATGGAACGTGAAAACCGGCAAAACGGTCTTCAACGACATCTGGGCGGATATCGTGGGGTATACCCTGGAAGAACTGCAGCCCACAACCATACAGACATGGGAAGATCTGGCGCACCCGCGGGATCTGGAGCAGTCCACCGCATTGCTGCAGAAACATTTTTCAGGAGAATTGCCCTATTACGACATGGAATGCCGCATGAAGCACAAGGACGGGCACTGGGTCTGGATCCATGATCGCGGAAGGCTGATGACCCGTGATTCCAAAGGCGCGCCCCTGCTGATGTTCGGTACGCACCAGGATGTCACCAGCCGCAAGCTGGCCGAGGAGCATCTCCAGCAGGCACTTCTGGAACAGAGCGCAATCCTTGAAAACGCCAGCGTCGGCATCACCCTGGTGCAGGACCGCGTGCTGCGCAAAACCAACAAAAAAATGGCTGAAATGTTCGGCCACGACATCGAGGAGATGCAGAACCAGACCACGCGGCTCCTTTTCCTGTCTCAGGAAGAATACGAAGCCTTCGGTCAAGAGGCTTATCCTGTTGTGGACCGGGGAGGCATCTATACGAGCGAATGTCTTATGCGGCGCAAGGACGGAGAACGTTTCTGGGTCAGGCTCGTGGGCACGGCCATCGACCCTCTGGCCCTGGAGGCCGGCTACATCTGGGTCTACGAGGACATCAGCGAAGCAAAACTCCGGGAACAGGAACTGGAAAAGGCCAGGACCGCGGCAGAAGAAGCCAGCCGGATGAAGTCGGAATTTCTCGCCAATATGAGCCATGAAATCCGCACTCCCATGAACGGCGTGATCGGCATGACGAGTTTGCTCACTGAAACCAGGCTCACTGCGGAACAGAAACATTTTGTCAAATCCATCAAATTGAGCGGCGAACTGCTGCTCGAACTCATCAACGATATTCTGGATTTTTCCAAAATCGAGGCAGGTCGCCTGGAATTGGAAAATCTGAACTTTGACCTGCTTCAACTCCTGGATGACTTCCTGGACAGCATGGCCATGCGGGCCAGCGAAAAAGGACTGGAACTGCTGAGCTTCGCAACCCCGGACACCCCTCCCCTGCTGCGGGGTGATGCGCCCCGTGTCCGTCAGATACTTACCAATCTGGTGGGCAACGCCATCAAATTTACCAGCAAAGGACAGATCGTCGTTCGCATCGAAGCCCTGGAGGTGTATACGGACCAATGCCTGCTGCAGATTTCCGTAGAGGATACGGGTATCGGCATTGCACAGGACAAGCTTGATCTGCTTTTCGACAAATTCAGTCAGGTCGACGCTTCCACCACCCGCAAATATGGTGGCACGGGTCTCGGGCTTGCCATCAGCAAACAGCTCGCAGAACTCATGGGAGGCGCCATCGGCGTTCGGAGCCTTGCCGGGCAAGGATCCATCTTCTGGTTCACTCTGCGGCTCGAACGCCAGAAATCAGCACACTCCGAAACCTATCACACCTCCCCGGACCTCAAAGGCGTCCGGATCCTGATTGTCGACGACAACCACACCAATCGGGAAATTCTCATGAAGCGTTTGACCTCATGGGGATTTGCTCCGGATCAGACAGACAACGCCGATGAAGCGTTGCAAATCCTGCATCGGGAGCGCAACGCCGAAAAACCTTTCTCCCTGGCCTTAATCGACATGCAAATGCCCGGAAAAACCGGTTATGACCTCGGTATGCTCATCAAAAAACGATCCCGAACTGCACCAGCTCAAAACAATCCTGCTCAGTTCCATCGACGAACAGGGCGCCGCGCGGCATTACAAAGACGCCGGTTTCATGGCATCCACCACGAAACCCGTACGCCATGGCGATTTCCTGCAAATGATAACCAGGGTACTGCGGGGAGAGGAAGACGATACGGCTCCATCCGACAGGTCAGACAGCGTAATGGGAAATCAGGTGGCTGATTCGACCAATCAGAAGCGCGTGCTGCTGGTGGAAGACAACGCCATAAATCAACAGGTCGCCAGCGGCATCATCAAAAGATGCGGATTGCAGGTCGACATTGCCTCCAATGGATTGCAGGCTCTGGAAACCCTGGGGAAAAATTCCTATGACCTGGTATTCATGGACATCCAGATGCCCGAAATGGACGGTTTCGAAACCACCCGCCGCATTCGCTCATCAGAGGACGGCACGCTGCCAAGAGCCATCCCGATTGTTGCCATGACCGCCCACGCCATGCAGGGAGACAGGGAAAAATGTCTTTCCGCCGGCATGAACGACTATATTTCCAAACCCATCAATAAGAAGGAACTGGTCGACATCCTGGAAAAATGGCTGCAGCAACAAATGGATCCCTCATCCGCGCCAGGTGGTGACGCTCCGGGCAATGCAAGGGATTTCCCCGAAATTTCCGGTGTTTCCGTCCAGGAAGGTCTCAGCGCCCTGGATATCGATCATGATACGTACAGAACGCTATTGCTCAGTCTCAGGGATGATGCCCGGCTCGCCCTGGGCAAATTGGCGGAGCTGGTGGCAAGCAACGCCATTGCCGATGTGGAAAAGCTGGCGCACCGACTTGCGGGAACCGCTGCGAACCTGCGCGCTTTCCAGCTCATGGACGCTGCCAAAAATCTCGAACTGGCGACCCAGCAGGGTGGATTCAACGGCGAACAGCTTGGTACACTTGAAGAAGCGCTGCGCTCGTACGTGAAAGCCGTCGAGATACTCGAAGCCGGCAAACCGGAAAACACCGGCGTGTTCGATCCTCAAAGCGCCGGTTTGATACTTGAAAAAATCGCTATGCTTGTCGCTGACAGCGAGTTTGTGGATGCCAACATCATCAACCGGCTGGAGCATGCCCTGCCCAGCAGGGTTGCTCCTGATGAACTGGCCAAACTTAAAAAGTGTTTACAGAATTTTGCCTATGACGAAGCAAAAGGCCTGATCGCAACAATTCAATCCGAATTGACAGCCCTGTATCCGACGAGAGAGCTATGAACAAGTTGGAAAAACGTGAATCGATTCTGGTGGTGGATGACAACCCCATCAACATCAAGGTCCTGGCCGAATCTTTGCGGGATACGTACCGCGTCCGTGTGGCCGGTGGAGGAAAGAAAGCTCTGGACATCGCTCAATCCGACAATCCTCCGGACATCATCCTTCTGGACATCATGATGCCCGAGATCGACGGGTACGAAGTATGCCGCCGCCTGAAACAAAACCCGCGGACCATGGAGATTCCCGTGATTTTCGTCACGGCCAAAGGTGAAAGCGACGACAAGACCTTCGGGCTGAACCTCGGCGCCGCGGATTATATCACCAAACCGGTCAGCAGCGCCCTGGTCAAAGCCCGCGTGCGCACCCATCTGCAGCTGAAACAGCGTACCAAGCAGCTCGAAGCCGTGACCCAGACCGACGGGCTGACAGAAATGGCCAATCGCCGCAAATTCGAAAGCTCTCTGGAACAGGAATTGGTCAAAACCCGACGCACCAACGTCCCCCTGGGGCTGCTGCTCATCGATATCGATGAATTCGAGGCTTTCAACGACAATTACGGCCATGGTGTTGGAGACGACTGCCTGCGTCAGCTGGCCGGGGTCATCAAATCCGCCCTGCGACGTCCTTATGACATAGTGGCCAGATACGGCGGCAACAGATTCGCCGTCATCTTCCCGGATTGCGATCCGGATGCCTCATTGAAAGCCGCGGGCACCATCATAAACGGGGTCTCGGCTCTGACCATTCCCCACGCTTTTTCCAAAACCGCCGACCATCTTACCGTCAGTGTCGGCTGCATCAGCATCACCGGCAACGCCAGCATCACCAAAGAAGAACTGCTCGACAAGGTTGAAAAGGCACTTTCACGAGCCAAGCATGAGGGCCGGAACCGGATTTCCGCAGCGCAGTAATGCAGACAGGTCTTCCCTGTTCCCAATCCTGTTCCCTCACGAGACAGCCGCTGCAGCTGCCTGGTACGCGCCGTATTGCTGGCTGAGAACCATTCAATAGTGGAAATGCCTTGACGCACGACTTGATGCCTTGTTAAAGAAATTTGCTTCCATAGAATGATCGGATTTTGCATTTTAGGCATGTCCGAAAGCTCTCCATCAGAGCGAAAAAACAGGGATTCATCCTGAAAATCAACCAATTACACGCAACAGAGTACTACGCATGGCCAGATATGAGGCAGTGATCGGGCTTGAAGTGCATGCCCAACTGCGTACCGCTACCAAATTGTTTTGTTCCTGCCCCGCCAGCTTTGGCGACGAACCCAACGACAACGTCTGTGAAGTTTGCTCGGGAATGCCCGGCGTTCTGCCGGTGCTGAACCGTCAGGCCGTGGAATACGCCATCAAAATGGGCCTGGCCGTAAACTGCTCCATCAATAACAATTCCGTCTTTGCCCGGAAAAATTATTTTTATCCGGACCTGCCCATGGGGTACCAGATTTCCCAGTACGAACTGCCCCTGTGCGAGTACGGCCACCTGGATATTCCCATGGAAGGCTATACGCGCCGGGTGGGCATAACCCGTATTCATATGGAAAACGATGCCGGCAAGAACATCCACTCCGCCGTGGACAACGCCAGTTTTGTAGACCTGAACCGCGCGGGCACTCCCCTGATCGAAATCGTCAGCGAACCCGACATCCGCAGCGCCGAGGAAGCCGTGGCCTATCTCAAGGCCCTGCATTCCATTGTGGTCTATCTGGGCATCTGCGACGGCAACATGGAAGAAGGCAGCTTCCGCTGCGACGCCAACGTTTCCATCCGCCCGGTGGGACAGGAAGAATTCGGCACACGGGCCGAACTCAAAAACCTGAATTCCTTCCGCAATGTGCAACGTGCCATCGAATACGAAATTTCCCGCCAGGAAGACGTGCTCCTGGACGGAGACCAGGTGGTTCAGGAAACCAGGCTTTACGATGCGGACAAGAACCTCACCCAGTCCATGCGGGGCAAGGAAGAGGCCCACGACTACCGGTATTTCCCGGATCCCGATCTGCTGCCCATTTCCTTTGATCCGGCCTGGGTGGATGAAATCCGCTCCTCGCTTCCGGAACTTCCGGCCGTACGGCGTACGCGCTTTATGGAAGACCTGGGGCTGCCGGAAAACGACGCCGAAACCATTACCGGCGACAAGGCCCTGGCCGACTATTTCGAACAGGCCCTGACCGCCTACAATGAGCCCAAAAAAATCGCCAACTGGGTGTTAACCGAATTCCTGCGCGAACTGCACAAGGGTGAAACCGTTCTGGACGAGGTCAAGATGACTCCGGAACATCTGGCCGGGCTGGTTCGCTGCATCGACGAAGGAACAATCAGCGGCAAGGTGGGCAAATCCATCTTTGCCGAACTCTTTGAAAGCGGCGCCGAACCTTCCGCCTTTATCAAGGAAAAAGGCCTGGTGCAGATTTCCGACACCTCGGCCCTGGAAAGCGCCGTGGATGCTGTTCTGGCCGAAAACCCGGATGAAGTCGCGTCCTACAGAGGCGGCAAGAAAAAGCTCATGGGCTTTTTCGTCGGGCAGATCATGAAAAAAACCAAGGGTCAGGCCAATCCCAAGCTGGTCAACGAACTCCTGGCCAAAAAGCTCGAATCAGGTGATTGATCATTATGCCGAAAAAAGATTCCCTGTTTCCCAATCCCAGCAAGGACCAATGCAAGGATGCCGGCCTGGCGCTGATTCTCGTGCTGCTGCTGGTGGTGAAAATCGGAGGATACGACAAAGTTCTGCCCTTCGTCATTCTCGCAACCCTGCTGCTGATGATCTGGCCCAAGCTCTTCAAGCCCTTTGCCATGCTCTGGTTCGGCCTTTCCGAGCTCATGGGAACCGTGATGTCCAAGGTCATACTGACCGTCATCTTTTTTCTGGTGGTTTCGCCCATCGCCCTGCTCCGCAAGATCGGCGGCAAGGATTCCCTGAAGTTGAAACAATGGCGAAACAATAAAGACTCTGTTTTCAGAGTACGGGATGAGCTGGTCACTCCTGAAGACCTGCAGAACATGTTTTAAACTGCAGCCATTTTACGGAGCGGCCATCCCCGCGGGGGGACAGCTCTTCGACCCGTTACCCGGTGGGTAGCTGCGAAATCGGAGAAATACTCTCATGATTTCCGAATGAGTCGAGGACCTTTTAGTTGTGTATTTTCATGCATTTGGAGGACGACTTAGATGGATTTTCTGCAAGATCTCTGGGCATTTCTGAAAGTTCGCAAAAAATTTTGGCTGTTGCCGATTATTCTGACCCTGCTGCTGTTCGGCGTATTGATCGTCCTGACCAGCGGTACGGCTGTGGCCCCCTTCATTTACACCATTTTCTAGAGAGCAGGGATCATGGCCAGCGCCATTTTGGGTTTGTCAGCGTTTTATCATGACAGTGCAGCGGCTCTGCTGCTGGACGGCGAGGTTATTGCCGCGGCACACGAGGAACGTTTCACGCGCAAAAAGCATGACGCGTCCTTTCCGCACAACGCTGCCGCCTATGTTCTGGAAGAGGCCGGACTCAAGCCCGGAGACCTCTGCGCAGTTGCGTTCTACGACAAACCGTACCTCAAGTTCGAACGGTTGCTGGAGACGTACCACGCATTCGCGCCGCGCGGCTTGCGCAGCTTCCTTTCCGCCATGCCGGTCTGGATCAAGGAAAAGCTGTTCATGAAAAAGATGCTCAGGGACGAGCTGGCCAAGCTCGGACCGGGAAGCCCAACGCTGTTGTTCCCCGAGCACCATCTCTCGCACGTTGCCAGCGCCTTTTATCCGAGCCCTTTTGAAGACGCCGCCATTCTCACCGTTGACGGCGTGGGCGAGTGGGCCACCACCACCATAGCGAAGGGCGTGGGCAATCAGATCACCATCCAGCGGCAGCTCGATTTTCCCCATTCCCTGGGGCTGCTCTATTCGGCCTTTACCTACTACACGGGGTTCAAGGTCAATTCGGGCGAGTACAAGCTCATGGGCCTGGCTCCTTACGGCGATCCGGACAGCGAACAGACCAAAACGTTCTATGACAAGATCATGAACGAACTCATCGACTTGCGCCCGGACGGCTCCATGCTGCTGAACATGAAGTACTTCGACTTTGCCACTGGTCTGACCATGTGCAAAGACAAGCCCTTTGAGCGCTTGTTCGAGATTCCCAAGCGGCAGCCCGAATCCGAGATCAGCCAGCCTTACATGAACATGGCCTACGCCATTCAGCAGGCCACGGAAGAAATCGTCCTGCTCCTGGCCAGGACCACGCGCGAACTCACCGGCAGCAAGAATCTGGTCATGGCCGGAGGCGTTGCCCTGAACTGCGTGGCCAACGGCAAACTGATCCGCGACCGCATCTTCGACCGCGTCTGGGTGCAGCCCGCTGCGGGCGATGCCGGCGGCGCCCTTGGCGCTGCTCTGGCCGCCTTTCACATCACTCAGGACGGCAAACGCCTGGCCGCCAGTCCGGACTCCATGCAGGGCTCCTACCTGGGGCCGGTGTTCGGCGAAGGCTTCATCATGCGTACCGCGCGCCGCTATAGCGCACCGTTTACCAGGTTCGAGAATTTCGGCGAACTCTGCGACGTTGTGGCCGAAAAACTCAGCCAGGGAGCGGCCGTGGGCTGGTACCAGGGACGCATGGAATGGGGCCCGCGCGCCTTGGGCAACCGCAGTATTCTCGGCGATCCGCGCGATCCTGAAATGCAGAAGAAGCTGAACCTGAAAATCAAATACCGCGAAGGCTTCCGCCCGTTCGCGCCTTCGGTTCTGGCCGAGGACGCAGACGAATACTTCGGGCTGGAAGGCGAACCTTCGCCCTATATGCTCGTGGTGGCGCCCGTAAAAGAGTCCCACCGCAATCCCCTGCCCGAAGGATACAGCGACATGGATATGTGGAAACGGCTCTATATCCAGCGCTCGGACGTGCCGGCCATCACCCATGTGGACTACTCGGCCCGCATCCAGACCGTGCACAAGGACACCAATCCGCGTTACCATCAGCTGATATCCGCTTTCAAAAAACGCACAGGCTGCGGCATGGTGGTCAACACCAGCTTCAACGTCCGCGGCGAGCCCATTGTCTGTACGCCCAATGACGCCTACCGCTGTTTCATGCGTACCGAGATGGACTACCTGGTGCTGGGCAACTTCCTCTTTGCCAAGGACGAGCAGCCCGAATGGAAGGAAGAAGGCGACTGGCGGGACGAATACGAACTGGATTGATCGTTTTACTTCGACAGATACGACAAAGGGCAGCTCCCGACGGGGCTGCCCTTTTTAGTTGCAAAACCTTGCAAAAGCTTATTCCTTGGCCCGCTTTACCCGGGCGCCCACTGCCGTGAGCTTTTCGTCGATGTGTTCGTAGCCGCGGTCCAGATGGTAGATACGCTGCACGTCCGTGGTTCCGGATGCTGCCAGGCCGGCGATGACCAGCGAAGCGCTGGCCCGCAGGTCCGAGGCCATTACCGGAGCGCCCTTGAGCTGATCCACGCCGCGGACAATAGCCGTGCGGCCGGAAAGCTTGATCTTGGCGCCCATGCGGACGAGTTCCTGAACGTGCATGAAACGGTTTTCAAAAATGGTCTCTTCAATGACTCCAGATCCCTGGGCCAGGCACATCAGAGCCATGACCTGGGCCTGCATGTCCGTGGGGAACCCAGGATACGGAAGAGTCTTGACGTCCGTGCCCTGCAAGGCGCCGTTGCTGCGGCGTACGAGCACGCCCCCTTCCTGCTCCTCCACTGACACGCCCATTTCGCGCAGCACCACGGCCACGGCGTCCAGTTCGAACAGCGGACAATCTTCCAGCAGAATCTCGCCGTTGGTGATGGCGGCTGCGGCCATGTAGGTCCCGGCCTCGATGCGGTCGGGCATGATGCGGTAATTCTTGGCTTTCAGGCTGGAAACGCCCTGGATGCGGATCATGCTGGTGCCGTGTCCTGTGATCTTCGCACCGCAGGCATTGAGAAAATTGGCCAGGTCCGCCACCTCGGGCTCGCGTGCGGCGTTTTCCAGAATGGTCTCGCCTTCGGCCAGGCTGGCCGCCATAAGCAGGTTCTCCGTACCGCCCACCGTGGGAAACTTGAACACGATATGCGCGCCCTTGAGCTTGTCGCAGCGCCCCTCGATATATCCAGATTCCAGATCAAAGGTGGCGCCCATCTTTTCCAGGGCGGTCAGGTGCAGATCCACGGGCCGTGCGCCGATGTTGCACCCGCCGGGCAGGGCGACGCGCGCGTGGCCGAGCCGCGCCAGCAACGGCCCCAGGCAGAGCACCGAGGCGCGCATGGTTTTGACCAGGTCGTACGGAGCTTCCGGACTGAGTTCGCCGCAGGTGACATAGACTTTGCCGTTATCGTATTCGGCCGCACAGCCGAGTATGCTCAGCAATTTGATCGTGGTCTGAATATCCCGCAGATTCGGGACGTTTTCATAGGTGATGTCGCAATCCAACAGCGGCGCGGCCAGTAAAATGGGCAGGGCTGCGTTTTTGGAGCCGCTCACGCGAACGCGGCCTTTCAAAGGGACGCCCCCTTCAATAATGAGTTTATCCATTGTGCTCAGATGCTCCTTGGGTCATGATTGAAAAAAAATACGCTGATATCTAATTATTTTCTTGACTCACATGACGAGTAAAGATAGTCTTATTGTTTCCGACGGCGGGAGTAGCTCAGATGGTAGAGCACACGGTTGTGGCCCGTGCGGCCGAGGGTTCAAGTCCCTTCTCTCGCCCCATTCGACATTCGAGGTTGTCGCGAAAGCGGCAACCTTTTTTTGTGCCGTTCCGCCCTTCCTGCAGAAAATCCGTGCGCCTTTTCCTGAACAGCTGAAATGAGTCAGCTGGCTCCCATTTCTAGAAAAAATTTTTAACATAAGTCTAGACTTTTGTCGATAACGATAAGCCGCATTGTCCCTTGATTCAGGGCGCGCAGGCTTGCGTTTCGCCCAGCGCGGCCGCACCCCGTATCGGGCTGCTGTGATCCCTTGCCGGGCATTGACGTGCTGCATACAGGGCTCCCAATGGGATTGCAATACATTTTCGCCCCATGCCAGCCAGGCTTTATTTCTTGCATAATCCCTATACTCCTTGACCTGAAACAACCGTATATACTAATCAAACGGGCGATGATTCCTGATACTGTTCTGTATTTCTTCGCCTGGCTCGGCCAGCATTCCTGGGCCTACTGGACCGTGGCCTGGAGCTCTTTCGGTCTGTTGCTGCTGTCCGCAGCACTGCCCCTGAAGCCGCGTCCTGATTCCCGCCCCCGGACCATTGTCTTTCTCTCGCTTCTGGCGCTCGCAGTGGCGGCTTTTCGATGGCCCGCGCTCTTTCATGGGGATCTCTGGAACATGGACGAGTGCCAGATGATCGCCGGAGCCATCACGTTCGCGCACAATCCGCTGCCCTGGCTTTCTGTGGATCCCACTTCCACCGGACCGCTGGACGACTATGCCCTGCTGCTGCCCCGGCTATTGGGACTGCCCTGCACTTTTTTTACCGCTCGGCTGGTGGGACTGCTGCTGATCTGGACCACCCTGTCCGCAGGATATCTCACACTGCGTACGCGCGCTTCCCAACGCGCCGCCCGTCTGGGCGTGCTCCCGATGACGGTGTTCTTCTGCTGCACCACCCATTGGGACTTCATCCACTACACCAGCGAACATCTGCCCTTCTGCCTGCTGGCGCTGGCAACCATGCTGCTCTTTACCGCGCGCGGACGGGAGGGATTTTCAGCCGTACGGCTTTTCCTTTGCGGGCTGTGCCTGGGGGCCGTGCCGTTCGCAAAGCTTCAGGGATCCCCTCTGGCGTTGTGGACCGCCTTGTTCGCCTGCATCCTCATCCTTGCAGCCAAACTTCCTGTTAAGCTGCGTATCCGGCCTATTCTGCTGCTGTGCGCCGGGGGGGTGGCTCCTGCGCTTCTGCTGCTCGCCATCTTGCTGGCAAACGGGCTGTTCGGCGACTTTTACCAGTGCTACATCATCAACAATATCGCCTACTCCCAGGGCAGCCTGCCCCTTTCTGCCTATGTGCATTTCATCACGCACGGGGGAGAACCCGGTTTCATGCTTTTTCTGCTCCCCTGCCTGGGCTATGCGCTGGTATCCGCCCTGCTGCTGCCACTGCTTTCGACCCGCAACCGGGCGCTCTGCCTCTACGCGTTGGGAACCGTTGTAGTGGCCTGCTACGTGATCATGGCTCCAGGGCGTCCGCACGGCCATTATTTTCTTTTTCTGATTCCGCCCCTGGGCCTGGCTGCGGGCGCCGCTTTTTGCGGCCACTGGGAAAAACTCCTCCAGGAGCGGTCCTGGCCGCGTTCGCTGCCGCACTGGACCATGCTGCTGCTGTTCCCCCTGCTTTGCCTGGCACCGCAAGTCTACAGCCGCATGGTCACTCCGCATCCTTATCTGCTCTCCGCGGCGCAGCACAGGGAGTTGACCTCCAGTCCTGTTTCCCGCTTTGTCCTGCAGCATGCGCAACCCGGCGACGCCATGGCCATGTGGGGCTGGATGCCCCTGTATTATGTGGAAACCGGCCTGCGCCAGGGAACCCGCGAAGCCCATAGCGAACGCCAGCTTTCCGCCGGTCCGCAACAGGCCTATTACCTGCAGCGCTACTACACCGACATTGTACGCGAAAAACCTGCTTTTTTCCTGGATGCCGTTGGCCTGGGCAACTTTGGATACGCCGAACGGGACAAATACGGCCATGAAAATTTTCCGCCACTGAAGACCATCATCCGGAACAATTACCGCCTTGTTGCGGACATTCTTGGGGTACGTATTTTCATTCGCAACGACCGTATCTCCAATTAACCGTCCCGTTTCACCTCGGGCACGGCATTCATTCGTAACATTTTCCACATACAATACCTTGTCACGTACCTGCGAAGTGTAATTTTATTAGTTCTTATTGCCAATTTCCCCAAAAGTATGTAGTAATTGACCTACTAAATGAACGATTAAAAATTCAAGGGTTGTTATGCCAGATACCTCATCGAATTTTTTAGAGAAGATACCGGACTCAAAGACTGATGCGGCCAGATATCCGAAGTGCCCTTTTTGCGGTTCCCGGGTAGACGGCGTACGCATTTTTCGCTGCGCCGCCTGCGGGCAGTATTTCTGCGAATGCGAAGGCAACGCCAAAAGCGTCAAAGGATGGACCTACTGCCCGCATTGCTCCAATATGGAGCTGGCCGATGACATCTTCATAGGCATTATCGACACCCACGATCCGGAACAGGATTGACCAACTCTTAACGACCTTCGCGCTTCCCTTTCATTCCGCCTTTCCGTACAGCCGCCATTCTACCCCACCATCTTTTCAGCGCTGCACTTTTACGAACCTTTTACACTCAGGGAAAAGGCCTCATTCTTCTTGAAAGGCCGGGTTTTTCTTGCCCCTGCCGCCCGGGAAAGGTACATTTGACAAATGATGTCTTCTCCCAAATCCGGAACATCCTTACTCTATATACGGACGGTCATTACGGCCTATATTCTGGGCTACCTGCCGCATATGACCCACCTGCCCTTGCCGGTGACGCTCTGGTGCGCGTTCTTCTGGACCTGGGAATGGTTCGGCTGCACCCGCTCCTGGCCCATGCCTTCGTCGTCCGCGCGCAATGCGTTGACACTGCTCGGACTGGCTCTGGCCATTGGTGCCGGCCTGCTGCAAAACAGCACCTTTGACATGCTTACGGGCATCAGCATGCTCGCCATACTGCTCGGCCTCAAACCCCTGGAAGTGGATTCACGCGAAACCGGACTGTCCGCCCTCTGCCTGAGCCTGTTTCTGGGCGTCTTCGGTGTTTTTCACAGCGAATCCATCATGACGGGAGCCTATATCCTTGCCGTACTGATCATCATCCTCAGTCTGACCATCCGCATCAATGCGCCAGGCCATGCCTGGCGGAAGAACCTGTTTATGGCCCTGCGCCTCACCCTTTACGGTCTGCCCCTGGCTGTGGCCCTGTTTCTCGCCTGTCCGCGTCTGCCGTTCGGGCTTTTCGGCATGGACAAGAGCACCAGCACCACAGGCCTGCAGGACACCCTTCAGATGGGCGACCTGGGCTTGCTCGCATCCAATCAGGACATCGTCTTCCGCGCCAAATTCAACAACCAGCCTCCCCCACCCCGGCAAATGTACTGGCGGGGACTGGTGCTCTGGGACTTTGACGGCCGGACCTGGAGCCGTCCCGAAGATCTGCCCCAGGGGCCCAACCAGCTTGTGGGGCATACGCCGGTCAGTTACGAGCTGCATCTGGAGCCCAGCACCAACCACTGGCTCTATTCGCTGGACATGCCCTTCAGTCCGGTTGCCGGAGCGGAATTTTTCCTGGACAACACCTTTCTTTCCCGCTTTTCCCTGAAATCCGGGCGCAGGCTGCGGCTCCATTCTTTTTTGTCCTACAATACGGGCAACCTGCAGCCCTGGGAGCGCTGGCGCAGCGAACAACTCCCTCCGCAAGGCAACCCGCGCGCCCGTGCCCTGGCCCGGCGCTGGGCCCAGGAGTCCGGCAGTTCGGAAGAAGTGCTGTCCAAGGCCCTGCATTTCTTCGAACAGAGAAAATTCAGCTATACCTTCAATCCGCCCATGCTTCCGGAGACGGATTTCATCGACGCCTTTCTGTTCGATACGAAGTCCGGATACTGTTCGCATTTCGCCGCGGCCATGGCCTTTCTGCTGCGCGCCGCGGGAGTGCCCGCACGGATTGTGGTGGGCTACCTGGGAGCCGAAAACAACCCCATCGGCGATTACCTCATCGTCCGCCAGGCCTATGCCCACGCCTGGGACGAACTCTGGATTCCGCACAAAGGCTGGGTTCGCGTGGACCCCACCACCACAGTCTCTCCTGAACGCATGGAACTCGGGCCGCTGCTCTATCAGTTCGAAGGACAAACAGGCGCAGCGAACCAGCAGGAAACCGGACTGCGGACCATGCTGCACACCTGGGATGCCCTGAGCTTCTACTGGGAACGCTCGGTCCTCTCCTACAGCTACTTCCGGCAACGCAGCCTGCTTTCCAAACTCGGCATACGTATGCGGGGCCTGACAGGCATTCTCCAGACACTGGGGCTGATGCTGGCCGTGGTCCTGCTCGGATCTGCGGCAACATACGCGCTCTGGCGTCTCAGAGCCGGATTTCGGACGGAAACTACCGACCCGGCTCTGCGCAGCTATCAACGCTTTTGCCACAAACTGGCCAAAGCAGGACTCCAACCAAAACCGGGCACTGGCCCCATGGACTTTGCCGATCAACTGCGTACGCAACGCCCCGAGCTGGCCGAGGCCATAACCAGAATAACGAATTGCTACATCCGCCTGCGCTACGGCCCGCCCCTGTCGCCGCAGGAACGCAAACACCTGGAGCACCAACTGCGCGCCGAAGTACGCAATTTTTCGCCTTGATGGAGCCATCCTCAAAAAAATTTAAAAAAAAGCTTGCCAACCAAAGAGCACGCTGCTAAATCAATCTTCTTCGCGGAGAGGTGACCGAGCTGGCCGAAGGTGCACGATTGGAAATCGTGTGTGCCTTAACCGGGCACCGGGAGTTCGAATCTCCCCCTCTCCGCCAGCAAGCATACATGCCCCTGGATTTTTTTAAAAATTTCAGGGGCTTTTTCTTTTTTAAGCCATTGCCACACCAGGGTGCTACACCGCATCCTTACCCTTTCCTGGCACACGCGCCGCTTTCTGGCTTCCGTCACGGATGCTCTGTGGATCGGTCCACCATTTTCCTGGAAAAGACAGGCGATGTGATCCCGGAATTGACTTGTTATCAGTAAATGATAACATTTCATTATGACATGGCGAGTGGCATTCACGGGCAAGGCAGCGAAACAGGCCAGGAAGCTCCCGATTGGAGTGGCGAACGCCTTGTCCCTGCTTGTCGCGGAACTGGAATTATCCGGGCCCGTACGTGGCAATTGACGCAACTTTTCGAAATTGGGACCAGGACGCCACCATTGCCACTTGAAACGCGGCAAGCCCACGTACGTTGCCATCTGGAAGAAACAGAAGACGGCGTCAGAATCATCGAGGTGACTTATGTTGGAACACACGAAAAAGCCCCGTACTGAGCCTACTGCCGAACTGGTGGAGCTTTGTGTAACCGTTCGGAAAAAAGACCTGGCGGCTGCCAAAAAGGCCATTGCGCCGTACGCTACAAATGAAGCGGACGAGCAGCTCGTGGACTGGCGGGAAGTGTTTCCAGATCACGGCCCTCATACGTCCATTGTGGGCGGCCGGACAAAAGAGGGCATGACCCAACGCGAGCTTGCCCGGCAACTTGGCATTTCCCCCGGCAATCTCTCCGCAATGGAACACGGACGCCGCCCCATCGGCAAAGATATGGCCAAGCGGCTTGGAGCGATCCTCAACGTCGATTACAGGGTATTCCTGTAATCGGAGAACTTACTGTCCGCAAGACCGAAACCTTCGGCAACAACTCCAGGGTCTCCACTACGACCACCTCGGCAGCCTCCTCGCCCTCACTAACACCGACGGTGATGTCCTCAAGCGCGTCACGTACGACAGCTTCGGCAACATCATCAAAGACACCAAGACCAGCTTCAGCATGCTCGGCTTCGCTGGCGGGCTCTATGATGCAGATACGGGCTTGATCAGATTCGGCTATCGCGATTATGATCCGGAAACAGGAAGATGGACTTCCAAGGATCCCATCGGTTTCGACGGCGGGGATGCGAATCTGTATGCGTATGTCCTCAATGATCCTGTAAACTGGGTGGATTCTGATGGCTTGAATCCATATGCCGGTGTAATTATAGGCGGAACTTTTGGTGGACCAGTTGGTGCCGTATTGGGCGGAATCGTCGGAGGCGCTATCGTTTGGTGGGCTGGCAATGTCATATCTGATTGGTTGTTGCAAGCTGAATGGGTTGATAATCCCGAAGCACTGAAAGATCATAATGATTATAAAGCGAGAGCCGACCAACCTCAGCCTCCAGGATTAAATCCTTGTGAAGAGCTAAAATGGAAACTTGCCAGAGCAGAGAGGCTTGTTCAGGATATGAGAGATTGGGATGCTAAATGGTCTCAAACAAATCGTCATGCTGAAGCTATTAAGCAACGTCTTAATTATATAAAAAATTTAAAGAAACAGATAAAAAAAGTATGCAAGGAAGAACTGTAGTGGAACTATCAAAAAAAGAGATCAGCCAATTACAAGAAATATTTAAAGACTTGGATAATTGGCAATCTGAGAATCCATTAGATCCAATTGACCCACTTGCCTATCGAGATCCGGAGGGAGATAACTGTTTGCATATTGCTTCTAGAAGAGGATATTACGAAGCAGTTGTTTTACTGCTGCGAGCTGGGCTTGATGTTAATGCAATTGGTGATATGGGATTTACAGCTTTACATTATGCATACCAAAATGGACATCAAAATATTGCAGACTTACTAATACAAAATGGTGCCTCTGATGAAATTATAAGTGAATTTGGCACTAAACCAAACGACCATAAACACTAGCTTTACTTTGTAATTTTTCATTCAAGTCGTAATTACGTACTACCTCCACTACGACCACCTCGGCAGCCTCCTCGCCCTCACCAACACCGACGGCGATGTCCTCAAACGCGTCACGTACGACAGCTTCGGCAACATCATCCAAGACACCAAAACCAGCTTCAGCGTTCTCGGCTTCGCTGGTGGGCTATATGATTCCGACACAGGCTTGATCAGATTCGGCTATCGCGATTATGATCCGGAAACAGGAAGATGGACCTCCAAAGATCCCATCGGCTTCGACGGTGGGGATACGAATCTGTATGCCTACTGCGGTGGGGATCCGGTGAATTTGGTGGATGTGTTGGGACTATTAGTCTTTGGGACCTATGATGTTCATACTGGTTTATTAGATCTAATTGATTCTGATACGGGCCAGACTAGGTCCTTCCGGGTTTGCCGTGGGTAGCGGCATAATGTAGGCGATTTCCAGGAGGAGACCGCCGATGAGAGATGTTGATCTTTACGGACAGATTTTGGGCATCAAGAGCCCCTGGTTTGTGGACAAAGTTGACCTGAAGACGTCTGAAGGCCGTGTGGATATTTGGCTCAAGCATAAGAGCAAGGTGCTTTGGACTTGTCCGGAATGCGGTAAGGAGTTGACATGCCGGGATCATGCCGAAGAAAGGATTTGGCGGCATCTGGATACGTGCCAGTTCAAAACCTTCATCCATGCAAGAATTCCCCGAGTTGATTGCTCCGAGCATGGCGCTAGGCAGGTCAATGTATTCTGGGCTGAACCTGGTTCGCGTTTCACTTTGCTCATGGAAAGATTGGTCATTGATGTTTTGACAGAATGCTCGACCGTTGAAGGGGCTCGCAGGTTGATGCGTATTTCGTGGGATCAGGCTTGGGGCGTTATGGAAAGAGCTGTCCGACGAGGTATGGCACGGAAAGAACAGCGTAAGATCAGCTACATAGGTGTCGACGAAAAAGCTTTCAAAAAAGGCCATAGTTATATGACCGTCGTCTGCGATCTGTTGCGCGGTACCGTAGAACATGTTGCCGAGGAGCGTAAGAAGACAAGCCTTGAAGGATACTACAAAAAGCTAAACGACGAACAGCTCAAGGCAATCAAGGCTGTATCAATGGACATGTGGCCGGCATACTTCCTGGCAACCAAGGAAAACGTGCCCGATGCAGCAGACAAAATAGTATTCGACCGCTTCCACATCATGCAGCATGTAGGGGAAGCCGTGGATAAAGTACGCCGCCAGGAACATAAGGCGCTGATGGCTGAAGCAAACGAAATATTGAAAGGCAGCAGATACTTGTGGTTATATGCTGAAGAGAACCTCTCGGACTCCCAACGACCTCGCCTGGAAGAACTCAAGGAAGCGAATCTGAAGACGGGCAAAGCCTGGGCCATGAAAGAAAGTCTTCGAGGACTATGGGACTATCTGTCAGTTGGGTGGGCCAAGCGTTTCCTGAAGAAATGGTGTTCTTGGGCCAAACGCTCGAAGCTCGAGCCTATGGGCAAAGTGGCGAACATGCTCATGGATCACATGGACAATATCGTGACCTTTTGTCGACATCGCGTGACCAACGCCGTTGCGGAGGGGCTGAACAGCAAAATCATGTCCATCAAACGTAGAGCCTGTGGCTACAGCAACAAGGAGCATTTCAAGACGGCGATTTACTTCTTTTGTGGCGGGCTAAACCTCTATCCGGAGATTAGCAAGATTGGGGCCACCCACTGAGTTTCCGGAAGGACCCCAGACTATGGTGATCCTGGCAGAATCAGGAGGAAAGCCTTTTGGGGATCCGATACCAATTGGAATGTATGATATTTTAGAACATCGCAAACTAGACTCTTTTAGATTAGAGCCGCTTGACAGTTGTTATGGGAATGATGTCGATGAAAAAACAAAAAGATATCATTTTAGGCTTCATCAACCAGGTAATACAACCGGGTGTATTGCAGCACTGGATGAAATTTTATGGCAAAGCATGCGAGATTTTATTTATAATATGAAGTAGTTTCGACTAGATCTGACATTTCCTCTTGAAAATAAAGAGGTTCTCCCTTTTGATGGGTTAGCACAATCCACCAAACCGAGCACCATGCTCAGGAGAACCTCATGGAAAGTTTCAATCAGAATACGATAAAACACAAGATGGGCCTGCTCAACCTCGCCGAGGAACTCAACAACGTCTCGAAGGCCTGCAAAATGATGGGCTTTTCGCGAGACACGTTTTACCGCTACAAGACTGCGAAGGAACAAGGCGGAGTTGAAGCCCTCTTCGATCGGAGCCGACGTAAACCCAACCTGAAGAATAGGGTTGAAGCTGATATTGAAGAGGCTGTCATTGCCTACGCCACAGATTTCCCCGCGCATGGTCAGGCACGTTCCAGCAACGAACTGCGGAAACGCGGCATATTTGTTTCGCCTTCAGGTGTTCGTTCAATCTGGCTGCGCCATGGGCTGCATAACTTCAAGCTGCGTTTAAAAGCATTGGAAAAGATCTCCGCCGATCAGGGAGTTGTTCTTACAGAATCCCAAGTCCAAGCACTTGAGAAGAAGAAGGATGATGACCAGGCGCATGGCGAGATTGAGACTGCCCATCCCGGTTATCTGGGCAGCCAGGACACTTTTTACGTAGGCACAATTAAGGGTGTCGGGCGTATTTATCAGCAGACCTTTGTGGATACGTACTCCAAATGGGCTGCCGCAAAGCTATACACAACGAAAACACCCATTACCGCAGCTGACCTACTCAACGACCGGGTGCTGCCTTTTTTTGAAGAGCAGGAAATGGGGATATTGCGCATCCTCACTGATCGGGGAACCGAATATTGTGGCCGAGCAGAGACACATGATTATCAGCTCTTTCTTGGCATTTGTGGCATCGAACACACCAAGACCAAAGCGCGACATCCGCAGACAAACGGTATTTGTGAGCGCTTCCACAAAACGATATTGAATGAATTTTACCAGGTTGCCTTCAGGAAAAAGATCTTCCATTCATTGGAGGAATTGCAAACGGACTTAGACGCTTGGCTGGCCTATTACAACACCGAGCGTACTCATCAGGGAAAAATGTGTTGCGGTCGAACGCCAATGGAAACTATGATTGATGGCAAGACCATCTGGCAGGAAAAGGTTACAAGTTTGAACTAAACTGACAATTACAAACCCATCAAAAGGTGACTGTCAGATCAAGTCTGAACCACTACATATAATACAAAAACTACATTATCAACTGTTGCATCAAAAAATTTGTCTCCCTTTTCTCCTGATTTTGAATCGCTAAAAAAATATGGCACATTAAAAGTTATTAATACACAATTTTGAGGTTTATATGTCTAGCATATTAAAGGTTGCAACAAATTCTGTTGCTATTTTTTTAACTTGCCCTGTTTTTTTATATATTATTTTTATTTCAAATAATTCTATAGTATCGTGGTTTAAATTGGGTTGGCATTCAAGACCTTTTACTTATATTGGCTTGATCGGTATTCTAGTATACATTATATATAATATTGTTATATTATTTTTCATTTTTATATTTTGGTGTTTCAATCGTGATTATATAGTATTCCTGTGGTGTTCTATTGTTTTATTTTTTAGTATCTTTATATATTGGTTTCAACTTCTATCAAGATGTATTGATGTGCTTTGACATTTTTTTGAAATAGTCTGTTTACAAAAATGAACCATAAATGCCCTCACTCACACCTCCAATCCCCCTTGACCAACTGCCCACCAGACTGCTACACCAAGGCATCGGAAGCAGACAAAATATTCAATGATTTCAGAGGGTATTGTTCGTATTACGAGAATCCCTCTCTCTCCGCCAGCAAGCATACATGCCCCTGGATTTTTTTAAAAATTTCAGGGGCTTTTTCTTTTTTAAGCCATTGCCACACCAGGGTGCTACACCGCATCCTTACCCTTTCCTGGCACACGCGCCGCTTTCTGGCTTCCGTCACGGATGCTCTGTGGATCGGTCCACCATTTTCCTGGAAAAGACAGGCGATGTGATCCCGGAATTGACTTGTTATCAGTAAATGATAACATTTCATTATGACATGGCGAGTGGCATTCACGGGCAAGGCAGCGAAACAGGCCAGGAAGCTCCCGATTGGAGTGGCGAACGCCTTGTCCCTGCTTGTCGCGGAACTGGAATTATCCGGGCCCGTACGTGGCAATTGGCGCAACTATTCGAAATTGGGACCAGCACGCCACCACTGCCACTTGAAACGCGGCAAGCCCACGTACGTTGCCATCTGGGAAGAAACAGAAGACGGCGTCAGAATCATCGAGGTGACTTATGTTGGAACACACGAAAAAGCCCCGTACTGAGCCTACTGCCGAACTGGTGGAGCTTTGTGTAACCGTTCGGAAAAAAGACCTGGCTGCGGCAAAAAAGGCCATTGCGCCGTACGCTACTAATGAAGCGGACGAGCAGCTCGTGGACTGGCGGGAAGTGTTTCCAGCTCACGGCCCTCATACGGCCATTGTGGGCGGCCGGACAAAAGAGGGCATGACCCAACGCGAGCTTGCCCGGCAACTTGGCATTTCCCCCGGCAATCTCTCCGCAATGGAACACGGACGCCGCCCCATCGGCAAAGATATGGCCAAGCGGCTTGGAGCGATCCTCAACGTCGATTACAGGGTATTCCTGTAATCGGAGAACTTACTGTCCGCAAGACCGAAACCTTCGGCAACAACTCCAGGGTCTCCACTACGACCACCTCGGCAGCCTCCTCGCCCTCACCAACACCGACGGCGATGTCCTCAAGCGCGTCACCTATGACAGCTTCGGCAACATCATCAAAGACACCAAGACCAGCTTCAACGTACTCGGCTTTGCTGGCGGGCTCTATGATGCAGATACGGGCTTGATCAGATTCGGCTATCGCGATTATGATCCGGAAACAGGAAGATGGACCTCCAAAGATCCCATAGGGTTTGATGGCGGGGATGCGAATCTGTATGCCTACTGCGGTGGGGATCCGGTGAATTGGGTGGATGAGCTGGGGTTATTTGATATGATAGGATCGTATCAAGCTTTTCACAATGGTGCTCAACCAATAGATGCATTAAAAAAGTATCATTACAATAGAAATCAATTTAATCAGACTGTATCATATGATATTGCATCTACAGATTGGAATTCAAATGTCTCAGCATACTATCATCAAATGGGTGAAGGAGCTGAAAACTACAGAAAATTTGTTTCACCAGATGGCCATTCAGAATTAGTTTTTACTCCATGTGGAGAACTTGTTACAGATCCTATAAACATGGGAACCTATAATTTTTCTGATCCTAGTGGAGATCCAATACAACATTTTATTAACGATATGTTACCCTATTATGTATGGGGAAATACCCCAAATGACCCAACGAATATTTTTGAACGTATGACGGGTACTTATGGTGGTATTATGCAAGCAATAAATCGTTTAGCGTTGTAAAAATATTTTAATTGGATTTTTTAAAAACACTCGAAGTATAATTACTATGAAAAATTTCAACTCAAGATTTTTATTTTCAACAATTCTTCTTGGTTGCCTTTGTGGTTGTTTTTTTAATTATGAAATATACAGTTTTTCAAAACCTCAAAAATATTTTACTTGGGGCAGGGTTAGAGTAAGTTCCCTTGGCACAGAAAAATTGTACGGATGCTCAGGAAATATGGAAGGGCCTTATAAACTTGTTCTTTTGTTCCAATCTGAAAAATTCAAGTCTGGAACTATTTTCCTTGATGAAATAAAAGTAATATCTTTAAATGTAAAACAGTGTTTTCTTCTACAAAAAGATTTGAAAAAGAATATTACTCAAAAGATAGATATATATTCTGCTCTGTTTCAATTCCCAAATTTGAATCTTCCATTTGAAAATCTTGAAGTGCATCTCAGTTTTCGGCTTGTTACTAAGGATAACTCTGAGCAATACAATCTCGTCTTGCTCATGAAACCCGAATATGAAAAACACCCCATTATGTTCGGAACTTAACCACCATCACCAGTCCGTCCGGGGCCGTCAAAACCTACGAGATGGATACCTCGGGCATGAATGTCGAAGTGTCCCTGCCCTGCGGCGTGGACAGCTCCACCACCTACGGGCTCGATCCTTTGACGCAGGAAAAGTACGTTACCAGCAGTACGCAGACGCTGCCCTCGGGCAAGCAGGTGGTCACCACCCGCCAGGTGGAATACGAAGACACGGACAGCGACGACCTGCCCGAATCCGTGACCTGGACCACCACCAGCAACGAGCGCACCACAACCACGCTCACCGACTACCTGACCTCGCAAATCACGGCCACCACGCCCTTCGGCCGCGTGCTTACCCGGACCTTCGATCCCGATACGCTCCTGACCAAGACCTCCGCAGTCACGGGCTTTTACGGGACCAGCTACGCCTATGACGACCAAGGCCGTATTGCGGGCGTTACCGTGGGCGAAGATGACGAAGCGCGGACCGTGTCCTACACCTACGACGACAAGGGCAATCTGGCTTCCGTCACGGACGCCCTGGACCGCACCACCACCTTTGCCTACGACTCCGTGGACCAGCTCACGGCCATCACCCGGCCGGACAGCACCTCCGTACGCTTTGCATACGACGCCAACGGCAACATGACCCTGCTGACCACGCCCATGACCCAGAAGAACCACAGCTATGCCTACAACGGCGTGGACAAGCCGGTCAGCTATCAGACGCCCCTGGAAAATCTCTACGGCTACACTTACGACAAGGACCGCCGCCTCACAGCGCTGACCACGCCCGCGGGCAAGGCCATCAGCTACGTTTACACCGACGGCCAGCTCGAACGCATCAGCACGCCCGAGGGCGACATCGACTACACCTACAGCTGCCCGGACAAGGTGGCGCAGATCACCTTCGGCAGCCAGTCCGTGGCCTACGAATGGGACGGCCCGCTGCTCACTTCCCGCACGCTCAGCGGCGCTCTGGCCGCCACAGTGGGCTATACGTATGACGACAATCTGCAGCTGTCCGCCATGACGTACGCGGGCGCGGAAACAGCGTATCAGCGCGACGCGGACGATCTGCTCACCAGCGCGGGAGCATTCGCCATCACCCGCAATGCCGACAACGGCAGCGTGGAGGCGGTGAGCGACACGGCCTCCGGCGGCACATTCAGCGCCTCTTTCGGACTCAACGGCTTTGGCGAACTGGAAACCCAGATCAGTCAGGTCAACGGTACGGACGTCTTTGCCCTGAGCCTGGAGCGCAACAAGGGCGGACAGATTACCAGCAAGACCGAAACCTTCGGCAGCGAATCCACGGTCTACACCTACACCTACGACGACCTCGGCCGCCTGCTGGAAGTCAGCGCCAACGGCGGCGTGGTGGAACAGTACATGTACGGCGGCAACGGCTGGCGTACGTGGGAGTACAATTCCCTGCGCGGCATCACGGACCGGACCTTCTCCTACGACGCGGAAGACCGCATCCTCACCGCCGGGGACACAACTTACGCCTATGACGCGGACGGCTACTTGCAGACCAAGACCACGGCCGGCGGCGTCACCACTTACACCTACGATACGCGCGGCGCGCTCCGCTCCGTGTCCCTGCCGGATGGACGGCTCATCGAATACACCATCGACCCGCTGGGCCGCCGCGTGGCCAAGAGCGTGGACGGCACGGTTGAGGAAAAGTACCTCTGGCAGGGCATGACCCGCCTGCTGGCCGTGTACGACGGCAACGATACGCTGCTCTACCGCTTCCAGTACGCGGGCGGACGCATGCCCGTGAGCGTGGAAACCGACGGTGCTACGTACTATTTGCACTACGACCACCTCGGCAGCCTCCTCGCCCTCACCAACACCGACGGCGATGTCCTCAAGCGCGTCACCTACGACAGCTTCGGCAACATCATCAAGGACACCAAAACCAGCTTCAGCATCCTCGGCTTCGCTGGCGGGCTCTATGATACAGATACGGGCTTGATCAGATTCGGCTATCGCGATTATGATCCGGAAACAGGAAGATGGACCTCCAAGGATCCCATTAGCTTCGACGGTGGGGATGCGAATCTGTATGCCTACTGCGGTGGGGATCCGGTGAATTTAGTTGATGCGTTGGGGCTATTTGACCTGATAGGATCGTATCAAGCTTTTCACAATGGTGCTCAACCAATAGATGCTTTAAAAAAATGGCATCATGCTAGAAACCAATACAATCAGATTGTTAGCTTTAACTATGCCTATAAGTTTTGGGATTCAACCGTGTCGGCATATTATCACCAAATGGGCGAAGGAGCCGAAAATTTTAAAAAATTTGTTTCACCGGATGGACATTCTGAACTTGTTTTTACTTCTTGTGGAGAATTAGTGACTGATCCAGTGAATATTGGAACATATAATTTTTCAAATCCCCAAGAGGAACCTGTTCAACATTTTATAAATGACATGTTACCTTATTATATTTGGGGAAATTCTCCAAATGATCCTACAAATAGTTTAGAACGACTTACAGGTACCTATGGTGGAGTTCTTCCAGCAATCAATCGGCTAATGTCACAATACAATAAATAAATATGTTTAATATATGCATATCATTGGATATAAAATGAAAAAATTTAGGTTTTATCTTTCGTTATTCCTAATAAGTTGTCTCTGTGGTTGTTTTTTTAACTATGAAGTGTATAATTTTACTAAAGTTCAAAAAAAATTTGCATGGGGTAATGTAGGAGTCACTGCACACGGAACAGAATATTTAAGTGGATGCACAGGAAATATAAAACAACCATATGAACTTGGTATTTTGTTTTGGACGGATAAATTTCAATCTGGTACTATATATATTGAAAATATTAATGTATTTTCACAAAAAACAAAACATCATTTTCTTATACAAAATAACTTAAAAAAAAATATTACTAAAGAAGTAAATTTTAATTCCGCCCTATTTAGGTTTCCTAACCTAAATCTTCCTTTTGAAAATATTGAGGTACATATTAACTTTCGATTTAAAATTGGGAGCAAATCAACACAGCATAATGTCATCTTATTAATGGAGCCAAAATATAAAAAGCACCCCATCATGTTTGGAACTTAAACAACATTACTTACTGTTGGAAAAATTTTACACTATTATCCAGGCCGACATGTATAACTAAAAGTCAAATTTCTTCACTACGGTTAACTATCATTAATTTTTTTAAACTAATTTTGCTTTAATATAAAAAATTCGATGAACTCTTCGCAGAACTTTTTAAGTTAGATATCGATGACTTGAATAAATTCTTTGTATTGTGTGAAACAAATAATCAATACCTTGATGAAGGGATTCATAATCTTCAACTTACCCCTTTATGCAAGAAGGAGAGTCCTCAATCCCCCTTGACCAACTGCCCACCAGACTGCTACACCAAGGCATCGGAAGCAGACAAAATACTCAATGATTTCAGAGGGTACTGGAGACGTCCCAAGAATCTCCCCCTCTCCGCCAGCAAGCATATAAGCCCCTGGAATTTTTTCAAAATTTCAGGGGGTTTTTACTTCTTCCGAGCCCCCTCCGCCCTTGCGTCTTTTTCTGCCGTAGCATCCCGGTTCCAACAGTAACCTGCCTGGTGTAGTCTTCGGCTCTCACCGCCTGAACCGCATGCGATATTTTGCATAAAGGATCGTTAACGTCTCTTGATGCAAGCAACCGTGTTGCGGCAGATCCACGTCCAATGGACAATTCTCTTTTTTTATCCTAATACTGATTCATCATAGTATTTTTCATGCTCCCGCTCTCAATGAAATACAACCAGTGAGAACACCGATGAAATGGCTGTTGAAAATGCTGACTCCGGTAACCTGCAATTCGCGGCGCTACAGAGACTGCGAGGACAGGCCGCGGCGCTTGCTGGCGCAGTTTTTCTCCCTGCTGACCATCCTGAGCGGTGCCGGATACATCAGCTGGATCATCACCACCTTCAACCGGGCGCACCCCATTGCGGGCGGAATATTCATTTTTGCCGAATTCTGCTGTCTCGGGTTGTTCGTGCTGGCCACGCTGGGCCTGTGGCGGCTGCGCTTCAAGCCTCTGGAAGGCAAGGCTCCGGGACATGGATACAGCGTGGACGTTTTTGTCACCACCTACGACGAAGACATACGCTATCTGCGCAAAACACTGCCGGCCGCGGCGGCCATCGAGTACGACGGCGAGCTGAACGTGTACGTTCTGGATGACGGCGGACGGGATGAAGTGGAAGAACTGGCCCGGCAGCTGGGCATTCACTACCTTTCGCGCGACAAAAGCGGCGAAATTCAGCTCAACGCCAAATCCGGCAATCTCAACTTCGGCCTGCGCAACACAACCGGCGAACTCGTGCTCACGCTGGATGCCGACCAGATCGTGGATCCGACCATCATCAAACGGCTGGCGGGCTACATGGATTTTCCCCAGGTGGCCTTTGTGCAGACCAAGCAGACCTACCTGACCAAATCCGGCGATCCTTTCTACAACAAGTCCCAGGTGTTCTACGACGTGGTGGAACTGGCCATGGACAACAACGACAACGCCATCTCGGCAGGCTCCGGCGTATTGTACCGGCGTGCGGCCCTGGACAGCATCGGCGGCTTTGTCGAATGGAACATCGTGGAGGATCTGACCACCTCGTACGAGCTCCATGCCCATGGCTGGAAATCCTTTTATTTTCCCCATGCGCTCAGCCAGGGTCTGGCGCCGGAATCCATCTGGGGCGTGTATCAGCAACGCGGCCAGTGGGCCCTGGACACCATGCGCCTGTTCTACTGGGACAATCCGTACTTCAAAAAAGGGCTGAATTTCTCTTCGCGCGTGGGCTATTCCACAGTGGCGCTGTCCTACATCTGCTCGGCTTTCGTGTTTCCCTTTTTCTTCATGATTCCCATCTGGACCTACCTGACCGGTGAAACCATTCTTACCAGAACGGAAATCGAATTCCTGGTGATCCGTTCCGTATACCTGCTGTTCATGGTCATCGCCACGCAGTACCTCTGCTACCGGCAGCAGCCGGGCAAGCAGTTCCGCATGCTGGCCGGGCTGTTTTCCTCTGTACATGACCGGCATCATACGGGCCTTCAAATATCCCAAGGGCAAAAAGCCCGATTATTGCGTAAACAATGTCTTTAATTCCTGCATGAGAAACCTGCGCAAAATGCCGCCCATTGTGGCCGTGCTGCCGCAACTGTTTCTGCTGCTGGTCAATCTGGTGATGCCCTTTGCCGCTGTTTTCCTGAATACCTGCCCGCCACGGGTCATTGCGGCCAATGTGTTCGTCTCCGCCATAGCCATCTGGACCATGTCCCAGGTGGTGTTGTCCGCCCTCGCCCCCGGCGAATTTTCCCCTGAAGAGGATCCGGAAAATGTCTACGCGGAGTAAAACCGACAAGAAAAGATCATTCTGGCTGGCCCTGGGACTGATCATCTGGGTTGCCGCCGCACTGGGCACCCTGCTCCATTACCACCCGGAATTCTGGAAAGACGGTTACAGCTATTTCAAGGACGCGCGCGCGAACTTGCGGAACAGGGCAAGTTGCCGGAAGCCCAGGCCAAAATGGACAAGGCCCTCGAACGTGATCCGGACAATCCGGGCTACCTCACCTTTCAGGGCTCTCTGGAACTGAAATCCGGAGATGAAACGACCGCGGAGAAAAGCTACAAGCGGGCTCTGGCGCTGGTCCCGGACAATGCGGAAGCCGCCCTGGGGCTGGGGGAACTGCTGCTGAAACAAAATCGCGACAAGGAAGCCCTGGATACGCTGGACAGCCTGGAGGCGAAAGCGCTCACCAATGAACTGCTGCTGCGCCGGGCCCAGGCTGCAGGCCCAGTACGGGCAGCACAAAAAAGCCATTGCGGACTTTCAGTCCCTGCTCGCGCGCACGCCGGAAAATACTGACCTGTTGCGCCAGATCGCCGCATCGGCCATGGCCGCCAAGGACTTTGCCCTGGCGGAACAAAGCCTGGAAAGCTATCTGCACTCCGCGCCGGAAAAGGACGTGCCATGGGCCAGGGGAACAGCTGATCATCGCCCTGCGTGAGCAGAAAAAGCTGGAAAAGGCCTACGCCCTGCTCACCGCCAATCCCACGCCCGACAACCTGCGCCAGCGCGCCGAACTGGCGCTGGAGCTGGGGCGCTTCAATGAAGCAGCCCCCCTGTTCCGTACGCTGCTGGCCCAAACCCCGGATGATCCGGAACTCAAAAACAAATTCGCCATCGCCATCAGAGCCCTGGGCGGCAAGGAAGAAGCGGCCCAGGCCCTGGCCGAGGCGCCCACGCCCGAGAACCTGGACGAACGCGCGCAGCTGGCCATGGAACTCCAGCGCTTTGACGAAGCGGCCGAACTCTACAAGGAGCTGGCAAAGATCCATCCGGACGATCCGGAGATAAAGAACCAGCTGGCAGTGGCTTTTGCGGGCCCTCAAGCAACGCAAGCAGGCCTACGATCTTTTCACCGAAGCCCCAACGCCCGAGAACCTGGACGAACGCGCGCAGCTGGCCATGGAACTCCAGCGCTTTGACGAAGCGGCCGAACTCTACAAGGGAGCTGGCCAAGATCCATCCGGACGATCCGGAGATAAAGAACCAGCTGGCAGTGGCTTTGCGGGCCCTCAAGCAGCGCAAGCAGGCCTACGAACTGTTCAAGGAAGCGCCCACGCCCGAGAACCTGGACGAACGCGCGCAGCTGGCCATGGAACTCCAGCGCTTTGACGAAGCGGCCGAACTCTACAAGGAGCTGGCCAAGATCCATCCGAACGATCCGGAGATAAAGAACCAGCTGGCAGTGGCTTTGCGGGCCCTCAAGCAGTTGGAAGAGGCCTACAAACTTTTCACCGAAGCGCCAACGCCCGCGAACCTCGAGGCACGGGCCGAGCTGGCGCTGCAGCTGAAGCAGTACGACGATGCGGCGCGGCTGTACGAAGAGCTTGTTGCGCTGCATCCCCAGAACGCGCAGCTGCGCGAGAACCTGGCCTATGCGCTGGACAAGGGGGGCCAAGGCGCCGGGAGCCTGGACAAAGCCGCGGACCAATACGCGGAACTCATCGCCTCCGGCAAGGCGTCCGAGGAAACACGCGTACGCTATGTCTGGCTGCTGATGCGGGAGAAGCGCTACGACGAGGCCTATCAGTTGCTGGCTGCCATGCCCGACACGGATCCCGAGCTGCTCCGCCTCAAGGCCGAAGCGGCTTTTCTGTCCAAACGCTTTGCCGAAGCCGTGCCACTGCTGCAACAACTTTCCCGGACCGCCCCAAAGGATCCGGAGGTCTGGCAGAACCTGGCAGCCGCTTTTGACGCGCTGAAAAAGCCAGGCGAGGCCGCCGAGGCTCTGCGACAATATCTCGCGCTCGCACCCGCGGACCAGGGAGGCAGTACGAGGCTGGCCGCCCTGTTGCAGCGCTCGGGCCAGACAAAGGAAGCGATCCGGATCTACAAGCAGATTCTGAAGACCAGCCCCGATGACGCGGACGCTTTGCAAGGTCTTGCCACCATTTACGAAGCCCAAAGCCGCTACGGCGCCGCACTGGACCTGCTGTTGCGCCTGGCCAGAGTCCAAGCTCCCGATGCCGGGCTGACCCTGCGCATCGCGCGCCTTTACAAGTGGAAAAAGGAATACGCCACAGCCCAGACCTGGTTTCGCCGGGCCCTGGCCATGAAACTGCCGGGCAATGAACGTTACCTGGCGGTCCTGGACCTGGCGGAAAGCGAGCTGGAATCCGGACAGGGAGCCGAGGCGCTTCGTACGCTCGCTGCTTTGAATCCCGACAAATCCAAGGACCCGCAGCTCCTCGAGCTGCAGGCACGGGCAGCCATGGCCGACAAAAAGCCCGCCCGGGCCGTGGCCGCTCTGGAGCGCCTGCAGCGTATCCGGAAGCTCACGGCCACGCAGCAGCTCTGGCTGGCCGGACAGTTGCGGCTGTTGGGAGAAAACGCCCGGGCTCTGGCCCTGTATGAGGCGCTCCACAAAACAGGCGATCTGCGGAGCCGCGACGGACTGGAGGCCCTGGGCGATCTGCGCCTGGATGCCGGACGCGCCGGCGATGCCTTACGCGCCCTACCTGGAAATTCCGGAAACAGACCGAACGCAGGGAATCTTTCTGAAAATCGCCCGGGCCGCGGATCGCAGCGGAGACAGACAGCAGGCGGCCCAGGCCTACGAACGCTTTCTGTCCGACGGCAAGCCTTCCGCCGAGATGCTGCTGGAGGCGGCGCGGTTCATGATCAAGGCGGGGAAATACGCGCGCGGACTCGCGCTGTACAACCAGGCTTTGCAGCAGCGCGGACCAAAGGGGCTGGAACTGGAGCTGGCGCAGGCCAACCTGGCGGCAAAGCACTTTGCCGCCGCCGAGCGCTGGGCCGACAAGGCTGTGGCGACGGATCCGTCCAACTGGAAAGCCATTCTGGCGCAGGTTCAGGCACTGCATCTGCAGGGCAAGTCACTACAAGCCGACAACCTGTTGCAGCAGCATATAAAAACAATTATGGCTCATCCTAAGGCCAAAGAGTGGCTGGGCTATGTGGCCATGGCCAGAAACAGACATCTGCAGGCCTTTCGCATTTTCGACGATCTGCTGCGCGAAGGCGCGGACGATCCGGGCAATCTCTGGCTGTGGCGCGGCGTGGCCGCCACCCAGCGCGGAGACTACGCCAGGGCCGAGGAAAGCTTTGCCCAGGCAAAGCGGTTCAACAAAAGCGGACGCCCGTCCCCCAGTCTGTGAGCCGGGAAGAATCCGCAATGGAAATTCATGGAGCGATAATGGGCAACGCCTGGCCATATCGCGGCGCTTTCCGGGCCGCCTGCTGCATCCTGCTCGTGTTGCTGTGCTTGCCCCTGGGGGCTTTTGCGGCCGGGGAAGAACCCCAAGCCCCTGCAGTGGAAACGCCCCAAGCCGCGGAGGACAGCCGGGAACTGCTGCCTGGTGACGGATTTCTGGCCGAGGTGGACAAGGCGGAAAAAGAGCTGCGGAAAAAGACGCGCGCTTCCGCCGGGGTGTTCGCCTCCGCCTTTTCGGATCAGAACAAAATCACCATTGTCAACGGCGGCGGATTCTTTACCGCGGTTCCTGCCAAAAAATTCGATCTGCACATCCAGGTCATGACCGGGCATATCCACCAGAAGGAAACAGCCTCGCGCCCCAAGACCGACCTCTGGCGTACGGCCGTGGAAGCCTCTGCGGAAAACTTCTTTCTCACCCCCCAGATAGTGCTCTGGGCAGCGGCGCTCTACGAGCAGTACGATACGCAGAACAACGACCCCGAGTTCATCCGCAACACCCCCTTTCCTCCCAGCAGCCCGAATGCGACGTACCTGCGTACCGACATGTACCGGAGCTATCTGCTGGGCGGCAGACTCGGCGGCAAATACATCTTTGAAAATGGTTCGGAAGCCGGGCTGGAAGGCAGACGCGAAAGCATCTGGAGCGAACATAACATCTACGATGCGCGGCTTTTCAACCGCGTCTCGGACATGACGCGACTGCATGCCGACATGGCCATAGACAAGGCCCGCGGGTTCATGGACATCGTGACGTTTCCGGAGCACCAGTTCCGTCTGGAAGGCGGCCTGGACAGCTTTGAGGACGGCAACCTGCGCGCCTGGGGCTACACCCACTACCAGATACCCGTACTCCGCAGCAGGGAAAAGCACTGGACGGTAATTCGTCCCAATTTCTACACCGAGACCACGGAAAAGGAAAAACCCGGCTATTTTACCCCGGAAATGCACAGCACCCTGGGGCTCGCGCTCCACACCATCCAGGAACTCGACCCCTTTGAACTGGAGCTGGAAGTGAACCCGCAGCTGCTCTGGACGGATGACGACACCAAGAACGGCGAAACAGCCACCGGCATCAACGGGCTGGTCAACCTCACGTACAAGGCCGATTCCTTCCGGGTGGGCATCGGCGGATTCGGCTACAAGGATTCCGACGGCTACTGGCTGTTGCGCAGCACCTTTTTCTTTCGGTATTTTTTCTGATGACAGGCGGAATACGTTTTCCACGCTGTTGTTTGCCCCTTTTGCTGTTCTGCGTTCTGCTCCTGTGCGGCTGCCCGGCTCCCCAGTCCGGCAGCACTGTGGATTTTCTGGACAAGGCCTGGCAGGACTACAAGCGCGTTTTCATCCTGCCGCAAGGCTATGTCTGGGACGAACATCGCAAGGAAGTCACCAGCGAGGGGCAGTCGTACGCGCTGCTGCGCGCGGCCTGGATGCGCGACCGCCAATGCTTCGACACGGTTCTGGACTGGACCGAAAAGACACTGCGCCGCGACGACGGCATGTATTCCTGGCGCTGGAGCCCGGACCAGGGCGGAAAAATTCTCGACGTCAATACGGCCACGGACGCGGACCAGGACATTGCCTTTGCGCTGATCATCGCGGCCGCCGCCTTTAAGGACAGCGCGTACCTGGACCGTGCCAGGGAGCTTGTCAAGGCCATCCGCCTGCACACGGGCATCGCCCTTGCCAAAGGCTGGCTGCCCTCGGCCGGCAATTGGGCGGTGGACGAACGCATCATCAACGTTTCCTACTTTGCCCCCTATGCCTACGCCTATTTTGCCCGGCTCGACCCTGACGGCGCCTGGGAACAGGCCCGGACCGCGGGGTACGAGATGCTCTCCCGCATACCCGCCATTTCTCCCTCGGGCCTGCCGCCTGATTTCGCGATTATCGACCCCCAGGGCAATCTCGCGCCCATCCGGGAGAAGGCCGGACTGGACAGCGATTTTTCCTATGACGCGGTGCGCACCTATTGGCGGGTGGCCCTGGACTGCAGGCTTTTGTCCAACCCCACCGCCTGTGCCGACCCGGCCCGTACGCACGCACTGGCCAGACTCATTGCCAGGGACGGAAAACTCTACGCACGGTATACGCTGTCGGGGCAGAGCCAAAGCGATGTGGAATCTCTGAGCTTTTACGGCGCAATCCTGCCCGCGCTGCAGCAGTTCCAGCCGCCCCTGGCCGAGGCCATCCACAAAGACAAGCTTTCGCAGCGCCGTCTGACGTCCATACTCTCGAACCGCGACCGGTACTATGACCTCAATTGGATCTGGTTCGGACTGGCCGCAGCGGACGGCTTCATCAACCAGCGTACCCCTGCGTTGCAGGACATCCACTGAAGTTCTTCGGAAAACTCCCCGTCAAAATAAAACTGCCCGAATCCCATCAGGATCCGGGCAGTTTCACTAAAAATCTCGGATTAACAGACATCCGTACTTCGAAACAACCGGACGCGGCAATCGCGGATACTTTCCCCTGAAAAAATCCGCGATTGCCGGCGTCTCCCCTGTTCCTGGGGCAACTACAACTGCACACCTGCCTCAAAACTGCGGACGATTCTGCTCCGGGTCGGCCGCAATATCCTTCCCCCAAATATGTTGGCATTGTCGTATATTTTTCACAGATATAAAATATAGATTTAGCAGCAAACAATCTCTTTTGCCATAGGCACCTTACCCAAAAAACAGGGCATGGTGCTGAGATGCCGTTGCGGTGTGCTTTTCATCTGCTGCGAACATTATGCATAGCCCACGGGCTGTCAGAAAATCGTAAAAACTTATTTCCGAGCAATTCCAACTGAAATCTATTTATTATTGAAATCTTAAATAACTTCATAAATATATTATTTTAGCTTTTTACAAAAACACCTGTTTACTGTACTCCTATTATCAGTCTAACACATAGCCTTTCAAAAACTTTGTGATTGCACTCGACTGTTATCTTGCTCTCATTTTGGCACTATAACATACGAGCTGCACGTATATTTTTTGTTTAACAGTAGCCTGTTCAGCAGATATGATGCGTACGTTTGAAGGATATGAGAAAGTAACCCAGCTATACCTGGGGCAAAATTATCACATTTCCCGTGCTCGACGAAAAAGAGACGGGTTGCCTGTAATTCTGAAGAGCCCTGCCCGTCGATTTCCTTCCCCGAAAGATCTGAAAAAATTGCGGCAGGAGTTTGTTCTGCTCTCCCGGGTGCACTCCGAGCATGTTCCCAAAGTCCTGGAACTCGTTTCTCAGGGAGCGCTCTGCTTCCTTGTCCTGGAAGACAGCCAGGGTATTTCCCTCAAACAGCACTTTGCCAGCCGGCGGCCTGAACTTCCGGAATTTCTGACTATGGCCGTACAGCTTGCCCAGGCCCTGATAACCGTTCATGGCGCGGGCATAGCACACAAGGACATCACCACATCCAACATTCTCTGGCATCCGCAGAGCAAACTGATAAAACTGATCGACTTCGGCATTGCGCAGGAATTCACCCAGATGGCGCCGCAGCATGCGCACCCCCAGCTGGAAGGACACATTACGCATCTTTCTCCGGAACAGACAGGCAAGACCTGTAACGCACCGGACTGGCGTACGGATTTTTACGCCCTGGGAGTCACCTTTTACGAATTGCTCACCGGACGGCTGCCCTTCATCTCCGACGATCCCCTGCAGTTGATCCACCAGCACGTAGCCTCCCGGCCGGAACCGCCTGAAAAACTCAACCCCGCCATTCCCAAGGTTCTGTCCAGGCTGGTGCTCTGCCTGTTGTCCAAAAACCCCGAACAGCGCTACCAAAGCGCCTACGGCATTTACGCGGACCTGCTGGAATGCCTCCAACGGCTGGAGAATCAGGGGAAAATTGCGGATTTTCAACTGGGCACCAGGGACATTTACGAACATTTCCGGCTTCCCAATATTATGCAGGGACGACAAAAGGAACTGCGAAGCCTGGAAGCAGCCTTCGAACGTACGGCGGCAGGCGCCCTGGAGCTGGTGCTGGTGTCCGGATATTCCGGAGTGGGAAAAACAACCCTCATCAGAGAACTTGCGCTTCCGGTTGCCGGGCGGGGCGGCTTCTTTATAGAGGGCAAATTCGACCAGCTTACAGCAAAGATTCCATACAGCGCTCTTGCCGAAGCCTTTGGCCAACTGCTCAGGGCACTTGCCGGCACCCCCCAGGACGAACTGGAAACCTGGAGAAACAAAATTCAACGGGCTGTGGGACTGGGCGGTCAGGTTCTGCTGGAAATCATTCCGGAACTGGATCTGATACTCGGGCCTCAGCCTCCGGTGCCCTCCCTGGGCCCTTTGGATGCGCAAAGCCGCTTCACTTATTTTTTCCTCAAATTCATCAGGGCATTGAGTTCGGAAAAACATCCCCTGGTGCTGTTTCTGGATGACTTGCAGTGGATCGACGTATCGAGCATGAAATTGCTGCAATCACTGTTGCAAGATACCGAAAGCAAACACCTGCTGGTAGTCGGAGCCTATCGAAGCAACGAGGTAGACAGCGCACCGCTGCTGGGTATTTTTCTCTCCTCCCTGGATCAACGCAACTTTCCATGCAGACAGATTGCACTCGATCCTCTTTCCCCACAGGATACGCAAGAATTGCTGCAAACATTTTTCGGGGATTACGATGAAAATCTGACGCAACTAAGCGCCCTTGTACACCGGCAGACCTACGGCAATCCCTTTTTCATTCTGCGTATTCTGCGGCATTGCTATGATACTGGCCTGACCCGGTTCGACGCGCAATTCCAGAGATGGCAGATCGATCTGGCCGGAATACGCGACATGGGCATCACTGAAAACGTCGCCGACCTGCTGGGAGACGAACTGCAGACCCTGGGAGCCCGTACGCTGGAACTTCTGGCAAAAGCCTCACTGTTGGGAATTTCCTGGGACTTGGCGACCCTTTCCCTGATTTCCGGACATACGGAGCAGGAACTGCCTGCCATCCTCAACGAGGCTCTGGAGCGCGGATTCCTTACTCATGAGGAGTGCGCCCCGGCAGCGAATCTGCCCGAGCAGACAGGAGAGGACTCACCCCGCTTGCGTTTTTCCCATGACCGCATTCAACTGGCCGCTTATTCGACCATTCCCCAGCCGGAACTACCATCCGCGCATCTTGCCCTGGGCAAGGCGCTTCTGGACTCACTTTCGCCCAAAGACAAGGATCTGCGGCTGTTTCTGATTGTAGACAACCTCAACGCCGGGAGCGATCTGCTGAAAAGCGATGAGGAACTCCTGGAGCTGGCCCTGCTGAACCAGCAGGCCGGTACAAAGGCCCAGCGTTCGTCGGCTTTTGATGCGGCCCTGACCTATTATCAGTACGGCGTTGATCTTCTGCCGGGCAAAGCCTGGAAAGACCACTTCGAGGCGTGTTTCTCTCTGCATCTGGACATGATCCGCATGAAAAGCTGGAACGGCCAGTTTGCCGAAGCCGAACATCTGGCCCGTGAACATTTGCTGCGTGCCCGTACTTCCTTGCAAAAGGTGGAACTGTACCAGCTGCTCCTGGATCAGAACACCCTGCTCGCCAGAATTCCGGCTGCCATCGAAAACGGACTGGTGGCCCTGAATCTGCTGGTGGACAATTTTCCCTCCAGCGACCTGGAGCAGTGGGTAGACGCGAAATTCCAGGAAATCTACGAGACCTTTGAAACAAAAGAGCTGGAAGAGTTCCTCACAGCTCCGGAGATCACGTCCACCGAAATTCGCGCAGCCATTTCGCTTCTGGCCAGCCTGGCCGGACCTGCAAGCGTGGCGGACGAAACGCTCTGGAAAGTCATCGAACTGGCCATCATGGAAATTTTTCTGCAGCACGGCGTAGCCCGTGAAATGCCAGCCAGCTTTGTCTGTTTTTCCTGGATACTCGTCACAAGGCTGGGCAATCTCCCCAAAGCCCGCAAGTACCTGGAAGTGTCGGCAGGACTTTCCCGCAGATTGGACACTCCCATGCAGAATCACATTCTCAGGTCAGTGCGTTACGCGCACTTGTCCTGCTATTTCGACTCATACGAAATCTGTCTGCAGGAGTTTGAAGAAATCGTCTCCTCCAATCTCAACAGCGGCATCTTCTTTTATGCCGGCATTCCCATGATGGCCTCATCCTTCTATTTTATTTACACTTCCAACCTCGAAGCCCTTAAAAATACACTGGATTACTACCTGAAGCTGTTCAAATCCACGAACAATGCGCTCACTTACGATATTCTTGCCGGGTTTTATTCTGGTCTGGAGCAATTCAACAAGGATCTGTTTTCCGATGCGCCGGCGCAGCTCAGGCAGGAAACAGCCCTGGGAAACATCGTCGAAACCAACAACCTGATCGGGCTGGCGCTGCATCATGGGCTGAGCGCGCTGATCTGCATCATCTTTCAGGATTACGCACAGGCCGAAAGACATATCTCCGAGGCAAATGCACTGAGCCTCACGCAGCATCTGGCTGTTCTGCGTACCCTGCTTACCTTTCTGCAGGGACTCTGCCTGGCGCGCCGGCTCCCCAATGCCACTGCGGAAGAACACCTCCAGCTGAATGACAACCTGGACAAGCTGCGCAAGTGGTCGGAAAGCTGTCCGGAAAATTTTCTGGGCAACTATCTGCTGCTGGCGCGCGGAAATGGCCCGCCATGAGGGGCAGTTTCACACGGCCATGGCGCGTTACGATCAGGCAATGGCCAACTATGAAAACAACGGCTATCTGCTCTTCCAGGCTCTGGCCGTGGAACTGGCAGGCCGGTATTGCAACGATCAGGGCAGAAAAAATCCTTCGGTGGATTTTCTGCTCGAAGCGCAGCAGCTGTACACTCTCTGGGGAGCCATGGACAAGGCTGACCGGCTGCAAGTGGAGATTGCCCAAATCCACATGTCCCCGTGCCCCGTACTCTCCTCCGAACAGCGTTCACGCCTCGAACTGCTGCAGGAAACCACCAGTGAAGTACAACGCGATACGCTGGATTTCACCGCACTGCTGGCATCCACCCTGGCCATTTCCCGCGAGATGGACCCGAATGCACTGCTGTTGAAGATAATGGACCAGATTCTGCGCAGCGCGGGCGCCCAGCTGGGCTATCTGATATGGGGAGCGCCGGAAGCACTGCGGGTCAAGGCGCGTTCGCGCTTTGGCGACGAGGCAGACGAGCACTGCCTGCAAACGGAACTGGTGGATCGCCCGCTCATCAACATGGACCTGCCCGCGGGGCTGATACACTATACCTGCCGTACGCAGGAACCCGTCATCCTCAATTATCCGGCCGAATCCGGATCGTACGTACGGGATGCGTATTTCAGAAAAACCAACCCGGCTTCCGCGCTTTGCTTCCCCATCCTGAACAGAGGCGTATTGCAGGGCGCCATGTACCTGGAGAACAGACTCACCGCCAATATTTTCAATCCGGCAAAGCTGGACATCCTGCGGGTGCTCTGCGCTCAGGCCGCCGCTTCCATGGACAACGCGCAGCTGTATCATGACACCCAGTCCGCCAACCGAATGCTCGAACAAAAGATCCGGGAAAGCCATCTGGCGGAAAAACATATCCGGCAATTGAGCCAGAAACTGCTCCGGACCCAGGAAGACGAACGTTTGCGCATCTCGCGCGAACTGCACGATACGGTGGCTCAAAACATTCTGTTCATCAGCATGCAATGTGAAGCCGCACAGCATAAACTGCAAAATGGCGCACCCGGCGATCTTGAACTGGACAAACTCGTACGCCTGTCCCAGGAAACACTGGCCACGGTCCGGGGGCTGTGCCTCGACCTGCGGCCTCCCAGTCTGGACCAGCTCGGTCTGCCCGGGGCAATTCAGCAACTGTGCCGGACAACCATCGAGCAGGACGGCATCTATGCCCAGTTCCGTTGCCCCAACCCGCCGGACAAACGCCGGGAACCGGAAACCGAAATCAATCTGTACCGTATTGTCCAGGAAGCCTTCCACAACATCCGCAAACACGCGCAAGCCACCCGTATAGAGGTGACCCTCGATTTCCAGAAAAGCTTCCTCATGCTCAAGATCAACGACAACGGCGTGGGCTGCCAGCTCGTACCGGCCTCCGGCGACACCGTTCCCCCCAAAAGCCTCGGACTCCAGGGCATGGAGGAACGGGCCAATCTGCTTGGCGGGACGTTCAGGCTGACAAGCGAACCAGGCAAGGGCACGACCATTTCAGTTACCATTCCTTTCAGGAGAAACTAGCATGCCCGAACCCCGCAAGTTGATCATTGTCGACGACCATCCGTTGTTCCGGGAAGGTTTGAAGGCCATCCTTGCCGGACAGGAGAATATTGTCGTAGCCGCCGAGGCCGGCACCGCCGCGGAAGCCCTGGAGCTTGCCCGGACGTACGCGCCGGATATCATGACGGTCGATCTTTCCCTGCCGGACACCAACGGCATTCAACTCATCCGGGAACTGCGCCAGCTGCTGCCGGACCTGACGATTCTGGTCCTGAGCATGCACGCGGACAACGCCTGCATTCAGGAAGCCTGCAAAGCCGGCGCTCTGGGTTTCATCCCCAAGGACGCGGGCTCGGCAACCATCCTCAAGGGGCTGCGCAGGATGCTGCGTAAAACCATGTTCATAGCGCACCCGGAATCCGTTCCTCCCCAGACAGTGCCGGAGGGAGCCGGGGTGCCGCATACTTCGGACCTGCAGGCTCTGGAGCAGCTTTCCCCCCGTGAACTCGAAGTGCTGAAACTCTTTGCCCTGGGATTAACCTACAAGGAAGTCGCTTCCCAGTTGTTCATCAGCCCCAAAACAGCCAACAACCACCGCAACAACATCGTCCGCAAGCTGCAGCTCAAAAACAGCGCGGACCTGATCCGCTTTGCCGCCTGCCACGGCCTGATCAGTCCTTCGGACTGGTGATTTTCCAGTTTAGGGCAGGCATACGTACGAAAAAAAGCCACCCGGATCAGGGATCCGGGTGGCTTGCTATGGTTTTGCAAGGAATACTTGCGTCAGATGCGCGTTACGCGTCCACTTTGGCCTTGATCAACTCGGCCAGCTTCTGGCCCAGTTCATAGCATTTGCCCAGGTCTTCGTGGGTCGGTACGTTCTTGACCTTGATGGGCTCTTCGGGCAGTTCCATGCCTATCTGCTCAAGGCAGTCAGTAAGGATCTTCACGCATTCGCCGCTCCAGCCAAAGGAGCCGAATGCCGCACCGATCTTGTTCTGCGGACGCAATCCTTTCATGTAGGTCAGCATGGCAGCCACCAGGGGCATGATGCCGTTGTTGTGTGTGGGAGAGCCCACGAGCACGGCAGCCCGCTTCAAAAACTCTCGGTCATGACCGCGCTGTGGTGGTTGGCCTTGAGACCACATGATGCTTGACGGCGACATTCCGCTCTTCCTTGAGGCCGCTCGGCCACGGCGCAGGGCCATTTTTTCCGTGCTGAATGCCACATGGTGTCGAAGGTGACCACGGCCTTGTTCTGGCGGGCTTTTGCTCGGCAAAGGCTTGCGGTAGCAGGTCCAGGATGCATAGGCCACGTCGTCCTTGCCGCGGAAGAGCACGCCGTGATCCGGAGCGATCATGTCCACTATCCAGCTTGAGCTCGGCAAGGGCTGATCCAGTGACCTTGAGGGTCACGATGGGCGAAAAGGGCAGCACGATGTTGGCGTAATACTCCCGCATGGCCGCATGCGCCAGATCCGCCCGGTTCACCTCGTCGGCAGTAGCGTTCGACCGAGGCGATGTTCTGGCCGAAGAGCGTCGTTGCTCACGAGCAGCTTGTCCTGCGCAATGTAGGAAAACATGCTGTCCGGCCAGTGCAGCATGCGCGTTTCCACGAAAGTGCACGTCGCGCTTGCCCAGGCTGATGGAATCGCCCGTCTTGACCACCTCGCACGGGCCAGTCCTTGTAGTGGAAATGGGCCTGCATGCGCGCTTCTCGCCCATGGGCGAAACAGAAGATCTTTTCGGGCTTGCATGCGCCTCGATGATCTTGCGGCAGGCAGCTCCGGCATGGTCCGGTTCCAGGTGGTTGACCACCACGTAGTCGACTTCTTCCGGATTGACCAGCTGGCTTATGCTGCAGAGCAGCTCGCCCGCATGTTCGGCCTTGACGGTGTCGAACAGGGTCGTTTTTTCGTCCTTGATCAAATACGCATTATACGTCGTACCCCGGGGTGAACGCGAATACCCGTGGAAGTCGCGGCTGCTCCAGTCCACTGCGCCGACCCAGAATACGTCGGTTTTCATCTCTACAGGTCTCATGATTTCCTCATAAAAAACAAAATAAGCTGAATTCAGCGCTCTGCTCGGCAGATAAACGCGTAATTCCTCGCCCCAGAGGCAAGGCAGCGGTCACTATCTATTGCTTGGAAAACTCGTCCTTGGACGCACCACATACGGGGCAGACCCAGTCTTCAGGCACATCGGCCCAGGCGGTTCCGGGAGCGACATTGTTGTCGGGATCACCCTGTTCGGGGTCGTATACGTAGCCACAGATATCGCAAACATACTTATCCATGATTTATCTCCTAAAAAATGATGTGGAATTCTCTGTTCTGCCATTGTCACCTGATTAAACGTAAGAGCATCCTTACCAGGAACAACGATTTTATCAAGTCGGGCCGGCCGTCCGGCGGCCAGCCCGACCAGGGGGTAGTAGCGATTTACGGATGCTTAGGCTTCAGCCTTCCACAGACCATGGAGATTGCAGTATTCCCTGGCGGAAACGGATGAAGCCTTGACGCAGAATGTTGCCTCGGAGCGTCGCCCGGTTTGAGGAACTGGCGGTAAGCCTTTCCATCGGCGATAAGTTCGATCCACTCGATGTAGTGCTTTTCTTCCATGGGATGTGCCACGCCGCCCACTGTAACTTTGTAACCATCGGCAGTTTTTTCGATAACGGGGACGTGTTTTTCCTTTGCGGCATCAACCGTATTCTCGGTGAAGAGTTTCATGGGGGCACCGCAGCAGACCAGTTCGCCGCCACCACCATGCAGAACCTCCACAATATTACCGCACATTTCACACTTGTAGATCTCAAGCTTTTCGGCCATGGAGTTCTCTCCTTATATCTTTGGGTTTACAGAAAATTACCACTCTTCGCGCAATACTTCGTAATGAGCCTGCGGGTGCTTGCAGGCGGGGCACATCTTGGGAGGCGTAGTGCCTTTATGCACATAGCCACAGTTGCGGCAACGCCAAACAACTTCTTCTTCACTTTTAAACACCATACCACTTTCCAGCTTGCTTGCAAGGCCGCGGTAACGATTTTCATGATATTCTTCGGCTACGCAGACTGCCCGATACAGCGCGGCGATTTCATTGAAGCCCTCTTCCTGGGCGATCTTCGCGAATTCCGGATACATGGAGGATTGTTCCTCGTGCTCGCCTCCGGCAGCGGCTTTGAGGTTTTCCAGAGTAGTGCCTACTTTTCCGGCAGGATAGGCAGCGGTGATTTCCAGGTCTCCACCTTCCAGGTAACTGAAAAAGCGTTTGGCGTGCGCTCTTTCATGGCTGGCCGTCTCTTCAAAAACATGGGCAATTTGTTCATAGCCTTCTTTTTTGGCCTGCTTGGCGAAAAAGAGATATCTGTTACTTGCCTGGGACTCCCCGGCAAAAGATTTCAAAAGATTTTTCTCAGTCTCGCTTCCTTTGAGTGTAGCCATTTGTATGAATCTCCTTTGAGTTGTTTTCGATTTTACGAACGGTCCGCTGATCGCATAATCCGAAGTCAGAAACCATTCCCGTTCAGCGTTGAGAGGAATCATTTGCTTATTTTCTCTGGATGTCTAGTTAAAAGAGAAAGATTATTATCTAGGAATTAAAATTAACTAATAAATATACTCTAATTGTCTGGTTTTTAAGAATAAAATAATTTTCAACATGTTGTTTCTTTTCACATCTCTTTTTGGCCTTTCTCTTTCTGTAAGCACTTAAAATGGATACGCAACCCTCGGGTATTGTAGGGTTATATTTTAGCATCTAAAAATGGTCTGATTTTACAAACTGTTAGAAACATCTGAAAAAAAGCACAAAAATAGAGGCTATTATGGCCTGTTCGGGGCTCAGCTTCAATTGGATGAAATTAAAATCAGGACTGATATACTGATGCGAAAGGCAGGAATATGACAGCAGCAAACCTGCGGCTGACATCACCGCCAGATACAACTGCTGCCGGGGCAGGGTCAGGGGCAGGAAGCCGCCACGAGGTCAACGGTCTGCCGCATGTTGCCGGTTATGATCGTATAGGCCTCTTTTTCGCTGCAGGAAGGCAACGCAGCGATCTTCTGCTCCGCACTGTCGAGCAGATCCCGGGCAGCGTTGCAGTTTTGAGCGCATTGTCCGGAGTTCGGATTGCCGTTGATCTCCAGGAGAATTTTTGCAACTCCCGTCAGTCCGCTTTCCACTGCACCCGCCTGTTCGTCCGAAAGCGGTGCGAACGGAGAAAGCTGCTCCCTCGCAGTTGCCAGGCAGGCCGAACAGCCTGTGGGTACGCTTTTTTTGCAGAGCGGTATGCAGCCGTAGACAGAATCGTCCGCAAAACAGCTGCAGGGCAGCAACATCAGAAAAACAAGCATCCATGCTGCCGGGTGGTTCTTCATCAAGCTTTCCTTTGCCCGCGGCGGACAGTCATTTGATTTGAACTTTCGGACATAGTATTCGCGAAGCAACTTCCATTCTAATCATTGGGATGCCCCCGCATTACTTTTTGAATATTTTTTTGCCGCAAACATACCACCTGCTGGAGCGCTGTCATGCTCGCGCGTCCGCAGTGCCAGGCAAATCACGGCCCTTTTCCCCGAGCAGGTCGCAACGCTTGAACCGTCTGGAAAAAATCTCGGGACACGAGCGCTTGCCTCTGAAGCTGCGTAGTTTCGGAAAAAGTGCGCAGGCCTTGTCTCTTTCACTTGCAGCAGGCACAGGCTCCCCAGGCGGCTTTCTGGGCAGATGAGAAGGTCTTTTCCGCATCCACTCCCGGGCAGACAATGTAAAAGGCGTCATGTCCGTGCGGGCTGATCATGGTGGCAATCTTGTTTCCATCTCTGAATACGTTGGCGCAAACCAGGTCGCCGTTCTTGTCCTGCTGCACGACTTCGTACTTGCACTTGGCGGCAAAAAGCGGACAGGACCAGCTCAAAAGGAGAAGAACCACACCCAGAATAGTGCCTGTTGTTTTCATGCTACCCCCCGAAGTGCTGTTTGATATTTCGTGAAGGTCCGGATTTTGACTTGAGCATAACATAATTCGTCAGCTTTTGGTCAAACAAAATCAGACGGAAAAATGCTGCAATAAACGGATTCTGAGCGGGAAGGCCCCGAAAGACCGGGGAAAGCCCGAGGCAGGAAAAACAAGGAACTATTTACAATAGATGCAGGCGGCCCAGGCCGCGTGATTGGGAGAGGTAAAGGCTTTTTGGGGGTCCACGCCCGAGCATTGGACATAATACGCATCCAATCCGCGCGGACGGTTGATGGAACCTATCTTGTTCTGGTTTCTGTAAATCTGCGCACTGACGAACTGACCGTTTTCGTCGTACTGAAGACCGTCAAACGTACACCTCGCGGCAGCAGGAGAGCAAAAACAATTCAGTCCGAGAATAATCAGACTTAAGAAAACAGCTGTTTTTCGCATATCCTGCTCCGCGAAGCATACATTAAAGGTATAGGCGGGGCCCGGGGCAAGGCCCTTTCTTTCAACGTCCCAACATATTCCTGAAAAATCCTGTCAGGCGTTTTTCAGGACGGAACAGCGATCGCACGGAGTCGCCATTCCTCAGGAATCCATGCAAAACTGCAATGTATTCCTGATTCCGTACGCCATAGCGGCGCACAGAACTTTCATTCTACAAGCGCTTAGGCGCCCTTGGTAGCCTGCTCGGCCACGGCCTTGGCCTTGGCGGCAATGGCATCCTGATCGCCCAGGTAATAGCTCTTGATGGGCTTCAGGTCGGCATCGAGCTCGTACACCAGGGGAACTCCGGTGGGGATGTTCAGCTTGGTGATTTCCTCGTCGGAGACCTTGTCCAGATACTTAACCATGGCCCGCAGGCTGTTGCCGTGGGCGGCAATGAGCAAGCGCTTGCCGGACTTGATGGCGGGAGCCAGTTCGTTTTCCCAGTAGGGAATTACCCGGTCCACGGTGAGCTTCAGAGATTCCGTACGGGGAAGATCATTGTCGGCCAGCGCGGCGTAGCGGGGATCCTTTCCGGGGAAGCGCTCGTCCGAGGTTTCCAGCTCTGGCGGAGGCGTATCATAGCTGCGGCGCCAGACGAATACCTGTTCGTCACCGAATTTGTCGGCCATTTCCTTTTTGTTCAATCCCTGCAGCGAACCATAGTGGCGCTCGTTCAGGCGCCAGCTTTTGATCACGGGCAGCCAGAGATTGTCCATGACACCCTGAATGATGTGCAGTGTGGTGATGGCGCGGCGCAGATAGGACGTATAGCATACGTCGAATTCGAAACCCTTCTCCAGAAGGAGCCTGCCGCCCTCTCTGGCCTCTTCCTCTCCCTGGGGAGTGAGTCCGACATCAGTCCAACCGGTGAACCTGTTCTCCAGATTCCAGACGCTTTGGCCATGCCTGACCAGAACCATTTTATACATGAGATACTCCTGCAAAACTGTAATAGTATTGAAAGAACACAGCCGGACAAAGACTTCCGGCCACACAGTCCGAAACTTTCCTACAACTGCCCAAAAGATGTTGCAAGTCGTTGACGGGCGTATGGCGGTTGATGTCAGTTTTGTGCCGCGAATTTCTATTTCTGTCTGCGCCGAAAAAGTTTTTTCCTACTTTTCTAGACAACTATTTGAAATATTGATAAATTTTTTTTATTAATTCTGGCATCTTTTTCTTGACACTGAGAATAAGTTCCCTATAATGAATCTCAACGGATAATGATTATTTGAAACGAACTTTTAGCCCAATTACCGCCATGACACAGTCACCAACAAGATTAGATTCATTGATCAAGCGACTCAAGGACAACGGGCATCGTTTGACGCCCCAGCGTCTGGCGATAGTTGCGGCCCTGGCCAACAGCGCGTCGCACCCCACGGCAGAGCAGATCCACAAAATGATCCTCAAGGATTTTCCTACTACCAGCCTTGCCACAGTATACAAAACCATCACTATGCTCAAGGAGCAGGGTGAAATAATCGAACTGAGTTTCGGGGACATGGGAAGCCGCTTTGACGCCAGGGATGCCGACCCGCATCCGCACATCATCTGCACCCAATGCGGTCAGGTCTTTGACCTGGATGTGGGAGAAACCTTTGACGCCATCGATTTCGATGCTGTTTCCAAAGTTATGGCCGAGAAGACCGGCTTTCGTATCGATTCGTACCGCCTGGATTTTTACGGCGTATGCAGCAACTGTCAGAACAAATAATTTTTCGCGCTCGTCGGCTGACGAGCGCTTTTTTTTGACCTGTTAAGGAGAATGATTATTACTTAATAATAACAATCTTAAGCTGACAAGAGACTCCGATCGAAAGTTTGCTTTTTGTCGCCTTTTCAGTCAAATGATTGTATGAAAAATGTTTTTTTTGGTTGTTCCCAGATAGGTGAAAACTGATACCAGGATACGCAAATCGTTTTCACCACGGGCGAGGAAGCTGGGGCTTTCCACGCCGCGAACACAGAACGGGGCCCCGACAGGAGAGTTGCAGATGTACTTTACGCAGATATCAGTACCAGGACTTGGCTGCCAGTCGTACGTTATCGGCTGTCCCGCTGCCAAAAAAATGATGGTGGTCGACCCCAAGCGCGACATCCAGGACTATCTGGACATCTCCCGCGAGGAAGGCATGCGCGTCACGCACATCATCAATACGCACCTCCATGCCGACCATATCAGCGGCGACCAGGAACTCAGAGCCGCCACAGGAGCCGACATCTATATCAATGAAAACGGCGTACAGGTCGAATACCCGCATATCGCCCTGAAAGAAGGCGACGTGTTCGAACTGGGCGCAGCCAAAGTGGAAGTGCTGCACACGCCCGGACATACGCCCAACTCCGTTTCCCTGCTGGTTACGGACAAGGCCCGTTCCAACGAGCCGGAAATGATTCTGACCGGAGATCTGCTTTTTGTGGGCGACGTGGGACGCCCGGATCTGCCCGGAGCGGAAATTCTGGACGAACAGGTGCAGAACCTCTTCAACAGCCTGTACGTCAAACTGGCCGATTATCCGGATCATCTGGAAGTCTTCCCGGCCCACGGACAGGGGTCCTTGTGCGGACGGGGCATGAGCGCAAAGAAAAGCTCCACCCTGGGCTACGAACGCCGGGCCAACCGGATGCTGGCTTTCTCATCCTTTGACGAATTCAAGAAGGACGTGACATCCGCCTTTCCCACACGTCCCAAAAGCTTCACCCACATCATCAGCACCAATAAAAAAGGCGCGCACCTGCTGGATACCTGCCCCATGGACAAAGGGCTCTCGCCCAAGCAGTTCGAGGAAATGATGGCGGACGGTGCAGTTGTCATCGACGCGCGCGACTCGGCTGCCTACGGAGGCTTCCACATTCCGGGCAGCATCAACATCGGCTTTGAAAAACAGCTGGCCAACTGGGTCGGCATGGTGATCGAACCCGGTTCGGACCTGCTTCTCGTGGTCAATGACCGCGACGACTACGAACGCATGGTCACCGAGCTGCACCGGATCGGCTATGACCAGATCTTCGGCTACCTTTCCGGGGGCATCATGGCCTGGCTGATGAGCGGCCGTCCCGTAAATCAGATGGAACAGGTCTCGCCGCAGCAGCTCGACGCGCTGCGCAACCAGGGCGGCCTGAGCGTAATCGACGTCAGGACCCCTGCCGAATGGCAGCAGGCCCACCTGGAGCATGTCACCCATGTGCCGTTGAGCGATCTTCTGGAGGGCAAGCTTCCCGATGCCGACAAAGAGGAACCCCTGGTGGTGATCTGCGGCAGCGGCTACCGGTCGAACATCGCAGGCAGCGTGCTGCAGCGGGCCGGATTCAAGAAAGTCAAATCAATGGCCGGCGGATTGTTCGCCTACGCCAACGCGGGCCTGCCTGTAGGATAGCACCCGCTTCAGACGCAAGACGCAACGCCGGGCCGACGAGCCTTTCGGCCCGGCGACAATGAGATAGCTGGAAGCCACGCTTTCGGAATGGGAGTATTGCGCCCAGTGAAACAGGTAAAGGCATTTTATAACGTTAAATCTAAACAGAATAAACGTTTTTAAAGGAGACATCCATGGCTGACACCCCATCCTTCGGATGCGACAGACCCGGCGGCACGTTGCTGGATACGGACGCGCAAAAAGAAAAACCTGCTGTTCAACCTCAAGAAATGCAAGGAGAAAATTCCATGTTGGTAAAGATCGGTCACAAAGCCCCTGATTTTGAAGCCCCTGCCTACTTCAACGGCCAGTTCTCCAACGTCAAACTGTCCGACCAGCTCGGCAAATGGGTCGTTCTTTGCTTCTACCCTGGTGATTTCACCTTTGTCTGCGCCACGGAAATCTCCGCCATTGCCGAAAAGAACGACGTGTTCGAAAACATGGGCGTACAGGTGCTTTCCATGAGCACGGACAGCCCCTTCGTACACAAGGTCTGGGTGGACAACGAGCTTTCCAAGATCACCAGCAAGGGCACCATCCCCTTCCCCATGCTCTCCGACGGCGGCGGCAAGATCGGTGAAGCCTACGGCGTATACGATCCGGAGGGCGGCGTGGACGTGCGCGGGCGTTTTCTCATCGACCCGGACGGCATTGTGGTGGGCTACGAAATCCTCACCCCGCCCGTGGGCCGCAATGTTTCCGAAACCATTCGCCAGCTTCAGGCCTTTCAATACGTACGCGAAAATCCCAGCCAGGTGACGGTTTCCGGCTGGACTCCGGGCAAAACCGTGCTGACCCCCGGACCGGATCTGGTGGGCAATGTCTGGAAAGAATTCAAAGTCGAAACCGCGTTTGAATAAGCCGTAACCACGTTCTGTGGAAACAAGCCGGGGCGCAGCTCCCCTGCGGGGAAGTTGCGCCCGGAAACAACAAGTAAAGGTATTTTTTATCTACAATTACTTATAAATTTTTATGCAAAAATAAAGGAGCAATCCATGGCTGACACCCCATCCTTCGGATGCGACAGACCCGGCGGCACGTTGCTGGATACGGACGCGCAAAAAGAAAAACCTGCTGTTCAACCTCAAGAAATGCAAGGAGAAAATTCCATGTTGGTAAAGATCGGTCACAAAGCCCCTGATTTTGAAGCCCCTGCCTACTTCAACGGCCAGTTCTCCAACGTCAAACTGTCCGACCAGCTCGGCAAATGGGTCGTTCTTTGCTTCTACCCTGGTGATTTCACCTTTGTCTGCGCCACGGAAATCTCCGCCATTGCCGAAAAGAACGACGTGTTCGAAAACATGGGCGTACAGGTGCTTTCCATGAGCACGGACAGCCCCTTCGTACACAAGGTCTGGGTGGACAACGAGCTTTCCAAGATCACCAGCAAGGGCACCATCCCCTTCCCCATGCTCTCCGACGGCGGCGGCAAGATCGGCGAAGCTTACGGCGTATACGATCCGGAGGGCGGCGTGGACGTGCGCGGGCGTTTTCTCATCGACCCGGACGGCATTGTGGTGGGCTACGAAATCCTCACCCCGCCCGTGGGCCGCAATGTTTCCGAAACCATTCGCCAGCTTCAGGCCTTTCAATACGTACGCGAGAATCCCAGCCAGGTGACGGTTTCCGGCTGGACTCCTGGCAAAACAGTCCTGACCCCTGGACCGGATCTTGTGGGTAATGTATGGAAAGAATTCAAAGTCGAAACCGCGTTTGAATAAACCGAAGCGCCTGGCTACGGCCGGACCGTTGCAGCGGCCCGGCCGCCATGCTCTTGCCGGCAAAATGGAGGGCTATCATGAAAATTTTCGTTGCAGCAAGCTGTGTGCTGGTGTTCATGGTTCTGAGCGGAGCGGCCTGGGCCGGATCCGGATACATCGACACCCTCTGGGATCAGGCCGAGCCGCCAGAGAAACCGCGGATCGTCGAGGTGGTTGCCCAACCTTCGGACACCGCACTGCTGGTGCTGGACATCGAAGAGCTGACCTGCAACAAGGAGCGCCGCCCGCGCTGTCTGGAGACGGTGCCCCGCATAGCCTCATTAATACGGAAGGCGCGCGCCGCCGGCATGCCGGTAATCTACAGCCTGACATCCCGGGGCACGCCAGAAACCATTCTGGAGCCGGTGACTCCCCGGCAAGGGGAGCCCATAGTCCAGTCCAGCGTCAACAAATTCTGGCAGACGGACATGGACATTTTGTTAAAAAAACATAATATTACAACTGTTATCATCACAGGAACCGCGGCTCACGGTGCCGTAATGCATACGGCCACGGCAGCTGCCGTCCGCGGCTTGGAAGTCATTCTGCCGGTGGATTGTCTTTCCGCACAGGACCCTTATGTGGAGCAAGCTGCCATCCATCTGCTGGAAACAGGTCCCGGCACGCGAAAGCGCATCCGTCTGACGGAAAGTACTTTGATAGACATCCCCAAATAAGCACAAAGGAGAAGGATTGTGGCGACAAGAGAAGAAAAGAAAGCAAAGGTCATCGAAGCGTTGAACAAGGCCCGGTCCATGGAACTCCATGCTATTTCGCAGTACATGAACCAGCACTACAACCTGGACGACATGGACTACGGCGAAATGGCCAAAAACATGAAACTGGTAGCCATTGACGAAATGCGCCACGCCGAACAGTTTGCCGAACGCATCAAGGAACTCGGCGGCGAGCCGACCTCCGAACTGGCCGCAGCTGTTCAGAAAGGACAGGAAGTCAGTGTCATTTTCGGATTCGACACCAAACAGGAAGACGATACCATTGAAGCCTACAACGAATTCCTGAAGGTTTGCAGAGAAAACGGTGACAATATCACCGCAAAACTGTTCGAGCAGATCATCGACGAAGAACAGACCCACATGAACTACTTCGACAACGTCGACAACCATATCAAAAACCTCGGCGACGCCTATCTGTCCCGTATCGCTGGTACGCCTTCCTCCACCGGACTGGCCGACCAGGGCTACGTTATTGCCGAGGGCGGCGGCGAATAACCCGATACGCCGTCAACACTGCTCTTTATCTCCGGCGGGAGTTTTTTCCGCCGGAGATTTTTTTTGTCTCCGAAAATTCTGCTCAATAATCCGTAGGAACCGAGACCCGCGGCTCCGCTTGCGCCCGCGAGCATTCAGGGCGGACAGGCCACTGCCCCGCCGGAGAACAGCCCGACCAGCAGCGCGAACACGCCGCCTCCAACAAGAAAAGAGAGAATGGTGGCAAGATGCTTTTTCATTCTCTCTTTATACACGAAAACAGCGCCTTGATTCAAGACCAAATCAGTCGCAATTCCTGACCGGATATCAACGGGTCTTGAACACGCGCACCCAGGGCGTTCTGTCATACACCAGTTCAAAATATTTGTTGATTTCCGGATCCCTGGGATTGGCCACCAGCAACTGCACGGCCATGCTTTGATAGGTGCGCGTATGCAGCAGGTAGGTTTCCTGGGTCATGGGATTGACGAGTACGTGCAGTCCGGAGTTGTTCTCGTAGGTCAGATGCTTCAGTCCGGAAGGCAGAAAAATATCGATGCTGTCCACGGGCGTGTCCGGGGAATCAGGCCCCAGCGAGACAATGCCCTGTTTCTGCTTGAGCAGAATATTCCCCAGAACATAGCGCAGATCGATTTTACGGCCCTTTCGCGAGGTGAAATCCCAGGTCGCAGTTGATGCGATGTTTTCCAGAAAATCCAGAGTCTTCAGGCTGACCACAAAAAACTGGGGCGCAGCCAGAGGGAACTCCGCGGCAGGATCGTGCAGTTTGCGCATCAGCTCGTCCACTTCCGCCCTGGACATGACATTCCACTGGCTGCCATTGCCAAGGGGACTGTGAATATCGCTGAACGCGGCCAGCAAATTGTGCAGAAAAACCGGACTATCCGCATAATAGGCCAGAGAAAGCGGATAAATCAGACCGCTGGAGCGCCTGCCGCCGCCATCGGCAAAGGCCTGCCTTTCGGCATAGTAATTGACGCCGTAGCCCCACTCCCACATGGTCCAGGCCACGGCATTGGGGGGCGAGGCATGCTGCATCAGATCCAGGGCCTGGCAGAAATACGGACTGAATACAGCCTTTGGAGGCAGCTCGGCATAAGCGAAAAAACACGGCCAGATCAACGCCACAGCGCAGAGCGATTCCGTCACGGCCACCAGCAGGCCACGCCATTTGACCTTGCGCAGCAGCCAGGAGCACACCCAGAACAAGGGCACGCCCAGGCCGATGCCAAAGGCCGGAGCCCCGAACATGGCCATACGAACGCCCAGAATTGAGCCGCCCATGCCCAGAGCGGCCAGGGGCGCCAGAAACAACAGCCCCGGATAGCGCAGCAGTGCGAGCAGAAAGCCCGGAACAGCGCAGAGAGCGGGCCAGCCCCACAGGGAAAAGAAATCCAGATATTCCAGGCCGACCTTGCTGGCCTCCGCAACGCTTTGCGAAACCGAAGGAAAGGCCAGAGGTTGTCCGGACGCGGCCCAGGCAGGCGCAAAGGGTTGCAGATAGCGCTGCAGATAAAAACGAATCCACCAGAACAGCGTAGGCTTTTCCTGCAGGGAGCAAGCCACCAGAACAATAACCAGCAACAGCAGCGTCTGCCAGAGTCGGGACAAAAGCAAACGCCGCAGGACTTCAAAGCGGCACAGTGCCAGAAGCAGCACGAACCCGGCCCCCAGCCCCCACCAGCCCGGAAGGGTCACAGGGAGGGCGTAGAGTATTATTCCCAGGACCAGCAGCGGCCTGGTACCCTTTTTCCCCACGATCAGCGCCAGAATAAGCGCGGAAAAAATCAGACATTCGTTGAAATTGGCCACCCGTTCGTGCCAGAGCCCGAAAAAGCAGGCGCACACACCCAACAGATAGGGCCAGAGCAGATAACCGCGGGGCAACTCCACGGACAGGCTGTCGGAATCCTGTTCGCAGGCCTGAAACCGTTTGCGCAATTTTACCGGCAAAGGCCAGCAGGGAGAGAGATTGCGCCGCATCCAGAGGTAACACCCCAGGCTGATGCACAAGGGAAACAACAGGGTGACCATGTCCGAATCGTAAAATCCCAGATGCGTCCGCCCCACATAGCCAGGCGCCAGGCCTGCCACCGTGCCGGCCAGAAGGCCTGCCTCAAGACAGCCGAGAGCCCAGCACCAGAGCAGCGTGGCCACCGCGGCCAGACTGGAGACGAATACGGGTGCCCAAAAGCCGATGTTGCCCAGTTGCGCGCCCGTGATCCAGGCCAGAAAACGGGCCAGATACGCCAGCGGAGCCGTGCTTCCGGCACCGAAGCCCTTGGCCCCTGCCAGCCAGAAATAGGCGTCCGGAGTGCTCTGGATGTGCTCGCCGGAAAACTCCAGAGGGAGTCCCTGCCATCCGGGGTAAGCCGTCATCCGCAAAATAACGTTGAGAATGTAGACCGCTGCCCCGAAAAGGAGCAACAGCTTCCAGTCCTGACGCAAAGCCGGCAAAGGCTGGACGTTCTTCATCACGCTCTGTTCCTCCGGGCTGTACTAATCGGAAACTTCGGAAAGGGACAACACCTGCCTCTTCACAACGGCCTTTGGAGACCAGCGGGAGGCGAATGCGAGGGCCTTGGCGTCGGAAATGCTCTTTGAGGAGATCCAGATCTCGGGCGTATCGTGAACCTCATGCAGCCACTTGTCCTTTTTGCGGACATGCAGTCCGCCCACCTTGTGGCCGAGGAGATTCGAGTCATCGTCAACAAAACCGAGAACGCAGTATTTGCTGCTCAGGCTTTCATTGAAAAGCGATTCTTCCAGAAGAATCATGCCCCCCTTGCCCGCGCCGTAAATCAACACGGAGGTAAGGCTGTCCTTCTGCCTGGAAGCCGTCTTGCGCTTGATCCAGGTATCCAGCAGAAAAAAACTCTGGCGCGAAACCGTTACGGCAATGAAAAGCAGAAAAGCAAAGGTAATATAGGAGCTTCTGGAATAGCCTTCGCCGAACCTGCTGAAAATGGTCGACAAGGCGAGACTCATGGATGTGCCGAGAATGACCCCCAACGCGTAGGACGGCGTATCGGATAGAGAGGCCAGACGCCAACTGCTTCCATAGGCCCCGGCAAGGCGCAGGCCAAGCAGCGAACTGACCACCACCAGGGGCAGAGCCTGAACAACGGCCTGACGCATGGCGGCGTTCAGCATGAACTCGAAACGCAGCAGATGCGCCCCCCAGAAGCAGGTTATCACCAGGATCGTATCCAGAAAAACCTGCGCCATGTTTCGGCGGACCAGCATTGCCAGCAGAAACTTGTTCCACAGGGGCAGACCGTTCTCCGGTTTCTGAACGCTGATCTGGACGTGGGTCAGATACGCGCCAAAGCAGATGAGCAGCAGGGCGAAGGCCCCGATAAGGGACAGGGACAAATCCGGATTTCTCTGGGAAAAAATGGCCACGGCGCCGCCGGTGATGCCCAGGCAGAACAGAATCATCACTGCGCGCCGCTCGCTGAGCCCCAGGTGCACGAGGCGATGGGAGGTATGGTCCGTGCCCCCCTGATGGATTTTTCGTGCTCCCAGCAACCGGGTGATGGTGACGAAACTCGTATCGAAAATGGGAACCGCCAGAATGGCCATGGGAATAAGCAGAAGCAGGATGGCTAGAAAGACCGGATTGTTGACTTCAAGTCCGAGGTTGGCGTTCAGCTGGCTGGGCATGGTCAGGGCGGCGATCACGAATCCCAGAGGCAGGCTGCCGGAATCACCCATGAAAATTTTTGCCGGAAACTTGTTATGCAGCCAGTACCCCAGCAGGCAGGCCGCGAACAGCAGGGCAAGCCAGGTGGAGGTCACGGGTATTTCAAAAGCGCTGAAGGGCACCATGGCTGCGAAAACGGCCGCGACAAACGCCACGCCAGCGGACAGTCCGTCCATGTTGTCCAGCAGATTGAAGGCGTTGGTCAGTCCCACGAACCAGAGATAGGTGATGAAAAGATTGACCCCTGAAATATCCGTCAGCGGGTAGATTCCCCCCGCATAAACAAACAGACTCGTGGCCGCCACCTGGCAAATCAGCTTGTTGGTGGGGCTCATCTTTTTGGTGTCGTCCCACAGGCCGCAAAAATACAACAGCACAGCGCCCGCCAAGGCGGCCACGGCCAGCGTGGTTTTCTGCGGGAGCTCTCCGTACAGCAAGGCCTTCACGTTCAGATCATAACGGAAATACAGCCAGAAAAGGGCTGAAAGCAGAAAGGGCAGCACGAATCCCACGCCCCCGTGCAATGCCACCACCCGGCAATTCCAGCGATCATCGCAGGGTCTCGCCACCCAATTGTACCGCTGGCTGATTTTGGTCATGGCCAGGGTCAAACCATAGGAAAATAAAAAGGTTACTACTAGAAGAATGCAAAAGCCACAGTTGAACAGCGTCATGTTCTTGTTATTCCTTGTTCACGGCAGCTCATTTTGCCTGCGAACGATATATTTCCAGGGTACATGCCGCGCAACGATCCCAGGTGAGTTCCGCCAGACGGAGCCGCCCCTTGTTCCGAAGCTGCGAACGTTTGTCCTTACTTTCAACTACCTCATCTATTCTTTCGGCCATTTCCGCGGGATTGTTAGGATCAAAATACAATGCCGCATCTCCCGCCACTTCCGGCAAGCTGGCCCGATTGGAACACAGCACCGGCGTATCGCAGGCCATGGCCTCCAGTACGGGCAGACCGAATCCTTCATAAAACGTGGGGAAAACAAACGCCAACGCACCGCTGTACAGTCCGCGCAACGCATCGTCGCTGACCCTCCCCAGAACGACGACATCTTCCAGATCTTTTTCCGGCAAGGCGTGCTCCTCCAGCCATACACCGGCAATGGCCAGTTTGACGCCGGTTGCCCCTCCCCTGCTCCGGAGCAGCTTCCAGGCCTGCAGCAAGCCTTTCAGATTCTTATGGGGCTTATTGGAACCCGCATATAAAATATACTTGTCCGGCAGCCCGAACTGCCGGCGCATCTCCCGGACTTCCTCCGCAGATGCGGGAACAAATCCGGGCGCAGCTCCCTCCAGACAGGTCGTAACCTTATCGCTGCGTACGGACGTCATATTCAATAAATCCCTGCGCGTCGACTCGGACACGGTCAGAACCCTGTCCGCCGTACGCAAGGCGCAAAACAACGCTCCGCGAAAGAACGTTCTGGCCTTGCGGCTGCTCTGTTCAGGAAAAAGCAGCGGAATCAGGTCATGCACGGTGACCACTGTGGGCACCCTGGGGAACAGGGGCATCAGGGTATAGGGGCTGTGGTACAGGCCGACCTGAAGCCGGCTCAGCACTCCCGGCAGGATCCACTGCTGTTTCAGTGAAAACGGACTGACCGGCACATCCTCGATACGCACCTGCGGACTTTCCGAGGCAAAGCCGTCAAACAGCATGGAGCCGCGCGGGTCGCGCAGAACCACCAGTTCTTCGTCGTCACGCAGCAACGGCGCCAGACTCCGGGCCAGATTGACCACGTAACGGCCGATTCCCGGAAAATGTGCGGTGGCGGTCCGTCCATCCAGACAATAACGTTTGTTCACGGCAGCGCTCACCAACATTCGTACGCGGAATTGAACCAGGTCGCCCCCGAACTTTTCTCAAGGATACGCACTGGAAAGCGGCAATCGCATGGGAACAGAACAGGCGACACTGCGATGTATCGGAACGGATCTTCCATCAGATGTGTTCGAGCGCTATCTCGAGCTTGTCCTTGACCCGCTGGATACGTACATAGCCCCCATCCGCCAGTGCGCCGGGATTGACGATGACGGTCTTGCCGATCGTATCCACAGCCTGCGATTCGTGGATATGGCCTGTCAGACAGACATCGGGCTGATATTGTTCGATAAAAGCGCGAACAGCCGGGCTGCCCACATGCTGTCCGAAAGAGAGGCAATCCGTGCTGGTATCGTAGGGAGGCGTATGGGAAACCAGGATCAGCAGGGGAAATTTGCTGGCCTGTTCCGCGACATTTTTCAGCCACGCGGCCATCTGACTGTCCGGGTACTCGCTGGGCGTCCCAAAGGGAGTCGGCGTGGAAGCGCCCAGGCCGACAACACCCACTGCCGGCAGCGCACCGTCCCCAGAATCCAGCGTACGCGTACGGGCATGCAGATTCCAGCCTTGCGCTTCCAGAAATACGTTTACTTCCGGCAGGTCCATATTGCCGTACTGCGCGTAGACGTTGGGATTGATCATGCGTATGGCTTCCAGCACCTCGCCGGCCATACGTGCGTCTCCATTATTGGTCAGGTCCCCTGAAACCAGCACGCCCCGGGCTCCGGCAAGCGCGTCGATTTCACCAAAACGCTCCATGTTGCCATGGATATCCCCAAATCCTATCCAATAACAGTCGTCGGCTGCCATTTGCTCTCCTGTGCTTTTGCATTCCGATATACGAAAGCGTATTCTTGCTACGTAATTAACGACCACTTGTCTGGCGCGATACCTTTATTTCTGCAATATGTCAAAATCATCTTTTGAAAAACCCGTTTCCTACGAATCATAACTATGCATCATTCCAATAAAAAACAGCTTCGTGACAAACTTCTCATGGACCGGGCCGAACTGACGGAACCAGCCTGGCGGACACGCAGCCAGCAGCTCCAGAAACGCATTCTCGAGCTTCCCCAATGGCGTCAGGCCCGATGCGTGTTGCTGTACATGGCCTTCCGGCAGGAAGCAGATACGCGGCTTTTGTTTCAGGACAGTCTGCAACGGCATGAAACCACCCTGTTGCCGCGTTGCGTCAAAGGCAAAAAGGAACTCGAACTGATCGCTGTTTCAGACGCCGGCCAGCTTTCCGCAGGAGCTTACGGAATTCCTGAGCCGGATCCCGTCCAATGTCCTGCCCCCAGTACGCTCTTTCCGGAACTGGCAATCCTGCCGGCAGTGGGCTTTGACAAACAGGGATTCCGCCTGGGCTATGGTGGAGGCTACTACGACCGTTTGCTCGAATCCGGCCGTTTGGACAACGCCCTCTGTGTGGGGCTGGGTTTTGACTTTCAATTGCTCGATACGTTACCTACGGAGCCTTGGGACAAACCTGTCCACGCCATCTGCACAGAGGAGCGAATCGTATGGATGTAATCAGTATTCCTTTTGCCTTCCCCGGACTCCCCAATATCCGCTGCGCCTTTCAGACCCGCCAGGCCTACGGGCTGTCCTCCGCCCCCTCCCAAGAAAGCCCTTATGCGCACTCCAGCATAGGCTACCGGGTCGGCGACGACTACGACAGGGTCACGGCCAACCGTGAATCTCTCAAGCAATCCCTTGGCATAGATTCCTGGAATTTCGTCTGGCAGGTGCATGGAACCGCCATGCATTTCGACATTCCCCCCACGGACGCGGAATGTAACGACATCCCCGAAGGCGACGGCATGGGCACTGCCATTCCCGGCAGAGCGCTGGTCATCCAGACCGCGGACTGCCAACCGGTGTTGCTGGCTCATGCGGAGGGCGCCCATGTTGCGGCCCTGCATGTGGGCTGGAGAGGCAACCGCCTGGGATTCCCCACAAAGCGGCGTACGCGATTTCTGCGAACAGTATGGGCTCGAACCAAAGGATCTTTTCGCCGTACGCGGCCCCAGCCTTGGACCTGGGCAAAGCGAATTCATCAACTACGATCAGGAATGGGGCCCCGAATTCGATGCCTACCATGACACGCGGACCCGTACGGTGGATCTCTGGCGGCTGACGCGCGATCAGTTACAGGAGGCCGGTCTGCAGCCAGAACGCATTTTCGGTCTGGACCTCTGTACTTTCACACTCGATGACTGGTTTTTTTTCTTATAGACGTCAGCGTCCTTGCGGCCGCCAGGCAAGTCTGATCTGGATAGCCAGCTGATATATTTTAGTTATATTATATTTCGGAGTATTGTTTGAGGGATATTGATTCCTTGCAACTTTCCCTATGTCTGCAGCTTGCCCCTGCATAAACTGCCTGACAGAAAAGATTCTGTGTCACGCTCAAACGTTGCGGTCCTGCAAAAGGCTTGGTTATATTTTATACAGTTGCAATGCAGTATTCACGATAAATATCTTGAACTTTTCATATCTCAATCTTATAAGTAAATATGCTTCAGATTCACCTGTAAAATATTTATACCTAAACTGCTATGAAACTTTCTTTCCGCAGTGAATACGCTTTGCTCGCTCTTGCGTATCTGGCCCATTCGGGCCAGGGAAAATTCCTGTCGTCCAAGAACATTGCACAGGAACAAGGCATCCCCGCAAAATATCTTGAACAGGTCCTGGTCACGCTCAAGCGTGAAGGCTATATACGCTGTTTCAAAGGACAGGAGGAAGGCTTTGCTCTGGCCAAACTTCCCAACCAGATCACCCTGGCGGAAATCATCCGTCTGTTTGACGGAGCACTTTCTCCCACAGGATCCGCGAGCATCTTTTTCTACGAGTCCACTCCCATAGAACAAAACGCCAATCTGCTGCGGGTATTCAAGGATATCCGCAATTACATCGCCGAAAAGCTCGAAAACACCACCCTGGCCGATATCTAGAGCGTTTTTTTCGTTGGGCTGAACTGCCCCTGCTCTTCAATCTTCCGGACAAAAAAAAGGGCGACAGATCAGCCATCGCCCGTGTGTTTTTCAATATCCGGCTCAGGCCTGAAATTGTTCCACCAGCCGCTTGAGGTCTTCCGCCATACGGTTGATGTCTCCGATGGCCTCATTGGCCTGCTGCAGGCTTTCCGTGGCCTCGGTGGAGAGCGTATTGATGTGCGAGACCGCTGCGTTGATTTCATCAGCCGTGGCGGACTGCTCTTCGGAAGCCGCGGCGATTTCCTGAACCATGCCAGCGATGTTCTGGGATTCGCTCATGATCTCCTTGAGCACCTGGCCGGAATTGCCGGCCATGGATGAAGTCTTGTCCACGCGAATTCGGGTTTCGGACATTTCGTGCACTGCATCGCGCGTGCTGCTCTGAATCTCGAGAATGGAGCTCTCCACATCCTTGGTGGCATTCATGGTTTTTTCCGCCAGTTTACGGACCTCGTCCGCAACCACGGCAAACCCGCGCCCGGCATCCCCTGCTCTGGCGGCTTCGATGGCCGCGTTGAGCGCGAGAAGGTTGGTCTGGTCCGCAATGTCGTTGATGACGGACATTATCTGGCCGATCCCCTCGGCCTTGTCTGAAAGCGTGTTCAAGGCCTTTGCCAGTTCTCCGGCCCTGGTGGAAACCTCCTGGGTTTCGGCCACGGTCTTGGATACTTCCACGCCGCCTTCACGGGCGACCCTGTTGGCCTGGTCGGACGCCTGGGCCACTGAGGAAGCGTTGTTGGCCACTTCCAGTACCGTGGCGCTCAGCTGGTCCATGGCTGTGGCCAGGCTGTGGGTCTGATCCGAGGTATCTTCCATGTCACGGGTGACCTTGGTCATCTGATCATGAATAACCCCTGCCGCAGATGCGAGCTTGTAGGCAACCTCTGTCACCTGCCCTGCAACCGCGCGCATGTTCTTGGCGTTTTCTTCGATCTTGGCCTTGTCGCGCTCTTCCTGGGTCAGGTCGAGCAATACGCCTATGGCTCCGTTTATCTGTCCGGCGCTGTTGCGCAGAGCGGAAACTTCATAACGCAGCGGAAAAACCACACCGTCCGAACGTTTGTAATGTATGGTTCCATTTTCCGTGGAACCATTGCGCAAGGCCAGATGGGCAATGCTTTTTCGTCCGTCGTCATCGGAGAGGTAATTGCGCAAAGGCTGACCGCTGAGTTCCTTTTCACTATGCCCGAGGATCTTCCACAGGGGTTCATTGACAAAAGTGATGTTGTTCTGCTGGTCCGTGACGAACATGGGAACGATGATGCCCTGCATGACGCCCCGGCTGTACTCGAGCTGATCCCGAATGGTGGCTACCATGGCCGACAGATTGGAATTGAGCTGTCCGATCTCGTCCCTGCCTGCATCGTCAAAAGACACCTCGTAATGACCATCCATGATCTGATGACTGACTCCGGCGATTGCCTTGACACGTTTGATAACCGAGTGTTGCAAAAAACCGAACAACAGCAGAATGAGAGCCACCAGGGCTACGCAGGAAATAATGGCTCCGTAACGCTGAATCCTGTCCAGTGTTCCCATGTCCGGGGAAATATCCCGAAACAGCACCATGCTTCCCAGTATGGGCTGCTTTTTGCCATGACAATGATGACACGCCGCTTCATTCTTGATGGTGTTCACTTCCACAAAATAGGGCGTACCATTCAGATCCAGCAGTTTTCCTTCCCGAATCGGCTGCTTCAAGCTACGCGAGAACAACTCCAGAAGGCCTGCGTCCGAATATATCACGCTGAAATCTTTCCGTTTGGCCTCCGACTCGGTGGAATACGTCACATTTCCCTTGTAGTTGGTCAAAAAAGCCCGCAACAACTTGAAACGCTCGTGCACTCTTTCGAACTGCTCCGTGGTGCCTTCGTTGTCACCAATGCGCATGGGCTCTGATATGGCCGAAAGAATCAGATCACTGGATTCCTCGGCATTGTGTTTGATCAGGTCGAGGGTGGATTCGCGCTGCCAATAGGTATTGGCCACGAACAATCCGCTGAAGATGACTATCAGCAGAACAGCACTCAAAAACAGTATGCGAAACCCCAGAGAAGTGCGTATCAGGTTCATGGCTACTCCTTAGTGTGCGCCCGCCGTGCAGCAGCGGCTTGTAATTGAAAGAACTGACTCTTTCGGAGTTGTGACACCCTTCGCAATCCTCGAGTGTAAGCTTGCGCTTTATCAGATCCGGATCTCCCCCGTTTTCCACATGCTGGTATCCGGGGCCATGGCAGACTTCGCATCCCGCATGCCCCAGTTCCGGAGTCTGTTCGAAACTGACGAAACCTCCAGGCTTGCCGTAACCAGTGGTATGGCAGCCATAACATTCGTTTATTTCGTCGGCATCCAGGTCCGACATCATGATTTTGACGCTGTTGGGCTCTTTGGCTTTTTTGGCGTAATGACTGAAGTTTTCATACTCATGCTCGTGACACTCCTTGCAGGCTGCGGACCCAATATATCGGTTTTCACCATCCTGATTTTGCCCGTACACGACAGGTACCTGTAGCAACAGGAAAATCGCCGCAGCCGCCAAAGGAATAAGCATGCGCATATCCTAAAACCTCTTTTTTTTAGGATGGATACAACAACAGCAACAACCGCAATGGACACATAATATATTAATTTAAATCAATACATTAGCAGAAACAGTCATAAAAAGACGTATTTAGGAAAAAGATATGAAACACTTTGAAGATATGATATACTATAAATTTTTTCACCTCCCAAGTCAAGCAAACCCTACATAAGACTATGAATTGTAGGAATATTCAGACGTGCCCCAATGAAACCAAAAGGATTCCGGTAACAAGAGATCTCTGGCCGGATCATGATCAAATAATCAGTGCTGCAGAAAAAAACAAAAAAGGCCGCTTACAGAGCAAGCGGCCTAGGGAATCACGAGAGAATTGCTGTCTAATTGCCGGCGACAAAAGCGCTCAGAGCATCACCTGCAAGGCGATATCTGGTCCAGGCGTCCTGCGGCAGTGCACCACTTTTTTCATAAAACTTGATGGCGGGTTCGTTCCAGTCCAGCACGGACCATTCGAACCGTTCGCAGCCCTCGTCCAGAGCCAGTTTAGCCAGATGCTTGAGCAACAGTTTCCCGGCTCCGCATCCGCGCTTTCCCGGAGTTACGTACAAGTCTTCCATATAGATGCCGTTTTTTCCCAGCCATGTGGAATAGCTGAAAAAATAGACCGCATATCCAATGGGTTCGCCGTCCTGGAGACAGATCACGGCGTTGGCGCTGGCATGTTCCGAAAACAGAGATTCCCGAATCTGTTCTTCTGTGGCGAGAACTTCATGCTCGGCTTTTTCGTATCTGGCCAGCTCAGTTATAAAATGCAGCAGCAGGGCCGCGTCATCGGCCGTTGCCTGTCTGATGCGCAAAGAATTCATGACAATGTTATCCGTATGTTTGGGCTACCAGTCCAGCGTGGCTTTCCAGCTCTGTGTCAGAGCCTGGACAGTTTCGCTCAGCACCGGCTGCTGGTTGCGGGTCAATTCGAGGGTATCCGTTCCGGCTACCTGGCCGAGCAAGCCGCAGCACTGGCCGGCAAACAGTTTTTCAAAAGCATCCACCTGCTTTTCCGGTACGGTGACCAGCAGACGGCTGGCGGACTCGCTATAAAGAATCTCGGTTGTGGACAAGGGTTCAGCCGGAGTGGGCACCTTGTCGAGGTCGATGGAAGCGCCCAGGTATCCGCCGATGGACATCTCGGCCAGAGCCACGGCCAGGCCGCCGTCGGAAAGATCGTGGCAGCTGTTGATCAACTCCGAATTAATGGCCTCATGAATGGCCAGATAACGCTCGCGTGCGGGCACCACTTCCACCTCGGGCACGCCGCCGCCGTTCACGCCGAGTTCGGAAGCCAGCTCCGAACCGCCAAGCTCCGAACGGGTCATGCCCAGCAGGTAAATCCGATCCCCGGCCTGCTTGAAATCCGAGCTCACGGCCTTGGTTGCGTCCGGCACCACGCCGATGACCGAGAACAACACCGTGGGCGGAATGGAGATTTTCTTGCCGCCGCCCGTGTAGTCGTTCTTCATGGAGTCCTTGCCCGAGATGCAGGGAACGCCGAACCCCAGGCAAAAATGAGACAAAGCCTTGTTGGCGCGTACCAGCTGCGCCAGTTTGTAGCGTCCGTCCGGAGTCTTTTCAGACTGCACCGGATCGCACCAGCAGAAATTGTCCACACCAGCCATGTGCCGCAGGTCCGCGCCAACGGACACGGCGTTGCGGATGGCTTCGTCCACGGCATTGGCCATCATCCAGTAGGTATCCAGGTCGCTGAATTTGGGGCAGATGCCGTGAGAAATGACCAGGCCTTCCGGACGATCCAGAACCGGACGCATCACACCGGCGTCCGACGGGCCGTCGCGGTGCGCGCCCACCAGGGGCTTGATCACGCTGGCGCCCTTGACCTCGTGGTCGTACTGGCGAACGATGTATTCCTTGCTGCAGATGTTCAGCCTGCCGAGCATACGGTGCAGCAGGCTGCTCTGCTCGAGGCCTGCATCCAGTCCGGAAGCCGCGGTTCTGTCGGCGTGTTCGTTGGCTGGGGCTTTTTCCAGACAGCCTCCAGTTCGAGCTGGGGCACGCCGTGGTGCATGAAATGCATGTCCAGCAGCACAGCGGGTTTGCCGTTGTAGCGTACTTCGAAACGTCCGCTCGGAGTATATTCGCCGAGGCAGGTGGCTTCCACGCCCATTTCCTTGGCAAGAGCCAGAAATTCTCCGAGCTTGTCCTGGGGAACCGCCACGGTCATCCGCTCCTGGGCTTCGGAAATCAGAATCTCCCAGGGATGCAGTCCGTCGTATTTCAGCGGTGCTTTGCCCAGATCCATGACAACGCCGTTGGTGTCCTCGGCCATTTCACCCACCGACGAACTCAGACCGCCGGCGCCGTTGTCCGTAATGGCGTTGTAGAGTCCCATATCGCGCGTACGCATCAAAAAGTCGTACATCTTGCGTTGGGTGATGGGATCGCCGATCTGTACGGCCGTGGCGGGCGAGCCTTCGTGCAGTTCTTCCGAGGAGAATGTCGCGCCGTGGATGCCGTCCTTGCCGATCCGTCCGCCCACCATGACCACCGCGTCGCCGGGTTGGGCAGCCTTTTCGTGGCTGGGCTTGCCGCAGATCTCCTTGGGCAGGATGCCCACCGTTCCGCAGAAGACAAGGGGCTTGCCCAGATAGCGCTGGTCAAAGACCAGGCTGCCGTTGACAGTGGGAATGCCGGACTTGTTGCCGCCGTGTTCCACGCCCTCGCGTACGCCTTCCAGAACTCGCCGCGGATGCAGCAGACGCGGAGGCAGTTCGCCCTGGTGAAAAGGCGAGGCAAAGCAGAAAACATCCGTATTGCACAGCATCCGTGCGCCAAGGCCCGTACCCATGGGGTCGCGGTTTACGCCGACGATGCCGGTCAGGGCTCCGCCGTAAGGATCCAGCGCGGACGGGCTGTTGTGGGTTTCCACCTTGATGCAGACATTGTGTTCGTCGCTCAGGCTGATGACTCCGGCATTGTCCTTGAACACCGAAAGGCAGAAATCGTCCTTGCCCTTGCTCTTGCGCAGCGCTGCCGTGGTCTTCTGGATATAGGTCTTGTAAAGATTGTCGATTTCGCTGCTGCTGTTGTTTTCCTGATCCGTATACTTGATACGTGCGCTGAAGATCTTGTGTTTGCAGTGCTCGGACCAGGTCTGCGCCAGACATTCGATTTCGGCGTCGGTCGGCAGTTCGGGAAAGCCTTTTTCCTGGCGCTCCTTGCGTACCTTGGGCTGCTTGAAATAATCGCGGATGGCGTGCATTTCCGTCAGATTCAGAGCCAGCACGTTGCTACGGCTGAAAGCTTCCAGTTCGGCATCGTCCATGGAATTCAGGTCGATGGTTTCCACCGTATCAATGGCCTGGCCGGAAACCTTGGCGGCCTTGGCCTCGAAACCGGGTTGCGCCTGCCACTGTTCCTTGCTCTTGAACTCGAAGCGTTGAATGAGCACGTTGGCCAGCAGATCACGGGCGATGCGCTCGACCTGTCCGGCCTCGAGATTGCCGCGAATGACGTACTGGTTGGCCGTATACACGGCGAGATTTTTGGTCTGCGTATCGTCCAACCCGGCAACCAGTGCAATGGCTTCCTTGGCGGTACGGCCTTCATTGTCTGTGACGCCCGGACGGAATCCCACTTCGATGACCCAGTCGAAATCCGTGGCCTGGGGATCCAGGGAAGGCGTATGCAGTACGGGATCATGCAAGGCGCCGTTTTCCAGAACACGGTCAATGGAGTCCCGTGACAACCCCTGCACGGTGAAGATCTTGATTATCCGAACTTCTTCTACGGATATGTTCAGAAAATCGCTGATTTTCTTTTTGATTCCTTGTCCAACGACATCCTGGACTTCGGGCCGCAAAGCAACCTCGATACGTTGCAACATGATGCATTCTCCGCATGTAGTCCGGCCACGGAGTCACTGCTGCTCCTGCCGGGGCTATGTTAAGAAAGGTGCGTTCGAGGAGGGAAGAACCACGCACACGGAATCTCCGTTCCGCGGACCGGAGCATGTGGTGGCAAAGCAGATGGGAAGTACGCCTCGAGTTTCCCTTTCCAAAGGTTTACTGATGTACTTTGATGGAAGCGTGTTGCCGTCCCAACAAATATTTCATTTCACAATGCTTCCGCGGCGTCCATCCCCCGCGGGCATCGGCCGGAAAAATCAACGCTCGCGCAGCAACACGTACTCCAGAGCCTTCTCCAGCAGTCCGCGTTCCGGGCTCTGGGGAAAAACCTGCAGAGCCTCTTTGGCGCCGTCGAGGTAGGACCTGGCCATCTCCTGGGTCCGCCGGTCAAACCCGCCCTGGCGAACAGCCTGCAGAATGGCTGTAATATCCTGGTCATTCAAAAGATTGTCGCGAATTTTCTGTGCGAGTTCGGCTTTGGTCTTGGCATCCGCCTGCTGAAAATAATACAGAAAAGGCAAGGTCAACTTGCCTTCGAGCAGATCCATGCCCACGGGCTTGCCGGTTTTTTCGGTGGTGGAGGCATAATCGAGACAGTCGTCTATGAGCTGAAAGGCAATCCCCAGTTTGAGACCGTACTCCCCGGCGGCTTCAATCTGTTCTGCCGAGGCGCCGGCCAGAATTGCGCCGCACTTGCAGGAAGCCTTGATCAGATAGGCGGTTTTTCCGGTAATGATCTCAAGATACGTGGCATCATCGATGTCCACATTCCGGGTGTTGTCGATCTCGACAATTTCCTCCGGTCACCGTAGCCACAATGCCGTCGGAAATGGTCGCGCTCAATTCCGGTATAGCGTATTCGGCCACCAGCTGATTGCCCAATGCCAGCAAGGCATCACCGGTGAGGATGGTCTTGGTCACCCCGAAAACCATGTGAGCGGAAGCCACGCCCCGGCGCAACTGGGAGCTGTCCAGAATATCATCATGCAGCAGCGTTGCCGAATGAAAAAGTTCCATGGCGCAGGCGAGATTGTACGCGGATTCACCCTTGTAGCCGAGGCTTTTGGCCACCAGCAGGGTCAGAATTGGTCTCAACCGTTTGCCGCCGGCTTGCAGGACATGATCGGCCATGGGCTTGACCAGCGAATGCAGCCTTGAGGTGCAATCGCCCAAAACAGTGTTCACCCGGGGGAGTTCGCATTCAAAGTAGGAGACAAGTTCGTGCATGGAAAATTTGATACCCGCTTTTATTGAGCTTCTCAAGCATCATTGCCAAGATGAAAGTGATTAACGGCCACTCGAAACGAAACCGCCCACAAGATACAGCATTTTCGTTACTTCGAAACGCGATACAAATTTTCCAAACCGGACGAAAATCAGAATAGAAGCGTTCCGATTCGTTCTAGCTGTTCCAAAGACTGCTTCAATCGCCAGTCTTTCCTGTCACGCGATCCGACAAGGTTGGAGACACTGAGGATTTCCACAAAAGGCAGTCCGTGACGCAAGGCCCCGTATGCCAATGCAAAACCTTCCATGTTCTCCAGATCAGCTTGATACTGTGTACGAAATTTCCGTGCCTGCTCAGGATCCGCCGTAACACCGGCCACACTCAGCGAAACCGCTTCGGGAAGCTCTTCCGGCAGTTGCAACCCCATAGTTCCGGCATCCGCATACGGGTCCAGAAACAGCCGGTCGAATACCGGACCGGGCTGACCGCGTATGCCACGAGGCGCCTGCGCCAGTTTCAACCCCTGCGGCAACACATCATCCTCAGTGCGCAGCCCGAATTCAGGCCCATATTTCCATCCGGGAAATGGCCACAGCTTCCAGAGCAAAGCGCTCCAGATCAAAGCTGCCGGCCACTCCCAGATTACATATTCCTTTCAGCCCCTGTACGGATCCGAGCATCATGCCCAGGGACCAGGCGGCGTTGACCGGACCTATCCCCGTCACCAGAAGACACAGGGAGCGCCCGGATAGTTCCGATACTTCCCAGCATCCTTCCGCAGGCGAAGCGCATTTTATCGAGACAGATGCGAGTACCGCATCCATTTCCATACGCGTTGCCGTTACCAGTGCAATCATGCCGGACTTTTCTCTACGACAAGCAGAAGATTCTCGGCTTCCAGGGGTTCCTGTGCAACAACCTTGGCCTTTCTATGGCGCAAAAGAATCTCCATCTTTTTCCGCTGGTTCGGAGCAACCTCCAAACCGGCCCGTTGCCCAGGCGGCAGTTCTCGAAGAAGCGAACTCGCTTCCATGAAACCGCGTCAGCAATCGTCCCAGCAGACAATGCGGGGCAGTGGTGCCATGTGACAGATCCTTTAGAGCTCATACTTTTACAGACGCCAGAAACTAAACCCCTCATCCAGCATACGCTGTTTGTCGTACAGCCCTTTGACGTCCAGAAGCACGGGCTTTGAAGGATCACGGAACCAGCTTTTCATCTGCTCCGGCGAATATTCCTTGAAAGCCTCATGGGGCACGGCAGCAATAATGCCGTCAAGATCCTTGAAGGATTCCAGAGGCTTCAATTCAAGACCATACTCTTCCAGGGCCTCCTGCTTGTCCGGGATGGGATCATGAACAAGCACCTCAACCCCGTACTCCGTGAGTTCTTTTATGATATCGACAACTTTTGTATTGCGAAGATCCGGAACATTTTCCTTGAAGGTCAGGCCCAGAATAGCTATCCGCGCGTTCCGAATAATGCAACAGTTTTTGTTCAGCATCTTTATGGCGACTTCGGCCACATGCTTGCCCATGTTGTCGTTGATCCGCCGTCCGGCCAGAATAACCTGCGGATGGTATCCCAGGGACTCGGCCTTGAAAGTCAGATAATAGGGATCCACGCCGATGCAGTGTCCGCCGACGAGTCCCGGACTGAAGGGCAGAAAATTCCATTTTGTCTTGGCTGCTTCGAGCACTTCCGTGGTGTCGATGTCCATGTGCGCGAACAGCAGCGACAACTCGTTCATCAGAGCGATGTTCAGGTCGCGCTGCGTATTTTCGATGACCTTGGCGGCCTCGGCCACCTTGATGCTGGGGGCCTTGTGAATGCCCGCCTTGATGATCGTACCGTAGAAATCGGCCAGAAGATCGGTTGTTTCCTTATCTTCTCCGGCAACGACCTTCACGATGCTTTCCAGCTTGTGTTCCTTGTCTCCCGGATTGATCCGCTCCGGCGAATAGCCCACTTTGAAATCCACACCGCCCTTGAGGCCGGATTGCTCTTCCAGGATGGGGACACAGGTTTCTTCGGTGAGCCCAGGGTATACGGTGGACTCATAGACAACGACGCATCCCTTGCTCATATGGCTGCCCACTGTTTTTGATGCACCAGTGACAGGAGTCAGGTCCGGGCTGCGGTAACGGTCTATGGGGGTGGGTACGGCAACGACGATTATGGAAGCCTCTGCAAGCCGCGCAGGATCGCATGTAAACTGAATGGAACAATCACGTACCCGCGTATCGTCCACTTCACCCGTTCTGTCTGCGCCCTTTTCCAGTTCCTCAATTCTCTTTGCAGAGATATCGAAACCGATCACTTTGAAATGTTTATCAAAAGCCACTGCCAGGGGCAAACCTACATAACCGAGCCCCACAACGGCGATTGTATTATTCTGCTTGCGCAACGAGTCTAACGTCAACATATTCACTCCTGGGCCGATCAACTTGTATCGGCCTCGCAATTTATACAAAACAGGCTATGGACAAGCCCTCTTTGCTCAGGCTAGGTTAAGCCCCGTTCAAACATTCACCAATCCGTTTCACGGGTGCTGCCCATCCATAGCTTGAAAAAAAACAATAGAGAACAAGTAATGACCTTTGACTGGCAAACATTCGTCACAGCATTGGGCCTGGCCTTGATGATAGAAGGGCTTCCCTATTTTCTTTTTGCGGAAAAACTCCCGAAGCTGTTGCGGCAACTTTCCGAACAGCCACCGGTTTTTCTCAGAAAAATGGGAATAACAGCAATTCTGTTCGGGCTGGGGCTGGTGTTCCTCATACGAGGCATATCCTGATCTCCGCCCGCCTTGAGCTGTTCCTTCACTCCCGTATGCTATTCAGCCATCGGTTACTCTTCTTGTAACGATACAGGCTGTCCTGTTTCGCCGCCGATCAACGCCTTGAAAAGCGCTGCCTATCCGGGGAAATGTGTTTTGTAAATAAAAAATGTGCGTTTTTTTCAGCCAAAGAAAAAAACGCCATTCCCCGTTCCTGTTCAGTCGGAACTGTTCTTGCCTGCATCCGCGGAATCATCCACGCAAACAGAACCATCCCCCTGATTCGCAATGGTATTCAAGACCACGGCATAAACGGACGGGAATACAGAATGAAAATTGGTAGGCGAAATTCTTCCGACTTCAATGAATTTCACCACGATTTCCTTGGCCACCTGCAAGGCGAGCTTGGTATCTTTTTCCATATGGCAAATTAAAACAGCACTTGGCCGAGTCAATATAAAGTTACAAAAACCGCCCGGTGGGAAATGGCGTCGACCGAACTCCGGCACGCTACCGGGCGGTAAAAAGGAAGAAACCTGTAAGCACCCTCCTTTTTAAATTCTATCGCTAAATCAAGCCGTCCTTGATTATCGCGGCCAGTTCTTCGCGAATGACCTGTGCGGCGGCCCTAGGCGCGGCTTTGGAAATGGCCGCATCAAGCTCCTCACGCAACTCGTCAAGGGACTTGGCAAAAGCACCCTGCTGTACGAAACGCATGCCGAATTCCTGCAGCGCAGCCGCCACTTCCGGACGCATGCCTTCGGCAATTTTCTCGTACAAGGACTCACCTGCGAGCAGTTTGTCTTCAACTTCGGAAAGAATACGTTCCCTCAGTTGCTGTTCCAGCTTCTCAGCGAATCCTTCAATGGCAGACTGGTATTTTACTTCAAGATTTTTTTCAAGTTCTCCAAGCTTTGCGGCCAGACGCTCTTCCAGAAGTGTTTCCAGCTTTTCTTCCAGGCTCCCTTCCAGTTTTTGCTGCAGCTCTTCCTGCAGCGCCCCGGATTGGCTGCCGCTGTCGGACATCTTGGCCATCTGGATTTCCAGGCCGTCGATCTTGCCGTAGATTTCCTGAATATCATGCAGTGCGGCCACAGCCGAACGTGAGAAAGCGGCATCGATATCCCGCTGGTCAAGATCGTCCGTATCACTTGCCCCAAGCGGGCTCTGCGAGGAGAGGTCCTCCGTATCGGATTCCACCAGCAACGGCCCCTCTTCCACAATGGGAGGAGCCTTCAAGGATCTGTCCGCTTCCAGGGTTTCCTGCTCCATGCCTTTCACCAGCGATCCGCCCTGAATTTCCTCATCGAGATCCTGCATCAGCTCTTCTGCCTCTTCCTGCAGAATCATCTCCGTGACATCGGAAAGGTCATCAGCCTGTTGGGAGTCGTCGGTACTTTCCGGCGGGGTGTCGCCCTGAATTTCATCAGCTGGCTGTTTCAAAGGCAATTCAACAACATCCACCGGGCTGTCTTCCTGAAGAAGGGCTTCAAATTCAGGATCCGCAGCCTGCATGTCGGCAGGCAGGGCATCCGGTTGGGCCTCGGTGATCGGTTCCGGCATTCCATGAAGCGAATCCCCCTCCACTTCACGTAAAATCGAATCCAGATCCGACGTGTCGATATCATCGATATCCAGATCGTCTTCATCACCAGCAGGCAGGATTTCCTCGGATGCGCTGGGCATTTCGCCGTAATCGGTTTCAACCTGCCCGCCGTCGAATTGAGCCTCTGGTTCGTCGTCAATCTCACCAGCCTCATCTTCCGGCAGGTCGAGATCATCAATCAGCTCATTCAACCCTGAAATATCAACATCATCGTCGGAGAGGTCTTCCTCTGGAACAGAATCGGCCACGGCATCCAGTTCCGAAAAGCTCTCATCTTCATCCGGCAGTGTCGCGCTCACGATATCCTCGTTGTTATCCGCTTCGCCATCCGGGTGATCATCCGTATCAAGTACGGCTTCCGCTGCGGATTCTGATTGTTCCTCATCGACGACATGTTCCACCGGCAATGACTCAAGATCCAGGATTTCCCCGGAATCCATCTCCGGAAGATCCCCGGCGTCTCCAGCAGCATCGTCCGGCTCATCCATACCACCCAGCGTATCCAGGTCCAGATCAAGCTCGCCCGATTCCGCTTCGAGCCCTGCCCCCGACGCCGTGGCGGACTCTTCCGGGACGTCGGAGCCATCCAATGCCCCCAGGGCATCAGCGAGTTCGTCGTCCCCGTTCACGTCGAAACCGTCAAGGTCTTCCAGATCGTCGGAACCATCCTCCGATGCGCTGGCGGGCGCATCGAGATCATCCAGGTCGAAAGCGCTGTCCGCGGCCAAGGCATCCAGGTCCAGATCGTCGCCATCCGAACCCTCGGATGCGGCTGCCTGCGGGGCATCCGCGGCTATTCCGAACTCATTCAACCCTTCCAGGCCATCAAAATCATCAAGAGCATCAAGGGCATCGAGACCGTCAAGGCCGTCGGAAGCGTCGGAAAGATCCGTATCCTCCGTGCCGGCCAGGTCGTCGAGCCCGTCCAGATCGCCGAGCGCGTCGTCCAAAGCGTCACCCGAGTCGGCGGCCCCAGCTTCCGATGCAGCGCCCAGGGCTTCGATATCATCCAGGTCGGAAGCGATATCCGCGGACAGTGCGTCCAGATCCAGGTCGTCAGTTCCGAAACTATCCGTATCGGGTTCGGAGTCTGCCATTTCGGAAGCGGCAGCCTGCGGGGCATCCGCGGCTATGCCGGACTCATCCAATCCTTCCAGACCATCAAAATCATCAAGAGCATCAAGATCATCGAGGCCGTCGAGGCCGTCGAGACCGCCGGAAGACTCGGAAAGATCCGTATCGTCCGTTCCTGTCAGTTCGCCGAGCGCGTCATCAATGGCGGCATCCGAGTCGACGGAACCATCTTCCGATGCAGCGCCAAGGGATTCGATATCGTCCATGTCGGAATCGATATCCGCGGACAATGCATCCAGATCCAGGTCTTCAGCTCCAAGAGGCTCCGGGGCGGGTTCGGCGGCGGGCACCTCGGCGGCGGCCGCATGCGGGGCATCCGCGGCTATGCCGGAATCTTCCAGACCATCCAGGCCGTCAAGATCGTCAAGGTTGCCAAGGTCGCCCAACTCATCGAGACCGTCCAGGCCGTCGAGACCATCGAGGGCTCCTGCAAGATCGTCGTCGCCGAGAGCGTCGAGATCATCCAGACCATCAAGGTCATCAAGTGCGTCTTTGCCGGCACTTTTGCTCGCGGGTCTGGAAGCGGCTTTTTTTTCCTGAACATCGTCTTCCAAGTCCGAAACATCACCCAGCGCATCGTCGAGATCCGTTTCCAGTGCATCGAGATCGAAAGCTTCCACTCCGGCAGAAGACCTATCGGCAGTATCAGCAGAATCTTCAAGATCTCCCAGCGCTGCGTCCAGATCCGCATCCAGATCGCCGAAATCAAGATCATCGTCCGCATCAGCCGCTGTCTGCTTCCCTTTGGAATCCGCCACCTCATCAAGGTCCAGATCGTCGAAAGCGGCGTCCCCGTCTCCAAGCCCGTCAAGAAATTCCAGTTCGCTGGATTTGTCTCCCGCAGCGGCGTCCGCAGCGTCGTTCTCATCTCCAAGCTGCTCGTCAAAATCCAGACCATCCAGCTCCTCTTCCAGACCATCCAGATCAAATTCATCCTTTCCCGCAACCAGGGAATCCGCGCTCTCTTCGACATCTTCTGAGAGGCTCGCGGACGGCTTGGCACTGGTGTTCTGCGCGTCGCTCAATCCCAGTTCGGCCAGTTCGTCCTCAAATCCGTCCAGGTCAAAGGCTTCAGGATCCGTTTTTCTGGGCTGGGCATTGGCAGCATCCAGATCCATATCCGTGACATCAAAGTCGTCGATATCTTTCGCTGCTGCGGCAGCGGGCTTTTCGTCATTCCCGAGGTCCAGATCGTCTTCAAAAAAACTTTCGACATCCAGAGAATCGTCCGCCTGGTCGGGCTTGCTTTCCGGCCCGGACAAATCAAGTCCTTCGAGGTCGAAATCGTCAAAAACATCAGAACCGGCAGCGCCCTTGGCAGGCTTTTCATCGCTGGCGAGTTCCTCATCAAGATCCATATCGGAAAAATCGAGTTCTTTTTCGAGTTCGGGCAGCAGATCGCCCCCGTTTCCGTTTTCTGGTCTGGGAACAGGAGTATCGTCCGAGGCCTGTTCGATCATGGCGTCAAAGTCCAGATCGTCGGCGGCGGATGCGCCCCCGGCATCAAGCGGTTCGGCAATGGCGCCCAGGTCGGTTATATCGTCATCGTCGTCGGCGGGTTCCGCTGCATCTTCTGAAAAAAGATCCTCGAGTTCCTGCTCAAAGCTGGCGTCATTGGATGGAGACAGGTCAGAACCCAGTTCTGCGTCAAGGTCGGCTTCAGAGACATCCAGGCTGCCCCGCTCCACAATATCCGTTAGCTCGAAAATGTCGTCGCTTACAGCGCTGTCGGAAGTGGCCTTCGCTGGCATGATTCACCTTTAAATGCTTTTTTCAGGAAACATGAAAACAATAGTTACACCCGTTGCGACATCCCTGCAAAATTGTTCAACTTTACCCTTGAGAACACATATTTTTCAATGGTCTGCCTCCACGATTATCACCGCAGTCACAGGCCCCCGCACGAGAATCAGTGCACCAAAATTTTGTACTTTCTATGCCAGAGTACTATTTATTCGAACTCTATTGCGAACTGACAGTCAATGCAAGTTTCTTAGTTATACTAAAATTCTACCACTTTTACCAGTCCTGAGCGAGAAGGAAAAGGAAGCGAACGAAAAGAGCGAAAAAGGATGAAACAGGCAACGCACCGGCAAGGCTCTGAACCATCGCATGCAGGCGGATAAGTAGTCAGTCCTGCTCTGCGGTCATCATACTCCTTGAAACTTTTTTCACCTTAATTGAATTTTGAACGCAATTGAAGATTGCACTGTGATGTGAGGTACGGAAAATTCAAATGGAGAAAGATGTTCCAGGCCAATGCGTAATTTGCGATTTTATTGCGCAGTCGCAGCAGACGCTGGTCAGGACCTCAGCCGTCCACGCCGAAGTTCAAAAACCGAACGCTGCGATACCAGCCTTCCAGCAACAGGAGACTACTGCTTCTTCAACAAAACGCCAGAGCCGAACATGCGCAAGGAGTCAGGCCTTTTTTTCATAAGCACGTTCCGGACTTCGCAGAACACCGGCTCCAATGACCAGTCAGATTCCGGATAAAAAAGAACGGGGATCGGCGGGGCCACGGGGGCCCGATATGGGGGAAAGCAGGGGCAGACAGGACGTACTGCTCGCCAATACGGCATGACGGAATGGGAATCTGCGCACAGCCACAGCAAGATGTACTGAGCGCGATTTCACATAAAAAGGCGGCGGAAACGCGTTCCGCCGCCCGGAGATAAGCTTTGCTAAAACTGGACGCCTGAAACAGCATCCAGCATTTTTTCAAAATCTTCGGAACTGTGGGCAAAGGAGATCATGGCCGCCTCGAAGCCCGAGGGAGCGATATTGATGCCCTTGGCGCGCAGCTGGTTGTAATAGCTTGCGTACCGTTTGCCGTCGGACAGCTTGACGCTTTCAAAATCGGTCACGGGCTTGTCCGTAAAGAAGACCGTGAACATGGATGCCAGCTGGTTGATGACCACGGGAACGTTCTTTTCCGCAAAGATTTTGCCGAGCTGTGCGGCAAAATCCTGAGTCCGTTTTTCCAAGGCCGCGTAATCGGACCTGGCCAGGACCTTCAGTGTGGCGAGACCCGCGGCCATGGCCACGGGATTGCCCGAAAGGGTTCCGGCCTGATACACGTCGCCGCTGGGCGCAATGCGCTCCATGATTTCCTTCTTGCCCCCGTAGGCGCCCACAGGGAATCCGCCGCCGATGATCTTGCCCATGGTGGTCAGATCCGGCGTAATGCCGAAGCGCTTTTGCGCACAACCGAAATCCACCCGGAAGCCCGTGATGACCTCGTCGAAGATCAGCAGCGCGCCGTAGGTGTCGCAAAGCTTCCGCAAACCTTCGAGAAAGCCCGGAGCAGGCAGAATAAGCCCCATGTTGCCGCCCACCGGTTCCACAATGATGGCAGCCACGGCCTCGGGATTGCTTTCGAACAACGCTTTGACCGCGTCCAGGTCGTTGTAGGGAGCAAGCAGCGTATCCTGTACGGTGGTTTCCGGTACGCCGGGGGTGCCGGGAATGCTCAGTGTGGCCACACCGGAACCGGCGCTGGCCAGAAACGGATCGGCATGCCCGTGGTAGCAGCCCTCGAACTTGATGACCTTCTGGCGACCGGTATAGCCGCGGGCCAGACGCAGGGCGCTCATGGTGGCTTCCGTGCCGGAATTGACCATACGCACCATTTCCACGGACGGCACCGCGGACACGATGGCCTCGGCCAGAAGCACTTCGGATTCGCAGGGAGCGCCAAAGCTGGAGCCTTCCACTATGGCGGCCAGTACGGCCTTTTCCACTTCGTCGTGGGCGTGGCCCAGAAGCAATGGGCCCCAGGACATCACGAAATCCACGTACTCGTCCCCTTCCACGCTCCAGATGTGCGATCCCTTGCCTTTTTTGATGAACAACGGCGAGCAGCCCACGCTCTTGCAGGCGCGGACCGGGCTGTTCACCCCTCCGGGGATGACCTGCTGTGCCCGTTGAAAAAGCTCTTCGGAAAGTGTCATTTTTTCGCTCCTTGAACGCCAGAAGAACCCGCTGCCGGTCAGAACCTGGGCAGCGGCCATTTCCATGGCGTTCGAACCTTAAAAGTAGGTCATGGATATTTTTTTCAGTTCTTTGATGCTGGCCAACACCGAATACGTTTCCAGTCCGGGTTCCTTGCTCAAGGAGTCGATGACCTCCTGGCACTCTTCGGGACTCCGGCCGTGAATCATCGTATACAGACTGTAGGGCCACTCGGGGTAGGTCCGCCTGTGGTAGCAGTGCGAAACATTGGAATTGGCGGCCATTTTGCGCCCCAGGGCACTGATATCGGCGCCGTCCTCCGGTTTCCAGGCCACCATGGCGTTGGCCCCGAATCCCGCCTTCTGATGGCGCAACGTGGCTCCGAACCTGCGGATGGCTCCCTGTTCCTTGAGTTCACGCAGCAATTGCAGCACCTGCGATTCTTCCACAGTCTCCCCGGTCACACTGCTCACTTCCTCGGCAATGGCCGCAAAAGGGGTTTCGCAATCCGGGATGCTGCCCTGCACCCGCTTGAGTATCTCTTTTTCAGCTACAGTAAACTCGCGCATCTTTTTCCGACCTTTTACTATAAAATGAGTTGGGACAATCATGTAACCCGAAGTCAACCGCTATGCAAGGTTGAGCTGCCCCACCAGGCCTTTTGCCGCGTGTTCCCTACTCCCCAATATTTCATACTAAAATGCTATACTTGTTTTAGCCTGCTTTTTTTTCTATTACTTAACCGAAGTATCGATTTTTGATGTTGTATAGTAATAAAATGGCTCGCAAGAGGCGGTGCGAAGAATCGACGCCGCGGGAGCCGAACACTCAGTTTCCTGCCAGCTGCATCCCGTACCTCCGGGGAATTCATCGCCGTTTTCTTACGCAACGCAAACACAAGAAGGTCTATTGTGGAATCACGGGATATATTTCAAAGTTTTGCACGGCTGCTGCGCGAACTTCTGGCGCAAGGTTTTCCGTTCGGCAGCGAATTGAAAAACTATACCGAACTGACTCTGGGCACTGCGGAATTCGGGCAGGTGCGGGAAGTCTTGGAGGATGAGGATAATTGCGAACGCGATCCCCTGCTCGATCTACTCCTGTTTCCCGACGCGGCACTGAAGAGCAGCCTGGAAGCTCTCTTGCCCGATACCGAGGAGCAGCGCCGCCTTCCCGCCCTTTTGCTGGAAGAGTTCACTGCAGATCCGCCGGAAAGCGGTGTCCTGTTTCCTGATTCCGGGCAGAGCATCCGGTTCAGACTGAGCCCGGACCTTGCGCAGCGCTTTCTTGGCCGCCTGCACCTGGATACGTTGATTGCCCCCCGTATTCTGCAGGCCGTCGGCGAATTCGGCGCAGACATGCGCTTTCATCTGCGTACGCGGTTGCGCTGCGTCAGAAAACCATTGTCCGACGGGGATGTGGAGCTGATCTGTGGTTTTTGTCAGCGTTTTCCGGCACCTGAACAAATATTCAGCAGACATTTCGATCTGCTGTTAAACATTCTGGAATCAATCGGCGAAGGCCAGGACCCGTTTCAGGGATTGATGTCTCAAAAGCGTCTGACGCATCAGATGATCAAGCAGGTTGAAGATTTTCAGCAAAAGCTTCAGCGCGAACCCATAGAAGCCCTGATGATGCGCGGAGAACGCTGCCCGAGCATCGACATCGACGCGGCCATGGAACAAATGGCGCAGATCGACCGGATCAGCCTGGCCCTGTTCGGCCGTACGGAGGAGATACCCGAGGAAATCGACCTTGATCACGGCACTTTTGATCCAGATCGGGAACTGGAATCCGTGTTCAGTCTTTTTCAAAAGAATTAGAAATGGTATGCTGTTTTCGAAATCAAAGGGGCTGATCCTGCACGCGGATGATAATCGTATCGGACAACGGCATCTCAAACCGTTCGGCATGAGCAAATCTATGCAGTGGAATTTCCATGGCCAACAATAGACTCACCATTTTCCTCAGCCTGTTCTCCATCATGGGGGCCGTGTCCATTGCCTTTTTCCTGTGGTTGTCCATGTACCAGGACAACATGTACCTCACCGAGATCAAGGCCAACGAAATCAGCAGCACCACCATAGGCAGCAAGACGTTCAAACACAGTGTCGAATACCGTTTCGACGACATTCTGTTTTTGTCCGACATCGCGGCAAAGAACTACGACCGGACAACCGGACAGTTCCAACTCGACCAATTGACGGACATCTTCCTGACCTTGTCCCGAAACATGCGTGTGTATTCGAAAATGCGCCTGCTGACCGCTTCCGGCCAGGAACTCATCAGGATAAACCACGCCAACGGCCAATCCGAAGCCGCCCCCTCCAGCCTGCTCCAGAACGTCAGCCAGCGCATTTTTTTCCACCAGGCCCTTGCAAACGATCACAGGGTTTATGTGGCCCCGTTCAGTCTGAGCATTGAGAACAACAGCCTGGTTGTTCCTTACAAGCCCCTTCTGCACATTCTGGCCACTGTCCGTGACGAGCAGGACAAACTCATCGGCTATGTGGCCATGAGCTACCTGGCCGAAGCAATTTTCCGCGCCGTCAGAACAACCATGTCCGGCACTGTCGGGGATATTTTACTGGTCAATGACGCGGGGTATTACATTCTCTCTCCCGACCCCCTGCAGGAATGGGGTTTTCAACTTCCCGGGCGTCAGGACGCTCTTTTCCAAAACGATTTTCCCCAGGCCTGGCAGGAAATACACGCAAAAGACCATGGCTCCTTTTCTTCCAGCGCGGGTCTGTTCACCTTCAAAACCATTCATATCGCATCCCGGTTCATCACCACCCATGCCACGGGCTTTGATGTCGAAAGCAAAGATTACTGGAAACTGATTACCCTAGTGCCTGCCAAGACCCTGTCTTCTCCATGGCGACCGCAGACAATGGCCGCAGGAGCCGGCATTCTCATGCTTTTTCTTGTGGTGGCCTGGCTCTGGGCGGGAGCCTCCGCCCGCCGGGCGCAGGCAGCAAGCAAGCTGAAGAAAAACGAGCAGCAGCTCAAGATCATCATGGACACGGCTCAGGACGCCATTGTTCTGCTCGACTCACGGGGCATTCCGATCCATTGGAACCCCGCGGCGCAACGCTTGTTCGGTTATGAGTTCAACGATATCAAAGGCAGTTTTTTTCATGACCTGATCTGTCCTGAAAACCTGCTGGACAGGGTGCACAAGGGACTGGACAATTTCGCCCAGACCGGCGCGGGCCCCATAGTCGACACCCTGCGCGAGGTTACCGCGAGACGCGGAGACGGGACCACAGTGTCCTTGGAACTGCGGGTGGCCTCTATTTTTATGGAAGACCAATGGTACTCCGTGGGAGTGGCCCGTGATATCTCCGAACGCAAGCAGTCGGAGGCAAACCTTCATTATGAACGGGAATTTCTCAAGGCCGTGCTCGAACATATTTCGGAAGCCATCCTGGTGGCGGATTCCCAGGGACGCATCGTACTGGGCAACCAGGCGGCCAGGACCCTGTTCGGCATCAAATCCATGGAGGAACAGCCGGAGGCTTGGAGAATTGCGCTGCACGAGAAATACGACATTTTCGCGGCCGACGGCATCACGATTCTGACCAAAGAGTCTTCACCCCTGGAGCGCATCATGTCCGGCGAACATCTCGTGGGGGAGGAAATCTTTCTGGTCTCCCGCCACGGAGACAAACGGACCATAACCATCGGCGGTCGGCTGCTGTTCGACATGCACGGCCATGAAATGGGCGCCGTCCTGTCCCTGAACGACGTCACCGACCTGGTCAACACCAGGGAGCTGGCCCGCTCCGCGGAACGAGCCAAAAGCGCCCTGCTCTCCCGGCTCGGGCATGAATTCAAAACCCCCCTCAACGGCATCCTTGGAATGGCGGACCTGTTGCTGGAAGATCCCTTGTCCGATGAACAGAAAGACTTTGTCTCTGAAATCAGACAGTCAGGCAATCGTCTGCTGCGCGTTCTCTCGATGCTCATCGAATACACGACCATCGAATCCGGAGTCCGTCCGCTGAACTTTCAGAGCGTTTCTCTGGATCATCTTCTGGAAGACATCGAGCTGCGCTGGAAACACAAGGTCGAGCAAAAGGGACTCGTGCTGAGCACATCCGCAAGCACCAGCCCCTTGCCGTCTATCCAGCTGGATCCGGACTGCACCAACATGATTCTGGACCAGCTCCTGGACAATTCGCTGAAATTCACCCACGAAGGCGGCATTTCCGTGCATATTTCAGTGGAGAGCACAGGAACCGCGCTCTATTCCGTTTACATCTCGGTCATCGATACGGGCATAGGCATACCGCCGGATCTGCGCGACAAGGTTTTTGACGAATTCTGGCAGCAGGACGGATCCTATACGCGCCGTTACCAGGGGCTGGGCATGGGGCTGACGCTGGCCCAAGGGCTCGTACGGCTCATGGGCGGCCGCATCTGGACCGGGGATGTGGAACGGGGCTGCGAGATGCATGTGCTGCTAGCTCCGCTGGTCTGCAGTCTGTAACCCGCCGCGTTACAGCCTTTGCCCGGGGCTGTGCTTCAGAAATAAGAGCCCGAAGAATCCGATGATGAAAAATACCCCCAGACAGGGCATGGCCAGCCGCGCCGTACCTGTGAGCTGTGTTACCACGGCAAACACCAGCGGGCCGAGAATGCTCGAGAATTTGTTGATCACCGAAAAAAAGGCATAATAGGTCGCGGCCTCCTCTTTGGGGATCATCACCCCGTACAGCGACCGGCTCAAGGCCTGCGACCCGCCGAGAATCAGCCCCACCAGCGCGCCGAGCAGGACATATTGCCAGGGGTGCTGCAAATAATAGGCGTAGAGGCTGATGCCCAGCCAGAGCACCAGAGCCGCCATCAGGGCCTTGCGCGCCGAGATCCGCTGCGCCAGCCTGCCGAAAAGCAGAGCGCCGAAAATCCCCACAACCTGGATCATGAGCAGGGTCACCATCAGCACGGTGGTGGAAAAACCGAGTTCTTCCTTGCCGTAAATCGTCGCCATGCTGATGACGGTCTGAATACCGTCGTTGTAGAAAAAAAAGGCCAGAAGAAACAGCAGCAGATTGCGATCATGCAGCAGCATACGCAGGTTCTCGCGGACCTGATGCCAGCCCACCCGCAAATAGCCGCCGATGTTCCGGTCCAGGCCGGGAGGCATGGGGCGCGGTACTTTGCTCTCCTGCAGCCAGACAAAAGTCAGACAGGCGAACCCCAGCCACCAGAGCCCCGCCATGCTCAGGCTCAGGCGCGCGGCCAGATCTGCCGACAAGCCCAGCCGGCTGTGCAGGGTCAGCAGCCCCAGGCTGATGGCGAACTGCAATCCGCCCCCCAGATACCCGGCCGCGTATCCCCAGCCGGAGATGGAGTCCAGCTCCTCGGAAGTCCCGAGATGCGGCAGAAAAGCGTCGTAAAACACGTTGCCGCCTACAAATCCGACCTGCGCCACGAAAAAGAGCCCCAGGGTGAGCCACACGGCCCCGGGCCCGATAAAAAACAGCGTACTGGCCGCCAGACCACCGGTGAGGCAAAAAACCTGGAGCATGCGCTTTTTCATGGAGGAATAATCCGCGATGGCCCCGAGCAAAGGAGCCAGCAGAAACACGCACAGCGCGGCCAGACTCACCGTGTAGCCCCACATGGATGTGGCGCTCAGGCGCGTACCGAGCAGTTCGCAGCCCTGGCGCGGCATTACAGCCGCGGCGAAATAGGCGGGAAGCACCGCCACCGCCACCGTGGTGACATAGGCGGAGTTGGCCCAGTCGTAGACCACCCAGCCCCTGAGGGATTTGTTGTGCCAGATCCGTTTCATGGACCTGTTGTGCAGCATTTCATGGGGGAAGAAAAGCGCCTTTTGCAGGAAAGGATACGGCTTTGCATTTTGCCGTAAGCTGGGCTACTTTCGCCCGGTTCGGAACGCAGGGGGCAAAAGCCGTACCTGTTTTCTTCGTAAGCGCCTCAAAAGAACGGCAATACCTTTTATACGCAAGGAAAAGTGCAATGCAGGATGATCGCGGATACTACTATTACCCCATTCCCACGGACAAAAAAATCCGAATGTACGTCCGGAAAGAAGCCGGTCAGATAGAATTCCGTCTTTGGAACAGCGAGGATGATCTGATTTGGGACAGGCACAAGTGGATTCCCATGGAAGCCATACGCCAGGCAGCCGCATTGTACGGCAAGGACAAGCCGGACCCCTTGAAGCTCTACGACCTGCAGGTGGCCGAAGCCGTGTTGCAGGGTTCGAAGGACGACAAGAAATAGCCCTTTTCGGGAAAACTGCCTACTCTTCTTTGCCCCAGCGGCCGCCTTTGGCCGCAACCGCGCAGGCCGCGCCGCCGCAGCAGTCGTAAAGCGATTCGCTGTAGGCGTACAGAATACGCCGTTCCGCGTCTTTTCGTGCGTCCGAAAAGTCCATTTCAGCCACGGAAGCGGCTTTTTCCGGCAGCTGTTCCCAGGTGGGAATGGCCTGCAACCCCTCTCCCAGGCACTCGCCGCTGGCCACGTCCAGAAGCATGGCCTCCTTGCTGTCCGTGACCACCATCAACGGAGCCGGACCGTCCGGGAAAAGGCGCGCCGCAGCCAGGGCCTCGCGCTGGTAGGTGCTGACCACCCCCGGACAGAACAGCAGCAACAGCAAGGGTTTTCCAGAAGCGTCGTAAGCGGCCAGATCCACCAGCCGGGTGTAGTTCTTGCCGTCCACAGGAAAGCATACGGCCTCGCGCGGGCGCAGTTGCTCCCGCGGGTAGCCTTTCTCCTCCACCAGCAGCCGAGCCATGGCCTGGCGCAAATCCTCGTACGTTGTCTGGTCAATTTCTTCGCCGGTAAGATAGTCGCGAATAGTCTGGCCTAGGCTGACGTCATGCATGTTGTTCCTCCTTCACTATCTTTCCATCATAACAAGAGAGCCCGGACTCAGGCAAGGCTGTGCCCGTGACAACACCTGACCCGGACTCCGCCCCAAAAAGATGTGCGCTGTATCTCCAGTCAGCATGCATTCATTTACATTTTTCACTTTATATTTCTTACTGTAATGTTATAATCCCGCTCATCGTTTCAGACATCATGTAGTGATTCAAGAAAATTCCTTTGTACTGCCTGCTAATTGAACTCAAAAAGCTTGCTGGAACAGACTGAATCAATTTCTGTATTATAAAAATATACAATTCATATACTACATGACATGTTTTTTGCAATTTTCAAGGGAGGGAATATGTCGTTGCGGTTTTATCCGTTAAGCATCATTATTGCGGCATTGTGCATGGTTGCCGGTCCGGCAAGCTTTGCCAGCAGCCAGGGACAAAAACATTTCATCGGCACTGAGTCCTGCAAGGAATGCCACCAGGAACAGTACGACAATTTCAAGAAGTATTCGAAAAAGGCGCAATCCTGGAAAAGCATCGAGATCATGCGCTCGAATCTCAAACCCAAGGAACTGGAGCAATGCTACGAATGCCACACCACAGGCCATGGGCAGCCTGGAGGGTTCGTAAGCATTGAATCCACTCCTGCACTGGCCGACGTAGGGTGCGAAACCTGCCACGGTCCGGGGTCGGAGCACGCGGAGTCGGGAGATCCCGAACGCATCCTGCGACTTCCCACAGAAGAGCACTGTCTGACCTGTCACAACAAAGAACGGGTGGGCGAATTCGATTTCAATCCCCTGCGCTACAGCGGCGCCCATTAGGAGGTCAGCATGCTCAAAGTTATTCGCAGTTCTTTGAATCTGAAGGTCATCACACTGATTTTCGTCATTACCGTTGTCGTGCTGGCCATCCTGGCTTTTCTTCAGGCAAAACATCTCGAGGATGGTCTCATAGATCAGCTGCGCAGTTCTCTCGGGCGACAATCCAGTCTGTTGATACGCAGCATCCGAAAACCCATGATCAAAGGGGACAACAAAGGCACCACAGAGGAATTCGAATCACTGGCCAAGGAAATGACCACCACTGAAATCTACATTACGGATTTTGAAGGAAACATTACCTACGCCACAAAACCGGATGCGATCCGCAAGGATTTTGCCGGCCGCTACGGTGAAGATATCACCGGCCTGGTAAAGGACAGTCTCAAAGCCGATATCCGCAAGGGCATAGTTTCCGAAAGCGCCGGACGTGATCTGTTCGTCGAGGTGATGAGCGTGCCCAACGAACCGAACTGTCATCATTGTCATGCCGGTTCCGAACCGATTCTGGGAACCATGGTGGTGGTGGAAGACATCTCCGGCCCGGTCGCCATAGTGGATGAAGAGATCCGCAATACCGTCTACTATTCGATTCTCGGACTGCTGGTGCTGCTGGGGGGCATGATCTTTTTCATGCGCAAGGAGATCATCAGCCGCATCACAAAAATCGCGGGGGCCAGCGACGGCGTGATCGCCGGAGACTACGACCAGAGCTTCAATGTGCCCGGCACGGATGAGCTGAGTCAGCTCGGGGACAACCTGGGCACAATGGTCGGTGAGATCAAGGCCAAACTGGGTTTTGCCCAGGGGGTGCTCAACGGTATTCCCACCCCGTGCGGGCTGATCGGACCGGATGCTTCATTGCTGTGGTGCAACCAGTACATCTGCGAACTTCTGGAGCGCACCAAACCTCCGGAAGAGTATTTCGGCATATCGGCCGGTGAATTCTTCTACAATGATCCCGGACGGGTGCTCCTCTCGCAGCAGGCTTTTGACGAACATACGCGCAAGACCGCGCAGATCGAATACACAACGTCTTCAGGCAAATTGCTGCATGTTGTTGTCATAACAACACCTTTCTATGATCTGGACAGCAAGCTGATCGGTGCCATCACATTCTGGAACGATATTACTGAAATAGTCGAAAAACAGCGCCAGGTGGAAAAACAGCATGCCAGCCTTGTAGATGCCGCGGCCCAGGCTAAAGATATTGCCGGACGCCTTTCCGCATCGTCCAACGACCTCTCTTCCCAGGTGAAGCAAGCGAACCAGGGAGCCCGGATCCAGCTCGACCGTACGTCGCAAATGGCCACGGCCATGGAGGAGATGAATGCCTCTGTTATCGAGGTGGCCCGCAATGCTTCTGATTCGGCGGAACTGGCGGACTCCACCCAGAACAGGGCCCTTTCCGGCGCCAAAGTCGTGGAAGAAGCCGTGGAATCCATCGAACGCGTACGCCGGAAAGCCGAATTCCTGCGTACCACTATGCAGGATCTCGCTCAAAAGACAGAAGACATCGGCCGGATCATGCAGGTCATCGACGACATAGCGGATCAGACAAACCTCCTGGCCTTGAACGCGGCCATTGAAGCCGCCCGAGCGGGAGAGGCCGGTCGCGGGTTTGCCGTGGTTGCCGATGAAGTCCGCAAACTGGCGGAAAAGACCATGGTTGCCACAAAGGAAGTGACCGAGGCGGTCAGCGGCATCCAGGCAGGTGTGGAAGAAAACGTCCGCGCCGCCGATGATTCAACCCAGGCAGTGGAAGACAGTACGCGCCTTTCCAGGAAATCGGGAGAAGCGTTGCACGAAATCGTGTCCATGGTTTCAAAATCGGCTGATCAGGCCCGGTCCATTGCCACGGCAGCGGAAGAGCAAAGCTCCACCAGCGACGAAATCACCCATTCCACCGACGAGATAAACCGCATCTCCGTGGAGACCTCGGAGACCATGCAGAAATCCGCCAAGGCAGTGGCCATTCTGAGTGATCTGGCAACGGAACTCGAAGCGCTCATCCGCACCATGCAGGGCGATTGATCACTCCGCATTCAGTTCGCTTCAACAACAAAAGGCCGGCTGGAGAATTCTCCATGCCGGCCTTTTCATTTGCACTTTTGCGCAGATACAGAGACGCCGGGCTCACAGGGAACCGATACGGCATCCAGAGAGAGACTCAGTATTCCATGGACTGCCACATTTCCGGTTCGAAACGGACCACCCGGTTGCGTCCGCGGTTCTTGGCCTCGTACAGGGCCACGTCGGAAAACTTGATGGCCTTGTAGAGCGTATTGCCGTCTTCCGGGTATTCCGACACGCCCAGACTGATGGTCTTCTTGATTTTGGTGCCTCCGGGCAATTCGAAATTCTGCTGTTCCACGGCGGAACGGATTTTTTCCGCCACCTGCTCGGCCATGCCGTCCTGGATGTCCTGAAGCAGAATGAGAAATTCTTCTCCTCCGTAACGAATCAGCAGATCCGAACGCCGGATGCTTTCATTGATGGTGGTGACGATCTGCTGCAGCACCGCGTCGCCGGCTTCATGGCCGTAGGCGTCGTTGACCTGCTTGAAATAGTCCAGATCCGCCATGAGAAAACCGGTCTTCTTGCCTTCCCGCTCGGACAACGGTTCGTATTTGGAGAGGAACTCGTCCAGAAAACGCCGGTTGTGGCAATGGGTGAGCGGATCGCGCAGAGACTGCTCCTTGGACAGGCGCAGCAGCCTGAGGGAACTCAGCACCGGAGCCGAGGCGTCGAGATATTTTCTGAGCACCGGAAGCTGCTGGGAACGCAGGTTTTCCCAGTTGCGCTTGGGAGCCAGAAAGCTGAATACCGCCCCGACCTGGCCGCCCATGACCATGGGCAGGCAGCAGCGGACATACGCATTGGTGTCGCAGTTGAAATACGGACACAGCATGGGATTGTAAAAGGAAACCACGTCTTCCGCCACGCGATGCGCGCGGCAGACCTCGGTGGAGAGCAGCACGTTTCTTTTGCAGAGCGGAATATCCTGAGCGGAATCCAGGGCGATGACGATTCTGTTGGACTCTTCGTCCACTTCGAAAAGCACGAACTGCGAAAGCCCGAACTGCCCGCCGAACACATAGGCCAGCTGTTCGAACACTTCTTCCTTGTCCAGTGTTCCCTGCAGATCGTGGCTGAAAAAGGTCAGCTTGGCCATCTGTTCGAGCCTGTCCGAGACCTGATCCAGGGAAGGCATCATGGTGTCCTTGGTCTCTTGGCTGCGCAGCACGTAGGCCAGCAGATGGCCCGTACGTCCGAGGAACTGGCTCCAGAGGCGCATCATGGTGTTGACCACGTTGCCCATTTCCGTGAGCTCGTCGCCCTTGCGTACGGCGTATACCGGGCACTTCTGACAGGTGTCGTACTTGTTGAGAAAGATGCAGGTGTCCCGCCAGATGGGCGATATGGCCTCCGAGCCGGTTTCCAGATAGCAGACGCGGCTGGGATCCTTGAAAACCGGGCATTCCTCATTATGGCAATGCATCAGCTCCAGACAATGCACATGGTCGCTGGGAAAGCGTTCGTTGAAGTTGCTCGAATGCGAACCAATGATGATCCGTTTCAATCTGGCCAGAAATACTTCCACGCGCCGGATGTTGTAATACAGCAGCAGCCAGAGAAACAAGGCGCCGGAAAAAAACAGGGCCATGAGCTGAAACATGCGTCCGCGCTTCATTTCATGGGCCATGGTGCTGTCGTAGGTCAGCAACACGGCCAGGGAGGTCTCTCCTTCAAAGGTACGCAATGGGACCAGCCGGAAAAAGATGTCATGTATCCGTCCCCGGGGCAGGCCCGAGGCCAGCGCCCGGACCAGGGACGCCTTGCCCGCATTGTCCGTGCTGCTCAGAATCATCCAGTTCCCCGCGCGATCGAGCCCGTGAGTCTGCTGCAATTGTTCTTCATAACCGGCTTTCAGGACCAGCGTGGCCCCGGATTGGGACATTTCCACCTGTTTCAGAATCCGCACCAGCGGCAACATCACCTGTACGCCGCCCACAAAGGCTCCTGCGCGCTCCACCGGCACCAGAACGGCCAGCACCGGGCCCTCGGTATGAATGCGCAACCCGGTTACCGCTCCCCGTCGTTGCAGCAGGGCCATGACCATGGGGTCCTTGGAAGCATCGAGTTCAGCGTGCAGCAACTGGGACGTATCAAACAGCAGTTTTCCATCTGCCGAATACAGCGCATACCGCAGCTCTCCCAGATTCAGCTGCAACCGTTGTGCGTCGGTATAGCGTTTGAGAAAAAATTTGAGCGCGTCCAGTTTCTGTTCCACCAGGGATTGCTGCACATCCGGCATGGACGCCACAGCCACTGCCTGTGAAAAAAGCAGCTTCTGCATAACGTCCAGATTGTTGTCCAAACGATCCGAGGAAAGTTGCAACCGGTCCGTTACACTGTCGTCAATGGTGGATTCTATGGAAAACGAAAGAAAAAGTACCTGAAAAAAGGTTCCAAGAAGCAACAGTCCGCCGGTAAAATACAGGAATCGCGTCCTCAGGGACCACTGATGCGGATTGAGATAGCGCATCAGGAGCGTACGCCATCCGTTGGATGATTTGCTTTTCTGAGAGGTTTTCTTGGACGCGTCCGATGCAGCCGATCCTTTTACGACATTCACAGCCCCCTCCTTTGGCAAAGTCGATACTGGCTGTTGATCCCGAGCGTGAACCTGCACGGCGAATATTATATCAGCGCCCGCAATCGCCGCCATTCCGGCCAACGTACTGTTTCAGACGCCTGATTCGCGTGTTTTTGCTTCAGCAACACAAATAGGGCATTCTCTGGACGACAATCATTCCAAACCCTGTGCAAACCATGGCGGAACAAAGAGCTGAGCGGCGTTGCACCGTGTCCCGACCCCCTGATCCCGCCTGTGCTGTCTGAAATCTGAGAGATAACCTATTTTAATTTTTGAGTTATTGTAAAAAAATAGAATACCCAAAAAATGAAACCACCCCCCGATATGGCTCATTGCATTTCTGGAATTTTTTTTTTACCCTATTATATGACAAATTGGCAACGAAATTATTTTAGATTGCTTTTATCATCAGCCTACGCAACTCCGCTTATGCTTTTTCCGTAACATTCTATTCCCATGCCGGAGATCAAATGCCTTCGTCGCAAAAGCATTTTTCACTCATTTTTTCACTGTTGGTTGCTGTATTCTTTTTTTCCGGCCTCTGCGGTCTAATTTATGAAGTCGTCTGGAGCCGCATGTTGTATTTGATTTTCGGCAGTACAACATACGCGGTTTCCACTGTCATCGGCGTCTATATGCTCGGACTTGCCGTGGGCAGTTATCTGTGCGGAAAAATAATCACCAGGATCAAACGGCTGTTGCGGACATATGCCGTGCTGGAGTTGCTCATAGGCGTTTACGCGCTGCTTTTTCTGTTTGTTCTGTCCTTTGTCGACATAGTGCATTCTTCCGTCTTTCCTTTGATTCTCGACAAGCCGCTGATACTGAACTGTTTCAGAATCCTGCTGTCCCTGCTCGTACTGATTGTTCCCACCACCCTAATGGGCGGCACCTTGCCTCTGCTCAGCCAGCATCTCACCAGAACCCCGCAGAGCATCGGCAAATATGTGGGCTGGCTGTATTTCATCAATACCATAGGAGCCGCAACAGGCTGTTTTCTCGGGGCTTTCGTACTTATTCCCGCCCTGGGGCTGCATGTGTCCATCTGGGCCGCTGCCGGGGCCAATATCGCCATCGGCCTTCTGGTTCTGGCCCTTGCCCGCAACGAAACAGCTCCCGCCCCGCTGATCGTTTCCGAAACGCGGCCACTGGGAACCATTCCCCAGCAGGACGCTTCTCTGTCCGGCAGACAGGCTGCATGGGTCGTCTGGGGCTTTGCCTGCACCGGATTCATGGCCCTGGTCTTTGAAGTGGCCTGGACCCGCTCGCTGATTCTGGTCTTTGGCTCGTCCGTGTATTCCTTTGCCACCATGCTCACCACCTTTCTGCTGGGCCTCGCACTGGGCAGCATGATCGTCTCGCGCCTTGTGGACAGATTCAAACATCCTGTAGGTGTTTTCTGCATTTTCGTGGTGCTGATGGGATTGTTCTCCCTGCTGACCACCCCGCTCATAGGCAATCTCCCGGATCTGGCCGTACGCTGGTACGATCCGCAGACAACCACCTGGTCGGGAATCATTTTCATGCAGTTCGCCATGTGCTTCGCGGTGATGTTCCCCACCACACTGATGAGCGGCGCGCTCTTTCCCCTGGTCTCGAAAATCGCCATGTCCCGCCGGAACCGCACAGTGGGACGGACAGTGGGCGACGTGTACGCCTACAACACAATCGGCGGCATCCTGGGATCCGTACTCACGGGATTCATCCTGGTGCCGTTCATCGGGATAGAGCACTCCCTGCAGCTGGGCGGAGCCGCCTGCATGATCGTGGGCGCGGTGGTATTCGTCATGACAGGCCAGGGAATCCGCCCTGCGCGCCTGCTTCCTGCCGCGGGCGTTCTGTGTTGCGCCCTGCTTCTGCCGCTGCTTCTGCCTTCCTGGAATACCTTTGTGCTGAACATGGGCGTGTACCGCGACACCGCGAAACTCAGCGACCAGTTGCAGAAAAGCGATAGCCCGGACCTGGAGGAACTGAACAAGGGGATAGAAACCCTGTTTTACAAGGAAGGACATGCGGCCACGGTGGCCGTGACCCAGAACAAGGACGGAGTCCGGCTACTGCGTATCAATGGCAAGGCGGACGGCAGTTCCGGGATCGACTCGTTTACGCAGGTACTCTGCGGCGTGCTCCCGCTGCTGTATCAACAGGACCCGCAAACAGCCATGGTGGTCGGCCTGGCCACGGGTATGACCGCGGGCAGCGCCCTGTGGTTTCCCCTGCAAGATGTGGATTGCATTGAAATTTCTCCCACGGTGATTGAAGCATCGCATTTTTTCGATCCGGTCAACAACCGCCCGCTGGAACACGACAACCTGAACCTGTACGAACTGGATGCCCGGACCTGGCTCATGGCCATGCCCAAATCATACGACGTGATCATCAGCGAGCCGTCCAACCCCTGGCAGACGGGCAATGCCAATCTCTTTACTTCGGATTACTA
>CAXXHY010000041.1:0-11670 GCA_963667575.2 Desulfovibrionaceae bacterium | reverse complement strand
AACGGCGTGTCCAAGCAGCTCAAAACCATCGGCAGGCTTCTGAAGGAATGCTCCGAAGCCGTCAACGCGGGCGATCCGGACCGGGAAGGGCAGTTGATCGTCGATGAGGTTCTCGAACATCATAACTACACAGGCCCCTGTCTGCGCATCTGGCTTGCCGCCCTGGATGCGAAAAGCGTTGCCAGGGCCTTGGCCAGTCTGGAAAACAACGCCAAATACAAGTCGCTGAAAAAAGCCGCCTTGGCCCGGTCCATGGCCGATTGGCTTTACGGCATGAACACCACGCGGGCGTTGACCATCGTGGGTCGCGATATCGGCGTTCAGGGTGTGCTTTCCGGCGGACGCGTGCAGACCGCAACGCTGGCGCTCATCGGAACGCGCTGCAAGGACATCGCGAACTTCAAGCCTCAGGATTATTTCGTGCTGGAAGCCCAACTCAGGCATCAAAACGGCCCGTTCAAGGTCCGTTGGACGCCCGAGGAAGGCCTGCTCACGGACAAGGCGCTTGCGGCTCGCATGGCGCAATCCATTGCCGGACAAACCGGCAGGATCGCCAAAATTACTATCGAAGAAAAGAACCAGGCCGCGCCCCTGCCGCATTGTTTGTCTTCCCTGCAGGCGGATGCGAACAGACTCTACGGCCTGAGCGCCAAACAGACCCTGGACATCGCGCAAAAGCTCTACGAGGGGAAACTCGTCACCTATCCCCGTTCCGATTGCCGTTATCTGCCCGAGGAGCAATTCGGCGAGGCCATCGCCATTCTGGGTAGTCTCCACGCCGTGGTTCCCTCGGTCGAACGGGCCGACCCGGCCATTAAAAACAAGGCCTGGAACACGGCCAAAGTCACCGCGCATCACGCAATTATTCCCACGGGCGAATCCGCCAGAAGTCTCGATAAGGACGAGGCCCGGATTTTTGAACTGATTTGCAACGGCTATGTCCGCCAGTTTTTTCAGCCCTTGCGTTATGAAGCGCGGCAAATCCTTGTCGAGCTTCCGTCCGAAAGCGGCGCTTCCCAGCCAACGCGTACGTGGAAAGCCACGGGCAGGCGCGTCATCGATCCGGGCTGGACCGTTGTCGGGCAAAACGGACAGCACACCGAACCAGACGAAAAACATGATGCCGAGGAGGAACAAATCTTCCCGGACATGAACGAGGGGGACTCGGCCGAATGTGTCCGAGCTGAAGCCAGGCCCGGCAAGACAAAGCCGCCCGCGCGGTTCAGCGAAGGAAGCCTGATCACGGCCATGGCCAACGTGCATACGTTCATCGAGGATCCGGAGGCGAAAAAGATCCTGCGCGAAAACGAGGGCATCGGCACGGAAGCCACCCGCGCCGGAATCATCGAGACCTTGAAAAAGCGTCAGTACATCGCCGTCAAATCCAATAAGATCCATATCACCGGCCTGGGCGAAAACGTTCTCAGCATCGCCCCCGAAGCCCTGAAAGACCCGGTGACGACCGCCGTCTGGGAACGCGGTCTTTCGGATATCGCCGCAGACAAACTCTATCCGGACAAGTTCATGCTCGCGCAGGAAAACGCCTTGCCGGACATCATTAGGGCGATCTTTAACGCCAGGCTGGACAGCTTCAAAGTGGACGTCCCCAAATGCCCCGAATGCGGCGGCGTGCTCCGGCGCTGGCCAACCAAGAAAGACAAGAAAAAGTACTACTGGTCCTGCATGAACAAGGCGCAGCACGCCAACGGCGAACCGGTCTTTCTCCCCGATGACAATGGCAAGCCTGGCGCGCGCCAGCAAACCGAGACCGCCCCTTGCCCGACATGCGGCAAATCCATGAGCCGTCGTCAGTCCAAAAAGAATAAAAAGGCTTTTTTTTGGGCCTGCGAAAGCCGGAGATGTCCGCTGTTGTCCGACGACAAAGGCAAGCCCGGCAGGCCGTTCAAGGAAAAGAATTAGGCTGGCGAAGAGGAGGGGGAGGGGGAGGGGGGCACGCGAACATCCCAAGTCAACCCAAAAGAAAGGAAAACGCCATGAACAGCTATGAACAGGAACAAAAGAACAAAATTATATTCGCGTTGCGTAAAGGCCCGCTTCATAGAAGCGCTCTGGCTGAAAGCATTCCGGGTTTTTATTCGAGCTATTTTGATATCTACCTGGACAAATTGATCAAAGAAAAGAGGATTATCGCCTACAAAGAACGCCCTAATGGTGTCGTCAGGACAGCTTATCAACTCGCTGAATGGACGCCGGAACTGGTTCCACCTGATTCGTGCCAGCCTGAGGAGAGCATGGAAAAAATGGTGCCATGCGATGAAAACCATTCGGAACCCGAATTTGATTCAGCGGAAAGCTGCGATCTGGACTTGATTGTTCTGGATGCGGATTCGGGTGAGGGACAGGCCTCAAATGCTTCCAACTCGGATTCAGCGCTGTTCGGCGATCTTTCTGAAAATCCTCCTGACGATCAGACAGATGAAGCACTTGGTAAGAACAGCAAACCTCCTGAAGTCTCGAGATCCGGATGGGTGCCGACCATATTGATTGCGATTTTTGCCCTCGTGCTTCTCCTTGTCATAGTATATGACCTCATCCCGACTTCCAGTCCCACCGGAAAGGAAAGTTCTTTGGTAGATTTTCCAATGATGGACGCTACCGTGCCTGTTTTACGGTATTCAGACGAGCCCAAGCCCGTATATGTTGGAACGTCTTCTTTTAAAATCAATCTCAAGGCCAGGACTTCAACCCCGGCCGCAATTCTCCGCAGCCTGGCCGAGGGAATTCCCGAGGGGAACAATACGGTCAGGTTGTACCAGGTGGAGTTGTCGGTCCTGCCTGCAAAGCGATGATTGAAAGGAAAGGAACAATGAATCCGAAAGACATCTTCGAAAACAGAGCCGTACAGACAGACTCCGATAAAGCGGAGCAGATGAATTGTTTGGACTGTAATGAGGAGCTTGCTTTTGCAATGCGGGATAATTACCACGAATTTTCGATAGGACTGCGAACCGTCTTACAGTGTCTCCGACTTGCCGAACAGGAAGGAAATGTGCCACCTTTGCCCATTGAGTGGTGGAACAAAATAGCCAGTAGGTATGGTAGGTTTTTTCTTACAGATTATATGAGAGAATAGTCATGAACATATACAAGTTAAAAATTGAAGACTTCCGGTGGCGGCTGATCACTATAGAGGATTTCGAGATTGCCACTAGCAGAAATGAACCATATTATCAAAAAAATAAGCTAGGCGAAGACATGCACTACGCTGTTTGTCCTGAATGTGATAATCCCATCCAGATTATCGGCCTTTACAAAGAACTGAAGCATACTTCCCGTCCGTACGCCAAACATTGCAATGAAGCTGTGCAGGGTTTTCCTTACTTTAATCCAGAGGACATAGAACATTGTTCTCTTTCAAGGCGTGGAAGCAGATCCTTATCAAAAACTTCACTTCGTGGGTTTGACAGAAAGGCGCAGCAGATTCTTAAGTTATTGATAGAGTATTTTGACCAAGTGGCATATATATTCGGGGTATTTTCCGGAATCCGCATGACGAAAGGGTTGGCGCAGTCGATGCTGGAAAAATACGGCTCAGACGGCTGTCTTTATAGGGGGGCTAGTCCAATGAACGTGCCATGGACTTTCGCCTATATGGCCGATTTCCAAAAACTTTACGGCAGGATCATTGAATGTTCTGATTTAAGAGAAGCAATTCTTCAAAAGTGGCCGGAAGTTTACTTTGAAGGAAAGCAACTCAAGACACGCAAATATCTTGAGATTGGTTTTCATTTTACTAATCATAGACAGAATTGCAATCCGGAAGGAGGGTTGAAAGAGTCTTTTGAAATGGTGATCTCAGCCAACGATAATAAGTTCGTGCGGAAACGAATTGAGTTTGACCACGAACATTTTCGAAATCTGACTTTCGCCTCAGATAATAAAAGGCCTAATAAAGCGGACTATATTGCTTTGGCTAAGGAAGCCTTGCCCAACGTGGAGCCCATATAGGTGGTAATCACATGAAACCGATACGTGGAGGGCTGATACTTTTGGTTGTGCTGGTGGCGAGTTTGTATTCCATTTCTGCTCACGCTTACACCCTCTATGGCTACCAGGATGCCTCAGGAACGGTCCACCTCAGTGAATCCAGACTGGATGATAATTACGTCCTGCTTAAGGATTCCCCGGTAGCGCCCAGGCTGACCATACAGGAAGCCCGCAGACTGATCCGAATCAAGCATGCCGTGCAAAATGGCGCTGATCCGGTTATTCATCGGCATGTTTTCAACACAAAGTCAGGAACCTTTCATTACCCGGCTTTAATCACGAATAAAAGCATCCTGGCATGCATCAAGACAACTGGCCAGCGCTACAAACTGGATCCGGCGCTCCTGTACGCGGTCATAGAGCAGGAATCCGGATTCAAGGCAAAAGCCGTTTCTCCAAAAGGGGCCATGGGAATGATGCAACTCATGCCTGATACTGCCAGACAATGGGGCTTACAGCATCCGTTCGATCCGGCCGCGAACATCAATGCCGGAGCAAGGCATCTTCGCTGGCTCTTCGATAAATTGTCCAATCTGCAACTTGCCCTGGCTGCTTACAACGCCGGGCATGCCAACGTGGTAAAATATGGCGGTGTTCCGCCATTCCCAGAAACAAAACTCTACGTTGCCCGGATTATGGAACGTTATCAGATTCTGCAAGGAGGTTAGACAATGGACAGGGAAAAAAATGACTTTTTCATTTACGCTGGTCGGTAGAGCCGTACAAAACGCCCAGAAAGCAATGAAACGCCTTGAGGCATGGCAGATGCCAATTCCACGCTATGGCTCGAATATACGCCCAAACTTGGCAATTTGAGAGATTGGTTTTAAATGAGGGTTAACAATGTAATAGCAAGTGAGAAAAGTCCCACTCCCAAAACCCATTTTCTCCAACTTGAAACCGTCAGTCCCATTGCTACACATATCAATGCCAGTCCAAATCCGATGCTGATTGGAAGAGACCTTTCGTGATCCTTTAACCAAAGCCAAGGCTTCAAGTATGTGTAAGCAAACAGCCCTATGTTGAATAATATGAAGTAGTTTCGACTAGATCTGACATTTCCTCTTGAAAATAAAGAGGTTCTCCCTTTTGATGGGTTAGCACAATCCACCAAACCGAGCACCATGCTCAGGAGAACCTCATGGAAAGTTTCAATCAGAATACGATAAAACACAAGATGGGCCTGCTCAACCTCGCCGAGGAACTCAACAACGTCTCGAAGGCCTGCAAAATGATGGGCTTTTCGCGAGACACGTTTTACCGCTACAAGACTGCGAAGGAACAAGGCGGAGTTGAAGCCCTCTTCGATCGGAGCCGACGTAAACCCAACCTGAAGAATAGGGTTGAAGCTGATATTGAAGAGGCTGTCATTGCCTACGCCACAGATTTCCCCGCGCATGGTCAGGCACGTTCCAGCAACGAACTGCGGAAACGCGGCATATTTGTTTCGCCTTCAGGTGTTCGTTCAATCTGGCTGCGCCATGGGCTGCATAACTTCAAGCTGCGTTTAAAAGCATTGGAAAAGATCTCCGCCGATCAGGGAGTTGTTCTTACAGAATCCCAAGTCCAAGCACTTGAGAAGAAGAAGGATGATGACCAGGCGCATGGCGAGATTGAGACTGCCCATCCCGGTTATCTGGGCAGCCAGGACACTTTTTACGTAGGCACAATTAAGGGTGTCGGGCGTATTTATCAGCAGACCTTTGTGGATACGTACTCCAAATGGGCTGCCGCAAAGCTATACACAACGAAAACACCCATTACCGCAGCTGACCTACTCAACGACCGGGTGCTGCCTTTTTTTGAAGAGCAGGAAATGGGGATATTGCGCATCCTCACTGATCGGGGAACCGAATATTGTGGCCGAGCAGAGACACATGATTATCAGCTCTTTCTTGGCATTTGTGGCATCGAACACACCAAGACCAAAGCGCGACATCCGCAGACAAACGGTATTTGTGAGCGCTTCCACAAAACGATATTGAATGAATTTTACCAGGTTGCCTTCAGGAAAAAGATCTTCCATTCATTGGAGGAATTGCAAACGGACTTAGACGCTTGGCTGGCCTATTACAACACCGAGCGTACTCATCAGGGAAAAATGTGTTGCGGTCGAACGCCAATGGAAACTATGATTGATGGCAAGACCATCTGGCAGGAAAAGGTTACAAGTTTGAACTAAACTGACAATTACAAACCCATCAAAAGGTGACTGTCAGATCAAGTCTGAACCACTACACTTAAGAAACATTTTCCCAAGATTTCTCGCGAAATACACTTCAGAGAAAATGAGCTCTTCCTTAACCAACTCCTCGATAAACATGTAAAGACAGAAAGCATTATCTACTGCATAGCGAGCAATACTATCGTTTAAATCAACGGGGAGAGGCGTGTCCTGGTCAAATTTTCCACGATAAGGAAAATAATAACTGCATGAAAGAAGAGCGGCTTCACTATCTACATAATCCCTGTGATGCTTAAAAAAGTATTTTTCTGGGTTTTCGCGTTCTTCTAAAAAAATCATATTTCTACAGTCAGTACAATAGGCATACCATTTAGTTGAACCACTGTTCATGGTCATTCTGAATAAGCTATTTTTATCTGTAACCTTGAAGTAATCTTTAGCTTCGTGGCGCTTTGTTGACTCTTTTGACTCAAAAAATTCCTTGCTCTTATTGACCCCAAATTTTTCGCGATCATTTATTACAAAACTCGACTTTCGGGGTTGAACTTCATTCATCAACCCGTTTTGATCTTTGACAATAGTGCCGTTTGAGGCCGAACATATAGAGTGCCTGTTGTAGAACCTCAGCCATGATCGCTTGGCACATTTCCTCAGCAACATACTTGTTTTCTTGCAAATTCAGCATTGCCAAAGTCAAAATTCGCTGGAGGGCTTCCAGATATGCGAGATCGCGCACTTCATCGCAGCATGCATGGAAAAGCAGTCCAAGTGTACGTGGATCATCATGGCGGCGTTGTTCCAGGGCAAGGAACATGTAGCGCAGCATGACGATAGTCGTATGCGCGATGAGGGCGTCGAAATCTCTGGCTTGGCAGCCTTTTTCCAAATCCAACTGCTGCTTGGCTGTACGAAAGAAGACTTCGATATCCCATCGTTTGCCGTAGATGCGTACAACTTCGGCCTCAGAAAGTTCCGTCTCCGTACTGAGCAGCGCCAGCCAATCTTTTCTTATGCGGCCCCATGTCAAGAGCTCCCAGATTTCTTCCCTCTTATTCTCTTAGGCCGAGTGCGATCCCCACCATGTCGGCTAATAAGTTGTATTCCTTTTCTTATTCGTGCTCTGTGGCACCAAGTACCGATTCGGTACGATTGAAGATCGCCATTTTTATGCCGTAGTCGATGCTACCAAAAGACGGTCGCGATTTTATTATGCTGCAGCTGGTAAGCTGAGCTTCCACAGCAAAGCAGCCAGTTTTCGAGCAAGTGCGGCAATCGCCTTTTGGGGGATTCCGTGTTTGCTCAAAATTCGATTGTAAAATTCTTTTGCCCAGGGATCTCGTTGTTTCCATATCCAGGCACTCTCGATCAGCAGACTTCGTAACCGTCGTTGTCCTACCGGGCGCAGTCGGGCGGTTCCCTTGGCTAATCCGCTTTGCCGTACTACCGGAGCCAGTCCAAGGTACGCCGTAACCTCTTCACTTCGAGCAAATCTGCCAGGATTAAATAGCTCCGCAGCAAAAGTGGTGGCTACGACTTCACCGATTCCAGGAACGGACCTCATGGCGGCAATGCGTCTTGCCTCGTCTTGTTTCTGGAAAATGGTACGCAATCGCAGATCTACCCGCCGCTGGGCTGCTACAAAATATTCAAGTTCTTCTAATAGACTTTGCAGGGTGTCGTTCGCGCCTGGTGGAAGCAACAACGTTTTGAGTGTGCTCACGGCCGTCTTTCCCCAGTGTTCGATTTGGGGCGGTTCTGGCACGTTCAATGAGAGCAACAAAGCGCGAATGCGTTGCTTTGTCTTGCGTAGTGAATCGGTCAGTTGGTGTCGCCGGCGTTGAAGGCTACGGAAGGCTTCTTCCTGTTCAGTTGGAATGGCGATGGGACGAATAAGGCCTGAAGCGGCCAACTCCGCAAGTTTACGGCAGTCCAGGCTATCGGTTTTGTTCGTCGCGGCAACCGGACGCGGTATTCTGCTCGGAGCGGCAACGATAACCTTGATCCCGACAGACTCAAGGCTTCTTGCCAAACCAAAGCCAGTAGGTCCCGCCTCATAGCAGACGGCCCCAATTTTTACAGGCAAAGAACGGAGTGCTCGAGTAAGTGCCTTGATATCGGATGGACACGTCCAATCTTTGATCATTCCATCGGGTCTGAGAAGAGCCACACTGAAACTTCGCTTGTGGACATCTACGCCTACCCAAACTTTTCCTCCGGAAAAGGCTTCAACAAAACGATGCAATGATGATATCTTGATTTCAGCCATGTCGGCCTCCTTTGAGCTTCATCTTTTCTGGTATCATACCAGCTTAAGCCAGGGAGTGCCGACATGGTATTTTTATGCTTATTGCGAACAAATACGATGCGCGCAGACTCGCCGCAGTTCATGGTTACAAGCGCACTGCATAAAACTTTGGCTCGGCCCCGGCGTTTGCGGAGCCGTTTATAGATCGCATTCAAGCTCATCCGCTCGCCCTCAAAGCAGTAATAGATTTTGGGCGTACGTTTGATCATACAAATCACGGGCAGATGCTTGCAAAGTTTGCTGATAACCGCAGGCATACCGAACCAGCTGTCCATAAGCAGATATTTGGCCTTGATTCCGGAAGCGAGCGCACGCCGCAACATCGGCTCAATCAGTTCAGTGGACTTGCAGACGGCTTCCCTACGGCGTTTAGCTCCGCAAGTCCTGCTGTCGATTCGTTTTGTGACATCCTGGTAACGATTTTTTTCTTTGGCGGAAGACATAAGTGCGAAATCTACAGGCCCAAGGCTGGCGCCATCGGACCAGCACATGCTGAGAAGCCGAAACCCTTTGATGAAACGACTCTCGGCGTGATCATAGACCCTGGCGAGCAGCTCGACCTTTTTAGCCCTGGGCCTGTGTATGCTGGAATCGTCAATGATTAACACGGAATCACGTTTTTCCGAGGTAAGCTCTTGGAGCAGGATGCAAACGCGCCCCGCCAGTTGAAGGAGAAAACGTCTCCAGCTGAAGTGGCAGGAACGCATGAACTCATAAACCACGTCCTTACCGAAGTCTGTTTCGCCTGTGGTCTGAAAATATCGAAAAATGTTGAGTCGATAAAAAGGGAGCGAAAAAATGCAAAGAAGTATTTCTGGAGAAGAAACCCCCTTTGCTTTCTTGATTCCGCACCGCCGGGCAAGATCGGCAATCGAAAATTGCTTGAAAAAAGCCTCGATTCTCGATGCGGTACGCAGTTCTTCATCTTGAAGTTCATAGCGACTCAAGGTATTTTGCATCTGGGTCCTTCTCCTTTTCTGTTTTATTGTGTGGAAACAACAGAATAGTAAAGTTGTAAGGACCCTTCAAGAAAAAAATTTAGTTATTTCAACCTAAAAATTGTTGCTTTGACTTTTGGGGTTACCCCGAAAGTCGAGTTACAAAAGATTATTCTCAAGAAGAGAGCGCTGCTCCTTAGTCATAATTTCCCAAGCCACAATCACGGACTTGACATAAGTCTCGACCCGGTCCTCTTTGAATTGCCTACTCAGTGTGCTTGGATCTTTGCCTGTGAGCCTGCAAACGGCTCTGGAAGTAAGCCCGGCAGCTCGCATTCGTATTTGCCATGGATGTCCTTTCATATGCTGCCCTATTTCATGAAAAATGGCATAATGCAACTGTTTCCGCTTACAATAGAGCACACCAGATTCTAGAATATTTCAAATTATCTTGGAGGCAATAAATTAGGTCCTTCCGGAAACTCAGCGGGTGGCCCCAGTCTTGCTAATTTCCGGGTAGAGGTTTAGCCCGCCACAAAAGAAGTAAATCGCTGTCTTGAAATGCTCCTTGTTGCTATAGCCACAGGCTCTACGCTTGATGGACATGATCTTGCTGTTCAGTCCCTCCGCAACGGCGTTGGTCATGCGATGTCGACAAAAGGTCACGATGTTGTCCATGTGATCCATGAGCATGTTTGCGACCTTGCTCATAGGCGTGAGCTTTGAACGTCTGGCCCAGGAGCACCATTTTTTCAGGAAACGCTTGGCCCAGCCAACTGACAAATATTCCCACAGTCCGCGAAGACTCTCTTTCATGGCCCAGGCTTTCCCCGTCTTCAAATTCGCTTCCTTGAGTTCCTCCAGGCGCGGTCGTTGGGAGTCCGAGAGGTTCTCCTCAGCATATAACCACAAGTATCTGCTGCCTTTCAAAATTTCGTTTGCTTCAGCCATCAGCGCCTTATGTTCCTGGCGGCGTACGTTATCCACCGCTTCCGCTACATGCTGCATGATGTGGAAGCGGTCGAATACTATTTTGTCTGCTGCATCAGGCACGTTTTCCGTGGTGGCCAGGAAGTATGCCGGCCACATGTCCATTGATATAGCCTTGATCGCCCTGAGCTGTTCGTCGCTCAGTTTTTTGTAATATTCTTCAAGGCTTGCCTTTGTGCGCTCCTCGGCAACGTGTTCCACCGTACCGCGTAATAAATCGCAGACCACGGTCATATAACTATGGCCTTTTCTGAAAGCTTTTTCGTCGACACCGATGTAGCTGATTTTACGCTGTTCTTTTCGTGCCAGACCCCGCCGAACCGCTCTTTCCATGACGCCCCAAGCCTGATCCCATGAGATACGCATCAACCTGCGAACCCCTTCAACGGTCGAGCTTTCTGTCAAAACATCAATGATCAGTCTTTCCATGAGCAGAGTGAAACGCGAACCAGGTTCAGCCCAGAAGACAGTGACCTGCCTGGCGCCATGCTCGGGGCAATCCACACGAGGGATTCTTGCATGGATGAAGGTTTTGAACTGGCACGTATCGAGATGCCGCCAAATCCTTTCTTCCGCATGATCCCGGCAAGTCAATTCATTGCCACATTCCGGACAAGTCCAAAGCACCTTGCTCTTATGCTCGAGCCAGATATCCACACGGCCTTCAGACGTCTTCAGGTCAACCTTGTCCACAAACCAGGGGCTCTTGATGCCCAAAATCTGTCCGTAAAGATCAACATCTCTCATCGGCGGTCTCCTCCTGGAAATCGCCTACATTATGACGTTACCCACGGCAAACCCGGAAGGACCTAATGTTCTTTCTCGTTTGGCGCAAGGTAAGAACAAAGGCGATTTTATTTTTACCTGGAATGGTAAACGAATCAAAGACGTAAAACGGGCATGGCATAGCGCTTTAGCTGCTGCTGAGATAGAAGATTTTAACTTTCATGACTTGCGGCATACCTTTGCAAGTAATCTGGCTATGGAGGGTGTTGACTTGTACGTTTTGAAAGAATTATTAGGGCACAAGGATCTTAAGATGACTCAGAAATATGCACATCTGAGCCCTGACCATAAGTCCAAAGCTGTGAGTGTCCTTGATAAGGTGTTCAATGCTGAAAAATTGGAAGAAACAGTATAAGGGGGCATCAGAAATGGTCAGCTATTTATCAGTTCTTTATCAAAAGTCTGTACTAAAATTTGTGTTTTATCTATTATCAATTTTGTGCTCAACTTTCCAGATG
>CAXXHY010000040.1:0-58427 GCA_963667575.2 Desulfovibrionaceae bacterium | reverse complement strand
GGCGAGAAAGTGCTGGATGTAAAGAACAACATCGCCTGCCAGCGTGTCATTGAGGAAGGGGACCTGGAAGAAGGATTTGCCAAAGCCGACCTCATTGTCGAGGAGAGCTTCTCCACCGGCCGTGTCTACCATGGGCAGATGGAAACAAAGGCTGTGGTCTGCAAGCCCGAAGCTGACGGAGGCATCACCGTATGGCCCACCACCCAGTCCATCCACAACACCAGGCAGTTGCTCGACGTATTTTCGACATCCCCCTGAGCAAGGTCAACGTGCACAGAGTGACCATCGGCGGTTCCTTCGGATCCAGCATCCAGATGAACACGCCCATCGCCATTTGCGTGGCTCTGGCCCGCAAGGCCGGCAAACCGGTCAAACTGGTGCTCACTCGGGAAGAGGATATGTATGATCACTGCAAATATCCTTCCCGCATAACTTTGAAGTACGGCGTCACCAAGGACGGCATGATCACTGCCGGACAGCTGACCACGCTGGTGGATGCCGGTGCGCACAATATTCAGATTTTCCCCTTGATGGGCTGCATGGCCGGCTGGTTTGTTTCTCTGTACAGAATGCCGGCTCTGAAGTTCGACGGAACCGGTGTGTACACCAACAAGGCACCCGCCTGCGCCATGCAGGGATACGGCAACCCGCAGGTTACCTTTGCTGTTGAATCCGTGATGGACATGATCGCGGACAAACTCGGCATGGATCCCGTGGAATTGCGTCTCAAAAACTACGTTGGCCTGGGCAAGACGTTCTGGGGGCAGGGACCTACTGTCCGCTCCGTCATCCGCAGTTGCGGCGTGGAGGAGATGCTTGTCAAAGGTCGCGATCTCATTGGCTGGGATGCCCGCAAAAAGCCCAGTGAGAAAAGCGGACGTTATCGCCGCGGCATCGGTGTCGGACGCGGATTCCATACCTCCGGTACGGGGGCTCCGCAGCCGGGCGAGGTCATCGATTACTCCACGGCCATGGTGAAGATCAACGAAGACGGTTCCGCGGATGTTTCCACCGCCCTTATGGACCATGGCGGCGGTACGCTGGACGCCATTGCCAAGATAGCTGCCGAAGAGCTTGGTATCGCGGTCGAGAACGTCGGTATTGCTCCCTCCAGTACGACCAGCACGGGCTACGATGTCTGCACCCATGCCACACGCGGCATCTACTGCGGTGGTGCTACCGTACTGCGTGCGGCTGCCGAAGCCAGAAAGATCATTCTGGATTTTGCTTCCAGGCTTCTGGATGTGAACCCGGTGGCTTTGCAGATCGAACCCAATGCCGAAACCGGTGAAAGTGTCATCTTTCTCGAAGGCACGGACAAACGGATCACTATTGCCGAAACAGCCAAAGCCGCTCAGTTCAAAGGCTGGGGATCGGCTATCGGTGTGGCCTGCCACCGGCAGACCAACTGCCCGCCTTGCTTTGTCACCAACTTCATCGAGGTCGAGGTGGATACCTGGACCGGCCAGATCCATGTGACCAGAGCCGTGGCTGCGGTTGATTCCGGAACGGTCATCAATCCGAAGCTCACGGCAGGACAGCTGGAAGGCGGTCCTTTGCCGCGGTGTGGCTCTCGCATTGCTGGAAGATACGGAATACGACAAAAAGACCGGCCACCTGACCTGCGGCGCGGGATTCATGGATTACAAGATGTTCACTGCCAAGGAAATGCCTAAAGTCGACGACCTGCAGGTCTTCTTTGCCCATACGTATGAGCCAAGCGGACCGTTCGGTGCAAAGGGCGTGGGTGAAGCTGCCAACAACGCAACTGCGGGCGCAGTGGCCAATGCCGTGTACAACGCCATTGGCATCCGTTTCAAGGACGCACCCATGACGCCGGAAAAGGTTCTTAAGATGATTGAAGAAAAGGGCTTAAACTCCTAATAAGGTTGTTGAAAATGCATAATTCCAGAATAATTACCAATGAGTTCGCTTTCTTCCAGCCCGGGACGCTGACAGAATTGCTGAATCTTCTTGAGGACACCAGCGTTGATACGCTTCTGATTGCCGGCGGTACGGATGTCATTCCGAAAATGAAGGCGGGGCAGAAGTCCCCCAAACGCCTCATCAGCACCATGAAGGTCGGCGAACTCGATTTCGTTACCACCGATAACGGCATGATGCGCATAGGCGCCAGCACCAAGCTGAAGAAGATCGTGGAAGCCTGCGAAAAAATCGAAACGCTTTCCGTGCTCAAGGAAGCCGTGGCCACCATCGGCAAACTGCAGATTCTCAACATGGCCACCATCGCCGGCAACATCTGCACGGCATCTCCTGCGGCGGATTCCGTTCCCGCATTGCTGGCCCTGGATGCCAGCGTCACTCTGAAGCGGGCCAATGGCGAACGCGACGTGCTGCTGAAAGATTTTCTGCTCGGGCCCGGCAAAACCGGCATCGATCCTCAGGAAGTCCTGTTCAGCATCAATGTGCCCCTGCCCAAGGAAAACGAGGCAGGCGGCTTCAAGAAACTCGAACGGGTGGGCTCGGACATCGCCAAAATCAACATCGCCATCATGGTGGAAAGACACGGCGACGTCTGCGACAGCTGCAAGGTTGCCGTTGGCTCCTGCGGTCCTACCACGCTGTTGATTGACGGCCCGGGCAAGATCCTGAGCGGACGGCACATCAAGAGCGGTGATGACGAGTTGATCAGAACAGCCGGCAAAGCCGTTGCCGAAGCCATAACCCCCATTGATGACATACGTTCCACTGCTGAATACCGGCGCAAGGTGGCGTCCGTCATCTTTATGGATACTTTCAAAGCAGTCTGGGAAGGCTCTGAGGGAGACGCATAGTGAGCAAGGAACTTATCGAACTGAATGTCAACGGACAGACATACGAAGTCGTTGTTGAAGATAACGAACTGCTTAACAATGTTCTTCACGAGAAGATCGGTCTGACCGGAACAAAATACGGCTGCGGTACGGGCGAGTGCGGCGCATGCACCGTTCTCATGGACGGCTCCCCCGTGCTTTCCTGCATGGTGCTGGTCAAATCCGCTGTCGGCACGGAAATTGTCACCATTGAGGGTGTGGCAACCAAGCCCGGACAGCTGGATCCCATCCAGGACGCGTTTCTGGACAATGCAGCCATCCAGTGCGGGTTCTGCACGCCCGGTATGATTCTTGTGGCCAAGGATCTGCTCCGGCGCAATCCGCATCCCAGCGAGGATGAAATCCGCGAAGCCATTCGTGGCAACATCTGCCGCTGCACCGGGTACACGAGCATCGTCAGGGCCATCATGGACGCTGCCAACATGGATTGCTGCTGCCAGTGCAAACCGGATTGATTCCGGCTTGGAAAACAGCGTGAAACAAGGGCCGGGGGCATGAATCTCAAAGCCGTGATTCTGGCTGCCGGATGTTCCTCGCGAATGGGACGTCCGAAACAGCTTCTCACCGTGCAGGGCAAGAGCATGCTGGATCATGCGATTACCGCTGCCCTGGAAGCTGGCCTGAGCCGCCCGGTTCTCGTGCTCGGAGCGTTTTACGAACGTATTTTGAAAGAAAGCGCATTGGTTAAAAAATGCGAGATTGTACACAACCAGGATTTTGAACAAGGGCAGGCAACATCGCTCGTCGCCGGAGTAAAGCATCTCATGTACCGCTGCGACGGAGCCGTGTTCATGCTATGCGACCAGCCCTTTGTACGGGGTTCGCTGCTGGCGGTTCTGGTGGAACGTTTTCGCCAGAAAAGACCGGATCTGTTGTATCCGGTCTACCGACGGCAACGCGGCAACCCGGTTGTCATCAGCAGCCGGCTTTTCCCCCGGCTGCTGACCGCGGCCGGTGATTCCGGCGCACGGTTCCTGTTCAACGATCCCGAACTGGACAGCATCGCATACGAAGTCGACGACCAAAGCGTACTGATGGATATTGATACCCCGGAAGAATACGAGGCTTTGAAAAAGCCTGCTTCCTGAAGAGCACAACTATGAAAATCTGCGTCATAAATCCCAATACGTCCCTGGACATGACGCGCCATATCGAGCGCGAACTGCTGAAGGTCAAGGCCGAGGACACCGAACTGACGGTACTGTGTCCGAAAAAGGGCCCGGAAACCCTGGAATGCGCCGTGGATGAGGCCTATGCCATCCCCGAGACTCTGGCGCTGGTCAAACAGGCGGAAGCCGACGGTATGGATGCCGTGGTCATCGCCTGCTTTTCGGACCCCGGACTCGAGGCCGCCAAGGAACTGGTCTCCATCCCCGTAGTCGGAATCGGAGAGGCCAGCATCCATGCGGCCGCCATGCTCGGCGCAAGATTTACCGTGATCACGCCGGTCCGCAGACGGATTCCCACGCGTATACATCAGGCGCTGCATCTGGTCAGCGAGCATTCTCTGGCTTCGGTACGCAGCCTGGATCTGAGTGTGGCGCAATCCGAATCCGATCCGGAATTGACCATCAAGACCCTTTTGAAAGTGGTCGGTCACGCCGTGGAGGAAGACGGCGCCGAAGTGGTGGTGCTGGGCTGTGCGGGAATGGCGGGATACACCAAGGATCTGGAAGAAACCCACAAGGTGGTTGTGGTGGATCCTTGCGCCGTGGCTTTGAAGACCGCCGAGGCCTTTGTTTGTCTGGGCCTGCGCCAGAGCAAGCTTGGCCATTATTCCACCCCGCCCAAAAAACTGTACAAATAGTCGGGAGATCCTTTCTGGAACAACCCGCGTTACTTTTCCTCTCGTAAATTGCCCTCGTCTTGGCCTGGGGGGCGCCTTGGGCCAGGATGTGGACAAATGCTTCAGTGCTTCATTATTCTTCTCTCGTATTGTCTTGTTTCGGCCTGGGGGGGCGCCCTCAGGCCGGGCAGGGCACTCTTTTCGAAATATCCTCAGACCAGCGGCAGATCTATGCGCAGCTGGAAGATGCCTGACTCCCAGGCTGCGGTAATGGCACCTTCATGCAGGGCCGCAATTTTGGAGGCAGTCGCCAGTCCGAGCCCCGTACCGGCTTCCTTGCCCTTGTCCAGGCGGTGGAAAGGAATGAACATATCACTGAGATCCTTTTCGGAGAGCTGCGGATGTTCGTTGTCCACTTCAATGTGCAGAGCATTGTCCGACCAGAGCTTCATGCTGATTTTTCCGTCCGGGGCGGTATATTTGACGGCGTTGCCCAGCACATTGTCCAGCATGATGTTGATGTAGGGCGCATGGCAGCGCAACCGGGGCGTTTCCATCAGTTCTCCGGTGCGTACCTTTAGTCGCTTTTGCTCCACCATGGGGCTGTAGGTGTCCAGCAGCGAAAGCAGCAGGGCCTGGATGTTCACCTTGTCCGTACGCGGCGGGGGTTCGCGCAGGTCCAGTTTGGACAGCTCCAGGATGTGCCCTATGAGCACGTCCATGCTTTCTATGGTGTTGCGAATCTTGTCCAGAAAGCGGGTGTTGTCCTGGCCTTTTTCGCCCTGCTCCAGGGCCATTTGCAATGCGATACGCATGCGGGCCAGGGGGCTGCGCAGTTCGTGGGAGAGATTGGCGGTAAGTTCCTTGCCGGAAAGCACCATTTGTTCCAGGCTGGCGGCCATGGAGTTGAATTTGCGCGCCAGCACGGCCACCTCGTCTTTGCCTTTTTCCGGAGCCCGCTGGGAAAAATCTCCCCGGCCGAGGCGGTCCGCGGCTTCACTCAACTGGTGCAGCGGACGGGTGATGGTACGGGAAACCGGAATCAGAAACAGGGCGCTCAGCACAGTCATCATCACCATGCCGTGCAGCAGCCATTCTTCCTCCCGATGGCCGCGTTTGGATATGAACATGTGCAATTGCAGCTGTTGCCTGCCATGTTCGCGGATGTCGGCGGTAAGATAGACGGAATGGGTGCCCGAGGCATTGCAGGAATACAACTGGAGCCCGTCGTCATCGTAAAGGGGGATCATATCCTCGTTGGGAATCGGCAGATGCGGCGATTTGTCGAAGCTTTTGAACAAGATGCCGTCCTGCGCGCCGGTGATCCAGACCCGGGCGCTGTTTCCCTTGGCCAGCAGGCGGATGAGCGGCGGGATGCTCTCGGCTGGAGAGCCCATGCGGCTGCGCGTATGGCGAAGTTCCTGTTCGACAAGATCTCGCGCCATCTCCATCTTGTCCGTGAACATGTGGACACGATGGCCCGGCATTTCCTCTGAGATCAGAATGACGAATGCGATGATGTCCGCCACCACCAGCACAGCCACAACTCCCAGGAAAATCTTCAGGTAGAGCTTGCTGATTTTCATGGAGTGCCCACGAACATGTAGCCGGTTCCCCAGACTGTTTTTATACGCGTGCTGTGCTCCTTGTAGGGTTTGAGCAGGGAGCGGAGCTTGTGCACATGCACGTCTATGCTGCGGTCAAAGGCGGAAAAGTCCTTGTCCCAGACCATGGACATGAGCTCGTCCCGTGTCAGGGCCTTGTCGGGATTTTCCATAAATACCCGGAGCAGCCGGAACTCCGTATGGGACAGCTCGATGGAATTGCCGTCCACCAGGAGCATCTGGCGTGCGATGTCCAGATGCAGGCCTCCGACGATGATGTTGCCCTTGTTGCGATCTTCCGATCGCGGCTGGTCCGTATGGTCTGCACGGCGCAGCACGGCTTTGATCCTGGCCAGCAGTTCGCGCGGATTAAAGGGCTTGGCCAGGTAGTCGTCCGCGCCCAGTTCAAGACCCACAATCCGGTCCGTGTCCTCCCCCTTGGCCGTGAGCATGATGACCGGCACCGAGTACTGGCCGCGCAGTTCGCTCAGCACCTCCAGCCCGTTCTTGTGGGGCATCATCACATCCAGAATGATCAGACAGGGGGATTCGGCCTGGATGGTTTCCAGCACTTTGTCTCCGGAACTCAGTGTGGCTATGGAATAGCCATAGCCTTGAAGATATTCCGAGAGCAGCTCGCGCAGTTCATCGTCGTCGTCAATGATCAAAATACTGCAATTTTCCATAACCACTTTTACAGCGTCCGCGCCAATGAGGAAAGCCGCTTTTATTCCTTTTAACAGATTTTAACTGTTTTTATCCTTTCCCAAAAACTCTTTGAACATTTGCTCATTAGTCTGGGTTTTCATTACAGGCCGCGCAACAGCGAATGTATCTCAATTATAAGGGAGAATGAAAATGGTTAAACAACAGGAAAACAGATCTGAAAAATCCGTGTTCAGAATCATGCGTTCGCTGCACCGGGACGTTGGCCTTTTGCTTGTCGGACTGACGCTGGTCTATTGCCTGAGCGGCGTGGTGCTGGTCTACCGGGATCAGGGTTTTCTGAAATCCCCGCAGCTGGTGGACAAATCACTGCCTGCCGGATTGGGGGCGGGAGATCTCGGGCGCGTACTGCATCTCCGTGATTTCAAGGTGGAAAAGCAGGAGGCTGGGGTGATCTATTTTAAGGAAGGCAGCTACGACAGCGCAACCGGCCAGGCAAAATATCTTGCGCAGACCTATCCGTCCTGGCTGTCCGGGCTGAACGGATTGCACATGCTTTCGAGCCGGTCCGGAGTCCATCTGGTGGCAGTCGTATACGGAGTGCTGCTCATGTTTCTGGCTCTGTCGTCTTTCTGGATGTACCGGCCAGGCACAAGGCATTTTCGTCGTGGCGTGCTTCTGGCGGGCATCGGCATTGTCTTTGCCCTGGTTATCGTGATTTTCGGACCCACTCCCGGTGGTCCCGGTGGTCATTGAAGCTTCATTCTCGCTCATGCCTCGTTCCGGGCCGGTAAGTTAGACGAGCCATCAGCTTCTCCCGGTCCGGAGCGAATTATGGGCGGCAAAACGCCTTGTTGTGATCCTCCGTCTGCTCGTTCCAGAAAAAGCGCAGCATGCGGCAGCTCTTGTCCTCTCCGCTGCCGCAGAAAATACGTATCCGCCACCACAATGGCGCCAGCTTTTCTTCTCCGGGAAAAGGACGCGCCGTGACTTCGAGCTGATCCGTGCTGTCAAGAGTCACCTTGCCCAGTTCCTGCAGCCAGCCCCGTGCCTGCCGCAAATCACTGAACAGCGGATTCGCTCCCTTTTGTTCCACCCTGGCTTCGAACAGGTAGTCTTCATTCAACACGGTTCCGTCCGTCTCGAATTCCTGGGAGATGTCGTACTCCAGAGTAAAAGCCTTCAGCCGTATGTTCCAGCTCTGATGATGAAAGATGTTTTCTTCAAAAGTTCGAGCTGATACGGGAGCCAGTGTGCTCATTGCAGCAGGGATGTCTCCGGGCTGGAGAAGCCGGCAGAACACATCCATGAGCTCCGGAAAGGCAAAGTCAAAGGGCTTTTGGGCTGCGGATGCGCAAGGGACGTATGCAAGCAACAGCAGCACCAGCAGAATGGCCCGGTAACTCATGGCGGCTCTCCTTGTTGATTCGGTGAAGATGGAAAGCGCGGCACCGGACAGAGAGCCGCACCTGCCATTCGTGTAGTACGTAATCATGGATACGCACAAGCCGTTTCATTCTGATGACGCCGAACTTTTTCTGCGTACAACAGGACAGCCATTTCGCAAGTGCCTTTTCCCGCGCAACAGGCCCCCCATGGAATGTGCGGACGAAGCATGGTATGCTTCCGGATCTTTCGGGGCATGCCCGGAGAAGACCTTCGGATGGCCCCAAGGGGCGACTATTTCATGAAATCAAACGGTTATACGCCGTTGCGGACGAATCGGCGTTACCGGAAATGTACTGGATACGGCATACGATGAATAGCAAGAATTCACATTGTTCCTATTGCGGCGCCTCGTTCGGGCTCCGCCAGCCATGGCCAAGAACCTGTGCCAATTGCGGCAACATCAGCTATGTGAACCCGCTTCCGGTGGCGGTTGTGGTGGTTCCCACGGACAGGGGAGTGGTGCTCATCCGGCGCGGCATCCAGCCGGGACGCGGACTGTGGGCGTTGCCCGGCGGCTACATGCACCTGGATGAAACCTGGCAGGAAGCGGGCGCCCGGGAAGTCCGGGAGGAAACCGGCATTGTCATAGACCCGCGGACCGTCAGCGACTTCTGCGTACGCAGTGCTCCGGACGGCGCGTTGCTGGTTTTCGGCATAGCCGCCCCCCTCAGGGCCGCGGACCTGCCGCCTTTCGAACTGGACAGGGAAGCCACGGAACGGAGCCTGGTCCTGGCTCCGCCGGAAGACATGGCCTTTCCCCTGCATCGCGAAGCCCTGGAGAGCTACCTGCGGCAGGCATAAGCCCTGTCGTCATCTTCCTTGTCAGAAAAATACGGCGGATTCCCAGACAGGTTGCTGCCTGAAAATCCGCCGCTTGAATGGCTGGATGCTAGATGTTGATCAGCTCGTACTGCGCATTGCCCATGTGCAGTTCTTTCATGTAGGACAACTGGCGCAAGCCCTTGCGGGACTCGATACGCTCCTTGAGGTCGTGCAGTTCCGCTTCCGGCAGCTGGTAGACCATGTCCACCGAGGCCTGTTCCACGGCCAGCAGATCCGTGGAAGCCAGGATGCCGATATTGCGGGCCTTTACCGGCGCCGCATTGACGCCTGCGCAGTCGCAGTCCACGGACATGTTGCGCAACACGTTGATATACACGATGCGTTTTCCAAAATGTTCGCTGGAAGCCTTGGCGGATTCCACCATGTTTTCCTGAAAAGGCTCTCCGGCCAGCCAGGCTTCATAATGGATATTGTCCGGTGCCGCGTGGACCATTTTTTTACCTATGGGACCATCCGCCAGACCAATGGCGATATTTTTAAGGGAGCCGCCGTACCCGCCCATGGCGTGCCCCTTGAAGTGGGTCAGCACTACCAGCGAATCGTAGTTGAGCAGGTTTTTCCCCATGGATACTTCCTTGAAGCGTTTTCCGCCTTTGACGGGGAGCATCACGGCTCCGTCCTCATCCAGAATGTCCACCGGGCAGAAATCCCAGCCATTGATTTTCAGGGTTTCCCTGTGATCCGCCGTGGTGTACCGGTTGCCCTTGTAATAGGTGTTGGTTTCCACCAGCGCACTGTTGGGAATGCTCTGCTGCAGCGCTTTTACCATATCCCTGGGCAGGATGTTGGGACCATGTGGTTCTCCGGTGTGAATCTTGATGCCGGTTTTGCCTGAGATCGTCTGGTTGATCTTCGAGTAGGCCTTGAGCAGTCCTTCCGGACTGAGGTCGGTAGTGAAAAATACCTGGGATTTTTCCGCAGGTGCGGCAAAGGCGTTTTTGATGCCTTTGACATCTGTTATTGCCAGAGCTCCCAGTGCGAGGGAACTTGTTTTTATAAAATGTCGCCGAGAAATTTTATTTTTCATGAGAAGGTCTCCTACGTTCGAATTCTTTGCATCCGAGCCTTACCGGCTGCATTTGTGACTCTTGAACAGGCTGCACGCAGAATCTTTTTCCAGACCCAGGGGCAGCTGCTTTGAGCATATATGTAAGACAATCCAGTAGGATCGAAATACATAATCCTCCTGTTTTTGTGCCTAATTCTGCAAAAATGGCTGACCGGTCGATGCGGTCGCACCTGGCGTGTAAAAATGTATCCGTGGGGGAATAGCTGGTAGGGCACGGGGCAGGAGCCCATGCCTGGAGGAAAAATGACCTTGGATGTCGGGTATTGTTAAGAAGAATTTGATGGAAAAGCGCGTCCTGGATAACTGGGCGCGCTTATTGTTTCAGCCGGCAGCAGTGTTTCAATGACTGCCTACAGCATCTCAAATCCCTGTTCTATCAGAAAATCCCGCATGTGCGGGCGCAGTGTACTACCGAACATCCGCTGCATTTCCAGGGACCAGCAGGAATCCTTGGTTCCGCCGCTGCGTTGCTGATAATACGTACGCATCTGTTCGTCGTATTCGGCAACCATGGTCTTGTCATTGCTGTCATCATAGACATCCTGTTTGAGGATGGCCGCCAGGGGCAGACGCGGTTTGCGTTCCGGGTTTTGCGCCGGGTAGCCCAGGCACATGCCGAACAAAGGGTAGACATGTCGGGGCAGCAGGAGCAGATCGCTGATTTCCCTGGGATGGTTGCGTACGGCCCCGATAAAGCAGACGCCGAGGCCCTCGGATTCGGCGGCAATTGCCAGGTTTTGTCCCATCAGAGCGGTATCCACGCTGGCGATCAGCAGTTGTTCGGTCTGTCCCATGATGGCTTTGCCGCCGCTGTTCTCCACCACTGTCTCAATGCGTTTCAAGTCCGCGCAGAACACCAGAAATTCCGCGCATTCTTCGATATAGGCCTGATGGCCCGCCAGTTCCGCCAGACTGCCGCGGAGTTCCGGACGGGTGATCCGGATCAGGGTGTAGGCCTGGATATTGTTGCTGCTGGATGCGGACTGTCCGGATTGAACAAGCATTTCGAGCAGGCCGTCCGGAAGTTTCTGGTCCGTGAACTTGCGTATGGAACGATGCGCCTGCATGGAGGTGATAACTGGGTTCATGGCAAACTCCATTGCCGGTCGGTTGCTGTTTGGGAACGGAACGCCCGGCAGAGGCATCCCGTATTGCCGCTGTCTGCTGTCTTTCCGGTCAAAAGGGCAGACTCTTCGTTGTCCATACCTATGGCATACGGTTCGCGATATCGCAATGTCAGCGAGTTTTTTGACCTGTTGACCGGGAAGTGAAATTCCGATTGGAAAATACACAAAGACCTGATTCCCAGCTCTTTTGTAAAATATTGGGAATTCTTTACAATACATTTTGTCTGTTGAAAAGAACACCCATGTTACGTCTGTCATATGAAAAATATACTGAAACAGGCAAATAGGCTTGATCTGTCAGACCATCTTCAGATAAAGCAGGACCTGAATTTTTAAACGTGGAGCTGCTGCAGCTCCTGGTGTACTTAACGAAAACAATAAGGTTCTTTGCATTTTTTCTTCAGCCCTTGCTTGGTGACCCCGGCGCTGTACCGGGGTTTTTCATGCGCAGGATCGTGTTCGCTTACTGAATCTTTCTGATTGAAACAGGGGGCTCAGATAGCCCGGAATTTCCGCCCGTTGTTTTCGTCTCCAGCATCTCTGCCCAAAGGAGCCTCTATGCCGGTCCGGAGAGCCGTACTCGTCCTTGCGTGTCTTTTTCTCTGCCTTGCTTCTGTGCTGCCATGCGCGGCGCAGGAGAATGCCGAAAAGCAATACGCGCCGTATCCTCCCAAACAGAACGACCAGCTCAACGTGTTCATTGATTTGAGCGAGCAGGAAGAACAGCAGCGGGACACATTGCTGAAGCAGTTGGAAGAATTGTTCGCCATCACCCATAAGAGGTTCATGGTGGTGATAGTCGGCAGCATCCATGATTATCCCGGCACGGAAAACGTTTCCCTGAAAATCTTCGGGGACGCCCTGTTCGAACGCTACGGGCTCTATTCCTCGAAAAAGGGCTACGACGACAATGCGCTGCTGCTGATTTCCGCCTATGAGAAGCAGTCCTACTTCAGGATAGGCTCCGATTACATGGAAGGCGTTGATGAGAAAATCCAGGAAATCAATACCAGCTACATTTTGCCCCTGGTACGGGAAGGCCGTTTTCTGGAAGCCGTCAGCAGCAATATTCCCCGCATACGGCATTGCCTGTGGATCGCGTATGACCCCGTTCCTTTTCCCTGGGACGATGTGTATATCGCGGCAGGCGCCCTGGCCATTGTTTTGCTGCTTGCTGCTCTGGTAAAGTTTTTTTTGAAAACCTCATGGCTCAAGTCGCTTTTCATTGTCTGCGGGGGATTCCTGTTTATCATTTTCGACATTCTGGCGGCTCCTTCGAACATTTACATTCTGAAGAATATTGAAACCCCCATGGACAGATTGCGCGAAATGTTCACCGGAGGAGGGGGCTCCGGCCCTGAGACAAAAGCTCGGAAAAAGAAAGCAACGCAGCACAAAAAAAGAAGATCTGAAAAATGAACTACAGAATATTGCTCTGTCTCTCGCTTGTTTTTTGTCTGATGCAGAATGGCCGGGCCCTGGCCGGCATCACCTTGACCCCCCTCGTGGATGGAAAGCCCGTACGGTTGCTGTTGGACACCAGATCCGGCAATACGCTGCTCTTCGCCCATGGAGCCGAGCGAATCGGCCTGGAGTGGACTCCCCCGGAGCAGGCGCCCGAGCCCGGTCGTCTGGCCGCGGGGCGTTCGAAGGTCTGCAGCTTCGATACGGGGTCCGGCCCGTTGCCGTTTGTCTTTGCCGTGGTGGATCTGCCGCAATACCAACAAAAGGGCATTGACGGCGTGCTGTCCTGGGCCAGCCTGACGGGCAATATTTTGTTTCTGGACGGCGAACAACGCCAGTTTTCAGCCATTGGCGCCATACCCGAGTTTGCTCGAGAATGGCAGCAATATCCCATAAAACAGGGCGTTACCGGCTTGATCATGCAGACCGGGGAAGCGGACATTCTCATAGATACGGGGAATGACGGAGGGGTGCGACTCAAAGATAACGCCTGGAACAGCTGGCTCCTGCAGCATAAGGACGCCCCCAGTACGCTGGAAGCCTACTCCACGCCGCAGCGGGCCGTGGCAGTGGAGAAGGTCTGCTACGCGGAGCACTTTGCGGCCGGGAACTTCGAACTGGACCATACGCTGGTTGGGCGGGACAACAGTACGGATGGTTCCGACTACGATATCTCCCTTGGAATGGCAGCCCTGGCCCACTTGAACATCATAGTGGACGGTCCAAACAAGGTTTTTTATCTGCAGCAGGTCAAAGACGCTCCTGCTCCCTCAGCCTACAACCACCTGGGAGCGGTATTCGTTCCGGCGGATATCAATACTTCCGAGTTTCTGACCGCCGTGGTGGCCCAAGGCTCGCCGGCTGCCCAGGCAGGCATTCGGAACGGTGATGCGTTGCTGCGGCTAGGGGATCTGGACGTCACCAAATGGCGGACCACGCCTGGCCTTCTGCCTCTGAGCCGGTTCTGGGATCAGCCCGCGGGCACCAGGCTATCATTGCTGATAGGTCGGAACGGCAAGGCGACGACCGTGGACGTGACGCTCAAAGATTTCCTGGGGACAGAAAAAAGCGGCGGCGCAGCCAACAACTGACTCTAGCGCAGCAGCTCCTCTGGAGCCCCGTATTGTGCGTGCCAGATAGTCCAGAAGGCGTCGCTATGACCCACGCTGAAATCCACCAGCGTCCATCCCTTGCAGGTACGCAGCCAGAGCGCCGCGGCGTCCGAGTTTTCCATGGGAGGAAAGGCAATTGGCTTGCCTGCTGCGTCCAGAGCCGAGCCGGAGAAAAAAGCCCAGTTTTTGAAGGATTTGAGGCTGCCGGAAAACAGAAGTTGCTGCCCGGTAGCGGCTTTGTCCTCTATAGCGGTCCGGAACATGTTGAACAGCTCTTTCCGCAGGGTTTCTTTTTTGGGAAGTTCTGTGGGGGATACGTACGCGGGGGTGAACAGATCGTCCCAGTATTCCTTTACCAGCGCGTTGTCCTGGCAATACGCGGGAAGGACCTGAAAAAGCGTCATGGTCAGCAGTGCGGTTGCAAAAAGGAGAGCGGATCTTTTCATGCCTTGTCCTTGGCTGAGAGTGTGAAGTATTACTTTGATCTGCATAAAGAAATAATGAATTCATAGGTAAATACGCCGGCAAATACAACCATGTGTTGCAATGCCGCTTCTGGAAAGTGCTTTTGTGGAAGGCTTCCAATGAACCACGGAGAGGAACACAGGAAACTGCACGATGAAAAAACTGCTCGTACTGGCGCTCGTATTCTTGATGACGTACACGGCTTTTGCCGCGGATTTCGGCAATCAGCAGGTGAACCGTATCTTTCAGTCCGTATTGGATACGGGCGGGCTTTCGCAGAAAATAAAACAGGGCCAGATTCTGGGAAGGCTTCGTACGGATGAAGCCAGAAGCGCGCTCCAGGCGTTGCTGGAGGATGCGTCCTACTGGAACCGGCAGGCAGGCGCGGCTGGCCTGTTTTATTATGACGACCCGGAAAGCCAGAGGCTGCTGGTAGGCCATTTTCTGGAAGACCATATGACCAGGGACTTTATCAGGGAAAAGGCGCTGGCCCACTGGGCCGCCTTTTTCCCGGCGGTGAAGCGGGCCTACGAGGCGGAACCGGACGACGAGAAAAGAGGCAAACTGCTCGAGCTCATTGGCGCGGGCCATGATGACGCGGGCAAGGCATTTCTACGCTCTGTGGTCGGCAATCTGCAATCTCCGGACAGAGTGGAAGCGTATACGCTGCTTGCCGGGGCAGCGGGTCCGGAGGATGATGCCTTTCTCAGAGGCTTTTTGTCCGATCCCGAACTTCAGCTTCAAGCCATGGACTATCTGCTGGCCCACGGCACTGCCGAGGACCTGGCGATATTCACTCCCTACCTCACCCCCTGGCAGGAGGATCTCACCGCAAAAGCCTATGCCGCGCTGGATCAATGGGGCAGTCCGGAGCAAAAGGAGCAGGTCTTCTATACAGCCCTTGAATCGCCGAAAAAGGAACAGGTCTTCGGCGCGCTCGCATCCTTTACGAATGTGACCTCCGAGCGCGTGCTGCTGCGGCTTGGGGAGATCAGCGAAAACAGTCCTTCGCAGGTGTTTCGCAAACTGGCCTGCCTGGGGCTGCTTTATTATGACGATCCGCGTATCGTTCCTTACCTGAAACGGTTTTTGAAAGAATCCTACCAGCCGCGGAAAAAGGACGGCTGGGATGTTTTCATGAACCATATGTCCTTGGGCACCACGGCGCTTTTCAGTTATCTCGGCGAACGCGAACAGGAGAAGTCTTTCCATCGGGCCCAGGACAAGATGCGGGACAAGCTCTGCGAGATGATACAATGACAGCCCCTGCAATGGTCTGAAAGGACCCCGGTGATAACAAATCCCGAACAAAAGATCCGCCAACGCTGCCTGCGCTGGCGGATCTTTTTTCTGTCGGTAAGCTGAACTATTTTCTTTTTTTTGCTTTCAACGAGCGCTTTGTCTTTTGGGGCGCAGTATTTTTGATTCTGCGGGTGTTGGTGGTGGGGCTTTTCGGCGTTTCTTCCTTGTCGCCGGAAAAGAAAAATTCCTCGAAGACAAAGCCCAGGGCAAACAGGGCAACGAACAGCAGCAGGAGTTTGTTCTGGTTCCCCACGGCGTTTTCGGCCTCGTCCTTGCTGAGAAAATAGCCGACATGCACGCGGTACTTTTCCGGCTCGATATGGTGCGAGCCGTTCATGACGAGGAAGTCCACTTCCGTGTCCGGAGATGCGACAAAATAACCTTGAACTTCCTGCGTACCGGGATATTCGCTGCCTTGCTGCATCCAGTAATATTCGTCGTTGCTGGTGTAGCAGGTGTAGAGCTGAGTTGGCTTGTGGCCATAAAAAATGGCGAGAATTTTGGTGGAAAAAGGAGAAAGAGTTACCGAGCAATCCTTGGTCGGGACGTGTGTTCCGGAAAAAGGGACCGCCGAGGTGAACGGATCATAGCGCAGCGCCGATGCGTAGATCATGAAAAAAACCATGGCCACCACGAAAATGCCCATGCGCAACCAGCGGGATTGCGTGCTCCCGGTCATGGGGATGCCGATGAAGACGGCCAGCACCAGAAAAAGGAAGGCTCCCCAGCCCGTACTAACATTCAGAATGATGTACAGAGACAGGAACAAGGCGCAACAATACACCACCAGTGTGGTCAGCAGGGATTTAAAATGCGAATGTTTTGGTTTCATGGTCTCCTCTGGGCATTTTGAATGAAGTTGTTGGTCCTGGTCAGATCTCGCGTATGCAGCAACCTTTTGCCGGTCGGCAGGGCCGATGGGTGCAGGTGCGTTGGGGAGAAATTCTATTCCGGGCAGGGTGGGGAGTTGGCTGGTTTCATTGCTCGGACGCAGGAGCTCTCAGTGTGGCAAGTATCTGAAGCATCCTTGAAGTTGTTTTTGTTTTGCTTAAGTCGTTGATCGATTGACGAGCAATTGCTTAGCATATTCTTAATATATGTAAAACGTGTTTGTGTGGGGGCACACCCGTGCCGTACCCCATACGGCGGAAAAGATTCTCATCATGGGCGCTCCGGCCCTGAATATGAATTCGTCCGTACCCGTCACCAGGTGCGATACTCATGGGCGACGTGGTTTCCCAGACGGACATGAGCGAAATGAAGTTCGTGGTGGCAGTGTAAAAGTCTGCTTTGCCGGAATCCCGGCCGTGCGCCTGGCCACCACCACCCACAACAACGAAAACACCGTGGGCCAGGTTCTCGCATCATCCAGGGAAAGGTTATAATGCTGTGGTGAGGGGAGGAGTCTGAATTCGGGAAGGGGATTATTCCGGAGGAAATTTACGGGCTTCTTGAATTTTCGAACTGCAGATTGTGTGCGCCAGTTGGCTTGCCGCTGCCTGAGTAGCCGTACGAAGGCCGATAAAACCGGATTCTATGGACTCAAAAACACGCGTACGCAGCAATTCCCGCCCCTCGAAGCTGATCGTCAGATAGTCTCCCAGATTGTTCGATGTGACTTCATGAAAAATTCTGGTTCCTTCCGGGGACAATTCGATGAGCACGCTCCAATAGCGGGGAGTTTTCTGGATGTGTAGCGCATGGATATTCTCACACGAAACAGCAAATTCCTGTTCGGCCATTGCCCTGGAAAACGGTGTAAAAAGCAAGAGGAGAACGATAGCCCATACGCGCATATCGTTTGCCTGCCGTTATATCAGCGGCCGTTGTTCTGTTGCGGAGTCCATTTTTCCCGAGGACTGGGGTTCCTCAAGGGGCAGGTCTTCAATTTTCTGAAGTAGTATTTCGGCCGGTATGCCGAGTCCTTTGTGAAGATTACGAATCATGGAAAGCGTAAGTGTGCGTTTGCCGTTCAACACTTCGGACACCCGGCTTTTGCTGCCCAGAAAAGGCACGAGGTCGTTCTGCTTTAGCCCCAGCTGGTCCATCTTGAAACGTATGGCGGCAATCGGACTGGGCAGGGCTATGGGGAACTGTTCCTCCTCGTATACGTCAATGAGGTGAATCAACAGTTCGAGTTCATCGGATTGTTCCTGCGAATAGCCTTCCGGTGGTTCATTGCCCAGCAGGTAGTCCACGCGACTGAGCGCGCCCTGGTGTTCGGATTCGGTTTTGATAAGTTTCAGCATTGCTACACCTCGCTGGCGGTTATCGAATCGTATTCATCATGCGTGCCGACAAAACGGATATACACAACCTGAAAACGAAAACGCACGATGACAATCAGGCGGTAACGGTTGCCTTTGATATTGAACACGTAACGGTCTGCGCCTATTGGAGAAACCGTCGGATACTGGCATTTGATGTCGGTCCAGCTTTTCCAGTTGCTGTTTCTTACATCATGATACCACGCGTCCAGCGATTCGCATGCGTCCGCATGCGTACGGCAAAAAATCAACAAGCATTTTCCGGCTGATTATGCGCATTGCCTTCCTTTTGTTTTATGGTAAGCACGGGCCGCGATCGGGTCAAGGAAAAGGTTCCCAAAAAGGGAACTTGAATTTGGAGGTTACCGTAACGTGAATGGAGGAACCAGATGATTGTTGGAAAAAAATATGGCGTCTTTATGGATGCGTTCAAAAAAAAAGTAAGCCCGCCAGGGGGCAGAGTCTGGCGGGCTTACACAATCGAGCATCCGGTCCGGAGTGTTCTTCAGACCTGTGAGTCAAGGTGGAGAGACTGGAAGTGTGTTCGCTGAGTCGGTTGTCCGGATAATAACTCCTGCTCGATTGATTCGGATTTCGTTATTCAAGAGCAGCTTGTCATGTCAATTTTCGCTTTTCCCTTTTTGAAGGAATTTCCCGATCAATGGGGAGCAGGCCATGAGGATGACCAGGAAAAACAGGACCAAAGCGATGGGGTGTCCGGTGAAAAAACCGGAGAAATGGTTGTCCGTGATGACCAGTCCCTGGCGCAGGCTGATTTCGAACTGCGGACCGAGGACCAGGCCGATGACAAGAGAGGCAAGGGGCACTTTCATGTAGCGCAGCGCCATGCCCAGTATGCCCATGCCTACCGCCACCCACATGTCGAAGAAACTGCTGCGTACGCTGTACGCGCCCAGCAGGCAGAGGATGACGATCATGGCCAGCATGAGCTGTTCCGGCAGCTTGAGAATCCGCGCAAACACCTTGCAGACGATATAGCCGAAGGGCAGCAGGAACAGGTTGCTTAAAAAGAGCGTGATGAACGAGGCATAGACCACGTCCGGATTGTCGTGCATGAGCCGTACGCCGGGGGGTGATGCCGTGGATGGTCAGTGTTGCGAGCATTACGGCTGTCACGGAATCGCCGGGAATGCCAAGGGCCAGCGTGGGGATGAGGGCGCCGCCTGTCACCGCGTTGTTGGAGGTTTCCGAGGCCACCAGTCCGTCGGGTTCGCCGTCGCCCATCTTGTCCCTGCGGGGGGATGAACGTTTGGCTTCGGCATAGCTCAGAAAGGCTGCCGTGGCAGCGCCGGTGCCGGGCAGAATGCCGACGCCCGTACCGATGAGAAAGGACTTGATGCAAACCGGAATACGCAGGCGAAAATCTTTCCAGGAGGGCAGTTTGATGCCGGATACGGCAATGGCCTTGAAAGTGTCCACGTTCTTTTGGGAAATGCGGTCAAAGACTTCGGAAAGGGCAAAGATGCCCACGACCACGGGGATCAGGCTGAAACCGCCGGAAAGGTCGAAGTTGCCGAAAGTGAAACGCAGGTCGCCCGAGATGGGATCCGCTCCCACCATGGCCAGGAACAGACCGAGCACGCCGGCGAACAGTCCCTTGAGCATGCTCGTACGGGAGATGCTGGCGATGCAGGTCAGGCCCAGGAGAATCAGGGCAAAAGTTTCTATGGGGCCGAAGCGCAAGGCGAATGCCGCCAGCTGGGGCGCCAGGAGCATGAGCACGATGCAGGAAAGTACGCCGCCGATGATGGAAGCGATGGTGGCCCAGCCCAGTGCCCGGTCGGCCTCTCCGCGCAGGCTCATGGGGTAGCCGTCAAAGCAGGTGGCCGCGGACTGCGGGGTGCCGGGGGTGTTGATTAAAATGGCTGAAACAGACCCTCCGTACACCGAGCCTCCGTAAATGGCCAGGAGCATGGCAATGGCCGGGATCTGGTCCATGGTATAGGTGAACGGCAGGCAGATGGTGATGGCGAGAACCGAGCCCAGGCCGGGCAGGGCTCCCACGATGATTCCCCACAGCGTACCGAAGACCAGGGCCAGCAGGGTCTGAGTTGTTGCGACGAGTGATAAAGCTTGAATGACGTTATCCATGAATCATATCCAGTAGGACCACATTGATGTTGGCAAAGGAATGTTGAGCACATGCACAAAAATGAGCCATAGCCCCACCGGGAAGGCGATGCTCACCGGGACCATGATAAAATATCGTCTGTAGCCGAAGATGAGGCAGGAAATAAAGAAAAAGGCTACGGACGACAGCAGGAACCCGATGTACTCCATTGCGGCTACGCACAGGCCGATGAGCAGAAGCATCAGCAGGGCGTTTTTCCAGCTGATGTCCTTGCCTTTCGCACCATTTTTGACAGCCGCCTCAATCAACATGCCGACCGAGAGCAAAAGCCAGACCACAAGCAGGATGCGCGGATAAAAGATGGGGCCGACCTGCGCACCTATGCCCATCTGCTGATATTCGGGGTCGAATGTGTGGTACATGAATCCGATGCCGAGCAGCAGCATGAATCCGCTGAACATGAGTTCGATTTGTTTTCGCGACATGAAGCCTCCTCAAAAAAGGGGGCGTCGAAAAAGACGCCCCCGCGTACGTTCTTGTCAGTTATTTCTTCAGGCCGACTTCTTGGAGGAGCGTGCCGTTCTTAATGAACTCGGAGGAAACAAATTCGGTAAACTGCTTGGAATCCATGAAGTTAGGACTGATCTTCAACTTTTTGGCCATTTCCTTGAACTTGGGGGACTCCAGGGTTTTTTGGCAGGCTTCCGAAAGCTTGGCAACGACTTCGGGGCTGGTTCCCTTAGGAGCGAACAAACCGCGCCATACGGAGAACTGCAGATCGTGTCCCAGTTCCTTCATGGTCGGAACATCAGGCAGGCTGGGAAGTCTTTCCGCAGTGTAGGCGGCCAGAGGCTTTACGTCGTACTGGTCGATGATGGTGGGAGTTTCGGCGAAAAACTGGATAACGCCGCTGGCCAGGGACTTCATGGCCGGGCCGGTGCCCTTGTCGGGCATATGTTTGGCCTCAACATCAAAGGATTGCATGGTGGCGGCCATGGCGATGTGCAGAATGGTGCCAGGTCCGGCGGAACCATAAATGTATTTGCCGGGGTTGGCCTTCATGTCGGCAATCACTTCTTCCATGCTGTTCCACTTGGCGGATTTGGCCGTATAGAAAAGCAGGGGATTCAGAGTGATGCCTGCAACTGGAATGAGAGAATCGAGGTCGTACGGCAGTTTGCGCAGATGAGGCTGGAGTGTGACAGGACCAATGGGAAGGAAACCCAGAGTATATCCGTCGGGGCGGGATTTGACCACTTCCGCGGTTTCCAGAGTTGCGGATGCGCCAGCCACATTTTTCACGATTACGGTGGCATTCATTTGTTCGCCCAGCAGCGGAGCGAACACGCGCGCCGCAGCGTCTGTAACGCCGCCGGCGTTGAAAGGCACAATGAGCGTGATGGTCCGTTCAGGATAATCGGCCATTGCCGGTGTGCACAGCATCAGCAATGTAGCTGCCAACATGATTATACGTGTTAATGCCCTCATGAGACTCCTCCTGTGATTGGAGCGACCTGCCGTGGCCTGGTCGCTTGTTCGTTGCCTTATTGGGTTCGGTGGAATTGCGTCTACTTCAGAATCGCGCCGTAGTTGGCTGTGGAAACAGCACTTGCATAACGCTTCATGTACCCGCTGCCGGCCAGAGGTTTGGGCGTGAAGGTGAACGCCTTGATACGGCGTTGCAATTCTTCCTCATCCACATGCAGTTCGATGGTTCTTCCATCCACATCGATGGAAATTTCATCGCCATCCTGAACGGCGCATAACGGTCCGCCCAGGGCTGCTTCGGGAGAGATGTGCCCGATGCACGGTCCGCGCGTGGCTCCGGAAAAACGGCCGTCCGTGATCAGCGCCACGGATTCGCCGAGTCCCACGCCCATCAGTGCCGAGGTCGCGGTGAGCATTTCGCGCATGCCGGGGCCGCCGCAGGGGCCTTCGAAGCGGATGACTATGACTTCTCCGGCATTGATTCTGCCTTCGAGAATCGCTGCCGTTGCGTCTTCTTCGGATGAGAAACAGCGAGCCGGACCCGTATGCTTGCGCATCTTATCAGAAATTCCGGTCTGTTTGGTAACACATCCTTCGGGAGCCAGGTTTCCCTTGAGTACGGCCAGACTCGATTGGCTCCTGTACGCGTTGTCGATGGGTCTGATTACCTCCTTGTTATGGTTCTCGAATGGTTCGATATTGTCCCGGAAGCTCTTGCCGGTCACGGTCTGGCTGTCCAGGGGGAGCATCGACGCGAGTTCTTTCATAACCGCCGGAACGCCACCCGCATCGTTGAGATCCAACAGCGTATGGGATCCGGACGGTTTGACCTTGCAGACGTACGGGGTTGTTGAACTGATGCGCTCGATATCCTCCAGAGTCAGCTTGAGGCCGGCTTCATGGGCCAGTGCGGGAAAATGGATGGCCGTATTCGTGGACCCTCCAACGCTCATGACCACGCGAAGCGCGCCCTCCAGTACTTCCTGGGTGACAATGGAAAGGGGCAGGGTTTGCTGTTCGACCAGCTGGACAATCCTTTTGCCGCTTTCTTTGGCAACACGTTTTCTCCGACCTTCCACCGCATGAATGGTAGCCGAACCGGGCAGTGCCAGGCCCAGGGCTTCCGCTGCGATGGACATGGAGTTGGCCGTGCCCATCATGGCGCAGGAACCTGGCCCTGAAGACAGCACGTCCTCCATTTCATAAAATTCTTTTTCCGTGATTTCCTTGTTCAGCAGGCGTCCGGCCGCTTCCTTGAGCTCGTATGTGGCATAGACCTTGCCCTTGTAGCGGGCCGGCAACATGGGGCCGCCGGTGACCACGATGGAAGGCAGGTTCAAACGCAGCAGCGCCATGAGCATGCCGGGCACGGTCTTGTCGCAGCCGCAGATGAACACCAGTCCGTCCAGCTGTTGGGACTGGGCCATGATCTCGACGGAATCGGCCGTGATTTCCCGGGACGGAAGGGAAAAGCACATACCCTCGTGCCCCTGGAGAAAACCATCGCAAATGCTGATGGTATGGAATTCGAACGGTACGCCTCCGGCCTGGAAAATGCCGTCGCGTACGGCTTTGCCCAAGGTATTGAAGTGGATGTGCCCGGGGTGCAGCTCGTTGAAGCAGTTGACGACACCGATGAACGGCTTGGCAAAATCATCCGGGGAATGGCCCATGCCCTTCAAGTGGGCTCTTGGTCCCCCGCGGGTGATCCCGTTGACCACCTTGGCGCTTCTGTATTTCTCATCTTTAAACGTAAAGTTCATTGCATCTCCGACTGAGATAACAGCGTGTAGCTATTCTCGAATAGAAATAAGTGTGATGATACGTCTTAATTGGAGGATTTCACTGCTTTGAGAAGCGGCACGCAGAACTCGTCTTCCAGTGCGCGCAGTTCGTCGTGCATCTCTTTTTTCTCGGTTTCAGTCAGGCTGCGCAGGGGAGCATGCGGTTCCGGAAAAACAATCCCACGGAAGGCAAGAGCCTGTTTGCGGCGGGTCTGTCCGGCCGGGCGGGTAAAGACATGGCGCAGGCGGGAGGCCAGCAGCTGAAGATTGCGGGCAGTGTCCATGTCGCCGCCTTCATAGCTGCGTCTCATGCCGACCATGATTTCCGGGTAGCTGGCGGCAAGCGCGGACACCGCACCGGAACCTCCGATGACCAGGGCTGCCAGAAACATGGCGTCGCTGCCCATCAGGGTGGAGTAGTCGCTGCCCAGCAGGTCCACATAATCCACGTAGCGGCAGTAGTCCTGGGAGGTGTCCTTCACACCGGCAAACTGCGGGCAGACTTTGCGCAGTTCGTCCACGAATTTCGGTGGCAGGTCGTTTCTTGCGGCCGCGGGGAAGTTGTAGAGATAAAGAGGGGTCTCGGGAGCCGCTTCGCCAAGAGCCACGAAATACTTGAGCATGGCGGCCTTGTCGAAGCCGTAATAGTAGGGGGGTACGGAAGCGATGCCGGCAACGTTCAGGCCTGCCGCATATTTCGCCAGTTCCAGCGCCTCGTTCACCAGGTTGCTGCCCACATGGGCAACCACGGGCAGGCGTCCGTCAGCTGCGTCCATATATGCCTTGATGGCGGTCTTTTGATCCGCCATGGAGAGAACGGCGAATTCGCCTGTGGATCCGTTGGCGAACAGCGCGTCCACACCAGTGTCGATCTGAAAATCACAAAATCTCCGGAGCATCTTCTGGTCGACCAGGCCGTCCTGATCTACCGGGTTGAACACTGCCGTGACGATTCCGTGGAGAAACTGCTTTGTCATTTCTCGTCTCCTGAATTCGTATGATAGCGCTACCATAATCAGACAGAAAAGATCTTGTCAATCATAAATTCGTTAAAACTGCCTCCTGAAAAAATTCCCCAAAATTGGCGGTTGCCTAATCCAGAAGTGCCGTGCATAAAAACGCCAGGAGTTACAATGACCGCCCCAGAAAAGAAAACCAGAAAACGCCGTGGTAGCGGGCGCGTTACCATGAAGGACGTGGCCAATCTTTCCGGTGTCGCACCGATCACAGTTTCCCGGGTGCTGTCCGGTTCGGACTATGCATCGCCCGCGGCGCGCGATGCGGTAATGGCTGCGGTACGCGAGCTGGGCTATGTGCCCAACCGCGTGGCAGGAAGTCTGGCCTCGGTGCAATCGCCTGTGGTTCCTCTGCTTGTTCCCGCGCTGCGCAACGCTGTTTTTACCAACATCATCATCGGCGTTCAGGAGGTGCTGTTCGAGCACGGATTGGAAACGCTCTTCGGCAACACCCTTTATTCGCTGTCCCAGGAAGAAGACCTCGTACGGACTTTTCTCGGATGGTCGCCCAGGGCCATTGTGACCACCGGCGGAGCCCATTCGCAGGGCACGCGCGACCTGCTTTCCTCCATCGACATTCCTGTTATTGAAATCATGGAACTCGTTGACGAGCCTCTGGGGATCAATGTGGGTATCTCGCACGTGGACGCCGCCTACGACATGACGTCCGTGCTCATTGAAAAGGGTTATGAAGATATCGCGTTTCTGGGAACCATGCCCGACAAGGACCTTCGTGCCGCCAGCCGTATGCACGGGTTCCAGAAGGCCATGCAGGACAAGTGCGGCAAGGACGGCTTCGTCCATTTCTACGATGATCCGCCGGCGTATATGATCGGCGCGAAATTCGCCGATATCTATCTGGAAAACAAATCGAAAATTCGGGCGGTGTTCTGCTCCAACGACGTGCTCGCCGTGGGGTTGCTCATGGAATGTCAGCGCCGCGGCATACATGTTCCCGGCGAACTGGCCATTGCCGGTTTCCAGGATCTGTCCATTGCCGAATGCGTGCACCCGCGACTGACCACCGTACAAATCCCTCTCCACGGCATGGGCAGAAAAGCCGCGTCCGTCATCGTGGATGTTCTTGCCGGCAAAAAGCTCGAATCAACGGTTTACGATGTGGGCTATACGGTGGTGGAAAGGGAATCCACCTAGCGGGTTGAACGGGGGCATCGCGCCGGCGCCGTGGCCGTTAAGAGAATTTTGCTGCAGGCAGTTGCTATGTTCGGACGTTTTATATCCCTTGGCCTTTTGCTCCTCTGTTTGATCTGCGTATTGTCCGGTGCATTTGCTCCGCCTCTCTCGCGTGCTTCCTCACAGACCACATCCTTCCCGCCCCCGTTTCCATCGGACAGGTATGATTTGTCCCAGTGGAAACTCCAGTATCCCGGTACGGATACACAGAAGGAGATCAAAGATCTCACGGATTATCAGTCCGCGTATTTCAGGCTCAAGGGGGACTATCTGCAGTTCAGCGTATCTGCTGCTGAAAAAGGCCATTCCAGACATTCGGAATATGTGCGCAGCGAACTGCGGCATCTGGCTCCCGGAGGGGACTGGAAGGTCGGCGCGTATCATAGTTTGAAAGCGGACATACGGGTTGCGGGCAACGACGATAAAATCACCGTGGCCCAGATCCACGGCATCAAATCAGACGGCTCCAACGTGCCTCCGCTGCTGAGGATCTGTGCTCAGGGCAAGAAGATCAATGCCTATGTCAAGACAAACGCATCCGGAAGTGCAACCAGGAAATACACGCTTGCGGACAACTACGACAAAAGATTTTTTGCCATAGACATAACAGTGGAAGATGGAAAACTGTACGTGTCTCTTGATGGAAAACAAAAACTGAAAACAGCAATAGCCTTCTGGCCCTGGGAAAACTACTTCAAAATCGGCGCATATCCCAATACGCACGCCGGGGCATACTCAGTTCTTGTCGGCAATTTGCAGGTTCAATAGTTGTTGAATGACTGTTCGGGGATGCAAAAGCATTGCTATCCCATGCGCTCCTGTTTCAATAATCCGTACACGACATGGTCCAGATATTTGTCGTACACTTTTTCGGCCATACGAATAATACCTTCCTGCTGAAATCCCAGGTGTTCCGGAATAGCACGGCTTTTGTGGTTTTCAACTGCACAATGAATCTCGATACGGTTGAGTGCATAGTACTCGAATCCGAGATCAATCAAATCCTTGACGCACGCGCGCATAATGCCTTTGCCATTGTATTTCTGCCCCAGCCAGTAACCGATATGGCCAATGCCGTTCAGCTGATCGATCCGGTTATACCCCAGCACGCCGGCAATTTTTCCCTGATAGAATACAGTGGCATGCAATGCCTCGCCTTGTTGAAATAACGCTAGCTGATTTTCAAGGAAAGCCCTGGTTTCCGCTGGTTCCGAGATGGCATCAAGCCAGGGGAGCCATTGTTTCAGGAAAGCCCTGTTCCTGTCCGTCAGTTCGAACAGTTCCTCCGCATACTGGGGAATGGACAGGCTGAGCTTCAGATCATCATTGATATGCCGGAAGAACATGACTTTGTTTACCTCATGAGAATGGTGACTACGAACGCAGCCGACGCAACGGTGAGCGACGGCTGGCGCGAACGGTTCGCAACATCCCGTATCCTTAAAAAATCAGCAAATACAAACTCATGGAAACCAATGGCTGCTATTCAGAGTATCGGGATGGCGGACCAGTTGATTTGATGTTTCCAGTTCCAATCAACCTGGAGAGTACCCTGATCGGTCACGGGAGTACAAGATCAAATGGCTCTCCATCAAAAACAGGGCAGGCCCTCTGACCGGAGGTAAAAAAAGGCATACCAAAATAAATTGATATGCCCTACAAGCGCATCAAATTTCCGACCAAAGAAAGGAGATGGCTTGTGGAGAGAATTCTAATCGGTTTGCCCGAATTTTCAATCGAAAAGATGGTGTCCCTGGGGCCGCTTGTTTTCGAGGCCTCATGGACCGGGAAATTGGTTTGTCCTACTGCAAGAGTTCTTCATTACGGATGAAGGATTCCTTTTGGTGCGCCCGGCAGGGCGCGTGGCGCGTAAGCGCCATCCGGTCAAGCGTGGAGCTTGGCTGGTGACTTGGAGGTGGCCCGACAAGGGGGACTGTTAGCCGGACGGCAAGGGTGTCCATCGCGAGGTGGAATCTGAAGGAAGCCGCAGGCAAAACGCTGGCTCGACGAACAGGAATCGCATACGAGGCGGTCGTGCTGGGCGAGGAGGCCGATACCTTCAAATCCAGAGACTTGTACGGAAAGCATGGACGTATATGCGGCGGGCATAAGCGGGAAGGTCACGCGCATTACCCGGGGAGGTCTGTCCGCCTGCCATGTGCTACCGGCGCGACAACGCGTTGGGATGAGCGTGCAGAAGTAAGCAAACGGCATAGTAGGTCCACCGACCGGACTGAAGGCCCGAACATGTAACACGGGATAGGAGCCGGAGTGTCGATGGCGAACGCAGTCGCAGAAGGACGGGATGAGATGCCCGTCGCCAGTGCCGAGGATAGGGGCGGAACCCCGACGGTACGTACCGGTGCGCCAAACGCCGGGGCAGCAACGGAGCACTCCCATTCGGAACAGCAGATGTTGATGGAGGCGGTGGTCGGACGCGAGAACATGCTCGCGACCAGGAAAAACTTTTTTGTATCTGGCGGTAATCATTATTGAATGGCAATTCTATATTGTATCTTACCTTGGCAATCTGCGTACTTAGAACTATCGGAAATGTTTTTCGTAGTTGCTCGATAAGTATTTTAATATACTGATTTTATGGTCTAAGTTATTGAAATTGTCATTTGTAGGGGGCAATTTTGACAATTAATATATAATCGATTAAATAAAATTTCAGTCACATACCTGTTCAAATAAACTCAATATTTACAGGGGGTCTCCATGTTCAAGCTGAAAAGTGTCAACGGGGGTACTTATCTCCGGTCTTATTGCTCTGGTCGTTTGTCTCGGGGGGGCAAACATCATCTGGCTGCAAAGCTCCTTTTTTCATTCAAGTCTTGATATTCAAACGACCAATATGGAGCGGTTGGTGCGAGCATATGCATCCAGCCTCCAAGAGTACCTCGATGGTGGGAAGCAATTGGTCGACGTGCTCTCGAACCAGCAGGCTATCCGGGATGCGTTGCAAGGAAAGAACAACCCGCACGGCGCAAGCCTTTTGCTTGACCTGGCGAAAGATGTCGACGGTATCGAGAGAGCAATTGTCATTGACGAGACGGAAAAGATTTTTCTGGGGAGTTCCTCCTCAGGCGGGGACCTTGCGGGAAGTTCAGTGGAAGGCAGAGTGTTTTCATCTATGGCCACCGGGGATGCTTCAGGCGACAGCGTTATCAGCAATACAGTTCTCAAGGCAGGCCATGGGGCCGGAGATCTGGTTTACATTTACAAAAACATTGAAACCGCAAAAGGAACTACTTTGGGCAAGGTCGCAATTTTACTCGATCTGGGGAAATATGCGCGTAATGCAACTGCCCAGCATTCCATGGATCAGGATAGCGTTGTAATATATGACTCTGGAGGAAATGCGATCTGGCAGAATGCAGATAAGGGAAAATCGGAGATTTCACCAATTTCTGATTCCGCTTTAAAAACAGTCTTGAAAAATAAAACTGGATTATTGCAGTTTGAATCAGACGGTAAAGATAAATTCATGGCTTACAGAGTAATTCCTGAAACAGGCTGGGTTGTTGCAGCTACTTTTGACAGCAGAGATAGCGATGGAATGCTATCTCTGAATCGTAATAACATGATTATATTATGGATTGTGAATCTTATTTTACTGGTTTCAGTCTCTACTCTGTTTTTAAAAAAATATTTTCAAAAACAGATTAAAAACATCACTGCTTATGCCCAGCAAATTACATCAGGAAATTTAAGTGCCGAACTTAGCGGTACGTACAGATACGAACTCTTGATGCTGGCCGATGCAATTCGGAATATGGTTGATGAATTGAAAACCAGACTGGGGTTTTCCCAGGGGGTGCTCCAGGGGATGCTCATTCCCTGCGCATTGTTCGATGCCAAGGGAAAAATCGTCTGGGTCAATGACGAACTTCGCGAACTTGCAGGAGAAAAGCGATCTGTGGAGCAATTGAAAGGCTCCACATCCGGCGACATCTACAATGGAGACCCCGGACAGAAAACCATGGTCGACAGGGCAATACAAGAACACACCAAATTTGACATCGAGAAGGAGCATCACTTCCCATCTGGAAAGAACTCCATCCTGAGAATAAGAACCACAGCCTTTTATGATTTGGAAAACAAGTTGCTTGGGGCTGTTTCCAACCTGATTGACCTGACTGAAATTCGTGCGCAGCAGAATCAGATTCAGGAGCAGAACGCAAAAATATCCCGTACTGCATCCGAGGCGGAAAATATTTCTCAGAATCTGGCATCAGCAGCCGAGGAACTTTCGGCACAGATCGAACAGGCCAGCAAAGGCGCAATTTCGCAACGCGATCGGATGGCCGAAACCGCTACCGCCATGAACCAGATGAACGCGTCCGTTCTCGAGGTGGCCCGGAATGCCTCGGAAGCGGCAAAAGTGACTTCCGACGCGCGTAGAGAGGCTGCGCTCGGGGCCACCAACCTGGGGGACCTGATCCGGACCATCGGCGAAGTACACACGCAGGCGGTAAGCCTCAAGGATTCCATGAGCAACCTTGGGGAGCAGGCGCAGGATATCGGCAACGTCATGGACGTGATCACCGATATTGCCGACCAGACCAATCTTCTGGCGCTCAACGCGGCCATTGAAGCTGCCAGGGCGGGCGAAGCAGGCCGCGGGTTCGCAGTGGTTGCGGACGAAGTGCGTAAACTGGCGGAAAAAACCATGAACGCAACCAAAGAAGTAGGCAACGCCATAGCCAATATTCAGTCTGTCGCCGGAGTGAATATTCAGGCCACGGAGAAAGCCGTTCAGAAAATTACGCAAAGTACGGAACTTGCGGGGAAATCAGGTGAAGTATTGAACGCCATTGTCCATATGATGGACAATGCGGCATCGCAGGTGAGCGGTATAGCCGCTGCCGCGGAAGAACAATCTTCCACCAGCGAACAGATCAACCATTCGACTGAGGAAGTGAATCAGCTTTCCCAGGAGGCTTCCGACGTCATGACTCTCTCCAGCAATGCCGTACAGGACGTGACTCGAATGGCTGCGGAGTTGAGCCAGCTCATTGAAGCAATGGTTCGTTAAGCAGTACGGAATATTTCAAATTTTTTACACCGGTTTTCGAGGAAGCCCGAGCCATTTGCGGAGCGGTCAGTCTCGTTTTTTCGCTCCCGGAGATCGCAGTTCAGGATGAGTAGCTGCAGAACCGCCGGCAGATTCCAGCCGTCGTGGTTCTGCTGTACGAGAGTGTAGTTGCGCTCGGCGCGCAATTCAAATCTTTTTGAATCGCAGCCAGCACCGATAGCTAAAAAACTGCCCGGTAACGCTGACTGTTGGCCGTTACGGCCGCAACACGCAGCCCGACCTTGTGTCTTTTCAGGGCTGATCGGATTGGGATCGCGTATTCGGCTAGTGTGTCGTCTTGCAAAGGGGGGGATTCGTGCGCGATACGCTGGTCAGGAATTTGAATAGAGTGTTTAGCTGGCGGAGGATTGAAAAAAGCAAAATTCTCTTTTAAATGTCAGTTATATCTATCTGAAATTTTGATTTTATTACGGACTGTCACGAATTAAGCGTTCTTTGATGACAAGAAAACATTGACAAGAAAAAGTGAGTTGCGTAAACATAAACAAAATCGATTATATTTTATTTCTTTTTTTAGCCAAAATAATCGATTAAAAATTTTTTGAGAAAAAAATAATCGATTAAAAATTATTTTAGTTTTCCGAAGCTGATCGTGTTCTGAAAGCGCGATCATGAAGAACTACAATCATAAAGAGATTTCAGAATACGTTTTCAGGATAATTACCAGGGCAAGCAAAACCAATTTTTAGTAAGGTGAACGGTTTAATTGATAGCAACAACCGTGTTTCAGGTTAACAAAGCAACAAAGGCAGAGTTTGTATAGGGGTAGTATCGACGTATATATTATGAGGTAATAGCACAATGATGCTGGAGGAAGTTGAAACATGAATGACTGTGGACAAAATAGTTACATCGGTAAGAACGCGATACGTGTCGATGCTTTTGAGAAAGCTACAGGTAAAGCCATTTATCTGGAAGATCTTCAAGGGCAATTCACGGATCTGTTGCATGGACGTGCGCTGCGTAGTCCGCATGCTCACGCCATCATTGAAAAAATTGATGTAAGTGCAGCTGAAAAATTGTCTGGTGTAGTAACTATCATCAAAGGTACGGATCCGGATGTCCCGTGGTACGATATCCCGTACGCGTCCAGTTATTATGGCAATCCTGCACGCAATGAAGTCATTTGGGCAGGTCAGGCTGTGGCTATCGTTGTAGCGGAAAGTGTGGAAATCGCGGAGCAGGCTATCGAGTTGATCAAGGTCGATTACAAGCCCTTGCCTTATGTCACGGATCCGCTGGAAGCACGCGAAAAAGATTCCATTCCGGTCCTTGCTCCGGAATTCGGCAATCTGCCCGGCTACATGGGGCCGCAGGAAGAAGGCCCAAACTACTTGCAGAGTTACAAATTGAACGTGGGCGATGTGGATGCAGCATTCAAGGAAGCCGAAGTCGTTGTGGAAGGTTTCTATTACAATGATAAAAAGTCGACCGCACAGATCGAATGCAATGGTGCCATCGCCCAATACACTCCGGATGGGGGCGTCACCCTCTATACCAATGGCTGTGGTGTCCATGGTGTAACCAAAGATAAAATCTGCACCATGTTTCCTCAGCTTCCTTCCTCGAAAGTCCGGGTCATTCAGCCGTATACCGGCGGCAGTTTCGGTAACCGCCTGTTTCCTCTTGTCGAACCCATGGCCGTACTGATGGCTCTGCGTACAAAGCGTACGGTTTCATACATCTTTACCCGCAAAGAAATGTTTACTTCCTCTCCGTCCAACTGGCCATGCCAGACCCATCTCAAGCTTGGAGCAAAAAAGGATGGAACACTGGTGGCTCAGCAATTCAAGAATATCGAAAACACCGGCGCCTCCATGCAGAATGTCTATGACGGACGTCTTTCCGGGTCCGGACTGGTGTGCGTCTATGACGTACCCAATGTTTTCGGCGACGGTTATGCAATAGCCACCAACACCATGCCGTGTGCACCGTATCGCGGACTGGGTTGTCCGGAATCCGAATGGGCCATTGAAAACCTGATGGATGTTCTGGCAGAAAAGCTGAACATGAGTCCGGTCGAACTCAGGCTGAAAAACTTCATCAAAAAAGGGGATCGCAATCCCTACGGCGAAAAACTCACCAGTACGAGCGTAGCCAAATGCCTGGAAGTAGTTGCCGAAGCCATCAAGCTGGACGAGCCCTGCGAGCAGGAACCAGGCCCCTGGAAGCGCGGCCGCGGCGTGGCTATCGGAGGCAAACAGAACACTCCGCTTGGACGTTCGGAGGCTGAGGTTCTGGTTCACAGCGATGGAAGCATCGAGCTTCTCGTGAGCGTGGACGAGCAGGGCATGGGCGTGCAGACCACACTGCGCCAGATGGTGGCCACCGAGTTTCAGGTGCCCATCGAAACCATTCATATTACGCGTGCTGACACGGGACGCACGCCGTTCGACAATTTCGGCGCTTCCAGCCGGACAACCTACACCTGCGGCAACGCCGTGCTCATCGCATGCGCAGATGCCATTGCTCAGCTGAAAGAGGCCGCTGGCCGCAAGGTAGGTGTGGCCGCCAAGCAGATCACCATCAAACACGGCAAGGCGTACATCGTCGGTTCCAATATTGAGGAAATCGACATCCCGGATCTCTTCGAACCATTTTCCTTTTTTACCCAGCAGACATGGGGACTGCTCAAGGGCACCCCTGTACGCGGCCACGGCGTATTCTGTCCCGCGCCTGCGGTACCATGGTCCGGTCCCGGGCACGAAGACGGACGTACGCCCCGGATGTGGAACTGGTACCAGTTCAGCGCAATCGGCGTGGAGATCGCTGTCAATGAAGAAACAGGCCAGATCAGGCTTCTTCGCCTGGTGAGCACCGCGGATACCGGCAATCCCATCAATCCGAAGCTGTGTGAAGGACAAATCGACGGCGGCGTAATCATGGCCCTCGGTTTTTCGACTATGGACGGGCACATCTACAAGGACGGTCAGCTGATCAATGCCAGCTACACCGACTACCGCGTACCGACCATTCTGGAAACTCCGCTACGCAAGGATTTCAACCGTTCCATTCATCCGGATGCGCTGCCTGACGGTCCGTACGGCGCGAAGGGCATGGCCGAATCCATTACGATCCCTGTGGGACCGGCGATTGCGTCCGCAGTGTACAAGGCAGTGGGTGTACGGCCTGCGGTGATGCCCATGACGGCTGAGCGTATTTTGGCGCTGATCAAAGAAAAGGAGAGCCCGAAAAATGAAGGATGCTAAAGTGGAGACGATCAACATCTCTTTCGAGGTGAATGGAAACCCGTACGATATCCATGTGGACCCTTGCAAAACCCTGTTGGAAGTTTTGCGTGACGATCTGCACCTGACAGGCGCCAAAAAAGGGTGCGACGACGCCAACTGCGGCGCATGCACCGTGATCATGAACGGCAGGGCCGTCAAAAGCTGCTCCATGCTTATCGGCCAGGCGCGCGATGCCAGAATTCTCACCATCGAAGGGTTGGAAACGGAAAACGGATTGCACCCTCTGCAGCAGGCTTTCATCGATCATTTCGCTATCCAGTGCGGATTCTGCACGCCCGGCATGATCATGGCCGCCAAGGCGATCCTGGACGAGAATCCCAAGGCCACTGAAGAGGATATCCGTGAAGGCATGCACGGCAACCTTTGTCGCTGCACAGGTTATGTAAAAATCGTCGAAGCGATTGAAGATGCGCGAGACCAGCTGGCTTCCGGGGAGGTGGCGAAATGAAATTCGAATGGTACTTCGAGCCGGAAACGGTCAAGGAATGCGTGGAACTCCTCGATGAATACGGCGAGGATGCGCGATTGCTCGCCGGAGGTACGGATCTGGTGGTCCGGATGCGTAACCGGCAGGCCAAACCCAAAGCGGTCATCAGCCTGAACAGCATCAAGGAATTGCAACGAATCACTCCGGAAAACAACGGGGTCTCCATTGGTGCCATGGTTCGTCTCATGGATGTATCCAGGTCCGATCAGCTGGTGGGACCGTGGAAGGTAGTCAAAAATTGCGCAGGCCATGTTTCCAGCATGCAGATACGCAATGTGGGAACCATCGGCGGCAATACCTGCAACGCATCGCCCAGCGCCGACACCATCCCCGGACTCATGATTCTGGACGCAAAAGTGGCCCTTTCCGGTCCGAAGGCGGACCGGGTCATCCCGCTGGAGGATTTCTTTACCGGGCCGGGAAAAACCGTTTTGCAGCGCGGAGAAATGCTGACTTCATTCAAGCTGTCCTCCCTGCCAGAAGGCAATGGCTGTTCCTTTAAAAAATACGCCATTCGCGGCGATACGGATATCTCGATCATCAATGTCGGCATTCGCCTGCAGCTGGACGCCGGAAAAAGGATCTCCGATGCGCGCATGGTGCTTGGCGGCGTAGCCCCCACTCCGCTACGCGTGCCTTCCGCAGAGAAAATGCTGCTTGGACAGGAACTGAGCTGCGAGCTGAAAAAGGCCGTGGCGGAACAAGCCGTTTCCGCATGCTCGCCCATCAGTGATGCCAGGGCGACCAGGGAATACCGTCAGGAAATGGTCAGGGTCTGGGTAAAGCACACTCTCCAGGAAGCCTGCGACCAGGCAGCCGGGATGTAAAAACTGTATCTGGTGCGTCTGTATTTTTCAGGCGCACCAGTCATTTTCAATGCATATTACGACTTTTTGAGGAGCTATAATGGAACGAGTAACCCCCAACATATATACGGAAACGAAAATCCGCGGCTGCAACCCGAGCATTGTTTTCACCAAAGAAGGGGCTGTGTTTGTTGATACGGCGCAATGGCTGACCAGTCTGCTCGAAATGATAGATTTTGCGGAGAAAAAGGGGCCAATCAAATATCTGATCAATACCGAACCGCATATCGATCACATTTTCGGCAATCACTGGTTTGCGGGTAAATGTCCGGTCGTGGCCCATGAAAAGCTTGTTGACGAATTTTTTCTCGTGCCTGGGGAAATGGACGGATACGACTACAGTGTCGATGTGTTGCAGCGGCAGGACCAGGAAGGCCTGAAACTGATGCCCAGTCGGGAAGAGTATATCGTGAATACCCCCCAGATCACCTTCAGCGACCGCATGGATATTGTCCTTGGTGAGCATCATTTTCATCTTTACCATACGCCCGGGCATGCGGATTCCCAGATTGCCGTCCATGTCCCGGAAGAACGTACTGTCATCGTGGGAGATACGATCTTCGCCGGCTGCCAGACCTGGTTGCATTCAGCCAATATCGAGCAGCTCATAGACAGTCTCAAGTTTTTGTACTCCCTTGATGTTGATTTCGTCATCCCAGGTCATGGCCCGGTTGTCGGGAAAGAATATATTCTGCATCAGCTGTCTTTTGTCATGGAATGGCTCAATGCAGTCGGCGTCGGCATTGCAAAAGGCTGGAGTCAGGAAGAATGCATTGCGAGAATCAATTTTTCCGATCGTTGCAACGTTGATATCGGCCAGGATGAAATGATGGAATACATTCAGCGTACCAATGTCATCAAATGCTACAACTATTTTATGCAAAAGTAGTGATATAGATATTTTGAATATCTATTTGAGACAATAATGCTGCTATCGCGATAGCAGCATTAAAGAATCATTACAGCCGGGATATGAAAAATACGCACAAGAATAATCGATTATGTATTAAAATTAAGGGGAGTTCCTTATGAAGGAAACTGAAAAAACACATATTTCCATTATCGGTACCGGCATGATCGGGGCCGGGCTGGCGGCCTTGTTCACCGGCAACGGATATGCCGTCACCATGCTCGCCCTTGACGATGCGCATGCGGCTACCGGAAAGCTGCGCTATGATGAGTGCTATAAGGACTTGATATCCTTGGGGCTTGTTACTGAAAAACAGGCGGCGGCATGTGCGAAGCATTTTTCCCTCACGCAGGATTACGAGTCCATAGCGGATACGGAAATGATCTTTGAGTGCGTCAGGGAACGTCTCGAGACCAAGGAACAGGTGTATGCGCTTATAGAGCGCCATTGTAACTGCTTTCAGGCCATCGCTTCCACCACTTCAGCGATATCCGCAGATGATCTTGCCAAGACACTGACTCAAAAGGAAAAATTGCTTGTGGCGCATCCCTGGAACCCGCCGCATCTTGTTCCGTGCGTCGAACTGGTTCCCAACAAGAACAGCTGCAAGAACGCCATCCAGGCGACCTATGACCTGCTTGAATCCGTCGGGCGCAAAGTCGTCGTCATGAAGAAGGCGGCACCGGGCTTTATCGGCAACAGGCTGCAGCATGCTCTGTACCGCGAAGCTGTGCACATGGTCGAGTGCGGCATTGCCTCTCCTGAAGACATAGATAAGACTCTCAAATACAGTTTTATTCCCCGTTATACATCCATAGGTATCTTCGAGCATTTCGACTATGCCGGGCTCGATATGATTACCAGCATAGAAGACTATCTTTTTCCAGACTTGAGCAATGCTGACAAGACGCAAGAATACGTCAGAACAAGATATGAAGCAGGAAACCTGGGGCAAAAAACCGGTTCAGGTGTCTATGAATGGAAAAACATAGACATGAATGATTTCCGTATCAGAGCAGCAAAACCGTACTTTGCCTACTTTAACTGGAATCTTCCAGTTGAGGACCAGGACTAAAAATGAAACTACAGGAGTAGTACATTGATTAGTAAGGATAAAAAACGCTGGATTTATCAGACCATGAATCAGATTCGGTGGTTTGAGTTAAAGGCGCAAAGTTTGTTCGAAGAAAACAAGCTTCGCGGTTCCGTCCATCTGTACGCCGGAGAAGAAGCCGTTGCCGCCGGAGTCTGCGCATTGCTCCGCGACGATGACTATATAACCAGCACGCACCGCGGCCATGGTCATTGCATCGCCAAAGGCGCCGCGCTTGACAAGGCCATGGCGGAACTGATGGGCAAGGCTACAGGATACTGCAAAGGCCGCAGCGGATCCATGCACATCGCTGATTTTACCAAGGGCAACCTCGGCGCCAACGCCATTGTGGCCGGAGGCGTGCCCATTGCCATGGGCGCTGGTCTCGGCATCAAACTGAAGGGGACGGACCAGCTGGCGGTGTCGTTTTTCGGCGACGGCGCATCAAACCAGGGTGTGGTGCATGAAGCCATGAACATGGCTTCGGTCTGGAAGCTCCCTGTACTGTTCATCTGCGAAAACAACGGGTTCGGCATTTCCGTTCCTGCCTGGCAGTCCACTTCTGTCGAGAATATCAGCGATCGCGGAGCTGCCTACGACATGCCCGGCGTTACCGTGGACGGCAATGACGTCTACGCGGTCTACGAAGCTGTGGAAAAAGCAGCGGAGCGTGCCAGAACCGGACAGGGCCCCTCGCTCATAGAGTGCAAAACCTACCGCCACCTGGGCCACTGGACAGGCGATCCGCAAAACTACCGGACCAGGGAAGAAACCGAGGCCTGGAAGAAGGACAGGGACCCCATCAAACTGTTCCGCGAGGCATTGATTAAAGAGGGCGCCTTCACGACAGACGAACTGGATGCCATCGAACAGGCGGCCATCAAGGAAGCGGATGATGCGGCGGATTACGCCATGAACAGCCCGGAACCGGATCCGGCAAAGGTGCTGGAGGACGTGTTCTACGAGGGGGAGATGCTCCAATGAGTATGAAAAGGTATGCTGAGGCCATCAAGGACGTCATTGCCGCAGAAATGCGTCGTGACGAACGTGTTTTTATCATGGGCGAAGATATTGAAACGCTGGGTGGTATTTTCGGGTGCACGCGGGGACTGTTTGAGGAATTCGGCGTGGAGCGGGTACGCAATTCGCCGATTTCCGAGGCGGCACTTGTGGGGGCGGGCATTGGTTCCGCCTGTGTCGGCATGCGTCCCATTGTGGAGCTGATGTACATGGACTTCACTCTGGTAGCAGCGGATCAGATTCTCAATCAGGCCGCCAAGACGCGGTATGTTTTCGGAGGCAAAGCCAGAATTCCTCTGGTCATTCGCGGCCAGCAGGGAGTGGGGCGCGGCAACGCCGCCACCCACAGTCAGAGCCTGGAAACGATTTTTATGCACATACCGGGGCTCAAGGTTGCCTGTCCTTCCACCGCCACGGATGCCGCCGGTCTGCTGCGTACGGCCATCCGCGACGACAATCCGGTCATGGTTTTCGAACATAAGGCCCTGTACGCGGTCAAATCCGAAGTGCCGGACGATCCCGAATTCATGATTCCCTTCGGCAAGGCTGATATCAAACGCAGTGGCAAGGATGTGACCATAGTCGCTTCATTGCTGTATGTCGGACGGGCTCTGGAAGCAGCTGAAAAGCTTGCGGCCATGGATATTGACGCGGAGGTCATCGATCCGCGTACGCTGGTGCCCCTGGACATCGATACGATCGTCGAATCAGTCAAAAAGACAGGCCGGCTGGTGGTGGCCCACGAAGCTCATAAAAACGCCGGCTGGGGGGCCGAAATAGCCTCGCAGGTGATGGAAAGAGCGTTCCGTTATCTGGATGCTCCCCCCGTACGCCTGGGAGCCAAAGCCTGCCCGTTGCCGTTCAATGTCGCTCTTGAGAATGCCGTCGTGCCCTCCGTGGACGATATCGTCGAGGCGGCCAAAACAGTTTGCTACCGATAAGCGAAGGACAACCCAAATGGCCGAAATAATCACGATGCCCAAACAGGGGCTGCAGATGACCGAAGGCACCATTATGACCTGGCTTGTGAAGGAAGGCGAACAGGTGACCGAAGGCCAGCCTTTGTTTGAAATGGAAACAGACAAGCTGACAATTTCCATAGACGCCGCATGCAGCGGGGTCCTGTTGAAAATACTTCGCAACGAAGGAGATGTCGTCCCGATTTCAGCGCCCATCGCCATCGTCGGCGAGTCCGGGGAAGACATCACATCGCTGCTCAATGAAGCCGCGTCGCAATCGGCACAGCCTGCTGCGGAATCTCCTGCCGCTTCGGAAGAGGCATCTTCAACCACTCCCGATGCGCCGCAAGCTGTTTCTTCCACTCCCACCGACGAAACGCAGGGGACGCAATCCTCCTTTGCATCGCCACGTGCAATACTGCTGGCCCAGGAAAAAGGGCTGGATTTCCGGAAAATCCCCGGATCCGGTCCCGAAGGGCTTGTCATCGAGCGGGATGTGCTGGCATACGCGGCTTCATCTCAAATCAAGGCCAGTCCTTTGGCCAGAAAAATAGCCTCGGTCAACGGATTGGCGCCGGAAGACCTGCAGGGAAGCGGCGCTCGAGGCAAGGTCATGGCGGATGACGTGCTCGCGTCCATTGCCGCCAGACTGGAAAACCGGGTGCAAGGCGTATCCAGAGGGGAGCGGCTGGTTCCCCTTTCCGGTATGCGCAGAATCGTTGCCAAGCGTATGAAAGAGAGCCTCGGTGAAATGGCTCAGGCCTACCATCGGATTACAGTGGACATGACCGAAGCCATCAAGCTGCGTACGCTTTATAAAAACGCCGGAATCCGGGTGAGCTACAACGATATCGTACTTCGCTGCGTGGCCTCTGCCTTGACGGAATTTCCCCTGATGAACGCTTCCTGGTCGGATTCGGGGATCGTTCTCAAGGAGTACGTCAATCTCGGCATGGCTGTGGCGGTGGAGGAAGGACTGCTGGTACCGGTAATCAAGAACGCCGATCTGATGAAGCTGACTGAAATTGCCGCCTGTTCCTCGGAGCTGGCCACCAAGGCCAAGAATCATGCGCTTTCCACGGATGACTACAGCGGGGGCACTTTCACTGTTTCCAACCTGGGCATGTTCGATATCGATGATTTCACGGCCATCATCAATCCGCCGGAAGCCGGCATTCTGGCAGTGGGCAAAATGGGCAAGCGGGCGATTGTGCGGGAAACTCCCAAAGGGGACGAGGTCGTCATACGTTCGCTGATGAATCTCTGCCTGAGCTATGATCACCGTATTGTGGATGGCGCTCCCGCTGCGGGATTTCTCAAACAGGTGAAAACCTATCTCGAAAACCCCGCGCTTCTGGCGTGACGCAGTAACACGGATGCAGGCGCTCAGGCGTTGAAGGAGATGAAATGAAATTCGAAGTAGTGGTGGTGGGCGGCGGCCCAGGCGGATATGAAGCCGCCATCCGTTGTGCCCAATACGGAAAAAAAACGGCTCTTGTCGAAGCCCGCGAACTGGGGGGTACCTGCCTTAACAGGGGATGCATTCCGACCAAGGCTCTGCTGCATGGCGCCGAAGTCTATGAAACCGCGGCCACAGCCGGAACCTGCGGCGTTCATACGGGAGAAGTCAGCTGTGATTACGCGCAGCTGGTGAAATATAAGGATGGTATCGTCTCCAAGCTTCGCGGAGGCATCGCCGCCCTGGAAAAAGCCAACGGCGTGACCGTGATCCAGGGCTTCGGCGTATTGCAGGATGCCCGCACCATCCAGGTGGGCGAGCAACGTATCGAAACAGATTCCATCATCCTGGCTACAGGGTCGGCACCCTCGCGCCCTCCCATTCCGGGAGCCGAGAACGACAGGGTTGTCACCAGCGACGAATTGCTGGCCATGACGAGCTGTCCTGAAAGCCTGGTCATCATTGGAGGCGGAGTAATCGGGCTCGAATTCGCCTCCCTGTATGCAACGCTTGGCAAGAAAGTCACTGTTCTGGAAATGATGCCTGCAATCCTGAACGGGATCGACGGAGAAATCGTCGGCCTGTTGCAAAGGCTACTCGAACAAAAGGGTGTCAGATTCGTAACCGATGCCAGGGTTACGCGTATTCAGGACGGCGATGTGCTGAGCGTTGCGTACGAAAAAAACGGCAAAGAGGAACAGGCCTCGGGCGCAATCTGCCTGATGTCCATCGGGCGGAAGCCGCAAACAGCCGGTATCGGCTGCGAAGCAGCGGGCATAGCCTTGTCTCGCGGCTTTGTTGAGGTGGATGCGGGCATGCGTACGAACCTGCCGCATGTCTACGCCATTGGCGACATTACCGGAAACATGCAGCTGGCTCATGTGGCCACCGCGCAGGGCATGGTGGCAGCGGCCAATGCCGCCGGAAAAAGCGCAATCATGAAGTACGATGTCATTCCGGCCTGCGTGTACACCTTCCCTGAAATCGCCTGCGTGGGCATGACCGGCGAAGAAGCTGCAAAAAACGGTCGCAAGATCAAGTGCGGTCGCTTCAATGTGGCCACCAATGGGAAGGCCATGATTCTGGGCACCAGAAGCGGATTGGTCAAGGTGGTGACGGACGCGGAAACAGGCGAGATCCTTGGTGCGCAGATCATGGCGCCCAGGGCAACCGATATGATCGCCGAGATCGCGGCGGTCATGAAGTCCGAGGGGACCATCGAAGAACTTGCCGACACCATCCATCCGCACCCGACAATCTGTGAGGCCATTCTGGAAGCAGCCCATGATGTGGAAGGGCTTTGTTGCAACGCAGTACCCAAAAAATAATCGATTATAGTTGATGTGTTGATTGAAACAAGAAACTGAGCAGCCCTCGGTGCTGCCTGTGAGGAATAAGAGATGACAAAGATCAAAGTAGGTGTTGCAGGGTACGGAGTCATAGGCCAGCGCCTGGCGGACGGCGTGGCTCTGCAGGAGGATATGGAGCTGGTGGGCGTGGCCGACCTGGCGCCGACATTGTCGATTCGCGCCTTGCATGAAAAGGGCATGCCCTATGATCTGTACCTGGTGGCCGGCGCGGACAAGGGCAAGTTTGATGCTTTGGGAATTCCGGTCGCCGGCAGCTTTGACGATCTGCTGGGGAAGGTCGACATCATGCTGGATTCGTCTCCCGGCGGCGTTGGAGCAAAAAACAAGGAGCAGTACGCGGCCAGAGGTCTCAAAGCTGTTTTTCAGGGGGGCGAAAGCAATTCCGTGGCCGATGTCTTTTTTCACGGATACGCCAATTACGAAAAAGGTCTCAACAAGGATTACCTCAAGCTGACCAGCTGCAACACCACCGGCCTTATCCGCGCCGTGGACTGCCTGGACAAAAACTGCGGCGGCATCAAACGGGTGGCCATCACCATCGTTCGCCGCGTTGCGGATCCTGGCGACTATCATCGCGGCCTGACCAATGCCCTGAAAATGGACAAGGCGCCCAACCACCAGGCCGTGGATCTCATGACCATCATGCCCCACGTGGATGCCACCGGAATTCTGGTGCATACGCCCGTGACCCACGGACATATCATCACCGTACTGGCCACCGGCAACAAGAAGCTCAACCGCGAGGAGGCCTTGCGCGCGTTCAAGAGTCATCCCCGGATCCGGGTTGTCAGCCTGGACGACGGTTTTCTGGGGAATGCGTCCTTTTTCCGCTACGCGCGCGATCTGGGCAATCCGAGAGGGGATATGTACGAGATCGGGCTGTGGGAAGACAGCATTGTCGAAAGCGGCGACGATCTCATGTTCGCCATCAACATCCCCCAGGAAAGCGTCACCATTCCGGAGTCCATGGATGCCGTCAGAGCGGCCATGGGCATGCAGAGCACGGGCAGGGAAGGCACTGAAGCTACCAACAAATACCTGAACCTCCAGGTTCGCTAGGATAACGGGTCGATTATGAGATTCGGCATCAATTCGCTCGATGATCTCGAGGTCGGTGGGAAAACGGTGTTGGTCCGCGTGGACATCAACCAGCCCATCGACCGAGCGACCCGGAGCCTCAAGGACACCACCAGGATCAAGGCCTGTGTTCCCACAATCAGGGAGCTTGCGGACAAGGGCGCCAGGGTGGTTCTGATGGCCCATCAGGGGAGCGACATAGAGTACAAGAACTTCTTCACGACAGAACCGCATGCCAGGGTATTGTCCGGGTTGCTCCAACGCGAGGTGCGATTTGTGGACGACGTCTGCGGTCCGGCAGCCCGTGAGGCCATCGGTTCGCTGCTTCCAGGTGAAATACTGCTGCTCGACAATGTTCGTTTTGTTGCCGAGGAGCAGACGCTTTTCGAATTGAATCTGAAGCTGACGCACGAGCAACAGGCCGAGACCCTGCTCGTTCGCAAGCTCGTTCCTCTGGCGGATTGCTATGTGTGCGACGCATTCGCGGCTGCGCACCGCGACCAGCCCTCTTTGTGCGGGTTTGAGCAGAAGCTGCCTTCGGCCATGGGGCGATTGTTTGAAAAGGAATACTGCGTCATTTCCGAGTTGATGGAGTACCCCGAACGCCCGTCGGTGTTTGTACTGGGCGGCGCCAAAATCGCGGATGCTTTCCTGATGATGGAGACGGTGCTGGCCAACGGCAGTGCCGACAGGGTGCTGACCGGCGGACTGGTAGCCAACATCATGCTTTGGGCAAAAGGGGTTTTCATCGGAACCGCCTCCAAACAGTTCATCCGGGCTCAGGGCTATGAAAAATACGTGGAAACTGCCCGAAAGCTTCTGGCAGAGCATCCGGAAAAAATCGCTCTGCCTTCCGATCTGGCTGAGGTTCAGGAAGGACGGCGTCTGGAGCATTTGATCAGTGAACTGCCAGATGAGGCCTTACTGCTGGATATCGGCCGTAATACCGCGCTCTTTTACCAGCAGGAGATCCTGACCGCCAAAACCGTGTTTGTGAACGGCCCCATGGGCGTTTTTGAAAAGTCTGAAAGCGAACTGGGGACAAAAGTTGTCTGGCAGGCGCTCAAGGAAACCAGGGCCTATACCATCGTCGGCGGTGGAGACAGCATTACAGCGACAAACAAATACAACGCAACAAAAGACATCGATTACATCTGCACAGGCGGTGGCGCTTTGATACGTTTCCTGACAGGGGAAGAACTTCCTGTCGTCAAAGCATTGCGTCATGGCTCGCAGCTGAAGAAACAGGAGTTTTGATTTCATGAATTACGCACAGGAATCATTGGAGCTGCATGCGAAGCTTCGTGGAAAACTCGAATATAATTCCAAGCAACATATTACCAGCAAGGAACAACTGTCCTTGTTGTATACGCCTGGTGTTGCGCAACCGTGCCTGGAAATCCAGAAGGATCCCTCCAAGAGTTTCGATCTTACCGGCCGCTGGAACACCGTTGCGGTCATTTCCGACGGTTCCGCGGTTCTCGGTCTGGGTGATATCGGACCTGAGGCCAGCATGCCGGTGATGGAAGGCAAATGCGCGCTGTTCAAGGAGTTCGGAGGTGTTGACGCACTTCCGTTGTGCATCCGTTCCAAAGAAGTGGATGCAATCGTCGACACGGTCGCACTGCTTGCAGGGAGCTTCGGAGGCGTCAATCTGGAGGATATCTCTGCTCCGCGCTGTTTTGAAATCGAGGAAAAACTCAAGCAGCGTTGTGACATTCCCATCTTCCATGACGACCAGCACGGTACGGCCGTAGTTACCGCGGCTGCGCTCATCAATGGCCTGAAGCTGGTGGACAAGCAGATCGGCGAAATCAGCGCAGTGGTCAACGGAGCCGGTGCCGCCGGCGTGGCCATTGTCCGCCTGCTCATGAGCATGGGCCTCAAAGAGGTGATCCTCTGCGACCGCAAAGGCGCGATATACAGCGGACGCGATGGCTTGAACCCCAAAAAGACCGAATTGGCCGAAATCACCAATCCGCATAAAAAGCAGGGCTCATTGGCCGACATGCTGCGCGGTGCGGATGTGTTTATCGGTGTTTCCGCCCCGGACACGGTGACGCCGGAGATGGTCCGTTCCATGGCTCCAAAAGCCATTCTGTTTCCCATGGCCAATCCTGTTCCGGAGATCATGCCCGATGCCGCTTTGCTGGCCGGTGCCGCGGTTGTCGGTACGGGACGCAGCGATTTTCCGAATCAGATCAACAATGTTCTGGCTTTTCCGGGCATTTTTCGCGGAGCCCTGGATGTTCGCGCCCGCGACATCAACGATGCCATGAAACTTGCCGCCGCACAGGCCATTGCCGGATTGGTGGATACGGGCGAGTTGCAGGCAGATTATATTCTGCCGGCGGCCTTTGATGCGAGAATTCGCGCTGTCGTTGCTTCAAGCGTTGCGCAGGCCGCCCGAGAAAGCGGTGTGGCGCGTATCTGAATCCGAAAAGGGAACAGACATGGAATTGACACTAGGATTCGGGACACAGCCCCAGCAGGTCACAGTGCCGGACGCGAATGTCCTTGGGGTGCTTGAACCGAATGCAGTAAACATCAGACTTCGTGGTGCGGAAGCAGTGGCCGATGCGCTGGAAAATCCCCTCGGGACGTCGCGACTGCGCGAGATCGTCCGGCCAGGGGAAAAGGTCGCCATCATCACCAGCGACATCACCCGGCCATTCCCTTCAAAGACGGTTTTGCCGCTGGTTCTCGAAGAACTGTACGCCGCTGGCGTGAAACCGGCGGACATCGCCGTTGTTTTCGCCCTGGGCAGCCACCGGCTGCAAACCCCCGAGGAAATGATCAGACTCATAGGTAAGGAGCTGTACGCGACGCTGCGCTGTCTAGACAGCAATGCCGAAGACTATGTGCTTATGGGAAAGACCAGCCACGGCACGCCGGTTGAAATTGCGCGTGCCGTGGCTGAGGCCGACAGGCGCATCTGTCTCGGGAATATCGAATATCATTACTTCGCCGGTTACAGCGGCGGCGCCAAGGCCATCATGCCAGGAGTCTCCACCAGGGCGGCCATTCAGTCCAATCACAGCCTTATGGTCGAACCTGAATCCGTTGCCGGCCGCCTGGAGGACAACCCCGTACGTATGGATCTGGAAGAGGCCATCTCCATTTGCCCCATCGATTTTATCGTCAATGTGGTTCTGGATGAGCATAAGGACATTATCCATGCGGTTGCGGGGCATTTCGTAGAAGCCCACCGCAAGGGCTGTCGTTTTCTGGATACCTTGTACGGCAAACATATCGATCAGCGGGCCGACATCGTCATTGTCTCCCAGGGGGGAAGTCCGAAGGATCTGAATTTGTACCAGACGCAGAAGGCTCTGGATAACGCCAAACATGCGGTGAAAAAAGGTGGCGTGATCATTCTGGTGGGGTCCTGCAAGGAAGGTCTTGGAGAAGAGGTTTTCGAAGAGTGGATTACTGCTGCGCCCACTCCGCAGTACCTGGTGCAACGTATCAAAGAGGATTTTCAGCTGGGCGGACACAAGGCCGCTGCCATTGCCCTTGTTCTGGAAAATGCCGCCATTCATCTGGTCTCGGAAATGGATCCCGACCTGGTGCGGACTCTTTTTATGGAGCCTTTTGCCACGGTTCAGGAAGCTTTTGATGCCGCACTTGAAAAACTCGGAAACAATGCGGGCGTTCTGGTTATGCCCTACGGGGGGTCCACCTTACCTCTTGTGGGCATAGACTGTTAAAATTTAACACTGCAGAGGACATTCGATATTCTTTATACCCACTGCAGTTAAATATATTTGCCTGCCTCGATTAATCCGGCGAGATTTTATGAATATCATTACAAATCTCGCCGGAGATAAAAAATGGTGATTTTGCAGAATCTGTACCATGATTCACAATAATAAATATCAGCAGATGAAAGTTGTCAATTCTCATTTTCTTACTGTCTCAGAAGTACTTTATCAAAATACGAAAAGTAAAAAACTGATTAAGTTTTATTACTTCGTATAGTGTTGGGTATTGTCTAAACTTTAATTTAGGAGAGACGTTATGACAAGAGTTGTACAAATTTTTTTGATTGTAGCATTGTTGTCCTGTATTCCATGTGTGTCACATGCGACAACAGGACCCCGTGACTACGTGCCCATGGATCCGGGAACATTCGTATTCTGCTTCTATATGCAGAATTCATTTGGAGACACAGCGTATTCGAAAGGAGATATTGCAACGAGTTCGGCTCATTTTAGTGGGACAGTGGCAATGCTTCGACCCATCTATTATATGGAGGTCGCCGGGCTTACCTTTGATCCGCAGTTCATCCTGCCTATCGGACAATTCAGTTATGACGGAAAGGAATCGACGGGCATCGGCGATTTCACGCTCACCTCGGCTTTCTGGCTGCTGAACAACAAAGCAGAACAATACTACCTGGCGTACACTCCTTATATAACCATGCCTACCGGGTCGTACGACAAAAATACTCCTGTGAATCTGGGAGCCAATCGCTGGGCCTCGAAGCAGGAAGTGGCCATGGGCAAGGGCTTTGGTCCGCTTTGGCTGGAACTGGTCACCAATGTGGAGTTCTACTTTGAAAATGACGATGCTCTTGGCGTCAACGGGGAGGATGCGACCCTGGACCAGGATCCGATGCTGGGGATCGAAGCGCACGTCAGTTATGATTTTACCAAAAAGTTCCTTGGATCTCTTGATTATTTTTACGCCTACGGCGGAGAGACGTCCTTGGACGGCGAACGCCAGCATGATTGGGTCAATACCCATACGCTCGGCGCAACGCTTGCCTATATGTTTACGGATCACACCCAATTGCAAACCTATTTCAAATATGATGTCGCAACTTACAACGGACTGCAAACAGGAACAGTGGGCATGCGACTGGCTTATGTCTTTTAATCTGACATCATGAAGATCACATAAATCTTCTTGGTCGGAATGATGTGATCGTATCGAACAACATTGTTTCCTTTTCCTGGAGCTTCAGTAGATCCACCAGGAAAAGGAACAGTGTTTCACAATTTAAGACACTGTTTTGATTTACCATTAAAAACGCAGCGGAAAAGTAGCTATGAGCGGAATACAGAAAGCCATGAAGTCGGTACCAGTTGAAAAGGCCGTAGGGATGCTCCTGGGGCATGATATGACGCGCATCGTGCCTGGAGAATCCAAAGGCCCCGCATTTCGCAAGGGGCATATTTTGCGGGAAGAAGACATCCCTTTGCTGCTCGAGATGGGGAAGGAACATGTCTATGTACTGGATCTGAAAGCCGGAATTCTGCACGAAGATCAGGCTGCGGAACGTCTTGCACGGGCTGCTGCCGGTTCTGGCATTGTCCTGAGTCAGCCGTGCGAGGGACGTATCAATCTGAGCGCTGCTCATGACGGGCTGCTGAAAATCCATGCGGCAATGCTGGCCCGGCTCAATTCTCTGGAGGATATCGTTTTCGCAACCCTGCATGGCAATCAGCGCGTATCTGGCGGAACCGTGGTGGCCGGAACGCGCGTTGTGCCGCTGGCTGTCCCGGAAAGCCGAATCGCGGATGCCGAAAATATTGTCCGGCTGCGGCCACTGGTGGAGGTCAAACCGTTCAAGCCCCACCGCGTCGGAATCATCGTTACTGGGAACGAAATCTATCATGGCAGAATCAGGGATGCGTTCAGTCCGATCGTGGAAAAGAAGTTCAATGCATACGGCAGTGTTGTTTTCAAACGTTGTCTGTCCTCGGACGACAGACAAAAAACAGTCGCCGCCATTCACGCGCTAGCCGATGAAGGCGCCGAGTGCATTGCACTGACAGGAGGTATGTCCGTGGATCCGGACGACCAGACCCCCGGCAGCATCAAGGCTTCCGGCGCGCGGGTGGTGACGTACGGAGTCCCCATTCTTCCTGGGGCCATGTTTATGCTGGCGTATCTGGGGAACATTCCCGTCGTGGGGCTGCCCGGATGCGTCATGTATCATAATACCAGCATCTTTGAACTGGTTGTTCCGAGAATCCTTGCCGGAGAGAAACTGGAGCGCTCGGATTTCATCGACCTGGGGTATGGAGGTCTGTGCATGGGCTGCGACGTTTGCCGCTATCCGCAATGCAGCTTTGGCAAAGCCTGATTCCGTATGTTCCAGGTCTGATTCTTTTTGCCGTAAATTATGCAGGCAGGTCCGGAATATAAACAGAGGGAGACAGAGAATGGCATTTCTGCCCATTTCCGAAGAGGCGTCCGTACTTGCCCGACTCACAGGGGCTGTGTTTATCGTTTATCTGGCCATAGGCATTCCCTTGCCGGTCATTCCGCTCTGGGTGCATCAGGAACTGCATTTGAGCGACGCAATGGTGGGATTGGCCATTGGGCTGCAATTTCTGGCAACCGTTCTGACGCGCGGGTACGCGGGAAAAATCGCCGATAATCAGGGGGCCAGACGCGCTGCGTGGCGGGGGGCCGTGTCCTGTTCGCTGGCTGGTATTTTTTATATTGCTGCTGTGCTGCTTCCCTTTGCAGTCTGGGCGAAATTCGGCTTGCTGCTGCTCGGCCGTCTGGTCATGGGGTATGGCGAGAGCATGATCCTCACAGGAACACTGGCCTGGGGCATAGCTTTGCTCGGGGGCAACAAATCCGGCCGGGTCATGTCCTGGAACGGCATGGCAATGTTCATGGCCATGACAGTGGGCGCGCCCGTCGGCTTGTTGAGTTACGAAAAAGGCGGTTTTTTGCTCATCGGTATCCTGGCTATTGCCTGTCCGCTGCTGGCTTTCCTGTTCAATGCAACGGTTGAAACTGTCGCACCGCGTCCGGGGAAACGCCTTTCACTGCTGAGCGTCCTGGGGCTGATCTGGAAATACGGTCTGGCCATGGCCATGCACAATGTGGGCTTCGCCATGATCGGGACGTTTACTTCGCTTTATTTTCTGGAGAACCAGTGGAGTCATGCAGGCATTGCCATCAGCTGCTTCGGGGCGGGCTATGTCCTTGTGCGCGCATTTTTCAACACCCTCCCGGACAGGGTGGGAGGCATACAGGTTGCCTCCATCTCTTTTATGATCCAAATCGTGGGACTATTGCTGGTCTGGAGCGCCACAAACAACTATCTGGCCTGGATTGGTTGCGCTTTAAGCGGAATAGGTTCGTCTTTGATTTTTCCGGCTTTGGGGGTGGAGGTGATCAAACGTGTCCCCAGTCAGATGCATGGAACGGCCATCGGCAGTTATTCGGCTTTCGTGGACATCACCTATGTAACTGCCAACCCTTTGGCAGGCGTATTGGCTGGTATTGCCGGCTACGCATCCGTATATCTGGCGGGAGCGCTCTGCTCGTTGATAGGACTGCTGCAGGTGTTGACTCTTGCCTACGGTATGCGGCAAAGCGTCGAAACCGGTCACTGATCCACAAAGAAGTCATTTAAGGGGCAAGGGAAATTGCAGTAAGCGGTTTTCCTTGCCTGCTTTTTGCACTTCCTCTCCAATCCCCGTCTTCATTTTCTCTAACCGCAGGAAAGGGCGGGGAGCTTTCACCATGATTGTCTCCTCCCAATTATTCTTTTTCACCCATTGACTTTGTCTGATTAGATATTTAAATTAAAATCGATTATGAAGGTAGAACCAAGTGATATTGGTTCGGATTTTGCCGGGCCGGTATTGCGAGTGAATGCAGAAGTGTTGCCCTTGTTTTATTCGAAATAATTCAATAACTAAAAAACATGGGTAGGGCGCTCTAAGTTTTTGTTTGACGCTGTTGTGTCGGCTTCTGCTGCCTGCTGAATTCATCTTCTATGGTTTCTTCTTCTCTTGAAAAGACAGTATGAAACTGTGATTTTTTGGCCAAAGCTTAAGGATTGTTGTCTCAGCCGCTTGGGAGTCTGCAGAAGTGGCATCAATTTCGATTTATGTGACTTGTAAAAGTCTTGCTTGATTTGTACATCTGTCCTTATTCTGATAAAATAACATTTTACAATAGATTGTACCAGATACGTTTGTATAAAATATTGTTATAAAATAGATGGGTATATTATGCACATTGACTCAATAGATCAATTAAAAAAACGGCCGTTATATAGTCATGAGATTAAAGATCTTATCAAGCAGGCCATATTATCGGGAGATTTGAAACCCGGGGACCGGGTGGTGGAAACTCGATTGGCGCGAAAACTCGGTGTGTCCCAGTCTCCCGTACGGGAAGCCATTCGCGAATTGGAGATCGTTGGATTGATAGAATCGCGCCCTTATCAGGGAGCCTTTGTCCGTGTTGTCGATAAACAGGGAATTATTGATGCGTATAAGGTCAGAAGTGCATTGGAAATAGTCGCTATGCAAACCATAGTGCACACGATTACTGATGGGCAACTTGATGAACTTTCCGGATTAATGCGTAAGATGGAACAAGCTGGAAGGGATAAAAATTTCGAACTGTTCATCGAGTTGGATAGTTTGTTTCATGAAAAAATCGTTGAATTGGCAAACAATGAATTGCTTTTGCATTTATGGAACCAATGTAAAATAAGAGATTACACTCGTATTAGTACTTGTGTTTCAGTTCTCAGTATGGATGAACTTGCCACTCGTCACAGAATGATGTTTGATGCGTTACAACAAAAAGATGATAAAATGGTTGTTGCTGCTGTAACTGAACATTTTGAGTTGTTGTCAAATCAGATGAGAGATTTGGGGGCAACTGCATTATGATAATGCACTTCCAGAAGGGGTGCCCCTCTTCTTGGTGTAGACCCAGAAAAAAGGCTTAGAAGCGTTTGCCTCTAAGCCCTTGATATCTTTGGTAGCGGGGACAGGATTTGAACCTATGACCTTCGGGTTATGAGCCCGACGAGCTACCGTGCTGCTCCACCCCGCGTCGCTGAAGAAGAGAAACTATGTGTTTGCAGCAGGCTTGTCAACGATTTTTTGAAAAAAAATTAAATAATGGTTTATTTCCTCTTTCGGCGCGATACGAATTTGGTCCGAAATCTTTTGGGCACCTCAAATTTCACGCGCTCCACGGCCTGCCCCATGTCTATGCCTCGCACCTGGCTTTCTGCGGGAAAGTCGATATGCATACGCTGCAAAAACTCCTCACCCATAAGAGCCCGGCCATGACGCAACAATACGTGCATTTGCGTGATGAGGCGCTGCGGAATGCCTCGAATCTGGCCGGATCGTTGCTGAAAGTGGAAGGCGATGACTAACTGTTTCCTGTTGGTAGCTTTTTCCTTGTACTCGTTTTGACGGGCGCTTATCCTGAAAATACAGGGAAGCAATGCGAATAATCAAATACAGCCGCAAGATGATATCCGTATCCATAAGGCAAAGGAATCCGCCGAACGGTTCATTCGTATTCCCAAGAAAATTTGCTCTGGCTGCGTTTGTTCAACACGGTGGAGGATCTGCAGCAGGCACTTCTGATTTTTCAACGGGATTACAACGAAAATTCGATTTTCGGAAGACATGGCTTCCATACCCTGGTTCAGGCTCGATCAAAACCGCCCAGCTTACGCGAGAAACTTCCTGCCTTTTTGGAACTTGTGTCCAGGAAACCGTAGACCGCTACAGTAGGCAATCACAATCTGAACAGAGACAGGTGCTTTGCTCAAGTTGGCTACACTAGGATTTAGTAGAAAAATTTTACATAAATATACCTTCGCTTGGTTTTAACTGACTGATATGAAGTAATATTTTAATTTTTTCGTAGGTACATACTTAGTTTAACTTACGTTTAAGGACTTTCCCTGCGGCTGACTTGGGGAGTGCTTCTCGAAATTCTACTATATGTGGCCGTTTATAACTCGCCATGTTTTTTTTGCACCAGCATATAATATTATCTTCACTGACCTTACCCTCGAACTGTTTTTTCAGGACGACTACGGCTTTCGGCGATTCGCCGCGGTATGTGTCGGGAACCGAAATCACCGCCACCTCCAGGACGGCAGGGTGCCGGCTTAAGATGTTTTCCACATCACCCGGATAGACGTTAAATCCGGAGCAGATGATCAGTTCTTTTTTGCGGCCGACTACTTTCAGATAGCCTTCTTCATCCATCAGGCCGAGATCACCGGTGCAAAACCATCCGTTTAGAAATGACATGGCGGTTTCTTCGGGGTCATTCCAATAGCCGTTCATCAGAGCTGGTCCTTTGATGACGATCATGCCTACCTGGTTGGCGGGCATTTCCTTTTGTCGGTTGTTAATATTTATGATTTTTATCTCATTGATGGTCGGAATACCGATAAATCCTGCTTTCCAGCGTCCAAGCGGTGTAGTGGCACCGCCTTGGGAGAGTATTTCGGTCGTGCCGTAGCCCTCGCCCAGATCACACTTGGGCGCGATTTCACTAAACCTTTCCTGGAGGCTTAGGGGGATGGGCGATCCGCCGGTGACGGCGATGCGTAATGAAGAAAAATCATAGCTATTGACTTCGGGCATGTTGAGCAATGCGGTGATCATGGTCGGGGCAGCAACCCAGACAGTACATTTTTTTTCAGAAATGGCACGGGCAGTCACCTCCGGTGAAAAGCGAGAAAGGATTACCAGTTTTCCGCCTGAAATCAGCGTCGGTATCATGATCACCTGCAGGCCCATTATATGGAAAAAGGGAGACACTCCGAGGAAGATATCCTCAGAAGTGAGACGGGACCAGTAAACCGAGCCAGTGACCGCCACAGTCAAGGCCCGGGTACTGATCATGGCGGCCTTGGTTTTTCCGGTAGTGCCGCCGGTCAGTTGCAACAGGGCCAGGTCTTTATCGAGGTCGTCGATGCGGCAGACCGGCGTCGGTTCTCCTTCGTTGAGCAGATCCATAAAGTTAATGCACCCCGGGTCAGTCTCAATTTGCTCTGAAATTTCGATAGGCGGCGGCAACGTCGGGATTGCCGGAATATAATCCGCCAGATGCGTCTGGATGACCAAGGAAGCAGGGCACGTCGCAAGCGCTTTACTCATCTCCGGATAAAGATCGTTCTGCACAATAACAACACTGGGCGTTGTTTTTTGCAGCACCTGAGTCAGTTCCATGGAGCGGAACATGGGGTTGAGGCTCAACACGGTTCCTCCGGCCCGAACAATGGCGAAGAAACTGATGACAAACTGCGGGCAGTTCTGCATGTAGATTCCCACCCGATCTCCTTTTTGGAGCCCTCGTTGAATCAATGCGTTGGCGAACTGGTCTATTTGGCAATTCAAATCCTGGTAGTTGATTTGCAATCCGTAAAAATCGATAGCCACAGTGGCTGGACTTTTTGCTGCTTGGTCGCGAAAGTATTCTGTAAAAGATTTGTGAACCTCGATCTGTCGCGGCATCCAATCGGGCCACACTTTTTCCCAGCGTGTTTGCTCGTTACACATGATCGTGTCCTTTGCTGATTACATTCATCCCTCATTTCAGTTGATCCACGTGCAGCCAAGGAGGGAGCGGGTAATTCCGCTGTCTGGTGCAACTCCAACCTGGAGACATCTTGGCTGCACGTAGTTAGGGTTAAGCCTGTTTTTTCGATCTACGCTCTCAGGAAGAGCACCTTGCTCGGGGGCGGCAAATGCATAATGCCCGATCTTCCCTTAAGTGAGAACAGCATTTTTTTCGAACAAGATTTTTTTAATTGCACGTTGTCCCCATGTCCGCGGCGATATAGGCACCGGTCATGATGCTCGAAGCATCGGATGCGAGGAATAGCACCACCGCGGCAAGTTCGGGAATTTCGCCGAGGCGCCTCAGTGCCGTTTTGGCCAGGATCTGGTCTCGGACCTTCGGAATCGACAGAGGTTTTTGATTGATCGTAGTCGGGATGTAGCCAGGGCAGATTGCATTCGCAGTGATCTGGTATTTCCCAAACTCCATCGCCATTGTTTTTGAAAGACTGATAACCCCTGCCTTTGATGCACAGTAGGCAGCAATGTTCTTTGTTCCGACCAGACCACCGGCAGAAGAGATGTTGATGATCCTGCCTCCGTCTCCCTGCTTGATCATCTCCTTTGCTGCTGCCGCTCCGCAAAAGAAAACCCCTTTGAGATTCGTATCGACGACCTCATCCCACTCCTCTTCGGTCATATCAACCACGCGCTTGGTGATGCCCATACCGGCATTGGCGACCATGATATCGACTCTGCCAAGAACCTCGACAGTTTGGCTGACCATCGCATCGATTTCTTCCTTCACTCGGACATCAGCCTTGAAGGCTATCGCTTTGCCACCCATGTCGGTGATTTCTTGCACTACCTGGTCGCAGTCATCCTGATCTCTGCTGTTAACCACAACTGACGCACCATATGCCGCCAGGGTAACAGCCATTCCGTAGCCAAGCCCTTTTGTGCTGCCGGTAATGATGGCGACTTTGCCGGTCAGGTCAAACGTCGGAATCTCAAAGGGGGGATTTTTTAAATTTATCATCACTATTCTCCTTAACTTGGTGAATGCCAATTTAAGATGCTGATCCCGGTCGGTATGGTTATACGAGGCCGGGAAACAAGAGACAGATCGTCATACATACCAATGCTCCGATCGAGGTCATAAACACCGTGGTGAAGAATGTTGTTTTGTACGCCTGGCTATGGGTAAGTCCGGTAAGTGCAAGGAACATGAGGAAACCACCGTTGAACGGAAGGGTGTCAAGACTGGACGAAATCATTGTTACGCAGCGGTGAAGTGCCTCCGGGCTGACGCGACCGTCAAATATCGGGGCCACGATAGGCAATGCCACGGTAATACCGCCTGAAGCAGAACCGGTCAGGCCTGCACCAACAGCGGTGGCTAACGTAGAAATGATGAGCGGATCACCATTCAAACTAGCGACGTAGTGAATGGTGTCCATGAACGCGGGTGCAGCCTTGATCACAGCGCCAAAACCCGCAAGGGCTGCGATGTTGAGTGTGCCTTCTGCTGCGAACGCAGCTCCATCGTTGGCGGCGCGCTTAATTCCAGACACATACCCCGCAGGTTTTGCCAGGATGATGATGCCTAAAAGCGTTCCGAGCCCAAGTGAAACAGTGATATCAAGTTTAAATCCGTTGAAGAGAATGAAGATCGCAACCAATGGCAGAATTGAGATGAAAAAGTTTGGCAATCCCCTACTTTCATCAAAGATCACGTCGGATGGGCCGTACTCAAAGTGGTTGCCCGCTTTGCGCTCTTTGAGGAACAACCGGTTCAAATAAAGGACATTACCAATAATAACCACGGAGATGCCAATCAATCCCGGAATCATACCTGCAGTCGGGCTCGTATGAAGGATCGTGCTGGGGATGATATTTTGGATCTGTGGTGTTCCTGGGCCGGTCATCGCAAACGTTGCAAAAGCGGACAGGCTTAACCCAATGACGTGCTTCTTGGGGATATCCGCTTCTTCCATAAGACTGAGAATGAGAGGATAGAGGGCAACCGGGATCGCGACGACATTCACCCCGCCATATCCTAAAAGGCCACCAGTGATCATGACGGTGAAAATAACCGCTAGATTCTTTCTGGTTGGCCCCGCCGTGCTGCTGCCGGCTATTTTCATAATGCTCTTGGCGATACAAACCCCGGCGCCGGATTCTACATACATCCTGCCCAAGATAGATCCAAAGAGGAACATGATGAAATAGTTTTTAAGGAATCCAGCCATAGTTGGCATGAACGCCTCAGTGAGGGTGGGAAGGAACGGAAGTCCATTGAATACCATAATGGATATGGCGCTTATTAATGCAACAATATAGATATTAAAACCACGCCAAGTAAAATAAAGCAAACATGCGAAAGCTAGTATAAAGCCAATAAAAGCCACAACGTCCCCCTTTGGGTCATTGGATGTGGACGACATGCCAATCTACTAGTTAATGGGGCAGTACTCCTCCTCTCCACTCTCCGACAGCTGTAGGAGTGCGCGTTATCCTCTCCGAAGAGTAGGATTAATCTTCACGCACAGATAATCTTTAAGATTGGTTTCATTAAGCAAGGAGTGTGCCTATTTGTATTAACGACATTGGTGCAACGTAACGCAATGTGCGAGCAGCAGCACGTAAACGCGTATATTGCGTAACGATAGCGCTAATACATCTAAAAAAATTATTTGAAACTGCCTGAATCGTGTGTTCAACGAACCAAGGGTCGTCGCCTCAAGATTTTGATGTTTATCACCCATGTATGTCTTTGTTGGGGCGGGGGCTGGACTTGGAGGCGTATGCTCAAGCCCGTGAATACTGGTTGCGCAAGATAATAGGTACGCAGAGCATTCCCCATCAGGGCAAAGTCTTGGGGGTTTTCAGCAGATAGAGAACGTTCCTCATTAGGTGTTTGGATGGAGTTTTCAAAGGAGGGTGAAATTGGGCTTTTGATTGTAATTAACTCAAAAATAAAGACATTCAACAGCTGTTTGCCTGAATTTTATAACGTGTATCCCCGGCACGCGCAGTATGAAGGCGAACGGGGCTCAAATCGCCCTTAATCCTGATTTTCTCCTGCAAGTTCAGCAAATTAAGATGCCTCAACCCTGGCGTGGAGTCGATGTGACGTAATCACGTGGGGTGGCGTTTTCTTTAGCGTTTTTCGCATCTTATGTATAGAGCAGGGTGGACGCCAGCTTTTTGGTTGTGGCGTATCACTGCCTTATTCCCCTTCCCCTCACGCACCGATTTTGGTGTGTCTACAAAAAATACACTCCCGCAAGGTTGCACAGATTCGCGTCGTAGATTTTGTATACAACTCCGAACAATAGATTTTCCAAGAGGTGAGGTCGTTGGGATATCTTCGTGAACTCCAGGCCTGGAGGAAGTCTACGAATAGCGCGCAAATCCGGTGAGGCATGCCTTACTGGCATGGTCGTTGCTGTTAGCAAATTCAAACAACCAGAACTGCGTAACACTGAGCTTAAAAAAAAAGGAAGAAATGTATGGCTACTAAGTCGATTGGAGTGATTGGTGCCGGAACAATGGGCACAGGCATTGCCCGAGTCGCCGCGCTGGCGGGGCTCGAGGTTGTTCTTCGGGATATCGAAACGAAGTATGTCGAGGCTTCGGTGAGCCGGATGGCGGCCTCAATGGACAACGCCGTATCTAAAGGCAAAATGCAACCAGATGAAAAGGAAGCGGCGCTTGGCAGGATCAAAACCACGACCAGCTTGGAGGATCTGAAAGACGTCGATATCGTAATTGAAGCGGTGTTGGAGGACCTGAAGTTGAAGCAAGCCGTTTTCCAGGAATTAAACGGTATTTGCAAGGAAGAGACAGTCTTCGCGACGAACACTTCATCCATGTCAATTACCGAGATCGCGGCTGCTTCCGGAAGATCGGATCGTTTCTGTGGCATCCATTTTTTCAATCCTGTCCACGTGATGAAAC
>CAXXHY010000039.1:0-48796 GCA_963667575.2 Desulfovibrionaceae bacterium | reverse complement strand
TGGGAAATATCCTGGTAAAGGTAATAAATACCTTCCACATTGCCATTGTAGAGAAATGGGTGAACCAACCAGCGAGACATGAACGGAAGAACCGTCTTTGCGCAGACGGACGGTTTCCTTACAGACTGTACGGCCTCCCGAGATTGTCCTGGAGATGGTGGCCGATTCATTCATGAGACTTTTTGGGAACGATGAGCTTGCGATTCTTGTGGCCTATTATTTCCGCTGAGTTGAAGCCGAAAAGAGAGGCATATCCCTGGTTTACTTCGATGACGTTGGCAAGTGCGTCCAGGTGCACAATGGCAAGAGGGGAGCTGTCGAAAAGCTGTCGCAAATGGGCATCCTTGAGCCGGAGCTCTTCCTGGCCTTGATGCGGGCGGTGATGTCCATCACGCGGCCTTCGTAGTACAGAACCTGTCCCGCCTCATTTTTCACGGCCCTGGCGCTTTCCGAAATCCAGATCGTGCTGCCGTCCCGGCGAAACACTTCGTATTCAAAATGGACCACCGAGCCTTGCTCGTTCATTTCTTTGAGGAATTTTTCCCGAAGGTTGGGGTCGACATACAGTTGGGTTTGAATATCACTAAAATGGTCGGTCATCTCATCGGGCATATTGAATCCGTACAGTCTGGCCAGGGCAGGGTTGGCCATGATGAATTTGCCCTCGGGCGTGGATTGAAAAATGCCTTCGATGGCGTTTTCAAAGATGGACTTATAGTTGGCTTCGGCCTGTTGGCGTCGTGTGATGTCGCGGAAAAGGCCGACCAGAAAGCCCTTGTCGCGTCCATTGCCCAGGGTTACGCGCGAGATGTTCGCCTCGATGGGAAATTTGTAGCCGTCGCTGCGCAGACCGACCAGTTCCCTGATATCTCCGTTGGTCACGCCCAGGTCGGCATGCGAGCCGATGAACAGCATCTGGATTGGATGCCCGAGAGCTGTGGCGGATTGAAAACCAAAACATTTGTTCGGCTGTGGGATTCATGGAAATGATTTCATAACTGTCCCGCGCAAACGTGATGATGGCATCAGCCGAGGAGGCCAGGATGGCTTCCGTGTTGGCCATGGCCCGTTCCAATGCTTCCATGACCTGATTATACATCCGGGCGATGCTGCCCACTTCCGTGAACGGTTCCTCCGGCACCCGCAATGTGAGGTCTTTGGTGGCAGCCTGGCGTTGCATGACGTCGAAAAGGTCGAGCAGGTCGGTTTTTTGCGCCATGCTCGGATACATTGAGCCCTTTGCTCTCATCTTCAGGGGATACCCGCATGGGGAATGTTGCGTTGATGATGCGCATCAGTACGTAGGGAAGTAAAAACGCCAGGGCAAAGGCGACTATGATGCCCTGTATCTGGATAAACAGCTGCCCGCCAAAGGACGAGGCCGGTTTGCAGCTTTTGCGGATCGCCGAAAAAAGCCACGGCCAGTGTGCCCCAGATCCCGCACCCCAGATGTACGGGCACGGCCCCCACTGCATCGTCGATTTTGAACTTTGTCAGCAGCCAGTCGCAAAATAAACAGGACAATTCCAGCCAGCCCGCCGATGGCCACCGCATCCGGGCCACTGACAACGTTGCAGCCGGCAGTAATGGCCACCAGTCCCCCCAGGGAGCCATTGATAAGGAAAATGACCTTGGGAACACCATAAATACGCCATCCGATAAGCAGACAGCTCAGGGCGCCCATGCCTCCTGCCAGAGTTGTTTTTGCCAGTATTTTGGGAACTTCCGCATTCATGACAAGATTGCTGCCCCCATTGAAGCCGAACCAGCCCGACCCAGAGCAGAAAACAACCCAGCACGGAGAGCGGCAGGTTGGAAGCGGTCATCTCGTTGGGCGGTCCATCATCTGGAAAACGACCGATACGCGGACCCGAGTATGAGCAAAGCAGCCAGGGCGATCCACCCGCCGACACTTGTGCACTACGCTGGAACCTGCGAAATCCACAAATCCCTGTCGGCCCAGCAGCCCGGTCATTTCCCCCGTATTCAGGCCTCCCCAGACCCAATGCCCATAGAGAGGATAAATCAGGATTGAGGTCAGACAGGCAATAAGGATATACGATGAAAAACGCATTCTTTCTGCAACTGCGCCCGGAAAAGATGGTTGTCGCCCGTACCGCAAAACATGACCTGGAAAAAGGAAAAAACTTACCTGCTGTGAAGAGGAATCCAGTGAGAGAAACCAATGGTCGGTTCCGAATAAGCCTGATCGCGAGGCTCCGAACATCAACCCGTATCCAATTGCCCAGTAACCGCAGGCGGAAAAGCAGAAATCCGCAAGATTTTTTATGGCGACGTTGATGCTGTTTTTGGAACGGGTTAATCCTGACTCTAGGACACATAAAGCCAGGCTGCATTAAAAAGACAAGGGCGGCAGACAGCAGCATCCACAAGATATTCAATGATGTTTGCATGGTGTCTCTTTCTTTTGTGGCAGTTTTAAAAAAATGATTATGCCTGTTTAGTTATTGGTATTGTGAATGTAATAAATGAAAAAAATAAATAGTTTTGAAGGAATCAGGCTGGTTATTCTTGTTCATTTATCTGATAGTGGAAAAATATGGAGGAAAATCCAGCTTTTAATAAGCTGAATATTTTGAATAAATATACATCCCCCTACGCTTGCGTAGTATACAAATATTAATAATATTTATCAACTGTTACAATTATGTAGTGTGTTGAAAACAGATTGGCAGGGTAGAATTTTTATGAATTGAAAACGTATTATTTGACTTGATATTACATGTAAACATAATAGTACTAACAGTATATGAGTAATACTGTAATTAATTATTTTTATATAAATCAGGAGCAAGCTTGTCTGTTAATGATTGTAATATTTATGTCGGCATAGTTTGGGGGATAATAATCAGTGATCTAAATACTTGGATTGGTATGGATGAGTATTCGCTGGATCGTCATGCTTTAAAAATATGTGTTGTACTTACATCAAGTGGTGCAAAATGAAGATTCTTACTATTAATGGTTTGTATTTTAATAATGTTTTTAAGCAATTAGGGAACGATGTGCTCAGCCTGGGCACAACCCAGGATTGTGACGTGCTTCTTTCGGAGTTTTTGTCGCAAAAAAAAATTGTTGGATATTTTTAATCAACACGGGTTTCATCCGGATTGTATTCTTTGGTGTGATACGTGCCAGATCCCTTCGGTCCTGGGGATAGAAAAGATGCCTTCTCTGACCATCGGCTTTTCCATCGACCAATATTGCAACCCTTGGCATGTCCCGTACAGTGCGGCTTTTGACTGTTTCCTTGTGGCTCAGAAAGACTACCTTTCGCTGTTTTCTCTGGATCAGATCCGGCGCCCTGTACGCTGGTTTCCATTGTTTTGCGATCCGGGCAAGGACAAGGACCTGGGAGTGGAGCGGGACATCCCTGTAAGTTTTGTGGGGACCCTGGGGGGACGTTTCAACAAAGAGCGTGAGCCGTTTTTGAAGTCGTTCAAGCGTGAGTGTCCCTTGTTGATTTTATCGGGAGATTATGTCCCCGTATTCAACAGAAGCCGTTTGGTCTTGAACCAGAGCGCTGCCGGAGAATGCAATTTTCGTATGTTTCAGGCCATGGCCTGCGGAGCCCTGCTTTTGACGGAAGATACGGGGAACGGCCCTTGAGAATTTGTTCGACTCCGGCACGGATTTATTGCTGTATGCCGGCGTAATGATTCCAAGGCCGCTGCGATTGTCGCCAGAGATGCTTTGGAAGATCCTCGCAGTCCGGAAATCGCTCTTGCGGGAAAGGAAAAAGTGCTGGCCAGACATACGGCCTATCATCGGGCCAGAGAGATTCTGATGCTGGCGGAAAGAATGCTGGGGGCACGGGTGTCGCAAAAAGCGCTTGCAGCAACGGCAGGCAGTCAGTCGAGAGATGAGCAATGCCTATATTTTTCTGGCCACGGATGAAGAGCTGGGGCTGCCCAGACAGCATCGGGAGTTTTTTACACAGTTGGCGCGAGATTGAAAAGGCTAGGAGCTGATTTCCTGCGACCTTTCTGTAGTTTTCATAATCGGTCAGGCTTTGCTGGCAGACCTTATGTAAAATAGTCGCAGCCCTGGTGCGATCTATCCAGAACAACGTGCCTTCCGAAGAATTCCGTCATGGTTCCGCTTTCAATGCTGCAGGCATAGCAGAGTATTACTGATTTGATTTTCTGTTTTGGGAGTGCATAGGCTCCCAGAAGGTGCACCGGTTTGATTTCCAGTCCTGTTTCTTCGCGTATTTCTCTGACAATAGCCTGTTCGGGGCGTTTCCCTGGTTTTGAGAAAACCCTCCGGGAAAAAAGATTCCCTGTCCATCCGTACGGTCTATGACAAGCAGTTCGTTGTCGCGTTCGATGATGGCCAGTGTGGAGCAGAAAGGGGGCCATTCGCCCAGCGTGGCCAAAGACAACAGTTTCTGGAAGCTTGCCAGCAGGGCCTGCAGGAATAGAATAATAAATTTGTGTAAAATTCATTTGGTTTTGTTTTCAGATGATTATAAGGGGGAAAAACAGCGTCGGGTTATTCAGTGAATCCCTTCTTTGTCATACCATCGGCATTCATGAAGCAAGCCATGCCGGTCTTCATTTTTCTGAATCCCTTTTTTTCGTAGAACGATTCTTTGCCCGGTGACGCGTAAAGAATGATGTTTTTGCCCCCCAGTCGTTCCATGAGGTTTGTTTGCAATCAAGGAACCGAGACCCTGCTTTTGAAAATCAGGATCCACGGCCAGATCATAAAGGGCGGCCTGATACGCTCCATCGGAGAGCGCACGTCCGAATCCTATCAAACGATCTCCTGCATACAGAAAGATCACGGCGTAACTGTTCGAAAATGCCAGGCGATGGCTTTCGGGCGGATAATGGGCCATGCCAACTGTTTTCAGAATGCTGGCCAGGTGCTCCCAGTTAACATTAGTGCAATCGGTCTGTATTCGTATATTCATTTCGCTAATCTAAAATGCGTGTGTTGCAGGTGAGGCCCCCAAACAGCCATATCGATAGTATCCTCTGAGAAAGCGGGTCTGTCCAGATGTGTGGAGAAAAGGAGTGTACGGTGCGGAGAAAAGGACAGGGAAGAGCAAAGGGCGAAAGAATCTTTCTTTCGCCCTTTGCTTATGTCTGTAATCAGTGCGGCTTGTTTAGAAAGGCCAGATCAGAGGAATGAAGATGATGCACAGGATGTAACTTATGATCTGTAACGGCCAGCCTGCCTTGGTATAATCCAGGAAGCTGTATTTGCCCGGCCCAAGTACGATGGTGTTGGGGGGGCGTGGCAACGGGAGTCAGGAAGCAGGCGGGAAGCGGACATGGCGATACCCATGACCAGCGGCAGCGGAGAAACGCCGCCTTCGATGGCGATGGGGAATGGCCAGCGGAGCCATCAGAGCTGCGGTGGCCGTGTTGGACATGAAGTTGGTGACCAAGGCTGTGAGCCCACAGCAGACACGCCAGCAGAATGTACGGATTGGAAACCATTTTGACCCACGCTGTCGGCGAATAAAAGCGGCCGCACCGGAATGTTTTCATGGCCGTAGACATGGAAAGCATACCGGCGAGACAGGAAGATGGTGGTCCAGTCAATGGATTTGAAGGCTTCCTTCATGGTCATACAGCGTGTTGCTACGACCAGACAGGCGCCCAACATAGCAGCGGTGACCAGAGGCATCATTTTGGTGGCCATGGCCACGACAACAAAGGCAAAGATCAACAGCGACCACCACATTTTCTCCGGACGCTTGGGGGTGGCGACTTCGCCTTCCATATCACAGTCCACTTTGGAATCGGGCAGGAATTTTTTACCAATCAGCGCGTAATAGGCAATGCCGGCAACGAACAGAATGACGCCTATTTTGGCGAATTCAAAAAAGGCGAAAGGAATGAACACCTTCAGGCCCCATTTTTTCGAGAACGGAATTGATCAGACCGTTGGGAGGCGTGCCCACCAGGGTCATGGTTCCACCCAGGGGAGGCTGCAAAAGCCACTGGCATGAGGATTTTGCCAGGAGCGATGCCGGCAGTGGCGCACATACCCATAATCATGGGAATAGCAACAACCGTGGTTCCGGTATTGGACAAAAAGGCCGAGAGGATACCAATGGCGCCCATGGAAAGCACCAGCAGACGGGATTCGCTTCCGCCGGGATAATTTGACTGTGGCCTTCCCGACCTTGTCGGCAAAACCTGTGACAAAAGTGGATTCGCCGACTACGAACATGGCCATGAAGATCACCGACCCCAATTGTTGCCGAAGTTGGCAAAGGCTTTATTTGCGGGGACGATGTTAAAAATTGATAATGCACAGGGTACGAGCATTGCGGTAATGGGCAAAGGAATGACTTCGGAGAAGAAACAGAACAGCGGCTACGAAGAGAATGCCAAGGGTGAGGTAGGCTTTTGTCAGATCCGCTGGAATATCCACTGTACCTTTATCGGCGGCCCAGCAAATTCCAGCAACGAGTACAGTAAAAGCGATTACCAAGCCAATAATCGTTAAAACCTTCTTCATGTTCACTTCCTCGATCAAAAGTGTTACTTTTCGAGGTAATCCAACCTGTGCCTCTCCAAGCATACGGTTGGCTACCTCCGGCCCCGGAGTGTGTCCCCGTTTGTTTACAGGCAGAAGGGGACAGGATCCGTCCGTCGCGGCAACGATGGACGGATCCTTTTTTATACTGTTTTGGTTATTTATACGTATCTACATATGCATTGATACGCTTGCGGGATGCTGCCACACGCTCACGCAGGCTGATACGGTAGGCTTCCATATCGGCGATGGGCTTTTTGGCAACGCCGGTGTCCATGGCTGCCTGTGCAACCGCCGGGGTTTCCCATTCGAGCATACGCGAATCAAGCGGTTTGGGGATGACGTAATCGCGTCCGAAGGTCAGTTCTTTCACGCCGTAAGCGTCGAGGATTTCGCTCGGGACCGGCTCCTTGGCCAGAGCCGCAAGGGATTTGGCAGCCGCCACTTTCATTTCTTCGTTGATTTCCGTTGCTTCTACATCCAATGCGCCGCGGAAAATGTAGGGGAAGCCGGAAACGTTGTTGACCTGGTTGGGGTAGTCCGTACGGCCCGTTCCCATGATGCAATTGGGGTTGGCTTCCTTGGCATCCGGGTAGGTGATTTCCGGATCCGGGTTGGCCATGGCGAAGATGATCGGGTTGGGGGACATGGATTTGACCATTTCCTTGCTGACCAGATCCTTGGTGGACAAACCGAGGAATACATCCGCACCCTTCATGCATTCTACCAGCGTGGCTTCCTTGTCCTGGGCGAATTCGGCCTTGAATTCATTCAAGCCCTGGCGTCCCTTGTGGATCAGACCGCGCGAGTCGAACATGTAGATGTTGTTCTTGTCGATGCCCATGGAGACGTAGAACTTGGCGCAGGCAATACCGGCGGCACCGGCGCCCACAACCACGACCTTCATGTCTTCCAGATTGTTGCCCATGATTTCGCAGGCATTGATGATGCCGGCGCCCGAGATGACCGCGGTGCCGTGCTGATCGTCATGGAAAACCGGAATGTTCATTTCGGCTTTCAGGCGGGTTTCGATATAGAAACATTCGGGAGCCTTGATGTCTTCGAGGTTGATACCGCCGAATGTGGGCTCCATGGCCTTGACGATGTCGATGAGCTGATCGGGGCTGCTGACTTTCAGGTTGATGTCGAAGACATCGATATCGGTGAAAGTCTTGAACAGCACGCCTTTGCCTTCCATTACCGGCTTACCGGCCAGAGGACCGATGTTGCCCAGACCCAGAACGGCGGTTCCATCGGAAACAACAGCCACGAGATTGGAGCGGCCGGTGTAGATGGCGGCTTTCTCCGGATCTTCCTTGATGGCTTTGCAGGCTTCGGCAACGCCCGGAGAGTAGGCCATGGACAGATCTTTCTGGTTATTGCACGGTTTTACCGGAATAACTTCCACTTTTCCTTTACGGGGAAACTGGTGGTAATTGAGGGCTTCTTCCTTAGTAAACAATGCCATTTGTAATCCTCCTGAAGGTGTAAAAGCGGGGGTGCGGCAAGGCGGCACCCCCGGAAGATGATGACTAAGACTCGTAATTGGGAAGCGCGTACTGATCGTTGCCGTGCGAATCGTTGACGACCAGCAGCGGAAAGTCTTTGACGGTCAGTTTGCGGATGGCTTCGGGGCCAAGCTCGTCATAAGCGATGACTTCGGCAGCCACGATGCGCTGCGAAAGCAGGGCGCCGGCTCCGCCGGTGGCGCCGAAATAAACGCCAGTGTAATCCTGAAGCGCTTTTTTGACTTCATCCGTACGCTTGCCTTTGCCTATGCTGGCCTTGACGCCCAGGCTGTGCAGGCGAGGCGCATAGGCATCCATGCGGCCACTGGTGGTGGGGCCTGCGGCACCAATGGGTGCCCCTGGAGGCGCCGGAGCCGGGCCGACATAGTAGATCACTGCGCCTTTGAGTTCAAAGGGAAGTTTTTCACCGTTATCCAGGGCATCAATGAGTTTTTTGTGCGCCGCGTCACGGGCTGTGTAGATGGTTCCGGACAGATTGACGACATCGCCGGCTTTCAATTTTGCCACGTCTTCGTCGCTCAACGGCGCGGTAAGATTGTAGGTAGCCATTAGAATGTAACCTCCCTGGTCCGGTGAGAGTGACACTGAACGTTCACCGCCACGGGCATGCTTGCGATGTGGCAAGGATGCATTTCAATCTTGACGTCAAGGCTGGTGGTCTTGCCGCCCAGTCCCATGGGACCGATGCCCAGCCTGTTGATGGCGTCGAGCAGCTCCTGTTCCATGGCTGCGATTTCCGGATCAGGATGGCGTTCGCCCAGCGGACGGAACAAGGCTTTTTTGGCCAGTGTGGGAGCGAGGTCGAACGTGCCCCCGATGCCGACGCCCACAACGGTGGGAGGGCAGGGGTTGGGGCCTGCTTCGCCCATGTTCTTGACCACGAAGTCCTTGATGCCGGCCCATCCCTGCGAGGGTTTGAGCATGGCGATGGCCGACATGTTTTCCGAGCCGCCGCCCTTGGCCATGAACTTGATGTTCAGCGAATCGCCGGGCACCAGGTTCGTATGGATGATGGCCGGGGTGTTGTCTCCGGTGTTCTTGCGTTTCAGCGGATGACACATGGATTTGCGCAGGTAGCCCTTGTCGTAGGCTTCGACCATGGCGTTGGTCAGCGTCTGGTTCAGGGTGCCACCGTCGATCTTAACCTCTTCACCCATTTCTACGAAGAAGATGGCTGCGCCGGTGTCCTGGCACAGAGCAAGCTGTGAATTCTTGGCCAGTTCCGCGTTGTCCAGCAACTGGTTCAGAATTTCCTTGGCCGCGTCGGTTTCTTCGACAGCAAGCCCGTTTTTGATGGCGCAGGCCACATCGTCTTTGAGCAGACGGCAGGCGTCCATGATCATGTCGCGGACTTTTTCATGAATTTCGCTTGCCTTAACAGTTTTCATGGCAGGTTCCTTTGTGTTTGAGCTTTTCCAGAACAAACTTGGGCAGAATGCCCTTCATGGAATTCAAAGCGAGCAGGCGGCGCATGATGCCGAGCTGGTCCTGAAGAGGAATCTTTTTGGGGCAGACGTCTTCGCAGCCCAGCAGGCCCATGCAGCCGAATACACCCTGGTCCGTGCCGATGATGTCGTAGTAGTCTTCTTCCGAGCGTTCGTCACGCGGATCGAGATAGAACCGGGCCACACGATTAATGGTGGCTGCGCCCATGAAATCTTCGCGCATCCGGGCCGTGCCGCAGGCGGCGATGCAGCAGCCGCATTCGATGCAACGGTCCAGTTCGAAGATTTGTTCGGCCAGTTCGTTTTCCATGCGTGTTTCTTCGGCCTTGGGATCGAAAGCCGCGTCATTGCTGTGCACCCAGCCTTCAATCTTTTTGCCCACGTCGCGGTACCAGGTTCCGGTATCCACGGAAAGGTCGCCGAGGAGTTTGAAAACAGGCAGCGGAAGCAGCGTGATTTCCTCGGGCAGATCTTTGGTCTGCGTATGGCAGGCCAGACCGGGACGGCCGTTGATGACCATGCCGCAGGAACCGCAGATGCCTGCGCGGCAGCAGAAGTCCACTTTGAGGGTCGGATCCTGTTCGTCTCGAATTTGCGTCAGAGCGATAAACAGTGTCATGGAGTCGTATTCGGTGACGTAAAACGACTGCATGTGGGGTTCATCAGCCGGATCAAGGGGGTTGTACCTGAAAATCTTCAGGTGAAGTTTGCGGTTTTGGCTCATTTCCATCTCCTTGCTTAGGACTTCTTGGCGGCTTTGTTGGTGGTCTTTTGGGGCTCGGCCTTCTTGCCAGGACGCTGAAGCCGCTCAGGCGGCAGTTCGTTGGGGATGGTCTTGCCGCCGCCATAGCCGCGGTCGCCCGGAGGCAATTCGTAATAAGGAGATGCGTCTTCGTATTTCAACGTAGGCAAAGAGTCGCCCGGTTTCCAGTAGGCCAGCGTACGGTTCAGCCAGTCGCGGTCGTTTCTTTCGGGGAAGTCCTCGCGGGTGTGAGCGCCGCGGGATTCGGTCCGTTTCAGGGCGCCGAAAGCGGTGCACTGGGCCAGTTTGATCATGCCGGGTACGCGCAGGGCAGTGGAAAGCTCCGGGCTGAAGCCCTTGGTGGGGCCGCCCAGGCCGATTTTGAGCGAACGTTCGTACAGGGCTTCCAGTTTGTCCACGGCAGTCTGCAGGTCTTTGCCGTTTCTGAAGATGCCCACGTAGTCCATCATGATGTTCTGCATTTCATTGCGGACATCAATGGCGCTTTCCTTGCCCTTGCGGCAGGTTTCCAGATCTTTGATGCGTTCCTCGACGTCGGCTTTGGCGTCGTTGAGAGCAGAGGCCTTGAAGTCCACGTTGCATCCCTGAACGAATTCAACGATCTTTTTACCGATATAGCGACCGGCCACAACGGTTTCGGCCAGGGAGTTGCCGCCCAGGCGGTTGAATCCGTGCATGTCCCAGCAAGCGGCTTCGCCGGCGGAGTACAGACCTTTGAGACCGTAGGCCGCGCCGTCCGCGTTGGTGCGGATGCCGCCCATGGAGTAGTGCTGGGTGGGGCGTACGGGGATCAGCTCGTGGATGGGGTTCACGCCCAGGAAGTTGGTGCAGATGTCGTACACTTCGCGGAGTTTGTGCGTAATATGGTGTACGCCCAGGTGGCGAATATCCAGCCAGAGGTGGTCTCCGTAGGGAGATTTGACGCCCAGGCCCTTGTTCATGTGTTCGGTCATCCGGCGCGAAACAACGTCGCGGGAGGCCAGTTCGGCCTTTTCCGGCTCGTAGTCGGGCATGAACCGGTATTCGTTGACGTCGAGCAGGGTTCCACCGTCGCCGCGGCAGCCTTCGGTTACGAGGATGTCCGTGGGCACTGTGCCCGTGGGGTGGAACTGGACGGCTTCGGGGTTGCCCATGGGCACCAGGCCGGTGTTGATTGCGCAGATCTGTCCGCCGCCGTCGCAGATGACTGCGTTGGTGGTGGCTTTGTAGCAACGACCGTAACTGCCGGTGGCGATCAACGTGGCTTTGGCAAAGTAGGCGCGGAGTTCGCCGGTACGCAGACAGCGGGCAATGCAACCGATGCAGTTTTCGCCGTCGTGGATCAAGGCTTCGGCCTGGGTACGGTCATGAATGGTAACGCCGTACTGCAGGCATTTGGTGTCGAGCGTATTCAATACTGACCGTCCCGTACCGTCAGCCGTATAGCAGGTCCGCCATTTGGCGGTACCGCCGAAGGCGCGGGCATGGATCAGACCGTGTTTATCTTTCTTTTCTTCAGCTTCAAAAGGTTTGCCGCCTTTGTAATAGGTGTGAACACCCGCTACAACGCGGTTCCAGGGCACACCCCAGTGGGCAACTTCGCGCATCACGATGGGGGCGGTTTCCGCAAAAATACGGGCCACTTCCTGATCGCAGCCCCAGTCGGAGCCTTTGACCGTATCCGCAAAGTGGACATCCGGGCTGTCGCCTTCGCCCATGATGGCGTTGCCCAGTGCGGCCTGCATACCGCCCTGAGCGGCTGAGGAATGAGATCTTCTTGGCGGAACTATGGACAAACAGATGGTTTCGAAACCGGCCATGGCAGCTTCAACAGCAACCCGCTCTCCGGCGAGTCCGGCTCCCATGCAGAGTACATCTGTGGTGAATACTTGCATTTTGCACCTCTTCCCGTCTTAGATGTCTAATAACATGAACCGGATAAGCGTAATAAGGCCGATGGAGATGAATCCGATCATCATCACATTTTCAGCTTTCTGGTACCATTTCCGATTTTCACGCGTGATCCAGCCGTACTTCACGCCGATGCGATAAAACCCGATGCCTACGTGTATTTCGGCCATGGGAAGCAAGACGAGGAAGAAGGGCAGCCAGCCGCCTTCCTGAATCCGTGCGGCGCTTTTGGCTGCGGTGATGGGCAGAGTGGTGAGCACCGTGTACATATGGATGCTGCCCATGACAAGAATGATGAGTGCTGTAACGACCTGAACCAGCCACATGGTGGTATCTTTGTGGTGCATCATTTTGCTTTGGGCCCTCATGGCCTTCAGCTCATGCCCCTGAAAAGGCATTTTGCGACCTGCAAGCAGAAAGTGGAGAAGCATAAGCAGAAAAATGATGGGGCCGCCGATCTGTGCCATGTAGGTGGCTTCGAAAAACCACGCAAGCGCATTCATGACGCCGGGACCGAGGATGACGCTGGAGACGAGGACAAGGTGTGACCAGAGAAAAAGAATCAGGAGAACACCTGAGACCATCTGTAGAAAATCCAGACGGCCCGATAACTTGTTCTTTTGCGGAACATGCAAGGTTATCGTGCTCAAATTCATGAAATTGTTCCTCCAAGGTACTGTTCCGTAAGTGTTTGCTGGTTTACAATACAACTCTTTGTACATTGCCTGGTGTGCTCAGAGTTTTTTCAGGTTTTCCACGTTGCAAGGACCAGTAAGTCTCATCCGTCTCTTTGCCGCTGTGGCTGCGAAGAGTTGGTAAAAGAACGTGAAAATCCTTTTGGGGTTCACCTCCTTTAACTGGGTTACAATGTTTAGAAGCCTTGGTCCGGGCGACCGGACCTGAGAGTTTGGTTGGTTGTCAGGTTCATAGCATGGGCCGTACCAAGCTGAATCTAAAAAAATAATGCATTATATTAGCACAATACACTAACAGCAATTTCTCTTGGAAGCCCTTCTTCCAGTCTGACAGGAAAAAAGGCTACTGCCGGAGAAGAAAACAATTTCTTGGACAAGAAGAAATTGTTGATACGCGTAGTGTGCCTGAACGTCAAAGAGGAACCAGCACAAGCGCTATGAAAAGACTGGTCAGCGCGTGGGGATGCCATGCTTTTTGAGCAGGGCGTATAACCGGGATTGGGACAGGCCGGAAATCTGGATGGCGTCCTTGACGATACCACCAGTGAGTTTGACGAGATCTTTCAGGTAACGTTCCTCGGCCTTTGCCCATATTTCATCCCTGTAACTCTGCAGTTGCGGCAGGTCATCAAGGTCGTAGTCGTTGTCGTCAATCTGTTCGAAGGGGTCTTCCACCGCAGGAGCGGAAATCTTCTGGCGTGCGACCACCGCGCGTATGGCGGCGGGCAGGTGCTGGCTGAAAAGGTAGGGATCCCTCTGTGAAGCGGCCAGCGCATGCTCCAGCGTATGAATGAGTTGGCGGACGTTGCCGGGCCAGTTGTAATCTTCCATGGTTTCGAAAAAATCCGAACTGCATCCTTTTTGAGGAATGCCGGAGCGTTCGCAGATCATTTTGATGAAAAAATTGGCCAGGAGTTTGATGTCGCCCTTGCGTTTGCGCAAAGGAGGAAGGTCGATGTTGATGGAGCGGATTCTGTATAACAGATCGCCTCGAAAGGTGTTTTCCTTGACCATCTGGTCCAGGTTCCTGTTGGTGGCACTGACGAGACGGAAATCACTCTTTTTTTCCTCCTTGCTGCCCAGGGAACGTACCGTACGTTCCTGCAGCACCCGCAAGAAGGCTTTTTGCAAGGAAAGAGGCATTTCTCCCACTTCGTCCAGAAAAAGCGTGCCTCCATCCGCCTGGAGAACAAGACCTGTCTGGTCTTTTTCCGCGCCGGTGAATGCGCCGCGTTTGTGTCCGAAAAGGATGGATTCCACAATGCTTTCGGGCAGAGCTGCACAGTCCACTACCACGAAGGGTTTGCTGGCGCGCGCGCTGTTTTCGTGAATGGCCCGGGCGAACAGCTCCTTGCCTGTGCCGGTTTCTCCCGTGATCAGGACATTGGCTTCGCTTTCCGCGGATTGGGCAACCAGATCCAGCGCACGGATCAGCGCGCCGCTTTCGCCGACGATATTTTCCCGGCGCAGCACCTTGATGGAGCTGCCGCAGATGTCCCGTTTTCTTTCCTTATGGTAATCCAGCGCACGCTTGAGGGTCAGGGAAATCTGTTGAATGCTGTGGGTCTTTTCTATGTAGTCCCAGGCGCCGTTGGTTATGGCCAGTTCGGCTCCTTCGGGATCGCCTTTGCCGGTAATGATGATCACTTCCGGGCTGGATGGTGTTTGAGTGAGTTCGGTGAGGATAGAAAGTCCGTTGCCGTCAGGCAAGCGGACATCGAGAAATACGGTGTCAAAGTTTTCCGTCTGAGCAAGTTTGAGCCCCGCTGCAAGTGTTCCAGCAGTGGCGGCTTCATTGCCCATACGTTTGACCGCTCTCGAGAGCGCGTAGCACATAGGTTCGTCGTCATCGATGATCAGAACTCGCGCCATAGTCTCACTGTCTTTTTATTTAGCTATTATTATCTTGTGCTTCTTCCACATCCAATAAGTTGCGTACTGTGCGACAAAGTTCGACCGTATCAAAGGGCTTTCTAAAAAAAGCAGAAATGCCAACTTTTTTCAAGTCCTTGGGGATGCGTTGCAGCAGACCGTTGCCGTCAAAGCCGCTGCAGAGCAGTATTGGCAGGTCCGGGCGCACCTTTTTGACCTTTTTGGAAAGCTCGGTTCCAGTCAGTTGCGGCATGAGCTGATCCGTCAGGATGAGATCAAACCGATAGGGGTCTACCATGAAGGTTTCCAGTGCCAACGTGCTGTCACTGAAGCTTTCCACATTGTACCCCAACCTGGTGAACAGTTTATGAAGAGAGGCCAGGACATCCGGATCATCGTCCACTATCAGCAGAGATTCCGCGCCACGGGGAATCTCCAGCAGATTTTCCTGGGGTTCGTGTTCTTCGACATAGTTGACGCAAGGCAGCAGCACGGTGAACGTGGAGCCCTTGTTGAGGCTGCTGGTGACGGCGATGGTGCCGCCATGCATTTTAACGATGCTCTGGGTCATGGACAGCCCCAGGCCGGTACCTCCGGATTTTTTGCGGGTGGTGTAAAAGGGTTCGAAAATGCGTTTCAGAACCACGGGTTTCATGCCAGTGCCATTGTCGCTCACGGAAAGGCGCGCATAGGTGCCCGGATGCAGACCCTTGGTACGGGCTTCCGAGTCGTCCAGTTCCACCACGTCCAGTTCCACCTGCAAGATGCCCTGGATGCCGCGCATGGCCTGTTCGGCGTTGGTGCAGAGATTCATGATCACCTGCAGCAACTGGTCCGGATCCGCCTTGACGCGGATATTGTCCACGTTGATGTGTACGCGCACGTCGATGGTGGCGGGCAAAATGCTTTGTACGAGCTGCATGCATTCGTCCACCACTTTGGGCATGTTTACGGAATGGCGCGATGCGTCGGTCTGACGGCTGAATTCTTTGATGCGCTTGATGAGGCTCTTTCCACGTTTGGCAGCCTTGAGCACATGGAGCATGTCCTCATAGACGGGCGTATCCTTGGGAGTGTCGTAAAGCGCCAGCTCCGTACAGGAGGTGATGGCGCCAAGAACATTGCTGAAGTCATGGGCTATGCCCCCGGCAAAGATGCCTATGGCCTCCATTTTTTGCGCGTGGCGCAGTTCTTTTTCCAACTGGCGCCAGGGTTTGAGAATGGAGCTGATCATCAGCAGGCTGAGCGGAATGACCACCAGCACCAGAATCGCGGCCACACCGCTCCCGACTATCAGGATGGCCCGGCGTTGGATTCCAGTGAAAATTTTGGAGATTCGGTCTTTTTCTTTATCTATGTCATCAATATACAGCCCGGTGCCTACCCAGTAGTCGGTATCGGGGATCAGACGCGCGTATACCAGCTTGGGGGAAGGAATATCCTCGCCGGGCTTGTAAAAGTAATAGGTGACGAAACCACCGCCATTCAGGGCTTTTTCCGTCAGCAACTTGATATATTTCTTGCCCTTGATGTCTTCGATATGGATGCGGTTTTCGCCGATGAATTCGGGGAAAAAGGGGTGGGCGATATTGGTGCCCTGGGTGTCGTAAATGAAATAGTAGCCGTTGTCGTGGTAGCGCACCGTATTGACCACATGCCGCAGGACCTTTTTGGGATCCTTGTGCAGTTCGCGTGCGCTGCGTACGGCTTCGGCCAGGCTGCTGGCCAGGGTTTCCCCGGAGGAACGCAGGGTGCGCTCATAGCCTTTCAGCATGACGTTCTGCGCTGTTTCCAGGGATTCATCCTGGGATTTGACCAGATAATAGCTGTAAACGAAGCTGATGCCGCCGGCAAAGCAGAGCAGGAACAGAAGCAACAACCCGATGCGGCTGATGATGGCGTAACTTCTGTGCCCGAAAAAACGCCTCAGGTTGAATACACACGAACTGAAGAGTTCGTAGAAATAGCGTACCAGACGGTGTTTCATAAGAGTGCGCTGCAAAAACGGAGGTATGCTGCCGTGTGGATCTTCATACGAAAAATGAGAAGCCTTTGAACGCAGCAAGGAAAGTACTTCCTCTTTTGGCGCGCTGTCAATTTTGCTTTCCATACCTCGGGTCTCGCATCGCACATGAGAAAAAAACGGGCGCTTTCTGTTGAAAACGCCCGTTGTTATCAGAAGTCGGATTTAATTAAGCACTCCGTCCGTCGTCACAGGCATTCCCGCCGTTGGGGCGGTCCTGTTCGGCAGTAGCGGTAGACTCGCATACTTCCTTGTCTTCGGAAGCTTCGTAAGGATTGACCTCGGCCAAAGTCTTCAGAAGCTGCCAGCGCAGGCGGATATCCTTGTCGATGACCGTACGCAGTTTCTGGGATTCTTCAGGGAAGATCTTTTCCAGCGCGCCGTAGCGGTTTTCACCGGACAGGAAGGACTGCAGGTTTCCGTCAGGAGCCTTGGAATCCAGCTGGAAGGGGTTCTTGCCTTCTTCGGCCAGTCTGGGATCAAAGCGGAACAGGGGCCAGTAGCCGGTTTCCACTGCGATCTTGGTCTCTTCCTGAGTTTTGCCCATGCCTTTGCGGATGCCCTGGTTGATGCAGGGAGCGTAGGCGATGACCAGGGAAGGTCCGTTGTAGGACTCGGCTTCCTTCAGGGCCTTGAGCAGCTGCTGCTTGTTGGCGCCCATGCCCACGGCGGCCACGTAAACCGTACCGTAGCTCATGACCATGCGGGCCAGGTCCTTCTTGGCGGTCTTTTTACCGGAAGCGGCGAATTTGGCGATGGAGCCGGTGGGGGTGGACTTGGAAGCCTGGCCACCGGTGTTGGAGTATACTTCCGTATCCATCACGAGCACGTTGACATCCTCGCCGGAAGCCAGAACGTGATCCAGTCCGCCGTAACCGATGTCGTAGGCCCAGCCGTCACCACCGAAGATCCATACGGACTTCTTGGTGAACAGGTCCTGCATGGAGGCGATTTCGCCAAGGACGCCGTCCTTTTCACCTTTGAGCAGCTCTTTGAGCTTGTCGCCGGCTTCCTTGGAACCTTCGGCGGAATCCTTGTTTTCCAACCAGGCGGAGAGAGCTTCCTTGACGGGAGCTGCAACGCCATCGGCAACAGCGGTCTCGGCCAGATCGGTCAGCTTGTCGCGGCGGGCGGAAACAGCCATGTTGATGCCGTAGCCGAATTCGGCGGCGTCTTCGAACAGGGAGTTGCCCCAGGCCGGACCAAAACCGTCCTTGTTGGTGGTGTACGGGCAGGAAGGAGCGGAAGCACCCCAAATGGAGGAACAGCCAGTGGCGTTGGCGATGATCATGCGTTCGCCGAACAGCTGGGTGACCAGTTTGACGTAGGGGGTTTCACCGCAACCTGCGCAGGCGCCGGAGAATTCAAGCAGAGCCTTCTGGAACTGGCTGCCCTTGAGGCTGTCGCGTTTCATCAGGTTGTCCTTGTAGGACACGGTTTGCGAGAAGTCGAAGTTGGGCACCTGGGCTTCGGTCTGGCTAGCCAGAGGCTTCATGACCAGAGCCTTGGTCTTGGCCGGGCAGATATCGGCACAGTTGCCGCAGCCCAGACAATCCATGGTGTTGACCTGCATACGGTATTTCAGACCCTTGAGTTCCTTGCCGTTGGCGTCGAGGGTGCCATAGGACTCAGGAGCGGATTTCATTTCATCAGCTGTTGCGAGCACGGGGCGCAGGGCAGCGTGCGGGCAGACAAAGGAGCACTGGTTGCACTGAATGCAGTTTTCAGAGATCCATTCGGGCACCATGATGGCTACGCCGCGTTTTTCGTACTGGGACGTACCCACAGGGAAAATGCCGTCGGCCTCGAAAGCGGAAACAGGCAGCTTGTCGCCCTGCTGGCTGTTCATGGGACGCATGACCTTGCTGACGAATTCGGGCTCGTCCTTGGCAGCAGGAGCTTCGGGAACAGCCGTGAGCCAGCTGTCGGGGTAGGCAACTTCCACCAGAGCTTCAGGAGCGTTCTCCACGGCGGCGACGTTCATGTTGACGATTTTGTCGCCCTTCTTGCCGAACATCTTTTTGATGGAGTCCTTGAGCAGTTCGACAGCCTTTTCAAAGGGCAGTACGCCGGCCAGCTTGAAGAAGGCGGTCTGCATGACCATGTTGATGCGTCCGCCCAAGCCCACTTTCTGAGCAATGGAGACAGCGTCGATGGTGTAGAACTTCAGCTTCTTTTCGGCAATGGCCTTGCGCATGGAAGCGGGGAGCTCATGTTCCATGTCTTCCACGGTCCAGGGGCAGTTCAGTACGAATGTGCCGCCGTCCTTGATGCCCTCGAGCAGGTCGTACTGGTGTACGTAGCTCGGATTGTGGCAGGCCACGTAGTCCGCGGAAGTGATCAGGTATGTGGACTGAATGGGCTGTTCACCGAAACGCAGGTGCGAAATGGTGATGCCGCCGGACTTTTTGGAGTCGTAGGCGAAGTAGCCCTGAGCGTACATGTCGGTGTTGTTACCGATGATTTTGATGGCGGATTTGTTGGCGCCAACAGTACCATCGGAACCCAGACCCCAGAACTTGCACTGTACGGTGCCCTTGGGGGTGGTGTCGAAGTGTTCGGCCTCAGGCAGAGACTGGAAGGTGACGTCGTCCACGATGCCTACGCTGAAGCCGTTCTTGGGCTCGGCGGCGGTCATGTTGTCGTATACGGACTTGACCATGGACGGGGTGAATTCCTTGGAACCGAGGCCATAACGTCCGCCGGTCAGCTTTACGCTGCGTCCGCCTTCAGCAAGGGCTTCGCAAACATCCAGGTACAGGGGATCGCCACCGGCACCGGGTTCCTTCGTACGGTCGAGCACGGAAACGCTCTTGGCGCTTTCGGGCAGGGCCTTGAGGATGGCTTCCTTCACGAACGGACGGTACAGGCGAACCTTGACCAGGCCGAGCTTGGCACCGTCGGCGTTGAGGTGGGTGATGGTTTCTTCGATTGTTTCACAACCGGAGCCCATGGCCACGATGACTCTGTCGGCATCAGGTGCGCCAACATAGTCGAAGAGGTCATATTTTTTGCCCATCAGGTCGCCGACCTTTTTCAGGTTGGCGGAGACAAATCCGGGCGTTGCGTCATAATATTTGTTGGCGGCTTCACGACCCTGGAAGTAAATGTCAGGGTTCTGGGCAGTACCGCGAACGGTGGGATGCTCGGGGTTCATGGCCTTGCGGCGGAAGGCGGCAACCTTTTCCATGTCCACCAGGGGAGCCATGTCGGCGTAGTCCAGCACTTCGATCTTCTGAATTTCATGCGAAGTCCGGAAACCATCAAAGAAATGGACAAAAGGAACACTGGCGTCAATGGCGGACAGGTGAGCGACCAGAGCCATGTCATGGGCTTCCTGTACGGAGCTGGCTGCCAGCATGGCGAAGCCGGTCTGGCGGCAGGCCATGATGTCGGCATGATCACCAAAAATGGACAGCGCATGGGCGGCCAGAGCTCTGGCCGAAACATGAAAAACGCCGGGAAGCAGTTCACCGGCGATCTTGTACATGTTGGGGACCATCAGGAGCAGCCCCTGAGAAGCAGTGAAAGTAGCAGTCAGGGCGCCACCGGCCAGGGAGCCGTGCACCGCGCCGGCTGCACCGGCTTCGGACTGCATTTCACGAATCATGAGTTTCTGGCCGAAAATGTTTTTCTGGCCTTTTGCAACCCATTCATCAGCTACTTCTGCCATGGGAGATGAAGGTGTAATGGGATAAATAGCAGCGGCATCGCTGAGTGCATACGCGACATATGCTGCCGCAGTGTTTCCATCGATCGTCATCATTTTTTTTGCCATAAGTCGAAATCCTCCTCGAATGGCGGTTTCGTAACTACACAACGCTGCCGGGCTCGCAGCGCATCTAGGTTATTGGACAGAGGCGAAGATGTCGAACTGATCCGCTAGAAAGGGGGGGTGCTTCATGAATATTCGGAAACCTGTTTAAAGGCTTCTGTGAAGCGATGCTCGGCACAACGCCAGACAACTACACCGTTTTTTGCGTCGTAATGGGGAAAAACGCGAAATGTGTCACCACAAACATCACATTTGATCTCCATCTCAGCGTTTTTATTTTTAAAGAATTTGTTAATTCTCAGGGTTTCAATAAATTGTTTTGCAACACGCAATTTAGGATGCCCATTCCATTTGTATAAATCCCTTTTGCAAATACGGCCCATAGGAGTAATTCGCAAGGATTTTTTGCGAGCTTTTTCCAACATGGTAAAATTTTTGTTCAAAATAACGACACGACTTTCATTCCACTGGTAGATTACACGCATTCGATCTGTGTCCAAATACATTGTCATTATGTACCCCAGAACAACGGATTTATTACATATATAAAATATTATGCAATGATAGTAGTGTGTGGTGTTTTAATTTTTCTGATTATTTTGTTTTTTGTAAAAATTGTGAGGTAAAATTTTCCTCTGCTTTTTTAGTATTGATACTTTTTGTGATTTTTAAACTATTTATGATGTTATTTTTTTTAAAATTTTAATGCAAATTGTTTTAATGCGAATTAATTCCAATAATTTTAAATACTAAGATTGTCGTTGATGTTCGACCGTTTTTATTTTGAAAAATTCTGGTAACTTCGCATGATTTTTATGTCTGAACTTTTTTCTCAATAATGAAATTGCTTTGTAAAATATCATATAATTAACTTTGTTAAGGACAGTTTTTTATCCCAAAAGTAATTAGAAATACTTTCTGGCTTTGTATTTTAAACAAATATTGATTGTGAAAACTATAGCATGAAGTATGCCATTTTGAGAATGTTAAAAAAGTTCCAAAATACCAAATTGTTGAGAATCTGCGTTTGGGCTCAGATAAAAGAATGGCCAGGGGTTTATTCCTGTATTGCTGGAAAATAGGAAAGAGGTGCGCCGGATAGCAAGAAACAAGGGGATTGTTTCTCCGTGCATCTCGTTTGAAAAATCGGATTTGTCTGAAATCTAAGACTGGATCATAAGCTCGCAGGTCACGGTGCTGCTAAAAAACAGTTTCCTCGGATGGTTTGGGATGCGTTTTATGCCGTTAAATCAGCTGTTGGAGAAAAAATGGCCCCCTGAGTGCAGAGGAGTTTGTTCGACCTTTTTCATTTTGTATGCATTTTGGAAAAATACCGTCTGTTATTGAACAGAACCACAAAATATCGTATGATTTTTCTTTGAAATCTTTCTATTTTTGTCAGCTTAGGGAGTTGTCATGGCCGCACGTCCGGATATTCGCGTATCGTCTTGGGGGGAGCTTTGTGAGAGGCTTTACGATGACTCCTTTCAAAATGAAATTGGGAGATTCCGCAGCAATTACGCTTTTCGGGGAGTGTTCGATTCGTCTCAGTCGCTTTCCACCAGTCTGATGCGTTTGGGCGGATGCTACCGGCGGATGGAATACCACCTGATGCGGAATTTTCGGAAATACGCGCGACATGAGAGTCTTGGTCCCCAGAATTCCGACTGGCAGTGGTGGATGGTAGGGCAGCATCACGGATTGCCCACCAGATTGCTGGACTGGACCTATTCGCCATTTATCGCACTTCATTTCGCCACCGCGAACATCAAGGCCTACGACAAGGATGGGGCTGTCTGGTGTCTGGATTACGTTCGGTTGCATAAATTTTTGCCCGGGCGTCTGAAAGGCATCCTGACAGAAGTGGGGGCCAACGTGTTCACAGTGGAGATGCTGGAGCGGGTGGCAAAGAATTTTGCCGATTTCGACACACTTGATCCACAGACATTTAACGTGTTTTTCGAGCCGCCTTCACTTGACTCGCGCATCGTGAATCAGTACGGCCTGTTTTCGGTACTTAGCAGTCCGACTCTGACTCTTGGCGAATGGTTGGAAACGCGTCCGGATTTGTACCAGCGAATCATCATTCCCAAAGAGCTGAAACTGGAAGTGCGGGACAAGCTGGACCAGGCAAACATCACGGAGCGCGTTTTGTTTCCCGGACTGGATGGACTGGCCTCCTGGCTGAAACGTCATTACAGCCCGCTTTAACTTTTTACGTACGGACAGCAACAGTGTTTTCGTTGCCTGGTTCGATGAATTGGCCTGACACATGCGATTTCATCTGGTATCATTGTTTCCAGAGTTTTTTGATTCTCCCTTGCGCTGCGCGTTGATGGCAAAAGCCCGCGAACAGGACCTGGTGTCCTTTGATTTTATCAATCCGCGCGATTTTACCAAGGACCGCCACAGGACTGTGGACGACAGACCCTACGGTGGCGGACCCGGCATGGTTATGATGCTGGAACCTTTGCTGGACGCACTTCGCAGCATGGAACGTCCGGGGCGTATTCTGGTCATGAGTCCGGACGGACGGCAGTTTTCGCAGGCAGATGCGCAGGCGTGGTCCCAAGAGGAAGATCTGACGCTGGTGTGCGGACGCTATGAAGGAATAGACGCGCGTCTCGAGGAACTGGCCGGGGTGGAACTTGTAAGTGTGGGCGATTTCGTGCTTGGCGGCGGCGAATCCGGAGCTTTGTGCGTTGTGGAGGCTGTAAGTCGTTTGTTGCCCGGGTTCATGGGGCACGAAAGTTCGGGCACTGAAGAAAGTTTTTCCGACGGCTTGCTCGAGTATCCGCATTATACGCGTCCGCCGGTATTTGAAGGTGCTGAGGTGCCGCCCATATTGCTCTCCGGAGATCATGGACGCATCGCGGAATGGCGCCGGCAGCGTTCTTTGGAAGTTACTCTGGACAGGCGACCGGATTTATTGACTTCTGCCGAATTGGACGCTAAAGACTTCGCGGTTATTAAAAAAAGTTTTTCGCAGACAAAGCGCTTAGGTCGAAACATCTATCTGCTTTTGCTGCATTATCCCGTCGTGGACCAATTGGGAAAAATTCGAGCTTTGTCTTTGACAAACCTTGATATCCACGATATAGCTCGCTGTTCCTGTACGTATGGTGTCGGCGGATATTTTATTGCAACACCCCTGGACGACCAGCGCAAGCTTGCCCAGCAGCTTGTTGGTCACTGGACAACGGGTGCGGGAGCCGATGCCAACCCGGACAGGGCCAAGGCCTTGTCCAAAGTGACGATCTGCCGCAGTCTGGAAGAATCGATAGCGGCAGTGACTGAGCGAACCGGAGAGCGTCCACGGCTTGTGGCCACCAGCGCTCGTGTATCCGGTTCCATGACTGTACCACAGGTCCGCAGTTGGCTTGATGAATCGCCTCTGCTAATAATCCTGGGTACCGGTTCCGGTCTGGCGAAAGAAGTTATCGAACAATGCGACGCTGTGCTGCGGCCCGTACGGCCGTACGGCCCGTACAATCATTTATCGGTTCGAAGTGCTGCCGCGATTTTGCTGGACCGCATTTTAGGCGATGTGTTTTAGGAAGCTAATTTTTTTGAAGCAACTTCCGCGTAAACCCGAAGCGCGGGAGAATTATTCTCGAAAGTAAGGGGGATAAGGCCATGGATGTAATTAAAAAGATTGAACGTGAACAAATGCGTATCGATATCCCCAAGTTCAAGACAGGGGACACCATCAAAGTGCACCTGCGCATCATTGAGGGTGAAAAAGAGCGCATTCAGGTTTTTCAGGGTGCTGTGATGCGGATCAGCAGAGGCACCACCAATGCCACGTTCACCGTTCGCAAGGTTTCCAATGGAATCGGTGTGGAACGTATTTTCCCCTTTCATTCGCCGTTCATCGAACGTGTTGAGTTGGTGACGGAAGGAAAAGTACGCCGCAGCCGCCTCTATTACCTGCGCGGACTGCGCGGAAAAGCCGCCAAGATCAAGACCAAGAATCAGTGGTCCTAATTCGTACGCCAGTTACCGGCCGGGATCCCTTGGCGGGGTCCGGCCGGTTTCTTGTGTCCGGCATTTGAAGCGATCTACCGCTTTTCGACAAATGCCGTTTCAGTAGCCAGGGGTTCTGATATGAACAGACCGCAGTGGGAACGTTTCCCCACTCCCTTTGCAGGGGTGGATGAAGCCGGACGCGGGTGCATTGCCGGTCCCGTAGCCGCTGGAGCTGTGATTCTCCCTCCTGATTTTGATCTTCCCAAGCTTGATGATTCCAAAAAACTGACTGCCAGGACGCGCGCCGTACTGGAAGTCGCCATCAAGGAACAGGCGCTCGCCTGGGGCGTGGGCCTGGCCTGGCCCGCGGAAATCGATTCCATCAATATTCTTCAGGCCACATTGCAGGCCATGATGCGCGCTGTGCGCGTATTGCGTGTCCAACCGTGCTTTCTGGCCATTGACGGCAATCAAAAAGTTTCTTTGTCTTTGCCTCAGGAGACCATCAAGGGAGGCGATGGCAAAGTTCCGGCCATTGCCGCAGCTTCAATTCTCGCAAAGACTTTCAGGGATCGTCTGATGTCGATCTTTGACAAGCAGTTCCCCGAATACGGCTTTGCCAAGCACAAGGGCTACGGGACGCGCGAGCATTATGAAGCCGTGCACAGGCTCGGGCCATGCCGTTTGCACCGGATGACCTTTAAAGGGGTTTGTCCGGACACCTCGAACAGCGTGGAACAGCTGTGTCTGCCGGGCATCTGATAGCCGGAGCCACTGGCGAAGACGCCGCGGTTATTTTTCTCGAGCGCCGTGGGTACGCCATATTGGACAGAAACTGGCGGCATAAATCCTACGAACTGGACGTGGTCTGCCTGGCTCCTTTGGCCGGTGGACGATCTTTTTTGAAAAATTGGTTCTCCAGTCCTTCCGAGGATGCCAGGGCTCTGGTGTTCGTTGAAGTCAAAACCAGAAGTCTTTCCGCTTTTGGGGGGCTGGAAGGGGCGTTGGGTGCGTTTGGCAAGGCCAAACAGCAACGCCTGGCCCGCGCAGTGGCCTATTATCTGAGCGAACACGATGCCTGGAGCAGAACGTGCCGTCTGGATTTGATCTGTGTGAGTCTTGAAGAACCGGATTACAAAGTGGAGCATTACGAGGATGTCCTTGACTTCGGGAACGCTATGGGTGGTGGCGACACCGCTTGGCAACCTTGGTGACCTGTCGCCGCGGGCGCGGGAAACTCTGGAGCAGGCCGACCTGGTGCTTGCGGAAGATACGCGACGCGCCGGTTTGTTGTTTCAGCGCGCCGGGCTTACGGTCAAGAAGACCATGAGCTATTTCGAGCACAACGAGTTGAGCAAACTGGAAAGCGTACTGCAAGTGCTCAAGGATGGAGCCGATGTGGCTTTGATTTCCGATGCCGGCGTACCCCTGGTTTCCGACCCGGGCTTTGTCCTTGTCCGGGCCTGCCGTCAGCAGGAAATTCGTGTGGCGCCGGTTCCCGGACCATCGGCCGTGCATACGGCTCTGATGGCCAGCGGACTGCCTCCCTTGCCCTATGTCTTCCTGGGGTATGCGCCTCGCAAGCCGGGAGAGCGCCAACGTTTTTTCGAACCGTACGCCCGCCTGGCGGTAACGCTGATATTTTTTGAACGCAAGAACAGGCTTGCGGATTGCTTGGCCAGTGCCAACGCGGTCCTCGGTGATCGCGACTTTTGCATTGCTCGTGAATTGACCAAGGACCATGAGGAGTTTATCTTAGGACGGCTGGGACGTTTGCAGGATATGAATCTCGATTTGCTCGGCGAGATTACCATCGTTGTCGGTCCTCCGGATTCCGGCTCCCGGACAAGTGAGCGCGAACTTGATGTGCTCATTGAGGAAGAGCGCGCCATAGGGGGGAGTCCCAAGGACATCGCCAAGCGCGTCAAGGCCGCTGCTGTCGGATGGACCACAAAAGAAATTTATGACCAGATTCAGCAAAAGGACAGTAAGTGAATAACGACGTTCCGCCGTTTGGCAGCAACAAATCCGACCTGAGAATCCTGGCCACCTGCTTTATACGGACGTATCTGGTTGGCGCGGCGTTCAATACGCGCGGCATGCAGAACGTGGGCTTGATTTTCGCCATGGAGCCCGGATTGCGACGGATTTACCCGGATCCTGTGGACCGCGCCAGGGCTCGAAAACGGTACGTCAAACATTACAACACCCATATGTTCTGGACGCCTCTGCTGCTGGGCGTTTTCCTGTCGCTCGAAGACAGCATAGCGCATGGAGTGTTTACCAAACAATTTTTCGAGAGCGTCAAGGACACCACTGTCTACACGCTTTCCGCTCTGGGCGATTCTTTTTTCGCCGGCAGCCTGCTGGTTTTCTGGTCGCTGTCCACCATTATCATGCTGATGTCCGGATATTCTGGCCTGGCTCTGGCCTGGAGTGTCTTCTGGTTCGTACTGTTACAATGTTTTAAGGTGATATCCTTCATTTTAGGATTTAAAGAGGGGCTGAAATTTCTTTTGCGGCTCAAAAAGTTGAAGTTGATTGACTGGGGGCAGCGTCTGAAATTGGTCAATGCTGTTTTGCTGGGCTGCGTATTGTATCTTGCCTGGCCCGAACAGACCCACGGAATCTACTGGTTGGCTTCCATTGGAAGTCTGATGCTGGCTGGTTGGATGATCGTCCGGCTGCATGTCGCTCGTGAAATTCTGGTCTGTTTATTGCTTGCAGGATATGCAGCCTGGCCGAGTTTACGCGAAATTTTTCAGGACTATTTTTAAGGAATCAGGTATAGTAGTCGACGGATCAACACATAAATGTCCGTAATTAACGCCTCCAAGACCCGTATGAATACAATAGCACAGCTTAAAACTTCAGAAGTACGCGTACTAAATGAAATGGGACTGCATGCCCGGCCTGCGGGGAAACTCGCGCAGGAAGCTCAGAAATTCACCTGCAAGATCACGTTGCAGCTTGGAGAGCTGGTTGTTGATGCAAAGAGCATTCTCGATATCCTGTCGTTGGCCGCCGGCCAGGGCAGTGCGCTGCATATAGTCGCCGAAGGCGATGATGCCAATGAAGCCGTTGCGCATCTGACCTCATTTTTCAAATCCCGTTTTGGCGAGGATAAATAGTGGCACGCAAAGTTCTCAAGGGCATCGCCGTCTCTTCCGGTATTTCCATAGGCAAGGCCTATTTCATGAACCGGAGGCGTTTTTCGTGCCATTCCCCGGCAAACCGTGGCTCCCGATCTGGTTGAACACGAGAAGGAGCGCCTGCGGAAAGCCTTTGCCGAGGAACAGGCCGAGTTGAAAACTGCCCGGACCAAGGTTCCTCAGGAACTGATCGAGCATGCGGCGATTATCGACACGCATCTGATGATAAGCAACGATCCCAAGTTGCTCGGGCGTGCCCTCCAGTTTGTGGACGAAATGGGCATCTGCGCCGAATGGGCTCTGGAAAAGGCCATGGACCTTATCGAGCAGGCCTTCAGCGCCATCGAGGATGTCTATATCCGTGACCGCATCCAGGATGTCCGGGTTGTTGTCCAGCGTGTCCAGAAGCGTTTGCAGGAACCTATTCCCGAACCCACCGAAGCCGACATCAAGGCCCATCGGGGGCGGGTTGTGCTGATGGCCAATGATTTGAGCCCCGCGGATACCATTGGATTCGAAGTCTCCAAGATCATGTCCTTTGCCACGGCCGAAGGCGGAAAAAACTTCGCACACGGGCATTCTGGCCCGTTCGCTGCAAATTCCCGCCATCGTGGGAGTTTACCAATCTGGAAGACAACGTCACGGATGGCGACCTGGTTATCATCGACGGGCTCAAGGGCAGAATCATCCTTGATCCCCGAGAGGAAGAGCTGGCCTATTATTCGGACCTCAAATACCAGTTCGAGGCCTACCATGCGGGCATCATGCGAACCTGCAGTCTTCCCGGCGAGACCATTGACGGCTACCGCGTGGAAGTCATGGGCCAATATAGAACTTTTTCGAGGAAGTGACCTCCGTGCTCTCCAACGGCGGGGAAGGCGTCGGCCTGTACCGTACGGAGTACGCCTTTCTCAATCGCAACGATATTCCTGACGAAGAGGAACTCGTTGAAGAGTATAAAGGAGCTCGTCGAACTGGTGACGCCGCGCCGTATGGTTTTTCCGTACCTTTGATCTGGGCGCCGACAAACTCGGGGCCAGGCTGGTCATTGGGAGAGGAGACCAACCCGGCCATGGGATTGCGCGCCATTCGCTTCTGCCTCAAGCACGAGGATCTTTTCGTGCGCCAGCTGCGGGGCCATTCTGCGGACCAGTGTGTACGGCAATGTCCATTTGATGTTTCCCATGATTTCCGGCCTCAATGAAGTCATACAGGCCAAGGAAATTCTCAAGCATACGCAGCGCCAGCTGGATGCCGAAGGACTGCCGTATAATCCCGACATGCCCGTGGGCATCATGGTCGAACTGCCTTCCGCGGTGATGATCGCCGAGGTGCTGGCCCGGGAGGTTGATTTCTTTTCCATCGGCCACCAACGACCTTATCCAGTATTCCCTTGGCATAGACCGCACCAACCGGCAGGTTTCCTATCTGTACCAGCCCTTGCATCCGTCCATTGTCCGCTCCATCAAGCATGTAGTGGACGCGGCCCACGAGGCTGGCATAGAAGTCAGCGTTTGCGGTGAGGTGGCCTCCGATCCTTTTTGCATTCCCATTCTCATGGGCATGCAGATTGATAGCGTAAGCATCACCCCCCAGGCCATTCCCGGCATCAAGCGGGTCATCCGGCAGACGACCCATGGAAAGAATGCAAGAGACTTCTCAAGGATGTGCTCGAACTGCAAACCGTGGGGACCATCAACCGGGAAGTCCAAGGAATCCATTTTTAAAACGCTTCCCTGAAGAAACTGTTTCTTTTTCTCCTCTTTGCTTGACGCGGATGAAGGGGCCTGAGAACTTTCCAAACAGCCATGAAAAAAGCAACACCTGGAATCAAATCCGTGGCGGTGAACAAAAAAGGCGCGCCACGACTATGAGCTGTCCGACAATATGGAAGCCGGGCTGGAACTTGTCGGCTCGGAGGTCAAAAGCCTGCGTGACGGAAAAGTCAGCTTCAAAGACGGGTACGTCCCGCTTTACGGACGGAGAAGCCTGGCTTGTAGGCGTCCATATTGCCCCCCTATGAGCACGCCAGCCCTGCTGGCTACAACGGTCCACGATCCGGAAACGTCCGCGCAAGCTGTTGCTGCACCGTCATGAGATAAAAATACTCATGAACCAGGTGGAGCAGAAAGGCATGACCGTTGTCCCTCTCAAAATTTATTTCAAGCACGGCCGGGCAAAGCTGGAAATCGCTCTTGGCCGGGGTAAGAAAAATTATGATCGCAGGGAAGATCTGAAACGTCGCGCAGCTGAACGCGACGCAGCCAGAGAGATGGTAAGACATTGATCGGATACTAGTCCGGAGCGGGTCCTGGAACGCTTCCGTTTTTCTTGTTTTGCCTTCGCATTTTCTGCAAAAAGCCGAAAACTACAATACAGACTGCATGTTTCCTGTTGGACAGTAGTTTTTTGTCCGCAGGCCGTCAGTATATCGAAGAATACCATGTCAGAATATCGCAGTACCCTGACCCCGGCCGAGTGCGGCTGGCTTTCCGAATTGTTCCCCGGTGACAGCCTGGTGCTTTCCAAAGAAGCGGCGCGTATTTACGGTTCCGACGCCAGCAGGCGTTTTGCGGCTCCGCTTGCGGTTGTCCGTCCGGACCGGGTGGCACCCCTCAAAGAATTGATGCGCTGGGCCCAGAAAGAACGCATTCCCATTTATACGCGCGGACGCGCCACTAATGTTGTGGGCGATTGTGTCCCCAACCCGGCCGGAATCGTGGTTTCCACATTGCGCCTGAACGCCATAGAAGCCATTGATGGAGCTGATTTTGTAGCGGATGTCCAGCCGGGAGTGGTCACGGCTGATCTGCAGAAAGCCTGCGAAGCGCAGAATCTTTTTTATCCGCCCGACCCCGCCAGCGTGGGCATTTCCACCATTGGCGGAAATGTTTCCACTGGAGCAGGAGGAATGCGCGCGCTCAAGTACGGAGTGACGCGGGATTACGTTCTCGGACTGGAAGTGGTGCTCCCTGGTGGCGAGCTGGTCGCTTTTGGCGGCCGTACGCACAAGAATGTCGTGGGGCTGGATCTGGCCCGGGTTTTTGTGGGTGCGGAAGGCACTCTGGGGATTATCACCAAACTGCATCTGAAATTGCTGCCTTTGCCGGAGGCATCTGGTTCGCTTTTTGCCTGTTTTTCTTCTTTGGGAGACGCGTTGGACTGCAGCCGCGCCATTTTCGGCTCCGGCTTTCTGCCTACGGCCATGGAACTTTTTGATCATTCCGTATTGCAATGTCTGGAAAAGTTGCAGCCCGTGCCCTGGCCCCAGGAAACCCGGGCAGCCTTGCTGCTCAAGCTGGATGGAACACGCGAGAGCCTTCCTCCTCTGCTGGATCGGCTCGAGCAGGCCGTGTCCAGCGTGTCTTCCCTCTGGCTGGCCAAGGGGCAAGGGGATGAAGAGGAAAAGTTGTGGGAATTGCGCCGCATGATCAATCCTGCCTCCTATCAGGCCGCTCCGGACAAGATCAGTGACGACGTTACGGTTCCGCGGGGCAAGGTCCGGCAGCTCATCGAGGGCGTCAGAGCCATTGCCAAAGCCTCCAGCCTGATTATTTTAACATTCGGTCACCTGGGCGACGGGAATATTCACGTCAACATCATGCATGATGCGTCCGATCCCGTGCAGCTTCGCAATGCGCGTTCTGCCAAGGAACAGGTGGCCATGTTGACGCTGGAGCTTGGCGGTACGCTTTCGGGTGAGCACGGTGTAGGTCTTTCAAAACTTCCCATACTGCATAAACAGCTGCCCGAACGTGAGCGCGCCCTGATGCGCAGCGTCAAAGCCGTGTTTGATCCGTACCGGATCATGAATCCGGACAAGGCCTACTGAGGCGCGTTATGGCAAATGAAAAAGAACCTGGGAATACGCAGTCTGTTTCCCAGGAAAAAGAATGCATTTTATGCGGACGCTGTCTGGCCGTATGTCCGCTTTTTCGTACAACGGGCAGAGAAGAGCTCAGCCCCAAGTCAAAGCAGCAGCTGGTACATACGCTTCTGGAAAATCCAGCTGAGCTCAATGAGCAGCGGGCTTCTGATCTGGCCATATTGTGCCTGGGGTGCGGATTGTGCGAACAGGCCTGCCCGCAGGGACTGAGTGCGCCGGATCTGGTGGCTGCACTGCGAAGGGCGCATCCGGACTGGACTTCATGGGTCTGGGAAAACTGGCTCGGGCACCACGGACAGTTATGGCCGGGCGTGGGGCTCGCTGCCAAAGTATCGGGAGTGTTCGCTAAGCACGGGACCAGGCCGGGGGGCCGGGCGGCTCGCGCTTTGCGCAGCATGCGGCCCGGATCCCAGATCAACCCCTGGCTGCGTCTGCATCCGGCACCCGGAGTCGAGACCAGGCGCGTGGTATTGTTTCCCGGCTGCCTTGGTTCGCACGTACGCAAGGATTGGGTCAAAAAATCTCACGCGTTGCTGCAGGCCATGGGACACGACGTACAGGATACGCCGACCTGGGAATGCTGCGGGAAAAGTGTCGGCCATGCGGGGCTGGTGGATCTGCAACGCCATATGCGTACGAAAAATCTGGATGCCTGGCGCAATGCCGGTCGTCCGGATGTTGCTATTTATTGCGCCACCTGTCGCAACGGCCTGCAGGCCTATACGTCCGATGACGCCCTGGACTGGATGCCCGGAGAGCAGCAGCAATGGCTGCAAGCCTTTCAGCCCCTGAGTGCATTCCTGGAACAGGGAAGGGTCGAGGCAATCGCTCCGGCTCCCGGTCCGGTCCGGTATCATCAGCCGTGCCACGGGCGCAAGGATGACAAGGATTTGCCCTGGCTGCGGCAAGTGCTGGGAAAGGATCTTGTTTCCTATACGCGCGAGCAGTGCTGCGGCATGGGGGGCGTGTTTCAACTTGGTTCGCCGGAGCTGTCCCGACAAGTCGGACAGCAGGCGCTTGATGCTCTGCATGTTCAGCCCGGAGACATCGTGGCAACAGGCTGCAGCGGATGTGTGGCCCAGTTCCGCGGCATAGCCCCTGAAACCGTTCGCGTGGCGCACTGGCTGGAATTTTTTATCTGAACATGGATTCGATCAGTTGCGCGAGATGGTCAGCTGGCCTTTGTCTCCTTTGAGATAAAATTTCCCGGTACCGTTGTTCATGTCTTCCAGAGTGATGTCCATGTCAAAGGACAGCCCGGATGTGGGGCAGATCACCGACATTCTGGCTTTGTCCACCGAGGAGCATTTTCCCGTGACACCGCAACTGGAATCCCTGTCGCTCTGAACCGTACCTGTGATGAGGTAAGAGTCCCTGCTGACGGTGAGTTTCATGCCGTTCAAGTTTCCGTTGGGCCAGGTAACCAGCCATCTGCCTGTAAACCAGGGCATGGGGCGCGGAGAACGCCTGGCAGTCTGGACGAGCTTGGCTTCCTTGAAGACCCTCTTGAGATTCCACAAAACATCTTTGGCTTTTTTTTTGCTTTTTTCCGGTCCGATCAAAACAGCCCATTCTTTTTTGGGCAGCCAGAAAAAATCCGACGTACTGCTGAGTTCGGGCTGCAAGCCTGGAAAAAGTTCGTTGATCCTTTCCATGGTCTTCTGAAGATCATCTTTTTCCTGTTCCGGCCTGGGGCCGATCATCACCCACCAGTCCTTATCCGGTAAAATGGATGGTCCGTCTTCATCCGCATCAGCCTGAGGCGGTAATGCGCAGCTCAAAAAAATTACAAGGAATACTGCAACAACAATTGAAATTCTCTGGCAAAAGTTCGTATAGGTCATAGTCCGGTTCCTGTTTTTATACGGGGCAGCACCGAGTATTGGGGCCCTCGGCGAATCAAGTTCCAGCATAAATGATAAACAGGGGATAGGGCAAGCAGACCAGGGATAAAGTAATAATTTTCAGTGGTTTTAAAAGAGACTGCGGACTCGTTGGTTCGGATGCGCAGAAGGCCGGGAAGGCTGGAAGGACACAAAGGAGCCGGCATAAATGCCGGCTCCTATTGAAGTTTGTTTAAATCCTTGAACTATTTTGTTCCGCTGGAGGTGGCTTTCTTGACGCCGCCGATCTTGTTTTTGGCAGCAGATTTCGATTCGGTATTCTTTGCTGCGGGGGATTCTTTTTTAGATTCTTCCTTGGGCTCCACAACAGGCTTGGAAGTGGGGGTGGGGGCAAGGATGGACGGGCTGCCCGGCACTACGTCGACTGAAGGAGAGGCTGCAGATTTTTCTTCTTTTTTCTCCTCAGATGCGCAAGGCTTTTTTTCTTCACCTTCAGCTTGAACTTTTTCAGGCTCTGCTTCTGCTTCGGGTTCCGTTTTGGGCTCAGGCTCTACGGCAGAGACCTTGAAAGCAATGTCATGTTCGACCTGTGTTTCTTCTCTCCACTCCAGTTCGATGGAAACTTTTTGCTTGCCCTTCTTGATGGATGCTTCAATTTCCACTTCCATATTTTCGGAGGGGGTCAGGGTGATGAAATCATCTCCACGCTGTACGCAAATGGTTTTTTCCTTGAAGCTTTTGAGAAAATCTTCCAGAAAATTGACCACGGACGAATAATCCATCATGCCTTTTACTACCATTCCCTGCTTGCTCATTTGTCTTGCTCCTTTAAAAATATGATAAAAAAAAACTGGTTCGTATCCGGTTTATTCTACGGTGAAACTCACTGGCGCCAGCGGCGGGCGCGCTTTGAGGAGTTCCTGTCTGGCCAGCACCCTGGCCAAAGGCAGGTTGGCAGTGCTCGATGTAATACGGATGTCGAAGGCTTCGGCATCGGCAATCTTTTTTTCCGCCTTTTTGATGAATTTTTCCAAAGCTTTATTGACCGTAGTATCCACGTCGAGTTTTTTGCCGATTTTTTTGGAAAGTTCTTTTGCCCGTTCAAGGCGTTCCGCAAGTTCATAGTCAATATTGAAAATGACTCTTTTTACTTCTTTTTCCTTCACAAAAACACTCATTTATTAATCCTCCGCGTACAATATCTGTACAAAATATGTGTGGACTCTAGCACAAAAAATGTTCTGGTCAACAAATAAAAAATGTACTCATTTATTAAAAGAAAAAAATTAGTGGAAACTCTTTACTTTTTAATAATAATTATTAGATTAAGAGACAGGAGATGATCAAAACCCAAGCGACAGGCAAACGCGGGTTTTGACAGACCAGAAATTTTCAGACCGGAGGGATTTCCATGAATATACAGCAAGCGAAAGATCTGGTTATTGATTGGGACATGGCTCCCACCGATGCAGTGACTCTGTACCTCGAATGGGGCAACAACAGCTGGCATGCGCAGCACCAGCCAGTACGGTCCAAGAGTGATTTTACGAATTATTTCGTGGTGGATACCTGGGGAGACGAGCCCGTGGTCAGGCTCGTACGGAGAAATTCCGAGAATGCCGAGGATCTGCTCACGCTTGAACTACCCAGAGCCTTGCTGGCGTCGTTCAAGGAAGAATATGGAAATTTGAGAGGTGTGTTCGAGCCGACGCCCGAGATTAAGGAATGGTTGAAGGCGCAAGTGGAAAATTGAACCACCGGATATTTACCAAACTGCGATGACTGAGGCTAACCTGAATGCCGCTCCTCGATAAGAGGGGCGGCTTTTTCATTTCTGCGCGTTGTCCAGGGTGCTCTTGAGAAGAAGGTCGATGGCGCTTTCGATTCTGCGCCAGCCCTGAGGGGAGCGCAGGTCCACACCGCCCAGGGATTTGTTGGTTCTGGAACGGACCGCCAGAAAATTGGAGGCTGCGGCAAAAAGCAGCACTATGGCTGTCAGGTCCAGATGGTCGGGAATATCGCCCTCGAGCTTTTCGAAAAATTCCAGGGCGGTTTTTATGCGGACTTCTTCCAGCGGACGGGATAGTTCGTGCCATTCCAGAGATTCCCAGGCCAGGATTTCCAGGGTCATGGGGCGCTCGCGCAGAGCGGCGATGTAACACTTGAAAAACAGGGACATCTGCTCGCCGGCGCTCAATCCGGCCAACGGACGCTTGGCCTTTTTCAGCAGTTCCTCTGATGACGGCCAGAAAATCTGCGAATCCGCGAAAGCGGAAAGCAGTCCGGGAAGTCCTTTGAAATAACGGTGCAATATGGAGCGGTTAACGCCGGCTTCCATGCAGACCTTGTCTACGGAAAGCGCATTGAAACCGTATCTGGCAAGCACCAGTCCGACGGCATTGATCAACCGCTGGCGTGTGGTATCGGGGCTGTTGATGGGGATAACTTTCGAGCTCATACGTCTTCCTTGCTCGCTCTAGTCCTCTTCCGTGTCTGCATTTGCAGTTTCTCGATGTCCCATGTTGAAATCGACCTTGATCTTGAACATCTCGTCGGCGGGCATGTTGAGGATTTTTATGCCGGTTTTTTGGGAAATGCCGTCCAGAGTCTCGCAGACCGTATCCCAGTTGGGGCCGATAAAGGTAAACCAGATATTGAATTCGTGGTCGCGCAGGTAGTTGTGCGTAACGCCCGGATGCTGGTTCACTTCGGCGACAAAACTGTCGAGCTGCTCTTCAGGAACTTTGGCCGCGCACAGTGTGCTGCGCCAGCCCAGGTTTTTGGACTGGAAATTACCGCCAAGTCGCCTGATAATGCCCTGGTCCTTGAGCGCGCGAATCCTTGCCAGTGTTTCGGCTTCGGTCAGTCCCAGTTTTTCTCCGAGCACGGCGTAGGGGCGCGGCTCCAGGGGAAAACCGGTCTGAATGATGTCGAGGATTTTTTTATCTAATGTATCCATAAGCCGTCCTTCTTAATCAGTTGCGCTCTTTCTGTCCAGTCAGCCTGTTGCGAGACTTCCGGCGAGCATCAGGCCGCCGAGCAGGGTGATGGACAGGGAAGCCGTCATGGTGAGGGCTACGTGCCCCAGTACGTACCAGCGCTCATGTCTCGTAGTCATACGCAGCAGTGCCCCTCGTGAGGAAATGGCCAGGAAAGAAACGGCTCCGGTTGTAACGCTCATTCCCAGGGCAATGGCGAACATGGCGAGCAGGCCGATACAGAGAATATTGAGCGTGACGGCAAAAATCAACACCAGGGCGGCGCCAGGGCAGGGGACTATTCCAGCAGCCAGTGCCATGCCGAAAAAGCTTTTCCAATTCGTCCTCTGCGTTTGCGGGACTTGTTGCCTGTTCTTTTTCAGGTCCAGAAGGCTGCCGATTGTCAGAAACAGTCCCATGGCGCAAAGCAGGCCGTAGCTGATTTGTTCCAGTTTTTCTCCGGCCGCGTCCATGGTCAGCGCACCAGAGGTCTGCAAAAGGAAGTAGCCCGCCAACACAAGTACGGTGGCTGACAAAACATGCAGGAACATGGTCACCGCGGAAAAAAGCAGCCCCAATCGAAGCGTGCCCGGCTGATGCATGAAATAGCTCGCGGCAAAGAGCTTTCCATGCCCCGGCCCCAGCGCGTGGAGCACGCCGTAGGCGAATGACAACAGCAGGAACATCCAGGACGCCCCGGACCAGGGCGCAGTTCGAATCTTGTGACCGTAGCCGACCAGCGTCTCGCGCATTTGCAATTGCCATTGGGAAATACGCACCAGCATTGGCGAGACGAATCCGGGAAGCATATTCTGTGCGGAGCTGCCGGGAGCAGCCACGTTTTCCTGATGCGCACTTTTTCCGGAAATAAAGGGATTGGTTGTTGCCGCTTCAACAGAAAGTGTCCCTGCCAGCAAGAGGAAAAGCAGGATTGCCGAGGTCAGTCTGGTCATTTTTGTTTGAATCGAAGGATGAAGGCTTCAGGAAAGATTTGATCGTAAAAATAGGCGAACTCTTTGGCTTCCCGGACTGTTGTTTCGATTTCATATCCGCTGGCAGGGCCTTCGATGGCCACCTCTCCCTTGTAATCTTCCAAGCCCACGGCTGTGGAAAAACGTTTGTAGTCATCAGGGGCTGCAGGCGCCTGGGTAGCCGTGAACAGAGAATCGGCTTTGGGATTGTATTCTTTGCCCTCCTGCGCATAGGCTACGTAGGTGTAAAATGTCTTGTCGTAAATGGCGACCTTGATTTCCTTGAAATCCGTGAAGGCTTTGACATGGCAGGGGGTGAAAAAGGTGTAGACAAGTTTGTTGTCTTCCATTTCAGCCTTGAAATCCGTGATGTATTCGACCTTGAAAGGCTTCTCGTCGATCAATACCCCTGTATAATAATTGAATTCCTTGAGATTCTCTTTGGTCATTTTTGCGGTGGCTTCCGATTCTTCCGGGCTGACCTTGAAGTCGTGGTCGGCGTCTACAATTTCAAGAATGGTGAGCGTGAGCATTTCATCGAGTACCCAGCGTTGGCGGAACCCGGCCAGACCGTCCTTATCGAAAACAAAGCTAAAACCGCATTCGACAAAGGCATGCGGATGGGCCAGGGCAATGCCGGATGTAAACAGCACGGACAATATCGTCAGGAAAAATGTGCGCATCAAGAGAGAACGTGTCATTTCGGATCCTTAGATGAAGATGAGGCGTAGTATGTGCGTGGAACAAGCGCAATTTTATCGTGCGGACTGTAGTCCGGTTCTCATTGATCGGGAGAGGAAAATATTGGCGGTTCGCTCCCTCGGCATTCACCAATGGTTCGGATTTCCTCTTAGGTCAGTGGCCTTCCCGAATAAGTATCATCAGAAGATATCATCGGCAGTGTTTCATTGATTACTGCAACTGTTGTACGAGCATCTTGGCATACTCCTCGCTTGATTTTGCCCCGTCTGTGGTGACAATCTTCTCGTCAACAACCACCGGCTTATCAACATAGATGCATTTTGAAATGTCTTTGAAGGATTTTGCCAGCCGGGGAGACGTCGTGGCCTGTTTATTGTCCAAAACGCCAGCCAGCCCGAGTATCAGGGTGGCGGCACCGCTGGCTCCCAGGGGTTTATGCTGTTCCGCCGCTTCCTTTGCAAGCCTGATGGCGGCGTCATTCTTGAACAAAGTGGCCGCTCCGGCTCCGCCAAGAAATACCACCGCGTCATATTGTTCGGCATGCGCCAGTTCCAGAGCCACATCCGCGGCGAGAATCTTTTCGTTGCGGCTGCTGGCAGTGGTTCCTCTCGGGGCAGCCAGAAATAGTTTGGCGCCTTGGGTGGTAAATTCGGACTCCAGTGTTTCGAACTCCTCATCGGAAAAATCAGATTGCGGAGCTACCAGAAGAATACGTTTACCCACAGCCATGGGTTTCAGCGGTTCTGGCAAAGGCTCCGAAACCGCTTTTGGTCTGGCGCAACCGCCGGCTGCAATGACAAGTACCAACAGGGCGATGAGTGCCACAAATTTTTTAGCTAAAAGCATTCCAGTTCCTCCGATACGAAATGTATCTCCCGTGGCGGAAATGTTCAACATTTTTACTGTTGCCCGCTCGTGGCAAATGATCCCCAATGCAAGAATTGTAAGCATCGTAATTAAAACGTTTTTTATTGATTCGGGTAAATTCGAATGCACGTTTCCACTTCCGCTTTTATGGTGAAAATTCACGCAGCAATAACATCTGCCAATTGCTATGGAATCGTAACATAGGTTCTGTACTGTTAGTGATTATTGATTAAGCGGATAAGTTACATCGAAATATTAAAAGAATTTGTCATCCCCCTATCCAACGGATTGCCAAATTGCACTCATGCTCCAGACACAGCCTGCGATTGTTCTGGAGTTCAACAAGGAGTCGTCTAATGCGGACGCCGTTCTTCTTGCTTGTTTTGCTTGGGGTAGCACTTTTTTCCGGCCTTGGCCGGTGCGGCCATGCAGGACTACCAGCCCGTAGATAAGCTCTCCGGTAAACTGTCCTGTGTCGGATCAGACACCGAACGTATTTTGATCGAACGCTGGTTCGATGGCTTTACAAAAATATATCCCGGCATTTCCAGTACGCTGGAATCCAAAGGGTCAAATACGGCTCCACCTGCCCTGCAAAATGGCAAATGTTCGCTGGCTGCCATGAGTCGCGCCATGCGTAAGGAAGAAATAGCCGCTTTTAAAAAAGTACACGGATACGAGCCGTTGGAAATCCGGGTGGCTTTGGATGCTCTGGCCGTTTACGTCAATAAAGAAAACCCTCTACGCGGACTGACACTTAAACAACTGGAAGGCATTTTTTCATCGACTCGCAAGTGCGGCGGATCTGATGTGAGCCAATGGAAACAGCTTGTCTTTGGTAAATTGTCCGCAGACAGAATCACGCTTTACGGCAGAAACGCACTCTCAGGTACGCATGATTTTTTTCAGAACAGGGCTTTGTGCGGAGGCGAGTTCAAGTCCAATATCAAACAATTGCCGGATTCTTCCGCAGTGGTAAAAGCCGTGGAACATGATCCGGCAGGCATCGGGTATTCCGGACTCGGCTACCGTACGGATGGAGTGCAGGTACTGGGAATCGCGCCTGACGAGGGGGCCGGCTATTTTCGCTATGAAGTGGAAAAATATCAGGACAGCAAAGACCCGGAAAAACGTTTTGCCTACGTTTATCGCGGCGATTACCCTCTCTCGCGTTTTTTGTACGTCTATGTGGACAAAAAGCCTGGCCAGCATCTTCCTGCCGAATTGGAAGAGTTTCTGAAATTTGTCCTTTCCAGCAAGGGGCAGGCCCTGGTGCTGGAATCCGGCTACATCCCGCTGAATGATAAAATGGTTCGCAAAGAGTTAAAGAAGCTCGCACCGGGGTACAAACCTTCCTGGTGGGATTGATTCGCGCTGCCATCCACGAATACGATACTCAACCTGACCGACCGGAGACCACATGCACCTGAGCGAAGTATACATGATAATAGGATTTTGTCTGGCCGCCTATGCCATTGTGGCCAATGACGCGATTCAAACCCTTGGCACCTTCCTGAGCGCCAATGCGGAGCGCCCCTGGTGGGTGCTCTGGCTGTACGCATGTGCGATTCTGGTAATCGTATTCGTATACGGCTGGTTTTTGAATTTCGGGGATGTCACATACGGGCGTCTTGAGAAGTTCCCCATGCCGCCCATGGGATTTACCTGGCTGCACATCATTCCGCCCCTGGCCATCCTTATTCTGACCAGGTACGGCGTACCGGTAAGTACGACCTTTTTGATTCTGACGGTGTTCACTCCGGGTAATCTCGGGGCAGTACTGCAAAAATCTCTGATCGGCTACGTGCTGGCGTTTTTTCTGGCTTCCGTGGTGTATTTCTGGGCGGCCAAAGGATTCGAACGCTATTGTCTCAACCATTCCTGCGATAAACCGTCCAAATTGTGGACCAGCCTGCAATGGGCATCCACGGGGTTTCTTTGGAGTCAGTGGCTGATCCAGGATCTGGCTAATATTTTTGTCTACATGCCCCGTCATCTGAGCTTTGGCTTTTTGCTGGGGACGCTGACCTTGCTGCTCATTCTTCACGCCGTGCTGTTCTATTTTCGCGGTGGCGCCATCCAGGGCATAGTGACTTCCAAAACAAATACCCAGGATATCCGTTCGGCCACCATAATCAATTTCATGTTCGGATTTATTCTTTTGTTTTTCAAGGAATACAGCAAAATGCCCATGAGTACGACCTGGGTGTTTCTGGGGATTCTTGCCGGCAGGGAAATTGCCCTGACATTGCGTTTCAAACATCGTGAATTCAAGGAAACCCGTAAGATGGTGGTCAACGATGTGCTGAAGGCCAGTTTCGGACTGGGGGTGAGCGTGTTTCTGGCTTTGACGTTGCCGCCTTTCTATAATTTCATCAATGGTGTTGATGACGGCAAAACCGTTCAGTTGCGGCAGGAACAACATCAGGAAATTCGACAGGAACTCAAGCAGGTGGGGATGCTATCCCAACAAGGCTTCTCCCCGTCGGCTGCCTTGGAAAAACAGGACGAGAAACGCTAGTCCATGCTGTTCTTGGCGGGTACTGCCGCCGGCTTCGGGGGTGTCAGTATCGCACGGACTTTTTTCTTCTGATCAGGGGTAAGATAGGGTTCGAGGCTTTTTTCAAAGGACTGCCTGATGGAGGCCATGGCCTCCTCATGGTTCTGGCGGATGGCATCCAGTTGTTTCTTGTGCTTCCGAAGAATAGCAATAATGATTTTTTCCTGTTCGTCGTCCAGGTCGCAATAATTATCCAGGCGTACGAGCAATTCTTCGGCCTGGGGAACATGGCGGGAAAGACTGGCGAGATCCTTTATGATCCCTTCATAATAGATAGTGGTGCTGGACGCACCGATAAGTATGCCGAAAAGCAGTGTCAGGGAAAGAACCAGCCAGTTTCCTTTTTTCATGGCAATGCTCTCTGATACGGCCTGCTTCTACAAGGGAAACAGGCGTGTTGAAATATGAAAGGCGGAGTCCACCGTGGCCTTGAGCAGATGGGCGTCAATGGCGTCCAGCTTGTAGTAGGCTATCAGGGTCAGACTTGCGGCCAAGGCGCCGAACGAGGACAGGGACGGAAGAGAGGCTTTGAGCAGATCGGACTTTTGTTCATGTGCTTTCACGAATGTGGAGGGCGTCAAGGCAATGTGTTCCATCACCTGATCCTCCCAGTTCCGGTCCAGTTGCTGCTCTGGTGTCTTTCGGGCAGCAGCGAATAAAATTTCCGCGAGCTTTATGGCTTTGCTTTGCTTATTCATCTGCCCCTTGCCTCAAAGTATTCCTTCCAGGAGTTTGTACAATTTCTTGCGAGCCCTGAATGCGCGTACGCGTACGTTTACATTGCTCATGTTGAGCATTTCCGCAACTTCCAGCATCGTATAACCGTCCGCATAGAGCAACATCAAGACCATTCTATCCTTGGCCTCGAGCTGTTCCATGGCCCACTGCAGGAGTTCGAGTGCGTCCCGATTGTCCTCTTCTTCTCGGTAACTGTCCAGCGCATGCGCGGCTGTCTTGCGGTCCAGCCAGTCCGTGCAATCGTGGCTCAGCGTACTGAGCGGAGTCTCCCGGTTCGCGTAATGCTTTCGAAGATATTCGTAACAGCAGCGCAGGGCAATGGTCAGCAACCATTTTTCGAAAGGGCGTCCGGAGTCGTAGGAATGGATGGACCCATAGGCGCGGATAAACGTTTCCTGGGCCAGTTCCGGAACAACCTCCCTGGAGACATGCCTTGCCAGAATGCGCTCGACCGCGTTTTTGTAGGAGGTGACGAAATGGCGAAAGGCGTTGGGATTGCCGCCCCGGATTGCCTGCAATGCAACTATATCCGCTTCGGAAGGTGCCTGGGTCATATAAAGAATTGGAAATATTTCTGTGGGGATTCACTACGCCAGCCGATTGAATATTCAAACCAAATACCTTTGGAAAAATCAATAGAAAAGCGAAAGTTTGATCAATAAATAGCGAAATCCCCCAAAAATCAGGACACGAAGAAATCATGGTTGTGTTCATGACAATATATTGGGGAGAAACAGGGCAGAAGTTACACTGCTGGAGCATACAAAATGCTCCGGTGAACGAGTCGCTCAGAATTTTCTGGCTTGTGTGGTCAGATGCGCCCCTCTTCCGCACCATGACAAGCCACGAAAACACCGTCTCCTCTGTCCCGCAGCTTGGGAATTTCGATTTTGCAGCGCTGGTTGACGTGGGGGCAGCGTCCGTGAAAGACGCAGCCGCTTGGAAGATTGATGGGCGTGGGAACGTCTCCGGAGAGTTTGGCGTGTTTTTGCGTGGTGGCATTCAGGCGCGGGATGGCAGAAAGCAGTATGCGCGTGTAGGGATGTTGCGGACTGGTGAAAAGAGCGTTGGCAGGCGCCAGTTCGCACAAGGTTCCCAGGTACATGACGGCCACGCGGCTGGAGATATGCCGGACCACGGAAAGGTCGTGGCTGATGAACAAATAGGTCAGGTTGCGTTTTTCCTGCGCATCCATGAGCAGGTTCAGAATCTGGGCCTGGATGGAAACGTCCAGGGCGGAAATGGGTTCGTCGGCAATGACGAATTCCGGATCCAGAACAAGCGCCCGTGCAATGGATATGCGCTGTCGTTGCCCTCCGGAGAATTCGTGCGGATAGCGTTCGGCCCAGTCCGGATCAACGCCTACCTGGCGCATGACTTCGGCGATACGGTCCAGGAGTTCGCCTTTGTTCTTGATCTTGCCGTGAAAACGCAAGGGCTCTTCCAGGGTCTGCCGTACGTTCATACGCGGGTTCAGGGAAGCGTAGGGGTCCTGGAAAACCATCTGCATTTTGGAACGAAAGGGCAGCATTTTGTCCGCGGGCAGATTGTCGATGCGTTTATCGCGGTAGTGTATCTCGCCGCTGTTGGGAGGGTAGATGCCGATGACGGTCCGGGCGAGGGTGGATTTGCCGCAGCCGGATTCACCCACCACGGACAAGGTCTCGCCCTTGTCCACGTACAGACTCACATCGTTGATGGCCTTGACCAGGGTTTGTTTGCGCTTCAGGCGTCCGGACTCGAAATGGAGCTGGTCAATGTATCCGCCGGAAATATCGAAATGTTTCACCAGATGTGAAAGCGTGAGAAGTTTGTTTCCGCTGCTGGGAGCGGTGTTGCTTTCGGTATTCATTGCTCAGTCCACCAGATGGCATGCGCACTGCCAACCGGCAGCCTTGTTGATGATTTCGGGGCGTTTTTCACGGCAGATGTCCTGCGCCAGTGTGCAGCGGTTATTGAAAGCGCATCCTTGGGGAATCTGCATCAAAGAGGGCATTACGCCCGGGATCTGGTTAAGCCGCTTGCCGAGCATTTTTTCCTGCGGCAGGGCTTCCAGCAGACCGCGCGTATAGGGGTGCAAAGGCCCCTGAATAATCTGTTGCGTCGGTCCCATTTCCACCACGCGTCCTGCGTACATGACGGCGATTTTCGTGGTGACCTGCGAAACCACTGCCAGGTCATGGGTGATCAGAATGAAGCCCATGTGCTCCGTGGCGCAGAGTTCCTGCAGCAGATCCATGATTTCCGCCTGAATGGTTACATCCAGGGCCGTTGTGGCTCGTCCGCAATGATCAGCGACGGTGAGGTCAGCAGGCTGATGGCAATGACGATGCGCTGGCGCATGCCCCCGGAAAATTCATGTGGATATTGCTTCAGCCGCTTTTCCGGTGAGGGAATGTAGACCTTGCGAAGCTTTTCCAGCGCGACTTCTTCCGCCTGTTTTTTGGAAAGATTCTTATGCGTACGCAGGGTTTCGAGCATCTGCGTACCGATGGTCAAAACCGGATTGAGGGTCATCATGGGGTCCTGAAAAATCATGGCGATTTCGTTTCCCCTGATCCGGCGCATTTGTTTCTCGTCCAGACTGGTCAATTCGCGTCCCTTGAATGTGACCGAACCCGAATGAATATATCCTGGCGTGGAAATGAGGTTCAGAATGGAAAATCCGGTTACGGATTTGCCGGCACCGGATTCGCCGACAAGTCCCATGCTTTCGCCCTGTTCCAGACTGAGCGAGACGTTGTCCACGGCCGTAAGTTCGGCGCGTCGCAAGGCGAATCTGACGTTGAGGTCGGTTACCTGGAGGAGCGTACTCATATTTTGCGCTTAATGCTTGTACAGTTTGGGGTTGAGAAAATCACGCAACCAGTCGCCCAGCAGATTGATGGACAGAATCAGGACCACCAGAAGGATGCCGGGGAACAGGGTTATCCACCAGGAGCCCGAAAAAATGTAATCGAATCCCGCCTTGATCAGCGAGCCCAAAGACGGGCGCGTTACCGGCATGCCCAGGCCGATGAAGGAAAGCGCGGCTTCGCTCATGATGGCGTTGGCCACCTGGACGGTGGATATGACCAGGACGGGCGTCAGGGTATTGGGCAGAATATGGCGCCACATGATCCGTGATGATTTCAGCCCGATGACCTTGGCTGCTTCCACGTATTCCTTTTTTTTCTCCGCCATGACGGACGCCCGGACTGTACGGGCGTACTGCGGCCATTCGGCCAGTCCGATGACGGCGATAATCAAAGGAACAGCGAATTTTTCCCAGGTCCCCATGCCGAAGGCGGCCTGGAATAGCGCGCCCATGAAAATGGCCACCATGTACGTTGAAAAGGATAGCTGGACATCGGCCATACGCATCAGAAAAGCGTCTATGCGGCCGCCGCGGTAGCCGGCGGTAAGACCGATCATGATGCCGATAAAGGCCTGCATTATCACGGCGCCGATGCCGATGAGTATGGAGACGCGCATGCCGTACAGCATGGTGGAAAGCATGTCGCGTCCCTGGGTGTCCGTGCCCAGCAGAAAGCGCGTATCGCTGTCCGGCATCCAGATCGGAGGCATTTCCGAGTCCATGATATCCACGGTGGCCGGATTGTAGGGATCGTGCGGAGCTATGAGTGGCGCGCCGAAGCTGACGATTACCAGAAAGCTCAGTACTATGACGCTGATAATGGCCAGCGGATCGCGAATAAAGCTGTATACGAAATAGGAATGTAAAAAGCGCTTCAAGCTATTTTCTCCCCGAAATCCTGACCATGGGATTGACCATTCCATAAATAAGATCCACCACGGTATTGACGACCACGAATAGGAAACCCACAAAAACGAGATATGCTACGATAAGAGATGTGTCGGCTCTGTCCACGGCTTCAATGAACATGGAGCCCATGCCGTTCCACTGAAACACCGTTTCCGTCAGAATGGTGAACGCAATCATGATTCCGAGCTGCACGCCTCCCACAGTGATGACGGGAAGCAGGGTATTTTTGAAAGCGTGTACGAAAAGAACCCGTCGAGGGTGCAGTCCTTTGGCCTGGGCGAATTTGATGTATTCGGCCTGCAGCACTTCGGTCATTTCCGCGCGGATCAAGCGTATGAAAAGAGGCAGCATGATTGAGGAAAGCGCCACGGAAGGCATGATCAGGTGCTCCAGTCCGCTGCGGGTGAAAAATCCTGAATTCCAGCCGGGAAAAATTTCCACCAGGTCCCCCCTGCCAAAGGAGGGCAACCAGCCGAGATTTACTGAAAAAATATAAATCAGCAGAATGGCCGTCAAAAAGACCGGGATGCTGACCCCGACAATGGATGCTCCCATGCAAAAACGCGCCAGCCAGGCATTGGGCCGCACTGCCGCATAAATACCTATGGGAATAGACAGCAGAATGACGATGAACGAACTGGCCAGGACCAGTTCCAATGTGGCTGGGGCCTTGGAAACAATTACGCTCATGGCCGGGCGCTTGAAATAGAAGGAATTCCCGAGGTCCCCCTGCAGTGCTTTGCCCACGAAACGTGTCCATTGGATGAAAATGGGATCATTCAGTCCGAGCTTGTCACGCAATGCTTCGCGTTCGGAGGCTTTGACCGAGATGCCTGTTATTTCGCGGATCGGATCGCCCACGGATTGTTTGATGACAAAGCCGATCACGCTAATGATCAGCATGACGAAAAACGCCTGAAGGACGCGCTTGATAATAAAGGCAAACATGTTGTGTTAGGGAGTCCCTGTTCGCTGGTGATGTTTGAGACGGCGTACTGGAAATCCCGTACGCCGTCCCGATATCTTTAGACTGTTTTGTTGCAGAAGACTAGTCCATGTTCAGATCGCCAAAATAAGGAAAGTTCATCACGTTGACGATTTCATCCGGATTGGTCAGCTTGTCGGAACCGGCCCAGGACAGCATCTGCCAGTGCAGCGGAATGAATGCGGCGTCGTCGTACAGGATCTTTTCCACTTCCTGCAGCATTTCCGCGCGCTTCTTCATGTCGGTTTCGCTCTGGCTGGCGATGGTCAGTTCGTCAACCTTCGCATTGCAGTAGTTGCCGCTGTTGTACTGGCCGTAACCTTTTTCCTTGTCAGGGCACATGTTCAGGAATTCATAGAAGTTGGCGGAATCTTCCGTATCGGAGTGCCAGCCAATCATCTCAATGTCGGCCACCTGTGCGTCAAATTCATCCCAGTACTGAGCTTTGGGCATGGTTTTCAGGTCGACCTTGATGCCGATTTTGGACAACATGCCGGCCACGGCTTCGGCGATTTTTTCGTCGTTAACGTAGCGGTTGTTGGGAGCGATCATCGTGCAGGTGAACCCGTCAGGGTACTTGGATTCCTTCATCAGGGCCTTGGCCTTGTCCAGATCGTAGCGCGGGGTCAAAGCTTCGTTGTAGCCCATGTATCCTTTGGGAGAGTTCTGGCCCGCGGTTGTGGCGCGGTCTTTCATGATCTTTTTGACGATGCCGGGGTTGTTCACGGCGTAGACTATGGCCTGGCGTACCTTGAGATCCTTGAACTCTTCGCGGCGTTTCTGGTTCATCTGGAAAGTGATGATACGGGTTCCGGGCATGGTGATCAGCTTAACACCCTTGGCTTTTTCGATACGATCGAAATCCTGGGGAGGAACAGGCATGATGAAATCAACATCGCCAGAGAGCAGGGCGGCTACCCGGGAAGCGTCTTCGCTGATGGGAGTCAGGATGATTTCGTCAATATTGCCGGTTTGTTTGTCCCAGTAGCCGGGAAAGGCTTTGAGAACCCATTTTGTTCCGGGTTCGCGGGATTCAACAACGTATTTGCCGGTACCGGATTCGTTTTCATTGGCAAAGGACCATTCGGTTTTGACAATGGCGTCCTTGGGGTGCCCTTTGTCGTCCGTGCCCGTATAAAAAGCGGAATCCAAGGGGAAGATGTAGGTGCACATGTTCAGCAGCAGACCGTAAGGCTTCTTGGTCTTGATATCGATGGTGTAATCATCGACGATCACCGGCTCGGCGAAAGGATCGAACAATGCTTTGAAATCACCAGATTTTTTCAGACGAGCCAGAGTCCAGGCCACATCCTTGGCGGTGAAATCGTTGCCGGAGTGGAATTTTACCCCTTTGCGCAGTTGAAAACGCATGGTGGTCGGATCGATTTGCTTCCAGCTCGTGGCGAGACGTCCTTCGATCTTCATGTCTTTGGTCCAGCGTACGAGCGGATCAAAAACAAGGTGGGAGTACTGCAACATGCCGCCGGAAAGCTGGACATGGGGATCAAGCGAAACCGGGTCGGCATCCATGGCCAACCGCATTGTTTTGGCCTGCGCCATGCCGGCTATCCCCAGCATCAGACATACACAGAGACCCAGGAAAAACAGACGTTTCATAACTGCTCCTTGTTAGCGGTTCGACAGTATAGGCCCCCGAATGGGCTTAGTTCAATCAATAGGCGGAGTGTAAATACAACGTGCTGAAATTTTGAAATAATAATTTATGTCATCCGAAAATCAGAGCGCCTTATCTATAACAACTCGTTTTCCTTTTTTCAAGAACGATACCGGGGGCGGAGGGAAAGGTTTCAGGAGAATAGTAGAATGGGGGTGTTTAAAAAGAGGAGGAATCAAGTAATCGCGATGG
>CAXXHY010000038.1:0-10808 GCA_963667575.2 Desulfovibrionaceae bacterium | reverse complement strand
CAGGGCGGCACGGCACAGGGGCAATACACCGAGGGCACACTCGCGACGTTCGGCCTGACTCCGAAATCCGGCGAAGAGGTAAGCTGCGAAAACATGCAGGCCTACCCGTCCGGGGGCACGGCGTCCTATCCGCTCTATTTCAATCTCAACGCCTGGTCCGAGTGCGAAATGATCGCCAATGAAAATGTCTTCACCTCCTACGACCAGAACGACATGAACGCGTACGGCAATTCCCTGTGCTCAGACGGGTATGACTGCTGCAAAAAAGTCCGGGCCAAACTTTCCGATGAAGTCCAGTCCTTTCCCTTGCAGCTGGATGAATTCGTCAAATGGATGGGCGGCACTCCCATGAACATGCAGGCCAACGGAGAGGACCTGGAACTGACCATAACAAAAGGCACTCCCGTGACGCTGTCCCTGGATGTGGACGCGGAAAACACGGCCGGCGAACCCGTGGACTGGTTCGTGGCGGCCAGATCCCACACGGACGGCGCCTGGTACTACTACGACGCGCGCAAGGACCAGAAACGCTGGTACAAGTCCGACGAACCCAGTGTCAGCCTGCAGTCCAAGCTGGTTACCCTGGACGCGGACGTCAACCAGATACGCATCCCCAACCCCCTGGTCGGAGAATACTCGCTCTATTTTGTCATTGACTTCAATCAGGACGGCAATGTCTCGCCGGACAACATGAACGTGGACCGGATCAAGATGACTGTGGTGGAGTAGTAACACCTCCGGCAACGAAGCCAACAACGCAACCAACGACAAAAAACGCCGACTTGAAACCAAGTCGGCGTTTTTTGTCGTTGTGGTGACCCAGGCAGGATTCGAACCTGCGACACCCAGATTAGGAATCTGGTGCTCTATCCTACTGAGCTACTGGGCCACTGAACGAATCGAAATTATTACTCCCAATAGCTGCGAGGTGTCAAGCCTTTGGCGGATGGGCATCGAACATGACAAGAACATTACGAGTGTTCCCGCACGCTTGACTTCCCCCACTGGCGTATTAAACCTTTTGCAGAAGGAAACAATTACGCAAGGAGCGAATTTTCATGACAAGTCAGATCAAGACCGTACTTCTCCTCGGGCTGATGACGGCCCTGATCATCTTCATCGGCGGTGCTTTTGGAGGCCGCGTGGGGCTGATGATCGCCCTGTTCCTGGCCCTGGCCATGAACGTCGGCAGTTATTGGTTTTCGGACAAAATCGTGTTGTCCATGTACCGCGCGCAGGAAGTGGGCCCGCAGGACGCGCCCGCACTGCATACCATCGTGGGCGAACTGGCCCAGAACGCGGGCATTCCCAAGCCGCGCATCTGCATAGTACCGGAGGAAACTCCCAACGCATTCGCCACCGGACGCAATCCCGAGCACGGCGTGGTCTGCGTGACCCAGGGCATTCTGAGGCTGCTGTCCGCGGACGAACTGCGCGGCGTGCTGGCCCATGAGCTCGGCCACATCAAAAACCGCGACATCCTGATTTCAAGCATTGCCGGAGTCATGGCTTCGGTGGTCATGTACCTGGCCTCCATGGCGCAGTGGGCCGCCATTTTCGGCATCGGCGGCAGAGACGACGAAGAAGGAGGCGGCAACCCCATAGCCGCGTTGCTCATCGCCCTGGTGGCTCCCATGGCAGCCATGCTGATCCAGATGGGCATCTCCCGTTCGCGCGAGTACCTGGCCGACCAGACCGGCGCCAGCATCAGCCACAAGCCTCTGGCCCTGGCCAGCGCCCTGCAGAAAATCCAGGGCTACAGCCGCCAGGTTCCCATGCATCACGGCAACGAGGCCACGGCGCACATGTTCATCATCAATCCCTTTTCCGCGTCGCGGATGGCCAATCTGTTCAGTACGCACCCGCCCACCGAAGAGCGGATCAAGCGACTGCAGGCCATGGCCTCCCACGCGTAAAAGACCTATATTCACAGATAGTAAAGCCCCTGCAACGCACACGCGCTGCAGGGGCTTTTTCGTAGGTTCGATCTGCGGTGGATTCTTCAGAAGCGCTCAGGCGCCCGCTTTGTTCAGGGCCTGATCCAGATCCGCGATGATGTCGTCCGCATGTTCGATGCCCACGGAGATGCGGATCATGTCCGAGGGAACGCCTGCGGCCAGCTGCTCTTCCGGGGTCATCTGCGCGTGGGTGGTGCTGGCCGGATGGATCACCAGGGTCTTGGCGTCCAGAATATTGGCCAGGTGCGAGCAGAGTTTGACGGATTCGATGAAGCGCTTGCCTGCATCCAGTCCGCCCTTGATGCCGAAGCCGAACACAGCGCCTGGTCCGCCGGGCATGTATTTCATGGCATGGGCGTGGTCCTTGTGGCTTGGCAGTCCGGCGTAATTGACCCAGCCCACATTGGGGTGGGCTTCCAGAAAGGACGCCACCTTGCCAGCGTTCTCGCAATGGGCACGGGCCCGCAAGGGCAGCGTTTCCACGCCCTGCAGAATCAGAAAGCTGTTGAAGGGCGAGGGAGTGGCGCCGATGTCCCGCACCAGCCCGGTACGCAGTTTCAGGATAAAGGCCGTACGGGGGGTGCCGCCCTGCTTGCCGAGCTCTTCCCAGAAATTCATATTGTTGTAGGTGGGATCCGGTTCGGTAATCTCCGGATACTTGCCCGATGCGGACCAGTCGAAATCCCCGCCTTCCACCACCGCGCCGCCAAGGCTGGTGCCGTGGCCGCCGATGATCTTGGTGAGCGAGTACACGGCAATGTCCGCGCCCCAGTCAAAGGGGTTGAATATAGGCGGGGCTGCCACCGTGTTGTCCAGCATAAAGGGCAGGCCATGGTCATGGGCCACCCTGGCGATGGCTTCGATGTCGTCCACATTGCAACGCGGATTGCCGATGGATTCCGAATAGATCAACCGGGTATTCTCGTCGATGACCTTGGCGAAATTGGCGGGATCCGAGGAATCCACGAACCGGACCTCGATGCCGAACCTGGCCAGGGTGTGCTGAAACAGCGTATGGGTCCCGCCGTAGAGGTTGGAACCCGAGACAATGTTCTGCCCGGCCTTGGTGATGCAGGTCACGGCATAGAACACCGCGGCCATGCCGGAAGCCGTGCATACGGCAGCGGACGCGCCGTGAATGGCGGCCAGGCGTTTTTCCAGCACATCCGTGGTGGGGTTCATCAGCCGGGTGTAGATATTGCCCTCTTCCTGCAGGGCGAACAGATCCGCGGCATACTGGGTGTCGCGGAACATGTAACTGGTGGTCTGGTAAATGGGCACGGCCCTGGCGCCGGTTTCCTTGTCCGGTACCTGCCCCGCGTGCAGGGCCAGTGTTTCGAGATGCTGCTTGTTCTCGGCCATAGGATGCTCCTTTCTGTTCGGGCCAAACAATTCGCCCGATTGTATCAACTCTTTTTGGACTTCGCCACTGCGGACGGCAACAAACGCTCCACAAGCTCTATCCAGGGGTCCAGTCCGGAGGCCACGGTTTCGGGCCAGCTCACGGCGTTCCCCGGTCCCGTACGGGCTGCGTCACGCAACGCGGCAACCAGGGCCGGTACCTCCGCCGGGTCTTCCAGCACCCGCTCGGGCGGTAAAAAATAGGCGCTGCCGTTGTCCTTGCCGGAAATGGCCGGAAGCCCGGACGCCATGGCTTCCAGTACGGCATTGGAACAGGCGTCGTAAAACGTGGGCAAGGCGAACAGGTCGCAGGCGGCATAAAACCCGGGCATGTCGCTGACCTTGCCCGGAAAATGGACGCGCCCGGCAAGCCCCTGTTCCTGGGCCAGGCGCAGGAGCCGGTGCGGATCGCGACCGCCGGCCACCAGCAGATGAAAATTGTCGGGCAGTTGCGCCAGCGCCCGAATCAAAAAACCCGTACCTTTGAGAGCGAAATTCGTGGCTGCCGTGCCCACCACCACTGCTGTCGGATCAATGCCGTAGGCCTGCTTCTGCCGGATACGCAGTTCCGGACCGGCAGGCTGAAAACGGGAAAGATCCGGACGGTTGTAAATAACCTGGATACGCTCCTGTTCCACGAACGGATACGCCTGACGGATCCAGTCTCCCACCAGATGGGACACAGCCACGATACGCGGGGTCCGGGCCAGAGCCCGTCGCTCGATGATCCGGGTCAGCGTATTGGAGGGAGCCATGCGGCGGCGCAGCATTTTCCAGTTCTGCGAAAGCCCCTCGGGCCAGGCCCGCTTGGACTTTTCCCAGAACACGGGCAGCGGACCACCACCGATACGCAGAATATCCTGATGCAGGGATTTGCCCAGCCCGATGCTCAGCGCGTAACGCCCTTTGCGCCGCACCTGCTCCGCGGCCAGCGCGAACCAGAGCATCTTTTCCACCCGGGTCAGCCCGAAGCGGCCCACCCTGCGGACGGTCACGCCTGCGGGAGCCGGACTCTCCTGGCGCGCGCAGATGTATTCCACGGCATGGCCTGCTGCTGTCAAACATTCGGCCAGACGCCAGGCAAAGCCCTCGGAGCCCCCGTAGCGGCTCAGCCGAGGCAGCAAAAGAGCTATTCTGTTTTCCTGCATATCATTACGGCAAAACTATATATAGAGAACAAAGTTAAGCTAAGGCCTATTCAAATCAAGATCATGTTATCTTTTGAAGATTACATACGCCTGCAGTGGCACTCTCGATGCTCAGTCTTCCTGAGAAAGGCCGCCCCGATACTACAATTTTTTCTCCAGTACGGTCCACAAGGTATGGGCGTAGCGATTCAGGTAGTCTGTCTGACGCGGATAGCGTACGCGCCGCACCTTGCGCAGCAGTGCGGGGCGCGGTTTTTCTCCGGCAAAGAGTTCCTTGATGCGGAACTGCCCGTCCTTTTCATGCGCCTGGATGAATTCCAGGGACTGGGTCAGATTGAAAAACCATTTGTGGCGGTCCACCGGACGCTCCAGAGGCAGGCCGTAATGGCTGATGTTGCCATGTCCGCGGTACAGGGGCAGGCGGGCGTTGACCCAGCAGTTGTGCCAGGAAATGACCACAAATCCCTTGCTGACCCGTACGAGTTCCTGAAACATGCTGTGCAGGTTGTCCAGATGCTCGAGCACGTCGATGCAGAACACGCACTGAAAGCTGTTGTCCTCAAAGGGCAGCCGTTCGGTCTGCTCGAGATTCAGGCGCAGATCGGCCTCCGGGGCCAGATCAATGCCCGTATAGTCCGCGTCCGGACACATGGCCCGCATGTAGGCCTTGTCACAGCCCACATCCAAAACCGGAGACGCGAGATATTTTTGAAAGCGGCCGACTACATAGCGGACGCGTTCTTCACGTGCGGGAAAGGTACTGTATTCTACGGAAATTTGGTGTTTCATAGAGGGCAGCTATAGCGGAGGCCGGTGAGGGAGTAAAGTGGCCGATGGTCGGCGCAAAGGCCGTTATTGCGAATCATCGTTCTTGAGGGTGATGCATTTCAACCCGGTGGTCTGGTCCTGGTTGGCCAGTTCCAGCGCATGTTTGGCCAGGTCCATCACTTCCTCGGCATGGGTCTTGGCGCCGGGCCTGCAGCACACCACTCCGATTTTCAGGTCCAGTCCGGGAAGTTCCGCGTCCATGGCAGGCGTGCTGCCGGACATATCACGTACGGCATGGCGCAGTTCCTCCGCCACCGTCCGCGCCTCGGCGCATCCGCCATCCGGCACGAACACGGCCAGGGTTTCGAAATCCACCTTGGCCAGCCAGCGCCAGGGATAACGCAGGCGCGTATCCATTACCTGGATGACCCGCTGCAGGAGTTCGTTGTTCAGATAGCCGAAGCTGGATTCCTTTTGCAAAATTTCAACCCGGCAAAGCAGCAGGGAAAATTGTTTGGCTTCCAAAGCCAGGGAGCGGACGCGCCGTTCGAACAAATCCATGAAACACTTCATGCGCAGGGCCGGAGTTTCCTCGTCAAAGCACTGGTCCGCGTTTTCACGGAAATCCGCTTCCTTTTCCGGCGGCTGGATCAAAGACGTGCTGCCGTAGACGGGCAGGCTTACCGCATACGTCAGATAGCCGTAATCCGTCATCAAGGACAGAATACCGCCCATGCCTTTGACCATCCGATAGCAGGCAGGCAGGTCGCTGTCCTCCCCGTGCTCGTCAAAGGGCATGAACAAGGCTTCCGAATCGTACTGTTCCTCTTCACTGACGATACGCCGGAATTCGATATGGATGGTCTGGTTGCTTTCATGGGTACGAATCCCGCAGACCCCGCCCTTGTGCATTCCCTTGACCACCGCCCGGACCAGGGCGACGCAGACATCCCGCAGGGCGTACATATCCACTGCAGCGGAAGGAATGCTGTCGTCCGTGTCCATCATGCACCAGACATTGGCCCGTTCCAGCTCCGGAAACAGTGTCCTGAGACTTTCTCCCAGCACCTCGTTGACCTTGCATTCGGTGCCTTTGGCCTCCAGCGTACGCAGGAAATCACGGATGCGGTTCAGGAGTTTTTCCAGGCGCGTTGCTTCACGGAGAATGATGGATGCTTCGGGCGCATCCGGAATTTTGCGCGCCAGCCTTCTGGCAAACCCGGCGATGGACATCAGCGGATTGCGTACCTCGTGGGCCACTTCCGCGGAGATGGTGCCCAGGGTCTTGACCTTTTCGCTCTGCACCATGGCCTTTTCTATGTAGACCCTGTCGGAAATATCGAGAAAAATAGCCTGGATATACTGTTTTTTCAGCCTGCCCGGACGTCAGGGGCACGGAGCGGATGATGCCGTGCTGCTCGGCCCCTTTTTTGTGCAGCATTCTGCATTCCAGAGAAAAAGGACGCTGCGTGCCAAAGGCCTCCATAAACGCCCGCTGCACTTTGGGCACATCGCTGGGATGCACCCTGGTCAAAAACCAGTGGGGCGTATGCAGGGCCTCGTTTGGGGAAAAACCCAGCAATTCCTTGCAGGAATGATTGACGAACCGCAGCTCGAGGCGGGCGTCCAGCTCGAAAACCAGCACTGGCATGCGCTCCAGCAGGCAGCGCAGCTCGTCGGAACTGGAAAACAGCAGGCTTCTGTTGGCCTCGCGTTCGCGATGCCCCTGGATGATTCCGTCCAGTTCGTCCTGACTGAAGGGTTTGACCAGGACCTCGCACCCGCCCTGCTTGAGAGCTTCCAGGGAATTGCGGCCGTTTTCCTGATCCATGATCACAATGGTACCGACCCGGTCGTTGTCGCGAAGGATTCTGGTCAGCTCCACACCGCGCATGCCCCCATGCTCCACATCAACAAAGGATATGGCGTAGCGTTCGTCCGTATCCCCCACATGGGCAGCCCCTGGAGTGGCCACGGACAATACCGAAAAACCGGCATTTTCCACCGTATCGGAGACAATACGCCGGATAGCCGGATCCTGGTCAATAATCAGAACCTTGTCGAGGTTCATAGCGCGGGTGTTTTCAAATCTGGTCATGATCCCATATGCCCCACTGCGCACAGCAGCGGGCAACTTCCATTGAATTTTACGCTTCCGGGAGTGCCAGGAACGTGCTTTACTATATGCCTGTTACAGGACTGGCGCAATACAGGTAACATACTGTTTTTTAAAGAACTAATGTCACATAACGTTTGCAATTTTTTTCACATGTGCATTAAAACAAAGAGCACGGACTTGACAGCTCTGTGCGCAACGTTGATACCACTTCTGTTCGCCTGTAGATAAAAACACCCGAACCGTATTGCCATGGAGGAAAGCGTATGACTCAATCGTCTCAGCCCGGCGCCATGGAACTGGCGGCAAAACCCGCTCGTACCGCCATTCTGCTGCGCCTTGTGATCAGCGTTGTGCTGCTCATCGCCCTGGAAATTATTGTGATGCTCGTACAGGTCATCGTTCTTTTTCAATACATCCTGTTGATGATTACCCGGTCGCGCAGTGAGCCCCTGCGGAATTTTTCCAACAAAATCTCGCTCTACGGCTACAAACTTTTGCGCTACATGACCCTGAACGACAACATCCGTCCGTTTCCCTTTTCAGACTTTCCGGCAACTCCGGAAAATCCCTGCAAAAATGTTGAATTTCCCTAATGAATCCGTGCCGGCGGCTGATCGCATCTCCGTGAGCTTTCAGTCGCCGGTTCCTTTTTCCATCATTCCTTTTACCAGGCGGTACGCGTATGCGCATCTGGCTTAACGCCGGCGAGGCTTCCGGAGATCTGCACGGCGCCCTGCTGGCCCAAAAGCTGCGCGAACGCGCTCCGGACATCGAGCTCGTGGGCATGGCCGGTCCGGCCATGCGCGATGCCGGAGTGACTCCGCTTTTCCGGGTGGAATCCCTCTCGGTGATGGGCTTGACCGAAGTTCTCGGACAGCTGCCGAAAATCATCGGGCTGCTGCGGGGCATCAAGAACCGACTCAAGGAACTCCGCCCCGACGCCCTGGTCTGCATCGACGCCCAGGCCTTCAATTTTCGCGTCATCAGCATGGCCCGGGCACTGGATATCCCGGTCTATTATTACATCAGTCCCAAGCTCTGGGCCTGGCGTCCGGGGCGCGCCCGTTTCATCAGGGACAATGTCCGCCGGATGCTCTGCATTCTGCCCTTTGAAAAGGAATTCTACCGCAACTACGGGATGGACGTGGATTACGTGGGCAACCCCCTGCTGGACGGCATCGACTGGACCGGTCTGGGGGACATTCAGCGCGACGCCCGGCGTATCGGCATCTTGCCCGGCAGTCGCAAAAAGGAAATCCGGCCGCTGCTCCCCCAGTTCGGGGAAGCGGCCAGACTGTTGCTGCAAAAACACCCGGACCTGCAATTCGATCTGCTCCGCGCCCCCGGCATCGACGAACAGATGCTTCGCGAGCTCTGGCCCGCGGACGTTCCCGTGCGGCTGCTTCCCCCCGAGAACCGCTACCAGCGCATTCGTGCCTGCAATTTCGTCATTGCGGCCTCCGGCACCGTCACCCTGGAATGCGCCCTGCTCGGCACGCCGGCTATCGTGGCCTACAAGCTTTCGGCCCTGACCTTCGGCCTGGCCAAACACTTTGTAAAGGTTCGCTTCATCAGCCTGCCCAACCTGATTCTGGACAAGGGCGTACTGCCGGAAATGCTCCAGGAGCAGGCGGATGCGCAGCCGCTTGCCCAGGTGGCGCTTTCCTGGCTCGATGATTCGTCTGTTCTTGAAAACAAGCGCCAGGAACTGGCCCGGCTGCACAACCTGCTCGGACGCCACGGTGCTCCCCTGCGCGCCGCGGATATCATCCTGGCGGACCTGGCAGGAAAGCCCGTTCCTCCCGGAGTCGAGCTACAGCCCTAGCACGGTATATCCGGACCTCTTGCTGCGCCTTACTTCACGACACCCGCTAAAGACGATGGACTTCCACCGCATCAGCTTGAAAAAAAAGCGCTCATGGCCTATTTTTAAAGCATGAACCGCCCAATCAGCCCACCAACACTTTTGTGCATGTTTTTGGCCGTAGGACTTGCCCTGGTCCTGACCGCTTCCCCCGCACGGGGGCAGGCGCAGTCCCTTGACGAGCTGTCCAAGGAACTCGACGAGCAGATCGACTCCAACCGGCTGCTCTCGCTGCGCGACCAGCAAACCGAAACCAGCCTGGGCAGAGACGCCATTGCGCCCATCAACTATCCGCAGTTCATCAGCGTGGAAGACGCCAAATTGAGCAACGACAGCCAGGACATCGTGTTCGTGGCCGAATTTCCATCAGGGGTACGCATCTACCCGCGGCTTATTCTGGTCTGGCATGAGATCGTCAACGACGTGGTGGACAACGAGCCGGTAAGCGTCACGTACTGCCCCCTCACGGGCAGCGTCATCGGCTACAAGGGCAGCATCGGCAACTACAAGACAGGATTCGGCACCACGGGGCTGCTGCTCTTCAACAACCAGGTAATGTACGACCGCAGCACGGACAGCCACTGGCCCCAGCTGCTCGGCATCGCCATCGAAGGTCCGCTCTTTGAAAAGCAGCTGGAGACCTTTCCGCTGCTCTGGACCACGTTCGGGCAGGCCACGGATGCTTTTCCCGATGCCAAAGTGCTCTCCCGCGATACCGGCTACCGGCGGTCCTACGGCAAGGACCCTTACGGCTCCTACCGCCGCCAGGGCACCTATTATCAGAACAATCTGATTACCCAGTACATACCGCACCTGGACAAACGGCTGCCCCTCAAGGAACAGGTCATCGGCGTCCCAGCCGGAGGCGCGGCCGCGGCGATCATCAAAAGCAAACTCCGCAACCTCAAAGTCATCGCCTTTGATCCCGGACTGGAGCAACTGGTGGCCTTTTATGACCCCACCCTCGATGTGGTCCGCGTGTTTGATCGCAACCTCAGACGCCGGACCCTGCATTTTGAATTCGCCCAGGGCCGGATCATGGACAAGGAAAGCGGCTCCGAATGGAGCCCGGAAGGCACGGCAGTGGCAGGCACGTTTTACGGCGATAAACTCAAACGGGTCCCTGCCTTTGACAGCATGTGGTTTGCCTGGGCCAGTTTTTACCCGGGCCCGGAGATCGTCCCCGGCAAGCACGACGACGGTTTCTGATGCACGAACACACAGCAACAGATCACAAAGAAATCCTGCGGAAGATGCCTGTTTTGCGCGCGCTGGTCTTTGACTTTGACGGCACTCTGGCCAGGCTGACGCTCGATTTCACCGACATGCGCAACCGCCTGAAAATTCTGGCACAGGAATTTTCTCCGGATCTGCCTGATCCCAAGGATTACCCGATCCTGGAATGGCAGGCCCTGGTTGCCGAACAGCTCGGCAACGGAACGAACGGCAACGGCACTGCCCAATCCTTTCTGACGAGCAGCGCGGATCTGATTCTTTATCTGGAAGTGGAAGCCGCCCGACAGGGGATGCTGTTCGCCTTTACCCGCCCG
>CAXXHY010000037.1:0-78106 GCA_963667575.2 Desulfovibrionaceae bacterium | reverse complement strand
CCGGCATGCACTGCGGCCGTTCCACTACGGCTGCCAGATTCAGTTCCGGATCCTTTTCCACCAGACCGGCAATGGTGGAGCCCATACGTCCGGCTGCGCCGGTGATAACGATAGATACGCTCATGCTTTCTCCTCATGTGGGGCAATGCCCGGTTAATGATGAACGTTTATTATTTCTAGTCGGAGTCCGCAGGCAGCATGGCCAGAAAATCCGACGCACTGATTACGGAAACTCCCAGTTTGGCGGCCTTGTCGAGTTTGCTTTGCCCTGGGGCGTCTCCGGCCACCACGAAGTCGAGTTTCTTGGAGACCGATTTGACGGCAATGCCGCCATGGGCCTCCACAAGCTCGAGGCCCTGGTCTCTGGTCATATCCGGCAATGTGCCTGTAATCAACACGCGTTTGCCGCTCAGAACAGTGGAAAGCAGATTTTCAGCACCCTTGTCGGAAGCCTGGCTGCCGGGCCAGAGACCCAGTTCCTTGAAGCGTTCGAGGAGCTTCTTGTTCTCCGGCAGATCGAAAAAGTACAGGATGGATTCGGCCAACTCCGGACCGATATCCTTGAGCCCCGTAAGCCGCGCTTCCGTGGTTCCGGCTATTTCGTCCAGATCCGCGAACTCCTTGGCCAGGACCTTGGCTGTCTGCGCGCACCACCAGACGGATGCCCAGGGCGCGGATGACCTTGTCCAGCGTGGCGTTTTCCCTGCCTTGGCGGATGCCGCTGACAATGTTGTCCGCCAGTTTGTCGCCCATACGCTCGTAGTCGATGATCTGCGAGGGGGTCAGGGTGAAAAAGTCCGCCGGATTGTTGATAAGTCCGTCGGCAACGAATTGTTCGACCCATTTGCGCCGAGTCCGTCAATGTCCAGACCGGCCTTGGAGGCGAAAATACACCATGCGTTCGCTGAGCATGGCCGGGCAGGACAGATTCACACAACGCCAGGCCACTTCGCCGGGCAAACGTTTGACTTCACTCTGGCAGGCCGGGCAGTGCGTGGGAAATTCAAAAGGTTTTGCCTCAGGGCTGCGTTTTTTCCAGTATCGGGCGGACAACTTCCGGGATCACGTCCCCAGGCGCGCTGCACGATGACCGTGTCGCCTTCGTAAAGGTCTTTGGCCCGGATTTCGTCTTCATTGTGCAGGGTGGCGCGCGAAACCGTTACGCCCGCTAGAGACAACGGGCTCCAGATCGGCCACCGGAGTCAGCACGCCCGTACGCCCCACCTGGATGAGTATTTTGCGCAGGATGGTCTGGGCCTGATGCGGAGGAAATTTGAGAGCCAGAGCCCAGCGCGGCGCACGCGCGGTAAAACCCAGTTCGCGTTGTCCGGCCAGGTCGTTGAGCCTTTGCAACCACGCCGTCGATTTCATTAGGGCAGGGAATCGCGTGTTTCCTGGAGATGCTGGTAATAGGCCGCCACAATCCTCGGGCGAGCCCACCAGTCTGGCGTCATCCGGTATCTTGAAGCCCAGGGCCTGGAGGCCGTTCATGAGCTCTTCCTGGGTCTGCCAGCCGGTCACGCCTTCGGGCCATTCCACCCGGCCCACGCCGTAGGCCATAAACTGCAACGGACGCGATGCGGTCACCGCGGAATTCAACTGGCGGATGGAGCCTGCCGCGGCATTGCGCGGATTGGCGAACACCTTGCCGCCATTGTTCTTCCTGCGTCTGGTTCAGGGCGGCAAAAGCGGCCTTGGTGATGACCACTTCTCCCCGAACGTCCAGCAGCGTCGGAACAGGATGATCCCTGTGCAGCAGCGACCGCGTACGGTGCCTTGCAGCGTACGCATGTTCGTGGTGATGACTTCGCCGATTTCTCCGTCGCCCCGTGTGATTGCGGCCTGCAGTGCGCCGTTCTCATAGACCAGCTCCACGGCGAGTCCGTCCATTTTTGGGTCTACCCAGAATTCCAGCTCCTTTGGCCAAAGCTTGCGGACGCGCTGGGCAAAGGCCCACCAATCATCCAGCACAATGGCGTTGTCCAGGCTGTACATCCCGCTCGCCGTGCCGGCGGTTTTCAAAGGATTGCAGCGGCGGGGCACCCACGCGCTGGGTGGGCGAATTGGGGTCCCGCAGTTCCGGGTAGTCTGTTTCCAGCGTTTTGAGTTCGCGGAAAAGTGCGTCGTATTCGTTTGTCCTGCAGTTCGGGGTCATCCAGGACATATAGCGGTAATTATGGTGTTCGAGTTCGCGGGCGTAATTCCTGCGCGCGATCTTTTTCAGCCTGCGAGGTGTGCTCATCGTTGTTTCGTACCCTCAAAGACTTGCCATACCTCGGTTTTACGTTCAAAATCCGGGGACGGCCAAAAATGGTGTGAATTCCTATTCCTCACCTGTAACCCTGTGTTTTGTCAATACGAACCAATGCAGTCAGAATCGAACATACAAGGCGTGGTTGCGCGTTTCCGGGAAGACGTCTCCTGGGTTTCGGAGCTTGGCTTTCCCTCTGTGATCTATGACAAATCCGGAACGCATTCCATTCCGGACGCAGTGGCTCTGCCAAATGTGGGGCGCGAAGCCCATACCTATCTGCAGCACATTACCCCGCATTATCCGGATTTTCCGGACCATTACGCTTTTTCTCCAGGGCAATCCGTTTCCGCATCTGGAACCCGGCATGGGCCCGCGGGAGCTGGGAGCGCTGGCGATAAAACTGGCTGCCAGGGGCATGCATTTCAAGGGGCTGGCCTATTATACGCTCAAGTGCGACCATCTGGGGTGTCCGCATCAGATGAAAGATCCGCAGAACAAGGGCAAATGGGCCGGCTGGAACAAGGACATTCCAGTGGGCCGGATCTACCAGGAACTGTTTCAGGGGCCCGTTGCCCTTGCAGTATCATGCCAAAGGGTGTGCCGGGTTGTTTCTGGTATCCCGTACGCGCATTCTCACCCGCCCGCTTTCCACCTATCAACGCGCCCTGGAGCTGGTGCTGGCTGATCCGCAGGACGCCGAAAACACCGGCATGCTTTTGAACGGCTCTGGTCGTTGATTTTTCAACGGATACACCAGGCTGAACCGTTCGTAGCGCCTGCGGCTATTTGTGCGGATGGGCCATGGCGTAGGGATCCACTATCCGGTCGAATTCTTCCGCACTGATGACCTTCAGTTCCAAAGCCGCCTGTTTGAGCGACAAATTGTTTTTCGTGCGCATGGTGGGCCACCTGGGCGCCTTGTCATAGCCGATAACCGGACTCAGCGCCGTCACCAGCATCAAAGAGTTTCTGCAGGTAGGTGTCTATCTGCGCCTTGTTGGGCTGCATTCCCTCGACCAGATATTTCCTGAAGCTCGAAACAACTGTCCGTGAGCAGCCGGACGGATTGCAGCAGGTTGAAAATCATCATGGGCTTGTAGAGGTTGATCTCCAGAATGCCGGACGCTCCGGCCATAGCAACGGCCGTATCGTAGGCCATGACCTGCAGGGAAACCATGGTCAGTGCCTCGCACTGGGTGGGGTTGACCTTTGCCGGGCATGATGGAAGACCCTGGTTCGTTGGCCGGGAGGATCAGTTCGTTGAACCCCGCACGCGGACCACAGCTCAGCAGACGGATGTCGTTGGCGATCTTGTTCAGGGAAACGGCCAGTGTCTTCAAAGCGCCGCTGGCCTGAACCAGGTCGTCGTGGGCGCCCATGGCCCGCGAAAAAATTGGGAGCCGGTCGGAAGGGCAGGCTGGTGATTTCGGGCAATGCGTGTGGCCGTCTGTTCGGCGAATCCCTTGGGCGTGTTCAGGCCGGTGCCCACGGCAGTGCCTCCCAGAGCCAGCTTATGCAGCCCGGGCGCAACCGACTCGATGCGCGCGAGGTTGTCCTCCAGCATGGTGGCGTAGCCGGAGAATTCCTGCCCCAGGGTCAGCGGGACGGCATCCTGCATATGCGTACGGCCTATTTTGACGATGTCCGCCCATTCCATGGCTTTGGCCGCCAGGGCTTCCTGAAGCAGCCGGACTTCCGGCAGAAGCGTACGCTCCATGGCAATGGCAGCGGCGATGCTCATGGCCGCGGGGAACACGTCGTTGGAGGACTGCGACATGTTGACGTGATCGTTGGGGTGGACAGGAGTCTTGCTGCCGCGCGCATTTGCCCGTGAGCTCGCTGATACGGTTGGCGATCACCTCATTGACGTTCATGTTGGACTGCGTACCGCTGCCTGTCATCCAGACATGCAGGGGAAAGGTGAGCATCCAGTTCGCCGGCAATGATTTCATCGGCCACCCGGCAGATCAGATCCTTCAACTCGTCGGGAAGTTTGCCCAGCGAAGTGTTGGTCAGGGCTGGCGGCTTTTTTGATGATGGCCAGGGCCTTGATGACTTCATGCGGGATCAGGTCCGAGCCGATGGAAAAATGGTGTAAAGAGCGTTGGGTCTGCGCTCCCCAGTACGCCTCTTCGGGAACCTCAACCGGGCCGATACTGTCTGTTTCGACTCGTATTTTTTTGCATATGTTCTCCTTTTGTTGCTTCCGGAAAACGCAAACCCGTTTTCGAGAATGGCAACAGCTACTTTTCGCCCGGCATTTTAAACGAATGGGTGCGGCGTCGGGAAAGCTCCCGTCGCGGACTTCATCACAATACGTGCGCAGTGCTTCCACAATGGGCTCGGAAAGTTTTGCGTATTGTTTTACGAATTTGGGTACGAAGCGTTCGAACATGCCGAGAATGTCATGATAGACAAGCACCTGGCCGTCGCAGTGCGGACCGGCTCCTATGCCGATGGTGGGAATGCTGACGCTTTGGGTGATTTCGGCCGCCACAGGAGCGGGAATGGCCTCGAGCACGATGCTGAAACAGCCGGCCTTTTCAAGGGCCTGGGCGCTATCGATGAGCTTTTGCGCGGCTTCCCGGGTTTTGCCCTGAACTTTGAATCCGCCGAGTTCGGCAATGCGCTGAGGAGTGAGGCCGATGTGCCCCTGGACCGGAATACCGGCTCTGACAATGGCCATGAATGCGATCCAGAATAACTTCTCCCGCCTTCCAGCTTTACGCCCCGTACGCCACCCTCCTTGAACAGGCGGCCCGCGTTCATTACGGCCTGCTCCACGGATGCTTCATAGGAAAGGAAAGGCAAGTCACCTATGACGAGGGTTTTTTCCGTGGCACGGGTAACCGCCTTGCAATGGTGAATCATTTCATCCATTGTCAGACTGATGGTGTCTTCGAGTCCGAGTACGACCATGGCCAGAGAATCGCCTACAAGAATCATCTCGGCACCGCTTTGTTCTACAAAACGGGCGGACGGATAATCATAGGCGGTGATCATTGATATTTTACTGCTGATTTTTGAGCGCAGTAATATCTGGTGCTGTTAGTGGTTTTTGTACGGACATGGCACTATCCTCCTTTGCGAGGGATAGTAATGCAAAGGAAAAAATACGTCCAGTGAATGTAAAAAAACTGTGGTTGTCTGTGAATTGGGGAACAAGCTGATGCAAAAAAATGTGCCTGGCGTAAAAGAATGGATAGGAGATCCTGATGATTTGGATCTCCAATACGCGCAAGAATTTTTTTGGGAAAGTCACAAGAAGAGGCCATGGAACTTTTTGCCGAGAATCCAATCGAACGTACGGCAAATCTTCCGGCAAATGCCTCAAGAACCATTTCGATATTACATAGGTGCTTATGCCGCCTATCTAAGTCAGGAAAAAAGCACTTGAGGATAGTGAGATATCCAGTGCGGCAAGCTGCTTTCTTGAGCTGATTCTGGACAAACTTAGAGAATCGCCCCGGATCCTGGAACCGGTGCTGCCGGAACTGCTGCCCGTGGCGGAATATGTGGCGCGGCACCAGGATCTTTTTGATGCGGATGTGAAAATTTTCGGAGATTTTTTGAAACTCTATGAACAGATTAAAAATCTGGTCGAGCAACTACCCCGGATTTCCTTATGATTTTCATATTACACCGATGTCGCATCAGGAAAGCATCAGGTTGGGCAGCCAGGTAATGATCTCCGGAAAGCAGAACAACAGAATGATTCCGAACACGATGGCCAGGACAAAGGGGATGATGCCCTTGAAGATGGACTCCAGAGCGATGTTCAGCTTCAACTGCTGGGTCATGCCGTAGACCACATAGACGTTGATGCCCACGGGGGGGGTGATGACGCCCATTTCCGTGACCAGCACGATGATGATGCCGAACCAGATGGGATCGTAGCCCATATTGATGACCAGCGGATAAAAGACCGGGATGGTCAGCATGATCAGGGCCAGCGAGTCCATGAAACACAGCCGCAGGCGAAATAGATCATGATGATCATGATCATTACAGCCAGGTTCGGGAGATCAAAGGACGCAACCCATGAGGCCATGTTGAACGGGATGCGGGTGATGGCCAGAAATTTGCCGAAGATCACGGCGCCGGCAATCAGAAAAAGCACCATGCACGAGGTAACGCAGGCTTTCCTGCAGGGGAGTTCAGAAAGCCGTTGCCAGGTGATGCGTCTGCGTACAACCGAGATGGCCAGAATGCCGAGCACGCCGATGGATGCCGCTTCCGTGGGCGTGAACCAGCCCAGAAACATGCCTCCCACCACCAGCAGAAAGATGAGTATGGTATCCGTGAGCCCTATGAGTGCGCGCATGCGGCTTTTCATGCTCATTGCGTTCGCCCTGGGGGGCCCTTCTTCGGGGCGCAGCGCGCAGTAGATCTGAATGGCCAGAATGAACAGCAGGGTGAGCAGCAGCGCGGGCATGATGCCGGCGATGAACAGCCCTGCCGATGGGATTGTTCCGTGAGCCACTGCCGTAGACGATCAGGACCACGCTGGGAGGCATGATCATGCCCAGTCCGCCGCCGGAAGCCACCGTGCCGGTGGCCAGTTTGTCCGAGTAGCCGAAGCGTTTCATTTCCGGAATACCCACCGCGGACATGGTGGCGGCCGTGGCCGGGCTGGAGCCGCATATGGCGCCAAAGGCGGTGCAGGCGGTAACGGTGGACATGGCCAGGCCCGCCGCGTATGTGGCCAAAGAAGCTGTAGGCAGTGGGCGTACAGTTCGCGCCCGATGCCTCCGTTGAAAGCCAGTTGCCTCCAATCAGCACGAACAAGGGGATGGTCGAAAGCGAATAGGATGAAAAGGTGTCGTAAATACTGCGTGAGAGCAGGCTCAATCCAGCGTTGAAATTGGTCAGCAGGCTGAAGCCGAAAAAACCGACCAGGATCATGACGTACGAAACAGGCATTCTGATCATGAACAACAGGATCATGACCCCGATGCCGATAACTCCGGCTATAGAAGGATCCATGGGCTTACTGCGCTTCCTTTTTGAAAAAAATGAACAGGTCCTGGAGCAGGAAAAGGGTGAACCAGAGAAAACCCAGGGCCGTGGCGAAGACGACCAGATATTCGGGGAGTTCGAGGTTGAGCGAAACTTCGCCGGAAGCACGCATGCTGGTGGCGTAGCAGAACATTCGCCAGGTGACCACGCAGAACAGGCCGAATGCGGTCAGGTTGGTGCAGAATGAGATGGCATGGCGGACTTTTCTGGGAAAATGGCGGTACAGGAGTTCCACCCCGATATGGCTGCCCTGCGAATGGGCGTAGGGCAGTGAAAAGGCCATAACAAGCACCGCCAGAAAGCGAACGATTTCTTCGGATCCGAAAATGGGGTGCGACATGCCCCGGGCAATGACGTCAGCGCCGGTCAGCAGCGCCATGGATATCAGACAGAACGCGGCCAGCGTACGCATGCCGAGTTCTGTTTTGCGGATAAGCTGAAAAATAACATGCATGGTGAGAAAATCCGTTACTTGAGAGTAAAAGGGCGGGCCTGTAAGCCCGCCCTGACTTGCATTGTTGAGACGGAAGTTATTGCTGCTCGCCGGCAAGCGTATCCTGAGTGAACTTGAGAATTTCTTCGCCGTTGAGATTTTTTTCCTTCAGAGTCTCGACGTAATTGTCCATGATGGGCTGCATGGCGGCCTTCCAGCGTTTGGCTTCGGCAGGATCGAGTTCGATGAGTTCGTTTTTCTGTTCGAGAAAAAACTGTTTGCCCACTTCATCGCTGTCATCCCAGGCTTGTCCGTGTTTGCCGATCCATTCCTTGTTGATTTCGCGGATGGTGTCCTGAACATCCTTGGGCAGAGAGTTCCAGCGGTCCTTGTTCATGACCACGAAGAAGGTGGTGGTGTAGCCGGCAGGATAGGAAAGGGTGCAGTAGTCCACGACTTCGGCCATGTTCCAGCCCTTGTTGGTCTCCATGGGGTAGATGCCGCCGTTGACGATGCCTTTCTGGATGCTTTGATAGGAGTCCGGCATGGACATGGCGACCGGGGTGGCCCCCAGGGCTTTGACCACCTGAGCGCTATTGCCTGTGGCGCGCAGCTTCAGCCCTTTCATGTCCTCCAGCGTACGGACAGGTTTTTCGCGCGTATTCAGAACGCCCGGACCGTGGGCGTGAAAGTACATGACTTCCACATCGTCGAGTTCGGCTGGTTTGAATTTGTCATAGACCTTGTTGGCCACATTGGAAGCGGCCACTCCGGACTTGTATCCCAGCGGGAGATCCACCACGGCCATGACGGGAAAACGTCCCTTGGAATAGGCCAGGGCCGACATGCCGATATCGGAGATGCCCTGGACCACTCCGTCGTAATTCTGCTTGGCGGACGTCAGGGTATCACCAGGAAAATATTGTATTTTAACTTTGCCGTTGGTGCGTTTTTCCACTTCCTTGGCCCATTCGTCCGCCAGTTTGGACTGGACGTGGGTGGGAGGGAAAAAGTTGCTGTAGGTCAGTGTGATTGTATCGTCCGCGACGGCTAATTGGGGTAAAAGCAGTGCGAGGACAAGAATGCTCACAGAAACAATACCAGACATACGGCGGGTAAAAGACATGATGCTTCCTCCTGGTGACAGTGGGGTGCAAAACAAAAAGACCCTACGCGCTGCAAAGGCCCAATGTCAGTCAAGGAAAAGAGAGCGGGGCCGCATTGATGGCACGTACTGGCATGACGCTTGAAATCGCAATAAGTCCGGGATGTTCGAACGTCATTTCCTCAAACCGATGCGTACATGCCAATACCTTTTGCGTACGATACTGTCAAGATTTTGCAAACGGAAGAGACGCTTTGCAGACAGCCTGATTGTCTGAAGGGGAGAGTCGGAATCGGCCGGAGTAGTATTAATGAGCTGGCAAGGGTGTCAAAAATGGATGTTAAACAGCTCCTGCATTTTTTTGCTCTTCGATTTCAGTAACGTATAATTCCACATCCTTGCTTTTGAGCATATTGCGAAAAGCCAGGGGCGGGGTTTTATCCGTAAACAGCGCGTCCACTTCGGACAGGTCGGCAATGCGAACCATGGCGTTTCTATTGAATTTGCTGTGGTCCGTCACCAGATATACATTGCGCGAGTTGTCGATGATTTCCCGTGCAACGCGCACTTCGTGATAATCATAATCCAGCAGTGTGCCGTCTTCATCGATGCCGGAAACACCAATGATGCCGTAATCGACCTTGAATTGGCGGATGAATTCTACAGTGGCTTCCCCGGTGACGCCTTTGTCCCGGTGTCTGACCATGCCGCCGGCGATGATGACATTGCAGTCCCGGCTGTTGCTCATGATCAGCGCCACGTTGAGATTATTGGTGATAACGCGCAAGGCCTTGTGATCGGCCAGGGCCTTGGCCACTTCTTCGGTAGTCGTTCCTATATTTATAAACAGCGATGCTGCATCCGGAATGAGCTTGGCGACCATGGCGCCGATACGCTGCTTTTCGATATGCAGGATGTTTTTGCGCGCCGTATAATCCACGTTCTCGACGCTGCAGGATTTTCCCACACCGCCATGATAGCGCTGCAGCAGATCGCATCCGCTCAAAAAGGTTATATCCCGCCTGATGGTCTGAGGGGTTACCTCGAAGTGTTGGGCTAAAGTTTCAATGGGGGCAAAACCCCGTTCGTTCACCAACGTGAGAATATCACGCTGGCGTTTCGACAAAGACTCCATATTGCATTCGGCTCCACGACGTTTCTTTTTTCTCGGTACACTACTCACGAATCGGCTCCTATTTTTTCATAAATGAAAAAAAGGTTAGGATTATGAAAAGGGGCTCAAGAGCCCTGGAGTTATTCCGGAGAAGATATCCTTAAGATTTTTTCACGCATTTAACGCAACGTCAACATGGTAATGGTATGATATTTGTTATTTTTTGTTTTTGACTGTAATAACAGTATATTATTAGTTTTCGGAAGTGAACATTCATTTGTCGGACGAAGAGTTCCCGCTGTAGGGCAAAAGAGGACATCTGCTTATTGACTGGAATATCAACACTTATTTTTCCAAAAAAATCGGAATAATTGGCTGCAGCCGTAAAAGGCTTGAGGCAGACTTTGAAATTTCGAAAGTGAACATGGAGCCGGGAAGCTGCTCCCGGCTCTGTGAAAAGCAGGTGTCCTCAGTAGCGCTTGATGCGGTTGTCCATGCTTGAGGTCGATCAGTTCCCAACTGTCTGCTACGGAAATATCCGGACTGCTCATGAGCAAGCTCTGAAATCTTCCTGTATTATCCAGCTTTCAGCAGGCAACACGTTTACTATCCGTATTTCTCCAGAAAATTCCGGGGTACATTGATGCTGCTCGCCAGTAACGCATCTCAGTTTCTCTGGATTTTCTTCCTTGAAAATCCGCCCCCTGCCGCTGTTTTCCATTTACGGCAGCAGACCTTTTTTAGTGCGCTGCCAGTAAACGACTTTACCGTTAAAGGAATTACGCCTGAACAGCACGTTGAGGTCGGGGAGTTCGGGAAGGTTGGGCTTTGCCGCAAATGTGACGCTCACGGCAGTGTCTCCACTCAGTGTCAGCGTACATGTCGGCTGCGTTCCCGTACAAGCGCCTCCCCAGCCTTCAAAGGTGCTGTCGCTGTCTGCGACAGCGGTAAGGGTAACGCTGCTTCCTTCTGCAAGACCATCCGTGCAATTTCCGGAGTCGGAGTCGCAATTGAAATCAGAGTCTGCGCGTGAAACAGTACCCTTGCCCGAAATTGTCAGAGTAAGGGTGTTTTGTCCGAGACTGTACAACGCGCTCTCATCAAAGCTGCCGGAGATCTGCAGGTCATAGTCGTCGGAGATTCCGGAAAATGCGTTGCTGGATGCGTCATTGAAAATGGCGCTGCCAAGGGCTTCTCCGTCAGCCCCTTGTGTGCCGCCGCTGGTGGGGGAACCTCCCGCACCTTTTGTCACGCTGTTCTGGCTAAAGGTGGAATTGACCACGGACAGCTTTTCTGCATTGAAAATAGCTCCTCCGTCTCCCTGGCCGCCGCTCTGAGAGCCGCCTCCCGATCCACCGTTGGCGCTGTTGTCGGCAAAAGTCGTGTTTTTTAATTGCAGTTTTCCGAGATTGAAAATCGCACCATCCAGACCCGCGCCACCACCACCTCCGCCCCCATAGGTGTTGGCATTGCCACCGTCGCCGCCTTGTAAATAGCCGTTTTTCAGGGGCAGATCCTGGAGAACCATAGTTCCACCTTTTGCCGCAGTGAAAAAACGCATGGTGTCACCGCCCGAATCACGGGAAAGTGTGGCTCCGTTGCCTACGATGGTGATGGCAACTCCACTGGGGATTCCAGGCAAGGCGGTCCAGCCGTAACCTTTGATCGAGGAATCTGTCTCGCTATAAGTGTTGAAAACGCGTACGTGGTATCGGCGCTTAGATTGATGGTATGCGAGGCGTTGCTCGCATCTGCAGAAGTAGCGCTGATGGCCTCCTTCATGACCTGGATCAGTTCATCAGCCGTGCTGGCTGAATATTCCGTTGCCCAGGCCGAAGCGCCGGGCAACTGGCAGATAAAAAGCAGCAGTATCAGTGCGAATGTGTATTTTACACAAGAAAGAGAGGTTCTCATTGAGATAAATCCCAACCTGTAAGATATTAAGGAGAAAATTGGCTTTTATTGGCCTGGCTGCTGATGGAAGGCGGCAAAATGATTTAGAAAAGGAAATGCTCCCACACTTGCCGAAATTATATATGCGGGCTGAATACTGCCGGTAATTTCCATTGTCCATATCTATTCTTTGACAATAATACTATTATTTTATCCCTGTATATTAGCTTGTTATGCTATCCTGGCCGTTGGAAAAATCCTTGGTTTGCACTTTGCGGTTATGTGAATGGAGGGGGCGCGGCAGTAGCGCCTGGCAGGGGCATGCCACTGATTTTACGAGTCCTGTCTGGCGAAAGTGTTTCTGCCAACAAATACTCGCATCATGGATCTTCATGCGGGGTATTTGGCAACCAACTCGCGGATGAGAGGAGCAGGTCGAAAAAGTTTGGTATCAGGAGTTTGTTTGATTGGATATTTTTGTGGTAAACTGTTTGCTCTGAATTCCTATGAAGGATTTATCCGAATGTTTTTGACAGGTTCATCGGTGCACATCAGATAGGTTATTTATAAATAATAATGGTATATATGAAATTAAAATGTTCGTTTTGATAGAAAAATTTTCACTTTCGAACATTTTTTCTTGGCATAAAGTGGAAAAAAGCATATGTTGCTTCTCAATAAATGACGTATAATGGGCCAAACGTTGAATGACCCACATTAGCGCACCTTGGATAGTTTAAGTTTTGAAGCTTTTTGACCATCGCTGGTCGAAATTGAAAGGGAGAACCCGATGAAGCGTTCGGATTGTATCCAAAAAATGGCAGAGAGTGCCCAGAAATGGGACATCATTATCATTGGCGGGGGCGCTACCGGTCTTGGTTGTGGCGTTGACGCCGCAGCACGCGGATATTCGGTATTGTTGCTCGAACAGAGCGATTTTGCCGAAGCGACTTCCAGTCGTAGCACTAAAATGGTGCACGGCGGAGTTCGATACCTGGCCCAGGGCAATATTTCCCTCGTGACCGAGGCCTTGCGCGAGCGCGGTATTCTGCGCCAGAACGCTCCGCACCTGTGTTATAATCAAAAATTCGTCGTACCTGATTACAAGCTTTGGGGACTTCCTTATTATGGAACCGGCCTGAAGATGTACGACCTGCTTGCCCGCAAGCTCAGTTTCGGTCCGTCACAGATTTTGTCCAAAAAATCCGTTGTCCGGGAAATACCCGGCGTACTGCAGGACAAGCTCAAGGGCGGCGTCACCTATCATGACGGTCAGTTCGACGATGCGCGTCTTGCCATGACTCTGGCCAAGACCATGGCGGATCTGGGCGGCGTTCCCGTCAACTACGCCAAGGTAACCGGGTTGTTGAAAAATGCTCCCGGCTATGTCTGCGGCGTTGTTGCCGAAGATACGCTGAGCGGAAAGACCTACGAGCTGCAGGCAAAGGCAGTGGTGAATGCCACGGGTATTTTTACTGACGGCATGATGAATCTGGACAATCCGGATCATAAAAAGCTCATTGCCCCCAGCCAGGGCATCCACCTGGTCATCGATCAGGAATTTCTCGGCGGACAGACCGGCTTGATGGTTCCCAAAACCGATGACGGCCGCGTGATCTTTTTTGTTCCCTGGCACGGCAAAGTCGTGGTGGGCACCACGGACACTCCCATTGATGAAGTGTGCATGGAACCCAAGGCCATGAAGGATGAGATCGATTTTCTTATCGAACATTCCGCCCGGTATCTGGTACGGCCACCCAAGCATTCGGACATTCGCAGCGTATTCTGCGGCATCCGGCCGTTGATAGCGGCAGGGGACACGGGGCAGACTTCCAAGCTTTCCCGTGACCATTTCCTGACCGTTTCCCCCAACAAATTGCTGACCATAGCCGGCGGCAAATGGACCACCTACCGTCACATGGCTGAAGACGCCATCAACCACGCCGTAGGCATGAGTGAGCTCACATTCCGCCCGTCTCCTACCAAGCACGTAAAGCTGCACGGCTACACTGAAACATACAACCATTTCGACCACTGGCATGTATACGGCAGTGAAGTGAACGAAATCAAAGAACTGGCCCAGGAAGACGCCACTCTTGAGGCTCCGTTGCATGACGGCCTGCCTTATACCGGGCTGGAAGTTCTTTGGGCGGTACGTCAGGAAATGGCGCAGTCCGTTGCCGATATCCTTGCGCGCCGGACCCGTTCGTTGATTCTGGATGCCAAAGCCGCCAGAGAATGCGCGCCCAAGGTTGCAGCGATCATGGCCAAGGAACTTGGCAAGGACGCGGCATGGCAGGAAGAACAGGTTTCCGCCTTCAATACCCTGTCTGCCAACTATATAGTCGAGTAATCTTCTTTGTTCGTTTTGAAATGATGAAAAACGCCGCCTGGCCCCGCCACAACGGGGCATGGCGGCGTTTTTTGTTGCCTTCCGTTAGTTTGTTCGGGCATTTCCTTTGTATTGAGATAAAAATCAGGGCGTTTTTTTCAAATTTGTCGTATTACGAAGCATGATTCAGATGTAAAACGATCAATATTGAAGCTTTATGTGACCAAATTGGTCAAAAAATGTTCTTTTGTGAACATTTTTTTGCTTGATTTTTTTCGATTGTTACAGAATAATGCCATTCAAAGTCGTTTTGTGTCAGATTGTTGGGCGTATTGTTCGGTGCATTCATTTTCGAAAGAAAATGAATTGGGCTTCAACTCGTTGCGAAATGGGAGAGCAGTATGAGTGTATTTCTGGCTGAATTGGTTGGTACCATGATCTTGACGCTGTTCGGTTGTGGCGTATGTGCGAATGTCCTGCTGGAAAAATCCAAAGGTCAAAACAGTGGCTGGATTGTCATCACCTTCGGGTGGGGTTTCGCCGTTGCCTTTGCCGTGTACGTAACCGGCAAGTTTTCGGGCGCCCATATCAATCCTGCCGTAACCATCGGTCTGGCGGCCGCCGGCGCTTTCCCCTGGTCTCAGGTTCCTGTGTACATCCTTGGACAAATGATCGGTGCCTTTCTGGGCGCGGTACTGGTTTATCTGTCCTACCTGCCTCACTGGAAGGAAACTGAAAACCAGGGCTTCAAGCTTGGCATTTTCTGTACCGGTCCGGCCATTCCCAGTGCGGGCGCAAACTTTCTCTGCGAATTTATCGGCACAGCAGCGCTGTTGTTCGGTCTCATGGGCATAGGCGCCAATGAATTCGCCAAAGGTCTCAATCCTCTTATCGTCGGTTTTTACATTGTCGCCATCGGTCTTTCTCTTGGCGGCCCCACCGGATATGCCATCAACCCCGCTCGTGATCTGGGTCCGCGCATCGCGCATGCCGTATTGCCCATCGCCGGCAAGGGTGGCAATGACTGGGGGTATGCCTGGATTCCTGTTATAGCTCCCATCTGCGGTGGTATTGCAGGGGCTCTGTTGTACAAGGCTCTGGCTGGCTAGTTTATATTCCAATTGGCTGTGATAAAACTGTATCTACGTGTCTAACCAGGAGGAAAATATGAGCAAGAAGTACGTGTTGGCAATCGACCAGGGAACCACCAGCTCCCGGGCCATTGTGTTCGATAAAAAAGGTGACATCGTCACCGTTACGCAGAAAGAATTCACACAGTATTTTCCCAAGCCCGGCTGGGTCGAACACGATGCCATGGAAATCTGGTCTTCGGTTCAGGCTGTTGTTGCCGAAGCATTGGCTCATGAGGCCGTCAGCGGAGATGCCATTGCCGCCATTGGTATTACCAACCAACGTGAAACAGCCGTTGTTTGGGATAAAACCACCGGCAAGCCCGTGTACAATGCCATTGTCTGGCAATCCCGGCAGACCATGGATATCTGCGAAGAACTCAAAGCCAAAGGTCTCAATGATACGGTCCGTGCCAAGACCGGTCTGTTGATCGACGCTTATTTCTCCGGCACCAAGGTCAAATGGATCCTCGACAACGTCGAAGGCGCTCGCGAAAAAGCCGAAAAGGGCGACCTGCTTTTCGGTACCATTGATTCCTGGTTGGTCTGGAAACTGACCGGCGGCAAAGTTCACGTAACCGACTACACCAACGCCTCCCGTACGTTGATGTACAATATCCACGACCTGAAGTGGGACGAAGAGCTTCTCGAGCATCTGACCGTTCCCAAATCCATGCTGCCGGAAGTCAAACCGTCTTCCGAAGTCTACGGCAACACATCCAAGGAGGCTTTCCAGGGCTTGGAACTGCCCATCTCCGGTATGGCGGGCGACCAGCAGGCCGCCTTGTTCGGACAGGCCTGCTTCCAGGAAGGCATGGCCAAGAACACCTACGGTACGGGCTGCTTCATGCTCATGAACACCGGTGAAAAGGCCGTTGCTTCCAAAAACGGTCTGTTGACCACCATCGCCTGGGGCGTTGACGGTAAGATCGAATACGCTCTCGAAGGTTCGATCTTTGTGGCCGGTTCCGCCATCCAATGGCTGCGCGACGGCCTGCGGATGTTCCGTGAAGCCAGGGATTGCGAACTGTACGCGACACGCGTTCCGAGCACTGAAGGCGTATATATGGTTCCGGCCTTTGTGGGCCTGGGCGCTCCTTATTGGGATAGTGAAGTACGCGGCGCATTCTTCGGTCTGACACGTGGAACCACCAAGGAACATTTCATTCGCGCCACTCTGGAATCCTTGTGCTATCAGACCAAGGACGTGCTTTCGGCCATGGAAGCCGATTCGGGCATCAAATTGGAAAAACTCCGCGTCGATGGCGGTGCTGTTGCCAATACGCTGATGCTGCAGATTCAGTCCGATCTGCTCGGTGTGCCTGTTGAACGTCCGTTGTGCATTGAAACAACAGCTTTGGGCGCTGCTTATCTGGCTGGTCTGGCTGTGGGTTTCTGGACGGATAAAGAAGACATTACCAAAAACTGGGGCGTAGACCGCTCGTTCAGCCCCAAAATGGAAGCTGCGGAAGCCGACAAGTTGTACGAAGGCTGGCAGAAAGCCGTCAAAGCCACAATGGCTATGAAATAAGTATTCTCTTTGCATGCCAACAGTGGGGCGTAAGCCTCACGCACCTGCTGGGGAGAATGGCGATGGGTTGCGTTGACCCATGGAACACTACTTGCCAAGTGAAACGCTGTTTTCCCCGGCACCCCTTTTAGGCCTTGCCCTGACCAATCGACACGACAACAAAAAGGCCCCTGCCGAGGCAGGGGCCTTTTTCTATGCCCTTTGATGAATAATCAATAATCCTCTACCAGACTTTTTTACGTTGCTCGGCCAGAGCCTTGGCTTGTTCTTCATAGCTGGCAAAACCGGCCTGGTGCATGGCATCTTCTACTGTCTGCTGCCAGTTCCAGGTGGCGTAAATGACCGGCTTGTGGAACGCGCTGCGGAATTTCTGCATTTCCTGGCGATAAAAGGACTCCTGGTTGGTTTCCAGGTTTTCGCGCAGTTGTTCGTGCAGTCTGGAAAGCTCGCCTTCGTACCATTCCATAAGGTCGGAAGCGGTTTCATATTTCCGCAGGATATGCTCGTAGTTGTGTTCTTTCAGAATCACTTTCAGACGGATGAGGAACTGCTCGCGCAGCCATTCGCCGAGTTTGTCCACAGTGATATTGTGGCTTTCCACTTCGGCCATGTCCAGCTTGGTCTGATGGTAGGTGTCCGGCACGACCGAAGCCGAAACAATACCGGCAATGGCAACCAGTCCGCGCAGGATGATGCTGTTGGAAACACCCTGGCCGCAGAATCCGACCTTTTTGCCGAATTTCTGACCGGTGAAGATGGCGCACAGGATGGCCCAGACAACAGCGGGGTCCTCTTCGTCATAGATGTGCCCGAGACGGGAGTTGTCGCGGTCCGTAGCCAGAACCATCTGGGTCATGTCGTTGGACCCGATGGAGAAGCCGTCCACCTCGTCGATGAACTGGCGACACAGAATGGCATTGCTGGGAATTTCCGCCATCAGGATCAGCTTCAGGCCGTCCTTGCCGCTTTCGAGCTTGTGCACCTGGCTGAGGTAGCGCTTCATGGAGCGGGCTTCTTCCAGCGTACGGACAAAAGGAAGCATGATTTTGAGATTGCTTCCGCCGAAGATGCCTCTGGCCAGCTTGAAGGCTTCGATTTCCCAGTCGTGAATATCACGGGATACACCGCGAAAGCCGAGCATGGGGTTGTCTTCGTGGGTTTCAAAAAGCGAACCACCGACAAGATTGCGGTATTCGTTGGATTTGAAATCCGTCGTACGGTAGATGATGTCCTTGCCGTAAAAGGCCATGGCAAAAAGTGCCAGCCCCTGGGCAAGTGTCTGCGTGTAGTGTTCTTTGCCGGTACGGTAGCCGCGAGAGCGGATGATGGAGCGAATGCGTTCCGGAATGGTCCGCAGCTGTTCCATTTCGTATTCCATGCCCGTGGCCTGGGCCACTTTGTGGCGCAGCATGGCGATGTTTTCCAGCAAGGTCTGGACAAGCGGATTGTCCTTCAAGCGTTCGGCCTGCTCTTTGGCCAGCGCCTTGAGTTCGGCGCGCCGCCGCAGTGTGTCGGGGTCGGTTCCCGTGAGACCGTCGGCTTCTTCACGGTAGCCCATGACAATGGCCACGTGTTCTTCCAGGTTTACAGAGGTCTTCAGGTCTTCGAGCCGGTGAGTGGATATTTCCACATGGTCATCCAGCCTGGTTTCCAGTTCGCGCATTTCGCGGTGGATGGCCAGCACTTCATCGGTGGTCCGGGTGGACTCGCTGGCGGTCATTTTTTCCAGCCTCTGGGTCAGGCCTGTAATCTGTCCGACGTAATCGCGCAGGCGCAGTTCCAGAGTTACGATGCCAGCCGCCATCTGCTCCTTGAGGATTTTGGTCAGCTCGTTGTCGTGTTCGCTGAGCTTTTTCTTGACCACCTGCTCCAGGGTGCCGCTGTCGTAGGCTTCCAGAGCCAGCGGGTGGATGCCTATGTTGCCGAGCATGAATTCGGCGCGCAACAGGCCGATTTCAAAGTCGGGAACCTGGCGCAGACGCGAAAGAAACAGTGCCTGGCCCACGTCGGCGAGAATCAGGCCGACTTTCGTGCGCGTGGCGGGCAGTTTGGCCGTGTCGATTTCGCCGCCCACGTCCATCAGCGGCAGCAGGCCGCGGTAAACCTGTCCTCGCGAACCGTCAACGGTGATTTCCTGGCCGTCCAGGTTGCGCAGCAGTTCCACGCGCTGAATGCCGATGATGGCCGGAATGCCCAGTTCGCGCGAGGTGATGGCCGCGTGGCTGGTATCGCCGCCGACATCTGCGAGGATTGCGGACGCTATACGCATGCCGGGAACCATGTCCGGGTCCGTACGTTCGGCTGCGAGGATGTCGCCCTTGTTGATCTTGTTGAGTTCGAGGGCGGAGCGGAGGAAACGAACCGTTCCCTGTCCTGCGCCACGGGAAGCGCCGTTGCCGGAAAGGATGACCTCTGCGTTTTTAGCCGCTCTGGGGTCAACTTCCTTGCGCCGCATGTAGATGGTGGTGGGGTGATTCTCGAACTCTTCGTTCCAGCGGGTTTCCGGACGCGCCTGAACGAACCACAAGCGGGATTCGGCGTCGATGCAGAATTCCGTGTCCATGATCATGCGTTCGTAAGCCGTGCTGATGGCGCGGACGCCTTCGGCCACTTCTTCGGCCTGGGCCAGGGAAAGGGACCATTGATAGGCCTCATGCTCGGGCACGGGAACGGTGGTGGTACCGCCGCTGTGATCGTAGACGATTTTTTTGTCTTTGAATCCCATGAAGCGGATAACGACTTCGGTGCCGTCATCGCGCTTGAAAACATAGAATTTATCCGGCGTGACCATGCCGCCAACAACGGCTTCACCCAGGCCGTAACTGGCATCGATGGATACCAGATCCTTGCGGTCCGTACCGCGGCAGCCTGTGGCGGTGTCGGCGCTGAAGGCCGTACCGGAAATAACCGGATTGATCATGCGCATCAGGCAGACGGACAGCGAGGTGTTTTCAATAGCCCATTCTTCCTTGGCCTGTTGGGCGATGCTGTCGTTCCCGGAATTTTCCGCACGGGCTACCGCATCCAGAATGGCTTCCCGGCGATAGGTCATGGAACGCAGGTTGTAGGCGGATGCGCAATCCCACTGGTAGGCGCGTACGACCTGATGCTCGCCCACCATGTTCAGGTAGGTGTCCTGCAATCCGGCAAAAGCCTTTTTGCGGCTGTCTTCACCAGCTGCGGACGAACGCACGGCCACTGGAACGTCTTCGGACGCCGCTTCCTTGCAGATGGAAAGGTACGCGTCGCGGACTTCCACGGCCACATCCTCGGGCATGTCCACGGACAAAATGGCGACCTGAACCAGTACGGAGCGCTTGCGAAGCTGATCGATGCCTTCGGGAGAGGTGGCGAATCCTTCTACGACATTGTTAATGAAGGTACGCATACGAACAAGAGTCTGCTCGCCTCTGGCTTTGTTTTCGTCGTAGACTTCAGTTCCGAGTCTTCTGACAAACTTTTGCAGGAACTCCGGATCCTTGTTGACTTCGCTCGAAGACCAGTTGGTACGGTTGTACTCTCTGTCCACAATGGCGCGGACGAGAGTTGCGTTGACCTTGGTTTCATCAAGCAGCTTATGGAAAGCGATCGAGGAAATCGCGCGGAACTGGGGAGCGCGGATGCCTTGAACCTGGCTGATGATGGCGGTGTTGTAGTTTTTGCCTCCAACGAGTATCTCGGCTTCCTCTCCAAGAAATACGATGTCCGCTCCGGAAAGGACGTACTGATTGCGTATCTTTTCTTTGCGTTCGTCTTCAGGGTTGATGGAAGGAGCCTTCTGGCTTTCGATATCGTTGGCTTTTACTTCTTTCTCCACCTGTTTTTGTTCCTCCTTTACTTCGGCTGGCGGTATATCCGCTTGTGCGGCCTCGGCGGCCTTGTTTTTTTTGTCACTTCTGGCCATTTTCCTCGCCTCCTCTTGAGACATGGCTCTGGGAGCCTTGTATTAGCAATAGCAGCTTAATTCGTTACGACAATACAATACAACTGACATTTGCTCAAGAAAACTTACATTTTTTACGGGCAGTCTCTGATGGATCTACATTGCACGTACGAGGGAACCCTCTGCGACAACGAGCAATTCTGCAACATTGTCGACAGAATGACCTTGAGGTGCAACGTATAGTTCGCCGTTTGGCGTCAAACCAACTAGGGTGCATGGTTCTCCAAGGGGAGTATCTTTGTCTTCCCTGTTAACCAAAAGCACCTTTTCTCCTTTCCAGGCCAGTACGTTGTTCATGAGAGAGACAACGGCAAGTTGGTCCAGATGAGCCAGTTCCTGGGTAAAACAACGGCGGATACCTTCAGATAGTTCCAACCAAAGTGAAAGGGGGCCTTTGCCTGGCAAGTGTTCCAATAACCTTGCAGCAGGTTGATCTGTGGAAGCGGCATCGGGTGCGCTTGCGAGATTGATGCCGATTCCGGCAAGGAGGGTGTTGTTACGCTCCTCAATGAGAATCCCTCCAACTTTACCGTCCAGGAGCAAGTCATTGGGCCACTTGAGCTCCAGCTTGACTCCCAGTTGTTCGAAAGACCTAATAAGGGCGTAAGCAACTGTCATGGCGGTCAGGTCCTTGGAAAGCGATTGCGGACCTGGAGGCCATGGAAGAAGCAGCACGGCAAAAATATTGCCTGCGAGAGATGTCCATGAACGTCGAAGCTGACCGCGTCCGCCCCATTGACTTATAGCCAGCACCGAACTCCATGGAGACAGATTGTCCATTTTCACAAGATGCCAACCCACGTCAAGGCTTGAAACACAATCGCCAAAGATGTATACATCCCGACCCGCTCTTGCGGGTGCAGAATGCCAGACAGTCCGGGAATCCCTTGTTCCTGCGGACCAGGGGCCGAAACTTTCGAGATCCGCAGCCCATAAAGAATGTGTTTCAGCCAGAATTTCAGGTGTGGCTGGAAGAAATAAATCTTTTTTTTGTTCTTCGACGATAAAGATATTCATGTCATTATAGTCTTGCATACGTTTTTTGGTGGTTTCCGTATTTTATTACAATCTCATGTCCTAAAGGCGCGACTTGCGCAAGCTTCCTGTCCGGCGTAAATCGACTTGTGCGTATACCGGCCTGCTGCCGGGCTCCCCGCGTATTTTATTTAACGGAGAAAATAAGCCGCTCATGACAGATTCTCAAGCCTCTTCCCCGTCGTCGGATGACAGCGCTGAAACGCCTACTTCCCACGGCGTGCTCAAAAAATTCATGCAGCTACTGGGCGCGCAATGGTTCAAGGATACCCTTAATACTGTTTTTCTCGTTTATCTGGCCAGAGTCAGCACAACCACTTACGGCGAGTTCATGCTCGGCATTGAGTTGGGATTCATCGTGCTTTTTCTTGGCGAATTCGGTCTGAACCAGGCTCTTGTGACGGATCTGGGGAAAAAATACGCCAGCAAAGGAGACGTACTGGCCCGTTATTCGCTGCTCAAAGCCGTACTGTTGTTTCTGGCCATGTCCGGCGCCTTTGTTTTTTCCCTTACGCAGGATTACGCGTCGAATCTGCTTTCTCTGGTCATGCTGCTGGCCGTGGGGTACAGCATTGAAGCGCTGGCCAGCAGTTTTTTCATCAGTTGCCGGGTCAATGAGCGCCAGGATCTGGAGGCCATGGTCCGGATGGTGGCCTGCGTGGCGGGCTACGGATACGGTTTTGCGATGCTGCTCCTGGGCGCGCCGCCTCTGCTGGTGGCGCTGTTCAAGGTAATAGAGAATTCGGTCAATCTTGTCGGGGCCATGTACGTAACCCTTTCCAGGCATGACCTGCATACGTTCCGGCTCCGGCGCAAGGCCATGGCGCGTACCTGGCGTACGGCACAGGCCGGGCTGGCTTTTGTGGGTATTGCTTTGTGCGGCATACTGTACAACAAGGCCAATGTATTTTTTCTGCAAAAGCATGGTGGACCGGATTTTGTGGCACAATACAGCGCCGCCTGGATGACTGTGGAAGGCGTGACAGTTCTTATTTCCAACATTCTGCTGCGCAATGTTCTGTATCCGCTGCTGGTGAAGCTCTGGAACAATGATCCGAAAGCCTATCAGTTATTGACCAAAAAAGCCGTACGCTGGCTGTTGTGCGCTGCCTTTCCCGCCATGTTCGTGTTGTGCGTGGAGTCGGACAGGATCATCGGGCTGATATACGGTCCGGATTATGCCAATGCCATGTGGATGCAGAAATACATGGTTCCGGCCTTGCTGTTTTCGTTTCTGCATAATTTCAGCGCCTACATCATGATGAGCCGCGGCAAGGTTCGTCTGTTGCTGAGTTTTTACGTCGTGGGGTTGGTTCTCAATCTGGCCTTGTGCGTCACGGTGATGCCCCATTGGCCGCTTTTGGGAGGCGTGCTGGCCATTGTCCTGACACGTGTGGGGATGACCATGATGACTTTGGGCTATTGCCAGCTGACCATGCGGCTGATTGAAATCAAAGGACTGCTGCCGCTGGCCGCTGCCCTGGCTGCCAGCGCCGTGATCTGGCTGGGCCTCGCCCACATCGGCATTCGGGAAATCCGCGAACTGGCTACGTTGATCCCCATGCTCGCACTGGCCTGGTTCTGGTGGAAAAAGGAAAAAGCCGCCAGTGGTGCGATGTCAGCCGCGATCGGTTAGTTTTAAAGTCTGTCTCTGTCAGTTGTCTTTTTATTTCGATAACTTAAAAAGCAATAAAAGCCCGGATACCATATTTGTAAAAGATATCCGGGCTTTTTTGAAATAATCTTTCAGATAAGACTTATTTTTTGCTGGTTTCCAGAATGATGTTGCTGTTGGTGAAGACGCACAGCTCGCTGGCGATCAGCATGGCTTCGCGGGCGATGGTTTCGGCGTCCAGAGAGGTGTGGCGGAGCAGGGCGCGCGCCGCGGAAAGCGCGTATGAGCCGCCGGAGCCGATTGCCGCCACGCCGTCGTCAGGTTCGATGACATCACCGGCGCCGCTGAGAATCAGCACGTTTTCCGCATCGGCCACCAGCAGCATGGCTTCCAGTCGCCGCAGGTACTTGTCTTTGCGCCAGTCCTTGGTCATTTCCACGCTGGCGCGGACGAGGTTGCCGTTGAATTCTTCGAGCTTGCCTTCAAAACGCTCAAAAAGCGTAAAAGCGTCGGCAGTGGCTCCGGCAAATCCGGCCAGTACGCTGTCCCTATAAATACGACGTACTTTGCGCGCCGTGTGCTTCATGGCGATCTGTTCGCCAAGGGTAACCTGGCCGTCACCGGCCATGGCAACGCCATTGGCGTCCTTCACAGCAAGAATAGTTGTTCCTTTTAGCTGCATAATTCTTATATCCCGTATAGTTACTAAGTTGGAGTCCCCAGTATGCCCAGGGCAAGTCCATGCCATTTATCAAAAGAGGCAGGGGAGAAGTGATAGAAATCGATACGCTCCACAAGCCCGTCTTCCAGCCCCTGGCGCATTGCAGGCAGGGCGATGGTTGCGGCCAGGTCAACGGGAAAACCGTACACGCCGCAGCTGATGGCAGGGAAGGCCATGCTTTTTAGGCCGTTTTCTGCGGCCAGTTTGATGCAGGTGGTATACGCGGAGCGCAGGGTGGCTTCTTCATCCGAATGGCCGCCATGCCAGATGGGGCCCACCGTATGGATGACATGCCGGGCTTTCATGGCAAAGCCCGGAGTAATCACTGCCTGACCTGCGGGCAGATTGCCTTGTCTGGCCACGATTTCCTGACAGGCTTGCAGCAGTTCGGGGCCGGATGCGCGGTGGATCGCTCCATCCACGCCGCCGCCTCCGGCCAGGCGCGAGTTGGCCGCATTGACCACTGCATCCACATCGGCGGCTGTGATATCGCCTTTGATGAGCCACAGGTGTCCGGAACCGAACGTCCAGCCTGGCGAAGCAGTCATTACTTCTGCTCCCACAGGGGCAGGCCGGTGGCGTCGTCGAGTCCGCGAACCAGGTCCGGTCCGTCGTACTGACGCAAAATCACTTCGGCCGCGAAAATGGTGCACCCGGGCATGGTATGTCCGCAGACGTTGGAAAAATCACTGCGGCACAGACTGAGGTGCAAATGGACGAAGGGTTTACCGTCCTTCAGAGAGATATTGCCCAGCCCGGAAATAATTTCAAAGCCCTCGTTGAATTCCTTGGTCGTATATTGCCGTGTATCCTGATGGTAAAAGCCCAGGTTGGCCTTTTGCAGGGCGCCGATCAATTGAACGCTGCCTCTGGTGAAATTCAGCTCGGCACAGAGGTCGTTGAGGGACTGCAGCAGGTCCTGGTCTTTGGGAAGCCGGGCAATGTGAAACTTCTCAGCCATTTCAGAACTCCTTATGGTTACGGCTTTTTGGGGATTGCTTTTTCCTTGGGCTCTTCCCCGTCGTGCATGGTCTCTTTCAGCTTTTTCAACTCTTCCTTATCGTCCGGTGAGGCCACCAGGCGCTCGGCCTTGTCCAGATGGAAACGGATCTTGCGTTTCTGGTGGGCATAAAAGGCGCTGTAGGCCAAAAGCAGATGCGCCTTGAAAAGATTGCCGGATTCGCCGTAGGCCCTTCCGTAGTAATAATAGACTTCCGCGTCCTTGGGGACTTCCTTCAAGACGCGTTCGTAGTAGCTGAGGGCCAGTTCGGGCTGTTTTTCCTCGGCTAGAAGTCTGGCGTAGTAGAACAGGGCGAACAAATCCTTGGGATTAGTGAAGATGGCTTTTTGCAGATATTCTCCAGCCTTTTCAAATTTACCGACGGTAAAATAGAAAATACCGGCCTCACGGACCAGAAGCGGATCATCAGGCTTTATGGCAAGGGCCTTGTTGAAAGCCTCGTTGGCCTTGACCATCATATTCAGGCGTTCGGACGCCATGCCCAGGCCCATGTAGTCGAGCCAGGTCATTTTTTTGCCGCCACGGGTAAAGTACTGCACGGCGTTTTTGGGATCCGTATACCGTGCGCGCAGCACTGTCTGGACGCGGAACAATCTGTCGTTGTTATCCTTGACCTTCAGGGCTTTGGCAGGCAGCCGCTTGATGCGCTGCTCCAGATATTCCATACGTTCTTTCAGTCCGGGGTGGGTGCTGAAATATGAGGGAATGGTGCTGGAGCGTCCGGCCCACTGGTTGTCCATGATAACCTGGAAGGCGTCGCTCAAGCCTCTGGGAGGATATCCGGCCGCGGTCAGAAAATTCAATCCCACATGGTCTGCCTCGCGTTCGTCCTCGCGGCTGAACTGCAGCATTGCGGACTGCGGAGCGGCAATGGCCGTGGTGGCCAGTGCCTGTCCGCCTTCGCCACCAAGAAGCACGCCGGCCAGCATGCCGGCGATGGAAAAGAGCGACATGGCGTTCATCCGCTTGATGCGTTTGGCAATATGTCGCTGGTGAATATGTCCGAGTTCGTGGGCGATGACGCCGGCCAGTTCGGACTCTTTATTCACATGAAGGATCAGGCCGGAAAACACGAACATAAAACCGGCAGGCCCGGCAAAGGCGTTGATGGCGTTGTTGTTGACCACATTCACCTTGATGTCAAAGGGCTCCGCAGGCATGACTTTTTCAATCCGCTTCACCACATCCTTGATGTAGTTCTTGATTTCCGGATCTTCGATCAGAGGCAAACGCTGCAGAACGAGCTTTTCAAACTCCTTGCCGAGCTTGATTTCGTCGGTGATGGTAAAGTCCGTGAAATCAAGGATGGAGGCGTTGAGAAGCGACGGCAGCACCGGCTGCAGCACAAGCACAAAGGCCATGCACAGACACAGGATTCCTCTTGCGAACGACAAGCGCCTTTTCTCTGACCTAAGAATACAGAATACCATGCGAAGTTGTACCATAAACGATACCTCGCGGGTGGTCAGGTCGAAAACAAGGGATTAAAGGACGTCCCAAACCGGCCCGGCTGGCGTGTCCCGCACTTCCACGCCCATTGCAAGGAGTTTGTCGCGCATGGCGTCGGCCGTGGCGAAATCCTTGGCCTTTTTTGCCTCATAACGCTGCTGGACCAGGCTGTCCACTTCCTTGGCGTCAAGGTTGCTGCGTTTTAGTTTGCAGTGACGCAAGGCATCCAGAAAGACCGCACTTTCCTGGGTAAACAGTCCGAGAACATCGCCCCACGCTTGCAGATCTTCGAGAATACGCGTGTAGATTTTTTGCGATGCTTCACTTTTACGCCAGGATTTGTTTTCAATCAAACGATTTGCAAGTCTGATGGCTCCGAAAATATGCCCCAGAGCCGCGGCGGTATTGCAGTCGTCTTCCATGGCGGCAGTCCACTGGGCCTCATGCTCGGCCAGTTCGGAATCGATATCCTCAGGAAGCTCTGTCTTGGACCATTTGGATCTTTCGAGTTCGGTTTCCAGCTGATGTTTGGCAGTGTAGATGCGCTTGAGATTTTTCTCCGCTTCCTCCATGGCTTCCGTGGTGAAGTCAATGGGGCTGCGGTATTGTTTGGTCAACAGAAAAAAACGCAGGACTTCCGGTAAAAAACTCTCCAGAATATCTCTGATCGTCTTAAAGTTGCCCAGGGATTTGGACATCTTTTCCGAATCGATCTGCACAAAGCCGTTATGCACCCAGTAGCGGGCGAATTCCTTGCCGCTGGCAGCCTCGCTCTGGGCTATTTCATTCTCATGGTGCGGAAAAACCAGATCCTGGCCTCCGCCGTGAATGTCCAGAGGGAGTTTGAAGTGACGTTCGCTCATGGCCGAACATTCGATATGCCATCCGGGCCGTCCTTCACCCCAGGGGCTGGTCCAGGAGGGTTCGCCAGGCTTGGCCGCTTTCCAGAGCGCGAAATCCAGCGGATCCTGTTTTTCCTCTCCAGGAGCCACGCGTGCGCCGGCTTCCATTTCTTCGATGTCCCGGCCGGAAAGCTTGCCATAGGACTCGAAAGAACGGACGCGGAAATAGACATCTCCCGAAGGGGTCGCATAGGCGTTGTCGTTTTTGATCAACTCTTCGATGAGCTGCACCATTTCCTGAATATGCTCGGTGGCTTTTGGCTCCACGTCGGCACGCAGAATGCCCAACCGGTCCATGTCTTCGTGAAAAGCCGCGATATAGGTCTCGGCTACTTCCTTGCTGGAGCGTTGCTCCTGGTTGGCCCGGTTGATGATCTTGTCATCCACATCCGTGAAATTGCGGATAAAGGTGACGTTGTAGCCTTTGTGCCGCAGGTATCGCACCAGAACGTCAAAGACTACGGCCGAACGTGCGTGGCCTATATGGCAGAGATCATAGGCGGTGATGCCACAGACGTACATCTGGACATTGTTGCCATCTCTGGGGACGAATTCTTCTTTTTTTCGGGAAATCGTATTGTATAATTGCATGAATTAATGACGGGTGTTCGTGGGTTAACGAAAAAGGCAGCCTTACTGCGTATCAAGCAACCTGAGAACTTTAGTCGAGGAGACGGGCATAAGTCAATGGAATGCTGCCTCCAGAAACAAAAGCCAGCTGGAAAATCCGCATGCCGGCGAGATTCCACCCGTCTTTTCTGGAAAACGTACCGCGAAGGTCGCGGCAGTCGGCAGCAAAACAGCTTGTTGTTATGAAGGCTACAGGGTGCTCAGGCTTGGTCCGGGTGTCCGTGCTCCACTCTGAAATGTTGAATGTTCTGCAGGATTAATGCTACTATTTTTACTACTGTTCAAAAACGTCGTTGACTTATTCATATAAGACATCATCAGGATATGACAAGAGCATGAAAAATCCTTCAAACAGATATGTGCCGGAGTGGAAAGACATTTTTCTGTCAACTCCAACAATATTGTTTTCCTGGAGTGATGCCGAAAGTTTCCCGTTGCTGTTTGTTTCCTCAAATGTGAATAAAATCGGTTATGATGCAGATAATTTGATTGCTGGGGAAAATGGACTTGAAGATCTGCTGCAACTTGATGCTTATACGGATATTTTTGAAGAGCTAAAGCAGTTCATGGAATCTCAAAAATCGGTATTGCATCAAACTGTTTATCTGAAAACAGCGGCTGGTAAAGAACGCAAATGCAGATCTCGTACGCAGCGTATCGGACCAGATGTTGATGGTGCAATAATTTATGAAACGTTGCTGACTCCTTATGTCGGGCGGAGTCTGAAAGATGCTTCCGAACTATTGGCCAATATCAGCCATGAAGTCCGAACGCCCCTCAACGGTATTATCGGGATGCTCGAGCTGGCCATGGATACGCGGCTTACTCCGGAACAGCGTTCCATTCTGGACAGCATGGGCGCCGAGGCCAACGTTTTGCTGACCGTGCTCAATGATATTCTTGATCATTCCAAAATGGATGCGGGAAAATTTCACCTTGATCCCGTTCCTTTTGACCTGCGTTATCTGGTTCGGGATTTCTGCCGAGGCATTGTCTATCGTGCCGAACAAAAAGGGTTGTCCTTTTCCTATCAGCTTGGAGCCGAAGTCCCGTACGGCTTGATCGGTGATCCGGGACGGCTGCGGCAGATTCTGGCGAATCTGGCCGGTAACGCTTTGAAATTCACGCATCAGGGGGGCATTTCACTGGATGTCTCTGTACAGAGTCTGCAACAAGGAAAGGCCGAGTTGTTGTTTCAGGTACACGATACGGGCATAGGCATACCTGCGGATATGCAGGAGACCATTTTTCAGAGTTATGTGCAATTGGATACGGGGGCCGGCCATACATATGGCGGCACCGGCCTCGGCATGCCCATTGCCAGGCGTCTGGTGGAACAAATGGGAGGCTCCATTGGCGTCAGAAGTGTTCAGGATCAGGGCAGCACTGTCTGGTTTACCATCCGGCTCCCCCTGCAGCAGGAAACGCAGGAACATGTTGCGGACTTTTCATTGAACGGAGTCAAGCTGCTGCTTGTGGACGACACGCCCAGGAGTCGGAAAGAGACCATGACACTGTTGCGTACTTTCGGCTGCAGCGTCAGCAGGGTGGAGCACTCGGCAGATGTCTTCGACCTCCTGTGCGGCGGGCGTGATGCGGTTGAAGTTCCGGATTGCGTTGTTGTTGAGTTGAAATTTCCAGGTCTGGACGGGTTTGATTTCATTCGAGAATTAAGAGGGCGCTCCTGTTGCGGCACGCTCCCTGTTCTCGCCTTGACTGCCCACGGGCAACGCGGAGATGCTGAAATTTGCCGCGAGCTGGCGGTCGACGCCTATTTAAGTCGTCCTTTTGAACCGCTCGAACTGCACAATACGCTGGAACTGGTTTTGGCGCAGAAGCGGGATCCGGTTTTTTTAAAGAACGACGATTCGGTTTCTCCCGGCCCTATTACCAAGCATACGCTGGCGGAATCTTCCCGACGAAACGGTAAGATTCTTTTGGTGGAGGATTACCCGACGAACCAGGAACTGGTGCAGAAGCTTTTGCATAATTTTGGATATGAGGTGGTGATTGCATCTGATGGCGCCAGTGCGCTGGATCTGTTTGAACCCGGATTGTTTGATCTCGTTTTCATGGACATCGAACTTCCCGGCATGGATGGTTTTGTAAGCACTCAGGGGATCAGGCTTCTGGAACAGCAGCAGGGAGATTTTCACGTCCCGATCATAGCTGTTTCCGGCCATACGGAAAAATCTTTTCGTCGGGCGTGTATAGAGGCCGGAATGGATGATTATTTGTCCAAGCCTTTGCGCAAGGATGCTTTGCTCAAAAAGCTCGACAGCTGGCTTCAGATTACGCTGGAAGGTGTTTCGCAGTCGGAGCGAGTTGTTCTTGCCGAGAGTGCGAGCGACAAAGCAATGGACTACGAACAGGCCCTGGAGGCCTTTGAAGATGACGAGGCGCTGCTTCTGGAAACCATACAGCGCTTCATTGCCCAGGTGGAAAGGCAACTGCATGTTTTGCGTACGGCTGTTTCAACGAAGGATTTCCAGCTGGTTCGACAGGAGAGCCATGCTCTGGCAGGTGGAGCCGCAAATCTTGCTGCCGAACCGTTGCGCAGAGCTGCACATCGCCTGGAACAATCTGACGATAATCAGCTTTTTTTGAGAGGTGAGCAGCAAGTTTATGAAATTATGGAAGAGTTTGAACGTTTTACCGCGTATGTATTGCATTTGGCTGCAGCTGGTTGATTTTGTGCAAGGGCTAAAACACAGTAAAGATACTGGTATATTCTGTCAGACAGCATTTGCCATACATTTGAAATAGTATCCTGGTCTTTTTATAGCCCCGATGCGGGCAGCATGGTATTATACAGGAAATTTTTTAAGCCTCATATTATGAAAAAAGTAACATATTTAAGCAGGGTGGTATGTTATGAATAAAAAGTTTACTTATATTTTCTGTGCGTCATTTTTTTTGTTGCTGGCATGTTCGCCGTGTTATGCCGCTAATGTTATTGTAAACCATTACAACTACAATCATTATAATTCCGTATCCGCTGATGTTCGTACGTCGGTCTCCGGGCAGAAAGTTTTTTTTGCGCATGCTTCAGTTGGCGGAAACATAGTTGCCGGAATGGAAAGTCTGCATGAAGATGATGGCAGCTTGTATATGTTGCAAAATACTTCCACTGATTCTTCGCCCCCGGAGAGCACTGAAGAGGGCGTATTTTATGACTATGATCGGGGAAATCCTGGTTGGGAAGAAAAAGTAACAGATTTTGCAACCTATATTTCCAATGGCTGGCATGCCTCCACAGTCAATGTCGCCATCAACAAATTTTGCTACATTGACGCCGATGCCGATTGGGAAACGTATCGGGATTCCATGGAAAGCCTCGAGAGCACGTATTCCGGTACAATCTTCGTCTATATGACAATGCCTTTGAAAACGGATGAAAACAGCGAAGATGGCTGGTTGCGTCAGCAGTTCAATGAGAATCTGCGCAATTGGATCGACTCCCAGGATGGAAAATATCTGCTCGATATCGCAGACATTGAAGCACACAACGTTGACGGAACAGAATCGACTTCCAGTTGGGAGGGCAATGCCTACCAGACCCTTCAGTCCGGGTACACCAGCGATGGCGGCCATCTCAATGAGGAGGGCAGACTGAAGATGGCCAGATCCATGTATTCACTTCTGGCTCTCATCGCCGATCCCACGGAAACACCCGTACCGGATACGGATCAGGTGCTGATCTGGCAGGATAGGCAAAAAGGCCAGTCAGTCTACTGGCGTCTCGCGGACACCGGAAAACTCGTGGACGACAATATCAGCATCGGCTGGGATTATATTACTGACAACGCATTGGGTACCGAATGGCAAATGGTGGAAGTTGAGATTCTCAATAACCAGAACGTGCTTTTCTGGCAGAACGTCAACACCGGGAAAGTCGTGTACTGGCGTTTGAACGACGGCTACCGGCTTACCGATGAAGACGATAGCGGCTGGAATTACGTCTCGGACCAGTTGCTGATGAATTCCGAGTGGGCCTATAGCGACCTGGCATCCACCGGTAGCGGCAATTTTCTGCTCTGGCAGAATCTGGACAACGGGAAAGTGGTCTACTGGAAGTTGAACACGGCTTCTCCAACCATACGCAACAACACGCAGGATGACGGCTGGGGATATGTTGACGAGGAAGTGACTCTGAACAGTAACTGGCGTCTTGCCGCTGCTTTTTATATCGCCGATGTGGGCCAGATGCTCACCTGGCAGAACCAGAAAACCGGGAAGGTCGTCTGGTGGAAATTGACCGACGACTGCAAGTTGACCAACCGTACGCCGAACGATGGTTGGGGGTTCGTGTCCGAGGACCTTACTCTGAACAGCAACTGGCGGCTGGCCGGTCCTGTAACTAATACCACCTATAACTATTTGATCTGGCAGAATGAAACCAATGGCGAAGCCGTCTGGTGGAAGCTGAATCCCAATACCTGCGTACTGCTGGACAGAACACAGGACAGCGGCTGGGGTTATGTGTCGGAAGAGGCTGCCGTCAACAGCAACTGGAGGCTGGCGGAAATCACCAGCCTGGGCAGGAATCCTGTTCTTATCTGGCGCAATACCAATTCCGGCCAGGTCATCTGGTGGAAACTTCTGAATTCCGCAAAACTTCTCAACCTGACGCAGGACAGCGGCTGGGGATTTGTTTCCGATGATCTGACTGCTGCACAGAAATGGGAGATCAAAGGCGTGCTGAAGTGATTGTTCTTCTCCGGCAGCCGGACAATGCCCGGCAGCCGGAGTAACATCCCCAGAAGATTTCCGGGCGTTTGTGCGTTTGTCACTGCTGTCAGGAAGGATTCAATACTATTGGCCGCTTCGGGATTCCCCTGAGTTCTTGCCATCTTGACATTTTTTCCCCGGTTATTAGATAAACTTCGGTTGATTTTAGGTATTGGTTGGCATTTTTAAAAAAGAAATGCCGAATGAACATTTTGCAGTGTGTCCAGGAGGGGCAAATGTCTGACAAGCAAACGGAAAAACACGAATTTAAAACTGAAGTTCAAAAACTGCTGAGTATTATCACACATTCGCTCTATACGAACCGGGAAATTTTTCTTCGGGAACTTATTTCCAATGCCTCGGACGCCTTGGACAAGCTCCGTTTTGAATCCAGCAAGGGAGGAGACATCCGGGATCCTGAGGCGGCTCTGGAAATCCGGGTGAAGGCCGACAAGGACAAGAAAATGTTGATCATCAGCGATACGGGTGTAGGCATGACCCGTGAAGAGCTGATTGAAAATGTCGGCACCATTGCTCATTCCGGTTCGGAACATTTTTTAAAGAAGCTTGCCGAGCAGCCCGCAGGCGAGGGCAAGGTCGATCCCGACAATATCATCGGACGTTTCGGCGTTGGTTTTTATTCCGTATTCATGGTGGCGGACAAGGTGCGGATCATTTCCCAGTCCTATTTGCCTGATGCCGCTCCCTGCGTCTGGACTTCAGACGGTCTGGGGTCATACGAGCTCTCCGAGCCCGAAGCGGACGAAGCGCCCAAACGGGGTACCCGCATCGAGATCCAGATTGCGGACGAGAATGACGAGTATCTGGAACAAAGCCGTCTTGAGCGAATCATCAAGAAGCATTCGAGCTTCATTTCTTTCCCCATCTATTTGGAAGACGAGAAGGTAAACACCATTCCGGCTCTTTGGCGCGAACCCAAGTTCAACATCACGACGCAGCAATACGAGGAATTTTATAAATTCCTGACCTATGACAGCAACGCGCCGCTGGATACCATCCACACTTCAGTGGATGCTCCCGTGCAGTTCAACAGCCTGCTGTTCGTTCCCGAGCAGGGCAATGATTTTCTGGGCATGGGGCGTAAGGAGTACGGCCTGGATCTGTATGTCAAACGCGTTCTGATCCAGAAGGAAAACAGCGATATTATTCCGGAGTATCTGGGATTTCTCAAAGGCGTGGTGGACACGGAAGACCTGCCGCTGAATATTTCGCGTGAGACTTTGCAGGAAAACGTGCTTATCCGCAAAATTTCCCAGACTCTGGTCAAACAGGTGCTGAACCATCTGGACAAGATGGCCAAGGATAAAAAAGAGACCTACGAGAAATTCTGGGAAGCCCATGGTAAAGTTTTCCGGCTCGGCTATGCGGATTTCGCCAATAAGGACAAATTCGCTCCCCTCATACGGTTCAATTCTTCTTTCAATGAAGACGCCAAGGGGATCACATCCTTTGACGAATACATTGCCCGTGCGAAACCGGACCAGAAGGAAATCTACTACATTGCCGGTCCCAGCCGGGATGCGGTCCGCCTCAATCCCCATATAGAAATATTCGCGAAAAAAGGCATGGAAGTTCTGTATCTCTACGATCCGGTCGAAGAAATTCTCATGGATGCAGTACGTGAATACAAGGAATTCAAACTGGTTGCCGTCGAACATGCGGATATGGAAAAGATCGGCCAGTACGCTGATGTGGATGAGAGCAAACCCAAGGCTGAAGAACTGGACGACGAAGGGAAAAAGACCCTTGATCAGCTGTTGGAACGGATCAAGGAAATTCTGGGCGAGCGCGTCACCGAAGTCCGCGTTTCCCATCGTCTTCAGGACAGCCCGTGCTGCCTGGTCAGCCCGGACGGAGGCTTGACTTCCTCCATGCAGAAAATCCTCCAGATTGTGAGCAAGGAAACGTCCGTTCCTGCCAAAGTCATGGAAATCAACCCGGATCATCCGCTGGTTCGCAACCTGCTGCGCATCTATCATGCGGATGCCAAAGACGGCTACCTCGAACGCGCAGTGGAACAGCTCTATGATTCGTCCCTGCTGCTCGAAGGCTACCTGTCCGACCCGCATCGACTGGTGCAGCGGATCAATTCTCTGCTCGAAGATTCGAGCGACTGGTACCGGGGCATCAAGGATCTCTAAAAAATATACCTAGTTGCTGACATCAGGGGAATTCGCAGACTTGCGGGTTCCCCTTTTTTGTTGCATTCAATCCGGAAGGGGTTGACGGAGAGGAATAGTTGGCTTAATTACCAAATGAAACGTTTGCCTTTTTGACCAAGGATGATCATGCAGCTGGAACCAATCAAAACACCCGGTCATTTTGAAGCCAGGGCGCGAGTCATGAAAGCCATGGCTCACCCGTCACGTCTGATGATGATCGAGGAACTCTCCCGGGGCGAACGTTGCGTCTGCGAATTGACCGAACTGGTGGGGGCGGATATCTCCACTGTTTCCAAGCATCTTTCGCTGCTGAAAAAAGCCGGAATCGTCACTGACGAGAAAAAGGGCAAGCAGGTGTATTACCGTCTCAAGGTGCCCTGTGTCCTGAATTTCTTTCACTGCATCGAATCCGTGCTCGAGGCCAGGGATAAATAATATTTTTTTTGTCTAACATTTGGCTTTTTGGCCAAATGTAAGAGGTTGTCATGGATTGGAAAAAAGAGTGGAAGCCGCTGGCAGTCATAATAAGCTGTTTTCTGGTTTTCTTTTATCTTCCCGTAGGAATGCCGCGCTTTGACAACGCCGTACTGGAAGCCTTTCATCTGGTGAAATGGTACGCCCAGGAGCATGTGCTGCTCTGTCTTGTGCCCGCATTTTTCATTGCCGGAGCCATTGGTGTTTTCGTCAGCCAGGCCTCGGTGATGAAATATCTCGGACCTACGGCCAACAAGGTTCTGGCTTATGGCGTGGCATCCTGTTCTGGAACCATTCTGGCCGTATGCTCGTGCACCATTCTGCCGCTGTTCGCGGGAATTTACCGAATGGGTGCCGGGCTTGGTCCGGCCACGGCCTTTTTGTACTCCGGTCCGGCAATCAACGTGCTGGCCATAGTCCTGACCGCGCGGGTGCTCGGTCCGCAGCTCGGCCTGGCCAGAGCCGTTGGAGCCGTGCTTTTCAGTGTGATCATCGGCCTGGTCATGCATTTTATTTATCGCAAGGAAGAAGGGAAAAGGCCGCCAAAATGGCTGCCATGCCCACGCCGGATGTGCAACGGGCGCTTTGGAAGACAGCGGTCTATTTTGCCTGCATGGTCGGCGTGCTGGTGTTCGCCAACTGGGGAAAGCCCGCGGAAACCAGCGGCTTGTGGGCAGCCATCTACGCGGCGAAATGGTATATTACAGCGTTTTTTGCCGTTGGATTCGTGTTATCTCTTGTGGCCTGGTTCGACGTGAAATGGACCCATGCCGCGTACGCGGCCGCTCCGGCCGTTGTGCTGGGGCTGGTGTTTCCGTCCATGCCTTCTCTGGCCTTTGTGGCGGGTGTGGTGGGACTTTCCATGCTCATCAGCACGCGCCAGGATGAGCTGGGCGAATGGTTTGGCCAAAGCTGGGGCTTTGCCAAACAGATTCTTCCGCTGCTGTTGTTCGGCGTTCTGGCAGCCGGCATCCTGCTCGGTCGTCCGGGCAACGAAGGGCTGATCCCCTCGCAATGGGTCAGCAGTGCGGTGGGCGGCAACTCCCTGGCTGCAAACTTTTTCGCATCTTTTGCCGGGGCTTTCATGTATTTCGCTACGCTTACAGAAGTTCCCATTCTGCAGGGGCTCATCGGCAACGGCATGGGGCAGGGGCCGGCGCTGGCGCTCCTGCTTGCCGGACCGGCGCTGAGTCTTCCGAACATGCTGGTCATACGCAGTGTTATGGGCACGCAAAAAACCATCGTATTTGTTTCCCTGGTCATCGTCATGGCCACAATCACCGGAGTAATTTACGGTAATATGGTATCTTAAGGAGAATGTTCATGAAAAAGATTCTGGTCCTGGGCACCGGGTGCCCCAAATGTGAAAAATTGAAAAAGGATGCCGAGACCGCTGCTCAGGAATTGGGCATTGATTTCGAGCTGGAAAAGATTACGGAAATTTCCAAAATGATGGAGTACGGCGTTATGGTAACCCCGGCCCTTGTGGTGGACGGAGAAGCCAAAGTCGTTGGCAAGGTCCCATCGGTTGAGGAGTTGAAAAAGATTCTGTCGTAACTTAAAATTTGCTGCGTGTAGTGGTAAAAAAACTCCAGGTGCTTTGGCAGATCTGGAGTTTTTTGTTTTTGTCATGGTTCAAGGCGTTTTAGTAAAAAATTGCAATTGTCCTGTTTGAAGAAAATGGAATTTTTGTTGTAGCCTGAGCCGAAAATGGGGTATCATACGCTATTTCCTGATCTCCGGGGGGAGTTTGCCCAGGGAGGGGACATGGCTGTTTTATCCTCATTGCGCAGGCGCTTGATGCTGTTTATCACCTTGATAATTGTCATCATGCTCGCTGCTGAATTGTATTTTGGCTATCGCACCGGGCTGGAAATTCTTGCCAGCAATTCCCAAAAACTGGCCGAATATCAATACCATCTCATTGTGCCGTTATTGGAGCAGAAAACCACCGCACAAGGCCTGCTGCCTTCGGATTCGGACCTTATGCCGTATAAAAAAAAATATGGCTTCAATATCTCCATTGTCGTTCCTCAGGGAAATGGCTTTGCTTATGCCGCAAAAACACACTCCCTGACCATTCCTGAAAAAATGTTTCCCTGGTTGAAAAAGGTCATGACTGCATCCGGACCGCTTTTCAGACGTGTCAACAAGAATCAGAAAGAGCTTGTAACACTGTATACGCAGCTTAAAAATGGAAGTGGAAAAGTCATCGGCGTGGTGGCCATACCGCGCAATATCACTGCGGATATGGCCCAATTGCGCAAGGATACGTTGATCTCCCTGGGCAGAGGAGCTCTGATGCTTCTGATAACCCTTACGATTATCAATGTTCTTTTGGGGCGTTGGGTCAACAGGCCTCTCAAGCGAATTCTTGAGTTTTTCGTCAAGGTACGCCAGGGAAATTATACCTTGCGTCTGGGGCATCTGCCGTTTGAAATGAATGGCTTGAGCGAAGGGATCAATAAACTTCTGGCAACCGTGGAAGAAGCCCTTGATCAGGCGGAGTCGGAACGTGAAAACGCCAAGCTGCAGGCTGGGAAAGCCGAGCAGGAAAAAGCGGAAGCTTTGCGTCAGGAACAGCAGGCAGAGATGCTCACCAAGGAAATCTGCGGCATTGCCGTGAAGATTGCCGACATTGTCGATAGATTGAACGGGACAGTGGAAAAACTCAAAGGACAGGTCGGCGAATCCGCCGAGATGGCGGCGCGGCAAAAGGACCGGTCTCAGGAGTTGTCCGGAGCCATGCAGGAAATGAACGCGACTGTGATGGAAGTCGCTTCCAATGCGGGGGATGCCGCTTCCAATGCCGAAGATACGCAGAACTATGCCAGGGACGGATCCGGGGTAGTGGCCGATGTGGTAGCAGCCATTGCCGATATTCAGGAAAAATCCAAAAGTCTGCAAGTGGACATGAACGAATTGCAACGCCACGCACAGGACATTGGCAGAATTTTGTCGGTGATCAACGATATTGCCGAGCAAACAAACCTGCTTGCCTTGAATGCGGCCATTGAGGCCGCACGGGCCGGAGAAGCCGGGCGCGGTTTTGCCGTGGTGGCGGACGAGGTACGCAAACTCGCGGAAAAAACCGTAAGCGCGACAAAAGAAGTGGCAGAAGTGGTTTATGAAATTCAGTCCGCTTCGCAAAAGAGTCTGGAAAAAACCGAAGCATCCGTACGCGCGGTGGAAAACAGCACTGAATTGACCCATAAATCCGGGCAGGCACTGGAAGCCATTGTCCGCATGGCGGAAAGCACGGCCGACAGGGTGCGCGTCATTGCTACCACAGCCGAACAACAGTCGGCCACCACAGACACCATCACAAATTCTACGAATGAAATCAGCCAGATGGCAGATGAATCCGCGTCATTTGTGGAACGGTGTCGTCGCGACACGGATGATTTGCATATTCTGGGCAAGGAACTGCAATCCATGCTCGAACGCATGCAAAGCCTCAGCCAGGGAATGTCGACCTGCAGAAGCTGATTTTCCCATTCCTCTTTTTATTTGCAGTGCTCTGCCGCTGGTTGATGCGGATAATCAACCAGTGGCAGAGCCGGAATATCCAGCCTTGCATTACCCCTTTCATTCTTTTATGCAAACACGGATGGCAGCACGGCGAGGACCGCTTCTGGTCCGTTAAATTTCAATTGAGGAGTGCTCATGCGTGCGCGTTTACTGATGGTGGTGGTAGCCTGTCTGACCCTGTGTCTTGTGGGCGGCGAACTGTGTCTGCATGTGGATACGGCGGATGCCAGACGGAGCAGTTTCCGTTCGCCCCGTTCGTCCGGTTCGTTTTTTCGCAGGTCTTCCCCGAGTCGTTCGGTGTGGGGACAGCGCAGCGGCGGCGGATGGTTCGGATCCAGCAAAAAATCTTCCGGCTATTCCAAGCCCGGTGCGTCCAAGTCCGCACCGAGCAGTAGCCAGAGTGCCCAATCCCAGGGATACAGCAAGCCCACACAGAAAAGCTCCGGATTCAGCAAGCCTTCGCGCTATTCCAGGGCACAGGCCGACAGTCTGCGCAAGCAAAAAGCTGGTCAGTCGCTGAACGCCTACAAGCAGGAAACCTCGAAATTCAGCAAAACGCCACCGCCTCCGCCTTCTGCCTCAAAGTACAAGAGTGATCCCATATTCAATAAGGCAAAGAATTATGGGCGTTTTGATTATAACACCCATTATGGTCGCCGGGATTCGTACTATCGCGGCATGGGATGGCGCGCTCCAGGGTACGCCTACAGCGGTTTCCCGCGTTTCGGCATGTGGGATGCGCTGTTCTGGTGGATGATTCTGGATCATGTGATGACTCCCGGTTACGCACGGGCTGCCTACGACCATGCCAGTGATCCGGGCTATCAGGAATGGCGGGCCGAGGCGGACAAGCTGGCCGAGGACAACGCCGAACTCAAGGCCAAACTCGAGGCTCTGGACGCCAAAACAGCTGGAATGAGTGGTCCGCGCGATCCCGGCTATCTGCCGCCCGGAGTGCCCGCAGAAGTGGCCCTTGCCGGGGACGTTCTGGCGCAAAAGGAAACGGACAAGGCTCCGTTGCGCATGGCCACTGCTTCGTCCACGGGCAATTACCAGTATTTTGGCGAACTGCTCAAAAAAGCGGCCAAGGGGCTGGATGTCAACTTGCAGACCACCGCAGGATCCATGGATAATCTGCGCCTGCTGCTTGAGGGGAAGGTGGATGCGGCCATGGTGCAGTCGGATGCCTTTGAAGTCTTCAGCCGGTTGAATCAGGGGGCTTCCATCATTTCCGAACAGACCCCTTTGTACAAGGAAGCCATCCAGATGATCGCCAATCGGGATTCCGGCATCAAGTCGGTCAAGGATATCGATCCGGATGTGAACACGCTGTATATCGGTCCCAAGGGCTCGGGAGTCGGCATGTCCTGGGAAGGGCTCTGTATGGAGGACGAGCACTACCGCAAGATCCCGACCAGGTATGCCTCCTATGAAGACGCATTGGCCATTGTGCAAAAGGATCCCAACGCCGTGATGATGTACGTTGCCGGCCTGAACAGCGGATTGCTGCGTACGGCTGAGCAACTGGCGAAAGAACACGGGAATCTGCGGCTGGTGGCGGTGGACGACTGGGATTTCAATGACGCGCACGACAGCCACGGCAACAGGATCTACACCTTTGTGGACATTCCTTCCAAGGTGTATCCGGCCTTGCAGAAGGGATTTATTTTCGGCCACGATATTGAGACCCTGGCCGTTGATGCGGTGTTTGTCGTACGTACGGAATGGGTGGAAAAATACGGATCCGATGCCATGGACACCCTCAGCTTCGCTGTCATGGAAGCGCAGCCGGAAGTGGCCAAACGCGTCAGCGGACTCGAATAAAGGAGCCGGACATGGCAGGAGAATGGCGTATTTTTTCGGCTATTGCCAGGAAAAAGGCCGGTGGCCTCAAAGAGGTGTTTACCGGCAATAAAAAGCAGAAATCCGTTGATCATGATCTTCCTCTCGGATTGCATATCGGGGGGAAAATCGAACTGGATGAAACAGGTTTTCTGCTGCATGGGGATGCCCTGAAGTTCGGGTTCCCCGGCAAGACCCAATTGATTCGCGCCTACGGACACATCAAATTGAACGGTCCGGTGGCGCATCGATTTTATCTTGAATCCGAGTCGGATGAACAATCCATGCTGGAACTGGTTGTCGGGCCGGAAGGCAATCTTGAGGAAACCCGCTTGTTTTCCTCATTGGACACCATTTATCCGGCGGATAACGACGAATGGGATTTCTGGCTCAGTTCGGTTGACGGTTCCATCGGACTTTCGCAGTTCGAGACCAGGGACGGTACGCTCTATGATCGTGCCTGGAGCGACAGCGATGCGCCCTATGTGCCGCCGGTGGAATTTGCGGAGAATGTTTTTCTGGACAGCCACGGCCAGGACCAGGCGCAGGTGCAGCATGCCGCAATGCTGTACGGCCGTTGGGTCAGCGAAGCGGACGATTTTGCGGAATACACGCTGCTGTCAGCGGAAGAACATCAGGATGGAGCCTGCGTACATATTCTTGTGGGTATTGATTTCAACCCGATGGGTATTACAGTAGTGTATTGATACTTCGAACTGTATACTCTTGCTGCCTGGGCAGCGTTACCACCAACAGGAGAACTCTATGGGTTTTTTTAGCTTTGTGAAAAATTTCGGCGGTGAAAAGGTCAAGGAAACCGGCAGGAGCATTGTGCAGGCGCTTGCCGCCTGGGATCCGGAAACCGCATCCGCTGCAGAAATCAAACAGATGGAAGATAATCTGGACAAGCTGACGCGTCAGGTGGCGGAAGCGCGCGCCAGTTATGAAAAAGAGCAGGGCGAGGCCGACGCCATCCAGGCCCTGTACGAGCAGCGGATGAAAGCTGCGGAATTGTTGCAGAACAAACTGACAGGGGCAGCCGGGGATGCGGCTTCTGCCATTGAAAAAGCTCTGAACGAACTTGTGGGCGAACTCGAAGAAATGCAGCCCGAAATAGAACGCGAAATGAGCGAAGCCGTGGAAGCCAAGGAGTTCATGAATGAGCTCGAAGAGGTTGCCAAGGCGGCCGCCCAAAAACTCAAAACCGCGCGTCATACCCTGGACAAGGCCAAAAAAGACATGCAGATGGCCAAAGTGCGCGAAGAGCGCGCCAAGGAAAAGGCCGAACAGAGTGCCCGTCTGGCCGGATTGCGCTCCGAGACCGATCAGCTCGGCAGTGCGCTTTCCGCCATGCAGAAGAGTGCGGACCAGGCCAACTCGCGCGCCGAAGCCGCCAAAATGAAGGCCAGGTTGCTTTCAACAGAAAAGGAAGGCGGCGAAAATCAATTGATAGCCGACGCCATGAAGGAAGCCGGTGGAGGCGAACCCAAGCCAACCAATATTTCGGACCGTTTGGCTGCCCTGAAAAGGAAATAACATGTTTGATTACAGTATCGCCCATTGGACTTCGTTTCTGGCGGCAGCCGTGCTGCTGAATCTGGCGCCCGGACCCGACATGGCCTTTATTCTGACGCACACGGTCAAAGGCGGCAAGCGTATGGGCATGGCGGCCATGTTCGGCATCTGGAGCGGTGCCATGGGGCATGTTCTGCTGGCAGCATTGGGGCTTTCCGCCATCATCGCCGCATCGGCCACGGCATTTTCCGTGGTCAAGTGGATCGGCGTCCTGTATCTGCTCTGGCTGGGCGTGCAGGCCCTCAGATCCCAGGGAGATTCTTTTCTTCCCTCGGACGGCCAGGCCATTGGCAGCGGTTGGGGCGTTTTTCGCCAGGGCGTTTTGATTGATTTGCTGAACCCCAAGGTGGCGACTTTTTTTCTGGCCTTTTTGCCGCAGTTCGTGGTGCCGGGCGCCGGCCCGGTCTGGATTCAGCTGTTGCTGCACGGGACCCTGATCATCGTTGTGGCGGGCTTTATCGAACCGCCCCTGATCATGCTCAGCGATCGTCTGACCTCCAAACTCAGATCCAGCCGTCGGCTCGGACTCTGGCTGGACCGTACGCTTGGTGCCGTTCTGGTCGGTCTCGGCATCCGCTTGGCATTCATGGAGCGCTAGTTTCTTTCAAAAAAAAAGAAAAGCCGGGCTGGATTCTTTCCTGCCCGGCTTTTTTCGTTTCATAAAACGCGCATCAATAGATGACGCCTGTTCCCTGTACTTCCCAGCTGGAAGGCGCGCCATCCAGCAGTCCGGAACTTGCCATGGACGTGCCTTTCATCCGCCATATTCCTGTCTGTTTCTTTGCCGGGCGGCGCCAGATTATGTCCACCTGACCACGGTTGTTGGCATCCATGGTGCCGACGATTTCCCAGCGTGTTTCCGCCTCTGGCAATGAGACCGTCTCTGTCCGGGTGGTGCCGTTCATCAGCCAGATGTCGTTTTCTCCCGTGTCCGGGTTGCGCCACAGCAGGTCCGGATGGTCGTCGCTGTTGAAATCCGCCACACCGCCCAGTTCCCAGGGCAGTTCGCGTTTGGGCAGGCTGACTTCACCCGTACGGGTGGCGTCGTCCATGTACCAGACGAAGTTGGCGCCGGTTTTGCTGTTTCTCCAGACAATGTCGATTGTTCCGTTATTGTCGAAATCTCCCACACCTTTCGGGTCCCAGACATTGGCGGTATCGTCGATAAGAACCCAGCTCTGGAGGACATGTCGTTTTAAATACCAGATGGCATTTTTGCCCGAATCAAGGTTGTGCCAGAGTAAATCGGAATAGCCGTCATTGTTGAAATCAAACGATCCGGCAATATTCCAGTTCTGATCTTTGAGTTTTTGTATGGCCTTGTACGAAGATACGGTTTCTCCGTTCAAATGCCATACGGCGTTTATGCCGGTTTCCGTATTTCGCCAGATCAGATCCTCCTGGGTATCGGGCACCGCATCAAGCGTTTTGGCGCAGGCGGCATAGTTGGCGTATTCGCCACCACTATCCGGTACGCAGTAGGTCACGTTGGTGTGCACTGCCGTGGTATAAGTCGCATTGCTGCTGATGCAGTCCCAATAGGTCGTATAGGTGTCGTCGTCGCCGTCGTCCGCCAGGGTGCAGCTGTTGCTGTCGCTGACGAATTTCCAGCTCTGGGTGGACGTATCGTAGGGAGTCTGTCCGGCTTTGAGCGGGCAGAGCGTCAGCGTATAGGTCAGCCCCTGCGGACAGGTGGCCTCCCCTGTGGCGTCGTCGAACTGCCAGGTGTAACCGGTGATGCCCATGGCCTTCAGGCGGCGTACGAAATTGGTCTTGGCGACGTTCTTACTACCGTCTTCGGGGCCTGCCTGGCATTGCGTCGCGCCGCCGGACGGGGTGACTGCGGTACCGCTGGAGTTGTTGCAGGCATTGGCGCAGCCGTACCAGTTGGCCGAGTTGCAATCACTGCCGGAAGTGGCCGGAGCGATGGGACGCGGATCATCGGTAATAGTGGTTCCCAGAACATTGCCGCTGAACCAGCTGTGCGGATGCGCGCAGTTCTGCGAATAGCCGTTGCTGGTGGTGCTCAACATGCTGATGGCTTTTTGTTCGCCGTCCAGCCAGGTATAAATGGCCGCTTCGTCGCCGCTTTCCGGAACAGCCAGGGTCGCGGATGTTTCCGACGGGCAGCTGGCCAGGTCCAGAAACCCCAGGTCCTTTGAAGAAATTCCATCTCCGCACTGGTCGGTCCCGTCTCCGGAAGCCGCAACGGACATGGGTACGCCGTATCCGTCAACCACGCTGATATCGAAATAATCCGTCGCCCCGAGCCCTTCGTTTTTGCCTGTATTGGGATTGATGGAGGGATTTTCCGCGCAGTGGGCAAAGCAGGTCGCCGAGGAGGGGTCGTCTTTGCAATACGTGTTGTAATCCGTTTCATTGCATCCCCAGGTGACTTCAAACCAGGTATGCGTACCGGCCAGATCGTTTCCCAGTGTGGAATTGCCGAAATCCGCGCCCAGTTTGCAGTCTCCGAATTCCTTGAAGGTGGAATTGTCGCTGTCCACGCAGCCCAGCTTGAAATAGGCTTTTGCAGGAAGCCGAACCGGCATCCGGGATGTAGAATGTTTTGCTTTTTCCTTGTTTGATGACGATTTTGTATTGCGTATTGGCGTTGTCGCATTCGTCCATATCCGCGGCGCAAACTTCCGTGGCTCCATTTTCCGAAACCCAGTAACTGGATTGAGGAAATCCTATGTCGTCAACTGGTGGCACTACGAACATCCAGGCGTCGTCGCCACAGTTGTTGGTAATGGTCAAACGTTGCGTATAGGTGGCATCCGCCATGGCGGGAGGGGCTGCAACGGCCAGGAAACAGCCAAGCAGCAAGAGAAAACCAAGTTGTCGAAAGGGCATCATTGGATCTCCTTGTGGTTGAAACGGATTATGAAGGTCTGAAATTTAATAGTACCTATTTCATCATAAAACGCAAATATTATAGTTTTTATCGGTATCATTTTAAAAATGTTGACGTTATTTTTATCATATATTGGATAAAAACTAAACGATAAAACAAGGCCGTTGCTATTGTCTGTTGCTATTGTGGAAGTGGCAGAAATTATATTTTTCCCAAAGTAGAAAAAATCGTCGCAATATCGGCATGTTGCTTTTGATACAATAGTTTTTGGTTGTGCAGTCCCGGGGTACCTGTTGACGTTTTGGCAGGAACAAATCTAATGAGTTATACTGAGCAAAAAGTTCAGGGGGGCCGGAGTCAGGTCTGGGGAATGGCGTTTCATGGCAAAAGCGTTCGTTTACATCAAATTTTTAGGAGATGAGCGATGATTGGGCAAAAATTCGTCGCGGCAGGGGCAGCCTTCATCATCTTGATGTTGGTAAGCGGATCAATTGGTTTTGCGGCGGGGGCTGCCGGTTGGGTGCAGGAGGCGAAAGGAAAGGTCACGGTGATTTCCCAAGGAAAAGTCCTGTCTGCAAAGGTGGGAACTCCCCTGCAAACACAGGACAGTGTGAAAACAGGTGCCAACTCGCGCGTACAGATTATGTTCAAGGATAAAACAACACTCGCGCTTGCTGCCGACAGCGAATGCCGTATTGGTGACGTGTTTCTGGAGAAGCCCGACAAGTCGCTGGTCGCTTTGACTCTCGAATTCATCCGCGGAACCTTTGACGTTCTTGCCGGAGGCGTTGCCAAAATGAATCCCGAACGTTTCCACATCAGGACTCCCATGGTGTCGTTGGGAGTTCGAGGTACGGAGTTCGCTTCCGCGGTGGACAGAGGCAGCGAGTTGCACGGACTGTATGAAGGCGGTCCGGTTGTGGTGACGCGGTTGGGGGCGAAAGCAACCAAACCCGCGGCTGTGTCCCCCAGGGTGAGCCCGGCGCAGTTGTGCGAGCAGATTGAAAAGACCATGGATGCTGCGGAAAAAGCCTATCGGGACTACCGCATCGCCAAAATGTACGACCAGTCCAAAATCTGGGATGCGAAAGTTGACGAATATAAAAAACTCGCCAGCCAGTATAGCTGCAAATAGGGGAAAATCCTTATGAAATCAATATATTTGCCAATCGTAATTTTGGCGTTGTGCGTGGTTGGTTCGTGGTTGTTTCCTTCATTTAGCGAGGCGGTTTGTCCGGTGAAAGCCGAAAAAGCCAATAAGTCTCAGGAAGTGGCTAAAAAACAGGAAATGAAGCTGAAGCAAATGCTGCAGGCAATGGGGGGCAGTTCCGAAAATGACCAGGTGATCTTGAAGGATCCCGGCACGGTAACCACCATTGCGACAGGCAAGGGCCTTACGGATCCGCGTTCCTGGACTCCAAAGGAACAGGCCCGGTTTGCTCCGGCCAAAGTGAATTCTTCATTGCCGGCTCCCAAAGGCGTCTGGAAATAACCTGAAGGTTCAAATTTCCCCACAGCCGCTTTTGGCGGCTGTGGGGGGGGGACTATTTTCCGTTGTCTTTGGAAAAGCTGAATTCCTTGCTGTTCTTGTGCTTGTCGTTGAATGCCGAGTACCAGTCCACGCGGCGCGTCACGAACATGAGCCCTGCAAGGATGGCGAACAACCCGAGGCTGCCGGTGAGCAGTGCGTAGTCCTCGAGTTGCAGCAGGATATAGTAGAATCCGTACAGCACGGCCAGAGTCCCGGTAACGACCCCAGCTGGTTTCAAGCCGGTCAGAATGACTTTCGTATAGCCTCCAATCAGCAGAATGGTGGCCAGTGCTGCAATGCCGTAGGCCAGGTCAAAGCCCAGATGTTCGGACAATGAAAGCAGCAGCAGGTAAAAGAGTACCATTCCCATGCCGATGAATACGTACTGCACCGGGTGCAGCGTACGTCTGGTGAATATTTCCGTGAAAAAAACGGCCGAAAAGGTCAGCAGAATGAACAGCAGGGCGTATTTGGCCGAACGCATGGCTTCCTGATACTGGCTCATGGGCAACAGCAGGCGTACGCCAAAGCGTGCGCTCCAGTTGATGTCGTCGGTCCATTGCTGGGGAAAGCTGCGATTGAGATGCAGCACGTCCCACTCAGCAGAAAAGCCTTTGGTGTTTACGCTTCTGTTGTCGGGGAGAAAATCGCCGGTAAAGCTCGGCTTGGGCCAGTCTCCCTGCAAGGAAACACGGGTTGTCCGTCCGGTGGGTGTGAACTGAAGTTGTTCCGAACCTTTGAGCTTGATGTTGATCTTGTAAAGAAAGGTATTGCGCTCGTCTGCGCACGGTACGCCCGATTGGATTCCGGACTGCAACTGCACGAAACGCAGATCCGCGGGTTCACCCGGACATTTTATGCCGTCCCAGTCTATATCCACCGCTTCTTCGATGCCCTTCATGTCGGAAATGCCCAGGATGACGCGTGCGTCCTCCCAGCGGATACGCTCGGGCCTGATATTCAGTTTTTCAAAATCAGGTCTGCTGAAAGCACCGCGCAGGGACAGGTCCGATTCGTAAACAACGGTTTCGTAAATGCTTCGATAACGGGGCTCGGCATGTATCCAGCCGGACAATACGAGGGTATCCGGCAAAAAAAAGGCCTGACGTACGAGAGTCTGATCCCGCTCTCCTTTTTTTCCCGCCTTGACGACTGTTTCATAGGGCACAATCAGAATGGGCCCGGTAAGAATCTGGCTGGTGCTCCATTTGAAATTTATTTCGGCTACGACCATTTCCTGGCGTTCCTGACGTTCGGAAATCAGATTCATCACAAAAAACATGGGAATCATCAGAGCCAGACTCAGAAAAAAGATCAGCAGGAGACGAAAGGCTGGAGACTGTTTGACAAATGACATGGCCGACTCCTTGGAGGGATCCGTACGGGTTAATTTACGCAAGTATACGGCATCACCAACCGCAGGCCAACGGAGGTACGGCGTATTTACATCTTTTTTACACTTTAGCGGAAAAGGGGATCAGCTAGTGAGCACCAGTGACAGCGCGACCAGCAGCAGTGCTTCGCAGATTTCGCAGGATGCGCCGATCATGTCTCCGGTGACGCAGCCCAGCATTTTTTTGTACCACTGCAGCAGCAATGCAACGGTGCAGGCGAACACCAGCAGACAGATGATCGCCGGGAAAAGACCGAGCAGAAAAACAAGGGGCAGCAGGCACAGCGCAGCGGGCAACCAGGGCTGGCCGGATCCGAAAAAGGAATGCCCCATGCCTTCCTTGCCGCGGCAGTACGGAATCAGGCGGATGATGAAGCATTGAGCCAAACGGCCGAAATACGGAACCAGAGCCAGTCCCATGGCCGTACGCCAGGTATTGGAATTGTCGGAGTGGATATCGCAAAACGCAGCGGTTTTTATGCCGAGCACGGCGATTATGGCCAGAACTCCCCAGGCGCCTATACGGCTGTCCTTCATTATTTCCAGAGCACGTTCGCGTCCGCGGTGTCCGAGCAGACCGTCGGCTGAGTCGGCCAGACCGTCCATATGCAGTCCGCCCGTAAGGACCACCAGGAACAGCGTATCCAGTACGGCACGCAAGGCCGGACCCACAGCCAGGCCAAGCAGGTAATCCCATACAGCCAGCAGCAGGCCCATCAGCAACCCGGCCACAGGGAACCAGCCGAGCATACGGCGTCCGTTCCAGTCCGCCACTTTACCCCAAAGGCAGCACAGTCAAAAAGGACAGGGCCGCATGCAATCCGGAAAACGAAATTCTCATGACTGATCTCCAGCATATTCGGGGGGAAAAAGGACATTGCCCTTGAGTACGAGGGGCAGGCCTGAGGCTACCAGCACGGCGCTGGTCATGCGGGAGGCCAGGATTTGATTGCATTTTCCGGCCAGGTCGCGGAATGCGCGGCCCAAAGAACTTTCCGGGACTATCCCCCAACCCACTTCATTGCTGACCACGGCCACCGGACACGGCGCCTCATCTATGGCTTGCGCGAGATCCTGAACATTTTCAAAAATCTGCTCGTTGGAGTAGCCGTTATATTGCATGTTGCCCAGCCACACGGTTACGCAGTCCAGCAGCACGGCCGCGTACGAACCCGCATGCGTACGTAGTATGGTCGGTACTGCCAGGGGCGTTTTCCAGGGTGTGCCAGTTCTGGTCGCGTCTTTTTTGGTGGAGACGTACCCGCTCGGCCATTTCTTCATCGATGATTTCCGCGGTGGCGATATACAGTCGTGGCGAACCGCGATGTCTGACCCAGCTTTCTGCAAAGGTGCTTTTGCCGCTTTTGCAGCCGCCTGTCACAAAGAGGCTTTGTTTGCTTTGTGCTGACATGGCATCCATTCTTCAAATTGTTGCATTGATTCGACGAGGTCGTTTTGACCGAAAATTTCAAGTGACAGCCCGCCCGTGTAGTTTTGCAGCAACTCGCACAGCAACCGGGCCATGCGGGTATCCAGGTACCGCAGGCTCACATGATCCTTTCCCTGGCGTACGCCGTGGACATGGAGCATGGTCGCCCGTGGAAAGTGCCGTTGCAGAAAGTCCAGGGGGGCTGGTTCGACAAGGAGCATGTGGCCGATGTCCAGACAGCAGCTCAGGTTCAGTTCGGGGGCGAGCGGAGCTACCAGGTCAAAGGGGTACTGCAGATTTTCGATGACCAGAGAAGTGCCGGGTACGCCCGAAGCCAGAATTTTTACAAGCGAAGCGCGCAGTCTGTCGACCCAGGCCTCGGTGTCCTGGGTTTCGCTGCCGTCGGGGCGCAGCCAGTCCAGATGAACGACCCAGCAGGTGGGCTGCAGCGGCGTGGTGCTGTCGATGAATTTGCAGGCGGCTGCCACTCCATGGGCGCGGACGGCCTCGTCGGCGTCTCCCAGAAACAGATCCAGGGGCAGGTGGACGTTGTAGGCCAGGTTTTCACCGCGTCCGATGGCGGATAATTCGTCGATTTCCTGTGAGGAAGGGAGGCTGTCCGGGCGCCGGCTTTCAAAAAAAAGCAGTTCGACTTCGTCCAGCAGGGGAGCCAGAAAACGGGCGTTGGGAACCCGTTCGTCGTGTATGATATAGGAGGTTGTGCCCAGGCGGAAGGGATAACAGCCTTTCAAAACAGGCATGTCCGGGGAAGAAGCGTTGGATTGTATATTCATATCGGTAGTTGGTAAAAAACGGTTCAGAACAGAAGCCCCGCAAGGCCCAGCGGTCCGCTGTGGGACAAGAGCAGGATAGCCCATACCAGAAGGGCCATTATGCCTGACGAGAGGTATAGCAGCCTGATAGTATTGTCAAAAGTCTTCGATGAGACGGCTTGATCGGCATCACCCAGCCAGGCTTTGTCGTGCAAACGCCCATGATAATGCGCCGGTCCTCCGAGACGGACTCCGAGTACTCCGGCAACGGCCGCTTCCGGGAATCCGGCATTGGGACTGGCATGTTTACGCGCGTCTCTGCGAATGATGCGCAGGCCGTTTTTCCAGTCCATTCCGGAAAGAGCGGCGGCTCCGAGCAGGCACAGGGCTGTCAGTCGCGCAGGAATGGCGTTGACGAGATCGTCCATTTTGGCGGAAAAGGTGCCGAAGGCGGCGTAGCGCGTATTTTTGTAGCCCACCATGCTGTCCAGCGTATTGACCGCTTTATACAACAACATGCCGATGGGCCCCAACAGCAGGCAAAAGAACATGGGGGCGATAACGCCGTCCGAACAGTTTTCCGCAACGGTTTCCACCGAGGCCCGGCGTACGGCGTCCCGGTCCAATTCCTGTGTTTCACGTCCGACGATACGCGAAAGCAGCGTACGCGCTTTTTCGAGATCTCCGGTACGCAGGGCGGACTCGACAAGGGAGCTGGACAGGTGTAAGCCGCGTAATGCCAGGCAGGCATAGCATACGTATCCCCAGAAAATATTTTGTATCCATGGGGGCGTATGCGATAGAATCAATACGGTGAACAGGAGCAGGACCCCCACCGACACCATGACTGCCGACCAGAAAAGGGCTCCCCGCGTCAGGGTGTTTTTATAGAGCCTTTTTTCCCAGAACTGGGAAAGCCATCCGAACAATCTGACAGGATGGGGCCAACCAGCCGGATCCGCCAGAGCCAGATCAAGTAAAAAACCTAGCAGAAAAAAGGTTCCTGCATTAAACACAGTGCAATCCTCGGTAGTTAACTCAATTTCTTTACGGCAAAGTCTGAGCGTCACATGTTCGTTTTGAAAATGCAACAATTCGCACGTATTATCTCTAAAAATTTGGGAAGAGGGAAAAACCACCGCTAAGGGCTTGGAATTGTCACAAGCATCAGTTAGAGATAAACAATGCTTGTAAGACAAAGTAGCCGGATATCTGAACCCTTTTTCGGCTCGCTTTTTTGGGCGGGTTGGTTTGGAACTCTCTGATGTTCAAGTATTTTTTTGCCAATAAACGTTCCAAAAAAAATAGCAGTACAGAACGCCCCATGGAAAAACAGGAAATTTTTCGTCTTCGGGTTCAGGCCGGTGGACCTTTCAAACGAAAGCTCATTACCGCCATTGGCAAGCCATTGGAACACATCATGGCTTTTCCGGAATTGAACGCCATTTACGCCAGGGCCGCAGCCGCTGACGGAGACAAGATATTCATGGATCGCGTATTAGAAGCCATGCATATCGCTTATGATATTTCGGAAAAGGACCTGGAACGCATTCCGAAGGAAGGTCCGGTTGTAACCGTTGCGAATCATCCTTTCGGCGCCGTGGAAGGCGTTATTCTCGGATCGCTCCTGCGTCGCATCCGTCCAGACTTCAAAATAATGGGCAATTATTTTCTGGGATTGATTCCGGATATTCGCGATGACATTATCTTTGTGGACAATATGGGAGCTGACGGATCGCAAAGCAAGAACATCCGTCCTTTGAAAGAATCCCTCAGATGTCTGAAAGACGGGCACATGCTGTCCATCTTTCCGGCAGGTGAAGTCTCCAGTCTGAACATTCGTAATCGTCATATTTCCGATCCCGCCTGGTCGCCCATGGTGGCGCGAATCATCCGCAAGGCTGAAGTTCCGGTGTTGCCGATCTATTTTCAGGGCTGCAATAGCGCGTTGTTTCAACTGCTCGGCCTGGTGCATCCGCGTCTGCGTACTGTCCTGCTGCCGCGTGAATTCCGGAATATGCAGCACAGAAGACTGCAGGTGACTGTGGGCAGCATCATTCCATTCAAAAAGCTGGCTAAAATGCACAGCGACATGGAGATGATGAGCTATCTGCGGCTGCGTACGTATCTTCTCAAACAACGCATCGGGAGTACGCCTCCGCGCAAACTCGTCCGCATTCCGTTACCCAAGCGGACCACTGCTCCCGCAGAGGTCCATTTCGAACCCGTTGCTCCGCCGGTGGATGTTCTGGCCTTGAATGCCGAGATTCAGGCTTTGCCGGAAAAAAGCCTGTTGCTGACCAGCGGCGACTATGAAGTCCGTTTTGCGCACACCAGTGCCATCCCGCTGTTATTGCAGGAAATCGGGCGCCTTCGGGAAATGACTTTTCGCGAGGTGGGCGAGGGTACGGGTAAAAGTATCGATCTTGACCGCTTTGACGCCTATTACGAACATCTGTTCATCTGGAATGCCGCTAAAAAGGAAGTGGTGGGCGCCTATCGCATCGGACGAACGGACAAGATCATCCGGGCTCATGGCGTTGAGGGTTTGTATACGAGTACGCTGTTCACCTACAAGAACTCGTTGTTCGAGCGTCTCGGCCCTGCTCTGGAAATGGGGCGTTCCTTTGTCCGTCCCGAATATCAGAAAGGGTATGCTCCGCTGCTGTTGCTTTGGAAAGGTATTTCCCTGTTCATCCTGCAACGTCCCAAATACAAGATTCTTTTCGGACCAGTGAGTATTTCCAACGAATACTCATCCATTTCCAAGGAACTCATGGTCCGCTACTTGAAAGCGCACAACAGTTTTTCCACGTATTCCAAACTGGTGAAACCCAAGACACCGCCCAAACTGAAGAATCTCAAGCGACATCAGATTCGTGAATTTCGCGACTGCTTCAAGGATATGGATGATGTCACGGAGGCCATTTCGGATCTGGAAAGCGAATTTCGCGGCATTCCCGTGCTTTTGAAGCAGTACCTCAAGCTCAACGGCAAGGTGCTGACATTCAACGTGGATTCGGATTTTCAGAATTGTCTGGATGGGTTGATCATCGTGGACGTGCTCACGACGCCTCGTCGGATTCTGGCCAATTATATGGGCAAGGAAAATGTGGAGCAGTTCCATGCCTATCATGAAAACAGAAAAAATTCGGCTCCTCTGGTCGGAGAAGCCGTAGAAAAGACGTCCTAGCGTTTGCGCCTGAGTGAGCCTGCAGGTCGGATTTTGCCAATCCACCTGGGGGCTGCAACGCTGTTTTGTGTTTCAAGTGGAAGGCGTCGGTAAAAAAGACTCCAGGCTCCGTAGTCGCGTTTTTTAGACCCGGCCATCAATGTTCATGATGGTCGTCTTCTTCCTCCTCCAACTCCTCGCGCAGGGCATCGGCAATGTTTTGCCGGGCCTCTGCCTCTTCCACCAGACCAAGGTCTTCCAGGGCCTGCGCCAGGCCTTCATGGGCTTCGGGATTTTTGTCGTCCAGGGCTATGGCGTGTCGAAACATCTCCAGCGCATGCTCCAGTTTTTCCTGCGCCAGCAGAACGTGTCCCAATTCGATGTAGGCGTCCACATGTTCCGGATCAAGGGAAAGCACTTTGCGGAAGGACTGTTCGGCATCATGGTGCTGCCCCTGGGCATCCTGGCAGATCCCCAGGGAAAAATGCCAGCCCGGATGTGCGGGATTCAGCCGGATGGCTTCCTGCATGGCCTCGATGGCTTCTTTCAGGCGATCCTGGCCAAAATGGATATTGCAGAGCGCCGCATAGAGCAGGTCCGTGGGCGTCCCGTTTTGCAGTCCCTGGCGACAGATCCCTTCTGCTTCATCCAGTCTGCCCTGGGCAATGAGATTGTAGGCCAGCATGCGATAGCCGCTTTCTTCTGCCGGGTCTGTTTCCAGAATCCGGCGAAATATTTTTTCCGCATCATCATGGTGGTGTTGAGTTTCCAACAACGCCCCCAGATGGGCCAGAGCTTCCGTATCGTTCGGATTGTCCGCCAGGTGCGCGTTCAGGCAGGCGACAGCTTCCTCCGGGTGATCTTCTTCAATAAGGATTTTGCATTGTTGCATGATGTCAGGCATGTTTCATGACCTCGATGGCTATGGTGATCGCAAATGCTTAAAATGGTTTACAGTTTTACATCCGCCGCAAGAATACCAAGGACAGCTCCCTGGTCGTCGTAAAAAGGTTTGGAAACGGTTATGCAATGTTTTCCTGAAGCGGATGATACGTATGCTTTGGTGATGTAAAGGCTCTTGTAGCGCAAAGGCTCCTGGTACCAGGATCTGTCCGACCAGTTGGCCCCCAATGCCTCGATGTCTTGCGCGGATTGCATCTCCGGTGCTGCGATATTGCCAATGGTCTGAATTCCTTCGGCATCAGTAAGGTAAAGCAGCTCGAAAAAGGTATGCTTCTTGATGGTCTCGCGCAACATTTTTTCCTGCGCGGCGCGATCCATGGAACGAATTTCCGCGGACGATGTGAGCGTGTTTATGACTTTTTGAACTTTGCCGTTGCCAAGTTGTTCGAATACCTGGCGCATTACGGCCAGTTCCTCGACCTGCGTGTTCATGATGCCCATGGCTTCTTCCGAGGCGCGCATGTCTTCTGCCGTGGCGCTCGAGATGGAATTGACCTCCTCAACTGTACGGCTGACCAGTTCGCAGGCCGTTGACTGTTCGCGCGTGGCCTGGGCTATATAGCCGATTTGTTTGGCAGCGGCTTCCGTATTGTCCACGATGGTACGCATGGAGTTGCCCGCGTGCTGTGCGCGTTCGCTGGCTTCCCTGACCAGTTCCAGGGATTGATCCGTATTAGTGAGAGCGGTTTGAACGCCGTTTTGGATGGCGCTTATCTGCTCTCCCACATCTTTGGTGGCGCTCATGGTTTTTTCTGCCAGCTTCCGGACTTCATCTGCAACCACGGCAAAACCCCGTCCGGCTTCACCCGCCCGGGCGGCTTCTATGGCTGCGTTCAGGGCGAGCAGGTTGGTCTGGTCCGCAATATCCGAAATCACTGTCATTATCTGATCAATGGCCGTGGCCTGTTCGCCAAGCGATGCCATGGCCTGGCTCAACGCGCTGGTCCGTTCCTTGACCATGTCGATGGATTGTTCCGCGCGCAGCATTTCCTTCTGCCCTTCAGTGGCATTGGTTTGGGCAGTATGGGCGTCGCTCGAAGCGGTTTCCGCATTGTTTGCAACCTCTGCAATTGAGGCGTTCATTTCCTCTATGGCGGTTGCGGCGGATCCTATGGATTCACGCTGGCTGGCAGCTCCTTGGCCGGCCCGTCCGGTAAGCTCTCCCAGATTCCGGGAGGCCTGTTCCAGGCGCCCAAGTACGAGATTCAAGGTTTCGGATGAGTTGGAAAAATCATGACAGCGATTTTCTTCAGCCCGTTCGTTCTGCTGCAGGAATTGTTCGCGAATGGTTTTGAGCTCTTCGCTTGCTTCTACAGACTGGCGTACGTAGTTTTGAGACTGGATCTTCCCGTCATCCAGTTGCTGACGACAGGATTCGGCAAAATGTTCGACGGCCTCCAGGGAAAACATGCCGTCTGAGACAGCAGTGTCCGAAGAAAGACAACGGCCGATATGCTGTAATTTCAGGTTCAACTGACGGCGGAACAGACCAATGGCGAAAAGCAGGGATCCGATGCCAAACAACCAGAGTACGCCGGTGATGGGTTGCGCATGCAAAACAACAAATGACACTTTTGTTGAATCCACTCCCTGAAGCGCTTGCGACAGAGAAGAAGAAAGCAGTAGTGCGAAAGCGGAAAACAAGGTGCATACAAGAATGAATAGAGCGCTAATCAGGATGACGCCTCGTGTTAACATCTGATCCTCCTCTTTATTGCAGATTTTGCAATAACCGGACCAGAAATGGACCAGTTGTTTAAGGAGGTGAAATAGTGCATTTTTATGTACTGTAGGAGAAAACTTTCGTGGTAGTAGGTTGTGACCTTGTTAAATTTTTACAATTTTGTTTAACAAGGAGAGTTTTTTGCATAAAAACGCGAAAAGTTTTTTGGGGACATTGGAGAAAGCTGAATCTGGAAGCTTCTGCCTGTCTTTAGTTTTTTTGCAAGAAACAGTATGATCGTGCCGAAGCGATGTGCATTCCGCAACAAGGTGGCGGAAAATGTATAATACTCGTTTCAGGGGCATTCACCAAAAATTCCGGCAAAAGGGTGCTGCTGTTGTACAGTTTAGAGCAAAAAAGCCGAATTGTACGCTATGGAATTGGATGAAGGAAAGATCTCTGCGAAATGGAATGCTAATCCGCTGGTCTTGGAATACGATTTCTGCTGACCGGCGAATCCTTGCGATAGTAACAGGAGGAGGGAGTTGATGGAAGCGCTGCTGATTGTTCTGGTCCTGGTAGTTCTTGGTGTCGGTATGTTCGTCATGCTCTATAACCGTTTGGTAAAGAACAGGAATCTCAAGGAGGAGGCCTGGAGTGGCATTGATGTTCAGTTGAAGAAACGTGCGAACCTGCTTCCCAATCTGATGGAAGTGGTCAAAGGCTATATGACGCACGAACGGGAGGTGCTGGAGAATGTGACAAAATATCGCGCCATGACCCAGCAGGCCGGTGATCTCGTACAGAAAGCCCAGGCCGAGTCCCTTTTGGGGCAGGCTTTGGGGCATCTGTTCGCCGTGGCTGAAAATTATCCCGATCTCAAGGCCAATCAGAATTTTCTGGAATTACAGAAGGCCCTGAGTGACGTGGAGCAAAACATCGAAATGGCCAGGAGATATTACAATGGCAGTGCCAGAAATCTGAATATCGCCATCGAGTCCTTCCCCAGCAATATAGTCGCCTCTCTGTTTCATTTTCAAAAGGCCGAGTATTTTGAAATCGAAGATCCCGGAGATCGCGCGGTTCCCAAGATCAGTTTTTAATTTTTCAAGGACATTTTCATTGCTCAAGAGCCTTTTTGCTGAGCAGAATCCAGAAAAAGGCCTTGTCGCGCATTTGCCCGGCCAGGGAGGCCGCTGCAGGAGTGTGCCCGCAGAAGAGGTCAACATGGTTGCCTTTGAAAGCCCCCGTGTCCTGGGCAAGCAGAAGGGCGGAAAATCGTCTGCGCTTGCCGGGGTGCTGGCGGGGGAGCAGAGCGTCGACCATGAGGATGGCTCCCAGAGGAAGAAAAGAACGGTCCACCGCCACGCTGAGCATCGGTGTCAGCTGGGCGCCCGAGGCACCGAAAGGACCTTCCTGGGCCAGTTTGAAAAAAATATAGCGCGGGTTGCAATACAGCAGTTCGTCCCGGCGGCCGGCATCCTCGCTCAAAATGGAACGAAGGGTCTGCATGCTCATGTTTTCGGGGCTGGCCAGTCCGCGTTCGATGCAAACCTTGCCGAGGCTCACGTACGGCTGCTCATTGTGCGCCGCGTACAGTACGTGACGACTGGACCCATCCGGCAGGGATAAGCGTCCGGAGCCCTGCACCTGTAGAAAAAATCCATCCACCGGGTCCTTGATCCAGGCTATTTCCAGTTTTTTTCCCTTCAATACGCCATCCCCATCGATGGCCTTTCTGTCGTAGTAGGGTACATCCGGCTTCAGATCTTCAGGTACGCCGTAAAGTGGATAGGGGTACTCCTGCGAAGGTTCGAGCGAAGCCTCGATGGTAGGTTCGTAATAACCGGTGAACAGCGTGGGCGGAACTATTTTGATCCAGTGAAAATGTTCGGCCAGCAAAGAGGGATTGTCTTTCAGCTGAGGCAGCAGGGTCTGCATTTCCACAAGGCTTTGCAGCAGCGTATTCCAGGAGTAGTTTTTGTCATTGTAGCGAAAGGCGGTCTCGTCGGGCGGCCGCGTTGCCACATAGCGAATACTTTGCTGCAGTGCGGGGTTGAAGTCGGCCCAGGATGACAGTTCTTGCCTGGCCGGGGACAAAATACTGCAGAATTTTTCAAGAGATGGGGGGCGCCCCACAGCAAAGCCGTTGGTGCCGTCAGGAGGTGGCGGTGCGGTGCATGCGGTGGTCAAAAAACACAGCAGCACGGCCAGCAGCACAACTCGCAGAGATATCAGCATCGGAGCGTCGCGATAAGGCGCTTGGAGTTCAGTAAAATGTCCAGAGCCGCAATGATTCCGGGTGCGGCAATGTCCGCATTGTATAATGTGGCGGGAGCCGCGCATTCGGAATCGCACACGGCAATGCCTATGGCTGCGGCCTTTACGGCCAGACGGTCATTGCGGCCGTTGCCTATGAAAATGCAGCGGGCAGGCCCCAGCTCCTGCAACAGAGCGAGCTTGAGATGATCTTCCCCTTCTTTGGCGTTTTCCTTGTCCAGCACGACCACTTCGCATGGCAATGAAGCCATCTGGGCTTGCACCGTTCCAAAGGTATCGGCCGTAACCACGCGCAGCTGGAGGTTTTCGGCGAGTTCCTTGAGCCGTTCTTCCACACCGGGAATCAGGCTCCCGTCACAAGCCAGGGTGCCGTTGAAGTCGAGAATAAGGTATTCGAGTCTCAGATTGCCGTATCCGGGAATTTTAATGTGCAGCACGGTGAGGGTCCCTTGCGTGTTAGTGGATTATTCAGGACATGCCGGCGCGCCGCCACTGACGGCCCGCAACAGCGCATGCAGGAGGAAAAATCTTTTCCGCAATAAGCCTGAACCATTTGAAAACGATGTCATTTTCGCTTTCATGTTCCAGACGTGTTTGTCAAGGGATTTTCGACACAGCAGAAGAGGGGAATATCCTCGTGGTCATGGGACAGGCGTTCTATCAAAAAACAAGAAGCGAGTGGCTCATGCCTGCTGGTTCCGAACTGTTCCTTTGAGAGGTTCGTCGTTGCGCAGAGGCAGCAGCAGTTCCACCTGTATGCCCTTGCCGTCCTCACGATTGGCAATTCTACAGGATCCGCCCACATTCCAGACAATGTTGGCCACCAGGGAAAGGCCGAGTCCCATGCCGGACACTTCAAAGGTGAGGGTTTTTTCCACCTGATAGTACGGGGACCAGACCTTGCGGAGTTGTTCCGATGAAAGATGCAACCCGTCATCCCTGACAATCAGCTTGGCGCATGGACGGCCGAACGCTCCCTGTTCCTGCACAAGGTTGATTTCCAGCTGAGGATTATGCTCTGGATGAAATTTCACGGCATTTTCGAGCAGATGCCAGAGGATAAGTCCGTAGCTCCTGTCGTTGAAGGGCAGGTGTGCCTGGTTAAGAGCAGGATCAATGGTCAAAGACTGCTGGCTGATGTTGAGTTGTTCGGACAGCTGTTTCAGGAGCGCGGGCGTATGCTCGACGATTGCGTATTCTCCTTCAGCAGGAGAGCGGTTTTCCATGTAGTCAAGAATATCTTCGATTTCGTCATTGAGACGCCTGGCACTGTCCAGGCCGAGGGAGCTCATCTGTTTTACGTCTTCAGGCGGGAGAGACTCCGCGTTTTCGCTCATCAGTTCCAGACTGAAAAGAATTCCGGACAACGGAGTACGCAGTTTATGCGAGATCATGGAGTGGAAGGACCAGACATCGCGCAGACCGGTCATGCGTTTTGTGATGTTGCGTAAGCGTACCAGACGTTGCTCCGGGCTGTGCGATTGCTGCAGCACGGTGACTTCGATCCAGCAGGACTGGGCTGTCTGCGTTTCCGGTTGCACCAAAAACAGCACAGGCAGCGGAGAGTTCCGCTTGTTCCAGGATTCCCAGAGATCTTCCGGCTTCAATTCGTAAGCCCGCTGAATGATGTCCAAGAAGGATTCCGGACCAAAGGGGCCAGTGTCTGGCTTGTCTATGGGATCCGGCAGGGCCAGGAGCTGTCGGGCCGCGGCATTGGCGTAACTGATACTGTCGTCGGCGTTCAGCAGCAGATAGCCGTCGTCCGTATGTTCCGTCAGCCAGGCAAACCGGGCGCGTTCGGAAACAATTCTGCGGTATCGGTTCAATCTGGTGATGGTGCCTATGCGCAACAGCATTTCCACCACATCGAACGGCTTGGTCAAAAAGTCATCCGCCCCGGCCTCGATGCCTTTCAGGCGGGACTTCCGGTCTTCCAGGCTGCTGAGAAAAAGGACGGGTACTTCCTTGAGTTCCGGATCCTGGCGCAGCCTGCGACATACTTCATAGCCGTCCATTTCCGGCATGATGATATCGAGCAAGATCAGATCTGGCGGTGAAATACGAGCTTTTTCAAGCCCTTCGATGCCGTTTGAAGCAAAGTCCAAGTCGTAGTTCTCTGTCTGCAGAATGCCCATCAAAAGTTCGCGAGCGGATTGGGAGTCATCGATGATCAGTATTTTGCTTTTGACATTCATGAAAACAGCTCCTTGGAAAGTGAAAACGGAATCGATTCCACGTCGATGCCCGAGGGTGTGACGTCTAATCGCTTAGTCTCGACCAAGATATTTCGATTCTAGCATCTGTGCAAGGAAATCGTTCCAAAAAGAAGAAGAAATTCGCCTGGAAAAGTGAAGGATAATGCGAACGGTCTCTTTTTATAGGTGTTCGAGCTCATAGCAGGATTGCAGGATAAAAATAAAAACCGCGCGTTACTTGTTTTTTTGCACATGCCAAGGAAGCGTGTGGGGCAGGCCGCTGACCGATTTCGCGCTCTGCAGGCATGCTAAATGAAAATAACCACCGGCAGGCGGTGTCTGCCGGTGGTCGCTTAACTATTCGCCGTCCAGAGCTGTTTGCAATTTTTCTTCGTTGTCATGGGTCAGGGATGTCTTGATGATTTTTCCACCAATGCCCTTGATTTCCTCAAGCACTTTGTCCGGAGTGGCCTTGCGTACCAGAACGAACAGGGCGGAGGATCCCGGTTTCAGTGTTTCCGCCAGTTCTTTCATGAAGTTGTCATTGATTCCTACATCGGACAGAGCGCCGGAAATGGCTCCGGCTCCGGCCCCGACAGCCACTCCCAGCAGGGGGCTGAGAAAAATGGTCCCGATCAGCAATCCCCAGAATCCGCCGGACATGGCGCCGGCTTTGGTCAGATTCACAGCCTGGTTCAATTTGATTTTGCCGTCATCTTTTTTGATGGCAACAACGGCATCTTCCAGATCCAGGAGGTATTCTTTCTGCATTTTTATCAGTTTCAAACGTACTTCTTCTGCCTTGTGCGGGTCATCGTAGCCGATAACGATCAATTCACTCATACGTGGCCTCCTGAAGGTTGGACGGGGTGTGGAATACAGTTTTTTCAGAAACAGATTCGTCGACATGACTGTGAGTTACTCTTTCTCGTTTGACTTCGTGGTCTCGGATTGTTCCGTTTGTTGCGTCTCCGAAGATACTCCGGTGAGTTTCTGCAAGCGCTGGGATAGCAGTTTCTTGAATTTTTCCGTTGCCCCTTTCATCTGCATACCGGCATTGTACGTTGCGATTGCTCCCTGCTTGTCGCCCTGTTCGGTCTGTATTTCTCCGAGCAGCAGATACAGATCAGGAACGTTGGGACGTTGTTTCATGGCTTTTTGCAGAATGGCCAGGGCCTCGGCCTGTTGCTTCGTACTGTTGAGATAAAAGGCGAGCGCAAAGGCGTATCTGGTATCCTCCGGTCGCAGTTCGTAGGCCTGCCTGGCGTACTGCAGGGCTTCTTTCAGATGGTCTTGGTCCTTGTTCTGGGCAAGCAATACGGCAAGGTTGAATGCTGCTTCGGCCTGATTGGGATCGAGCTCCAGAATCTGACGCAAAGTGGCTTCGGAACCTTTTCTGTCTCCCTTTTTACCCAGAATGACTCCGAGATTCAGAAGCGCCTGGATATTGTCAGGTGCGAGTTTCAATGCTTTTCGAATGGTCTCTTCAGCTTTTGGCAACTCCCCGGACTGCAGTTGAAGCAGCGACAAATTGACCAGTGCCGGCAGGGCATGGGGTTCGAGTTCCAGGGCTTTTTCGTAGGCGCTCCGGGCGACTTTTCTGTTGCCCTGTCTGGCGAAGAGCGTTCCCATCTGATAGTGCGCGTTCCATTGGTCCGGCCGGGCAATCAGCGAACCCACGTATTCGGTCATGGCGTTTTTCATCTGGACCTGAATGATCATGGGAAAGCCTTTGATGGGAATCTGGGAAAGTTCCAGCGCCGCTTGAATACGTACCAGGAGAGTCTGGTCCCCGATGGCATGGACCAGGGACGGAAAGGCATCCGGACAGGCGCTGCGTCCCAGATAGGCGATGACTGCGGCACGCACAATGGGAGAAGGATCATTCTGCAGCTTCAGAACGATTTTCCAGAGCTCCTGGCTGTTGTATCCGGACAGCAAACGCAGCAAGGAGGCGGTGAAAAAATCATTGTGCCCCGCATCCGAGAGATAGCTGATCATTTCGGGAAGCCGGTTCCAGTCTTTTTGCCTGGCTGCGGCGATCAATCCGGCGCGTTTCAGGAGCGGAGCCTGGTAGTCGTGTGTTTGCCACTTGCGCACCTGATTGTCCGCCCAGTCGATGTCCTTGTCCGTATGACAACTATTGCAGGAGTTGGGCGATCCGAACGCCTTGCTCAGAGCCGGCGTCGGAGGCAGCATGGAGTGGTCTGTCTCCCGTAAGCTTCCGGCCTGGTGCTGCGGCATATGGCAGGTGATGCACTTGCCTGCGTCCGTCTCCGCGGCATGGTGCGTATGCGGTACGGGGTTGTTCACGATATCGGCATGGCAGGGCGAACAGGCCTTGTTGGGATCATCCTTGAACCGAAAATTACCCCCAGGCGTATGGCAATGCAGACAGTTGAGTTTCCCGGAAAGCGCACAGGGAGAAAGCTGCCAGGAGCCGTATACGAAGGTTTCTCCTTTGGCACGACCGTCCGGATAAAAGGCCGGATGTTCGAGGGTGATCAGACTGAAGTTGTCGGAAAAATCATCTCCGGGTTTGAAACCGGTTGTCAGCGGCAGGGCCAGCGCATGACACACGGCGCAGTTGTCGTTGACCTGTTTGTTTGAAAATGCGGACCCGCCGCGGATGATGTCGTCAGCGGTCCCGGATTGCTGCTTTGTTGCATCGGCCTGGTTGGCTTTCCGGTTTGCGGCATGGGTCTTGCCGGGGCCGTGGCAACTCGCGCAGTCCAGGCCGGATGCCTGGTCAATGGGCGGATAACTGTCATGCTCGAGGTTATAGGAATGACTGTAGCTGTTGACATGACAGTGGGAGCAGATGGTGGAAAAGCTGAATGCCCGTTGTTTCCACAACTGCGGCGCGGTTCCGGGCTGTCTTGCCGGTATATGCGGAATATCGATTCGAGCCGCATCAAACCATTCCTTGCGCTCAATGTCATAGGCCAGGGGCAGAAGTTGCAAATGTCCTTTTTCCAGAGGCGTCAAAAAATAGAAAAATTGTTTTCCACCAATGGCGTACGTTATGTCGTAAGTCGTTTCCCCCTCTGGTTCGGATTCCAACATTTGCAGGGAGTTGCCCTTGCTCGCAATGGCGAAACTCGTTTGGCCATAGGAAAAAATATGTTTGGGCAACTGCAGGCTGGAAATGAGTTTTTCGTCCACCTGACGCAAACAGGTTCCATGTGGGGAAAGATCCCATTTTTTATAATAGTCGGCATGGCAACCGCGGCAGTCTGGTCCGGACGCGGCCTTGGCGGACTGGACCGGAGAGATCGGCTGGGTAGCATTGCCTTCCGCCTCGTCAGCACTGCTTTGCAGTGGAACGATGAGCGTACCGAGCAGAAAAAAAATTCCCAGGGCAAAGGGGTAAGCATGCATTTTCATGCTGGTTTTCTAACCTATTTGTTGCCGCCAGTCCAAAAGATTGTGGCTTTGCGGTCTGAAAGAATATTTGCAGCAGGATAGGATGGCACAGGATAATACTTGCAGTTGTGCCTCGAGATATATAATTCTATCATGAAAATAATAGATTATTATATTTTTTAAGGTCACTTTCATACTCGAAGCAAAGCATGTTCAAGTTCGACATAAATACGAATGGCGGACGGCAATCGGGATTCAGCCTGGTGGAGACAGCGCTCGTACTGTTGCTTGTCGGCTTTTTGCTTTCTTTGGGCACTGCCAGTTGGAGCACTCTGGCTACCTCAAAGCGTATTGCCCAGACTCGATCCGAACTGCTGGGGGTCAAACAATGCCTTGTCCGGCATGTTTCCTACAGCGGACGCTATCCCACCTTTGCCTCTTCCACAGATTGTTCGCAGAATCAGGAAACCGATCTTGGCGTTTGTCTTTGCCGGAACAATCCCAAAGATGTTTGGGGCAATCCGTATGTATATTTGGAAGGACGCGACATAAATGGTGATGGGCTGGCCGGTAAAAGCGTAGTGGACAACGGCTACCTGGGGATGGAAGCAGCCGACATCGATGCGGATACGTATGCTGCGGACGCTTCCGGCCAAAGCCACACCAGCGTGGCCTTCGTGCTTGTAAGCCTGGGAGGCAACGGCCTTGCCGACGGGGTGTTCGATGATTTTTCTTCTGGCATTACAGCCCGAACCATGGGGAAGCCTGTTGATTTTTCGGTTGGAGGCGAGGATTTTGACGACATTTACGTCATAGTGACCACGCGCGAACTGCGCGCCACGTTGCAGGAATGAGCATGCGGGGATTCAGTCTGCTTGAAATGGCCATAGTGTTGGCTTTGCTGGGGCTGATGTTCGTTTTGCTGGCCACACCGATTGTACGCGCCATACGGACGGACTCCGTACTCAGGGCCAAAAGTGAATTGGACCGGATTTCAGAATCGCTTGTAGGATACGCGCAGATCCGGAAGACATTGCCGGAATCTCTGGCTTTGGCAGGGCAAACCAGGGACATGTTCGGAAATATCATTTCCTATTCTGCCGACAGCAGCCTTGTTTCCGGCGATATGTGCGACGGCAGCCTGGATGTCGCATCTGTGGCGCAGTTGCAGGTGAACACTTCCAGCGGTGTTGTTGGCAATGTGGCGTTTTTTCTTGGAACAGCCGGTCCGGACAAGCAGCAATCCATTCTGACGGACGTATCCGTTTCCAACACTTCCATTGACGTACGGGATCCCGGAGATGATCTGGCTCTGTATCTGACCTGGTACGAGCTTCGCGCGGCCGTATGTACGGCCTATGGAGGCGATCAGTGAGGCGGGGTTGCGCATCCGGATATACGCTGGTCGGTATGGCCATGTTGCTGCTGGTGTCGGGCATTGTTGCCCTTACTATTTTCCCTCCCGTACTCGACAGATTGAAATCGCGAGCCCTGCAGCAGCAAAAAAACATGGTACTCGGATTGCGGAACACGGTGCTGGGGTTTGCCATGGACAATTGCCGTTTGCCCACCAGAGAAGAGCTCAAAAACGCCGCGCCTCATTATGAATTGGACCAGCGGACAGTATATGTTTTGCCGGATTCGCCAGAGCTGACTTCCACAGCGTGTTTGAAAACTCTGGATGCAGATGCCGATACGGATCTGTCTTTGTTGGCTCCCGTGCAGGAGGGGGAGGAACGTATAGATAATCTGGCTTTTATTGTCCTTGGTACAGGGCTGAACCATACGCAGGATCTGGAAGCAATGGAAGGAGCCTACGTAATGCGCGTGCCTGGGGAGCGGTTCGAACAGGATGGATCCGTCCGTGTGTACGATGATCTGGTCCGCGCGGTAACACTCGAATCTCTTTGCAAAAAGACCGGCTGTTGCAAATGAAAACGTGTTTTGGGTTCACCTTGCTGGAAATCGGAGTGGTGCTGCTGATTATCGGCGTCGTCACCGGAGCTGCACTGCCTTTGGTTGTGTCCGGAATCAGACAGGGGAAGGTGACCCAGGCCAGGGACCAGCTCGCGGCGGCAGCCGACGAACTGATCGGATATGCCATGGAAAATGGCAAGCTGCCGGAAAGTTTCCTCCGTACGGATGTTTGGGGTGGTACCGTGCGCTATGCAGCTGCCCCCGGCCTGACAACGTCCATCTGCAGCAGGGCCGGAGATGAGCCGGAATATACGCTGCATCGCGTTGATCAGGACATGGAGAACATTGCTTTTGTTTTGTCCAGCGACGGGCCTGATAGGCAGCAAGGTGTTTTTTATTCTGACAACCAACATGCGGATGCTTCAGCCTTGGAAGATGATCTGTTGGCATTCGTGACTTTTTTCCAGCTGTATAAAAAGGTCTGCGGTCCGACTGTCTCAACAGAGGAAAGCACCGGATCGTACGTGTCCTTTGATGAGAATTTTGACGGATTTGACGCCGACGGGGTGGCCGTAGGGGATGTAAAGAAGCCCGGACATGCCGATTTTGGAGATTTCGATGGTGATGGCGAGCAGGAAGTGCTTTTGTATGACGACGCGGCTTTGGATGGAGGGACTATGGGCAGTGTCTGCGTCTGGTACCAGGGAGCTTCCGGAGATGGGTATTGTGCGTCTGATGGAATCTGTCCTCTGGATCAGGGGGTACGCGTTTATTTTCGCATCAGGACATCCGCATACGTATCCGCATCGGGGCAGTTGAGCGGATTGACCTTCACTCTCCTTGGCGCAGATGAGGATCTCTACGGCTCTACTTCTCTTGCGGATATTTGCGGAGGCGTTGCCCAGAACAACGGGTTCGGAGGGAGGAACCTGGACGATGACGGGGAGAAGCGCATGTTTGCGCCCAAGGTGGGAGTGGAGATCGATTTTGCTTCGGGCTGGCCCTGCGATACGAAGGACGCTCCTTGCGATCCGGATGACGGCGCCAATCATGCGGCTATTGTCTATTGGGGCACCAGAGACAGCGAAATGACCCTTTTCAGCCAGTGCGGCGGCAATTATTCCGGATATCATCAGCTCTACGATGATGTTCTGCACGGCTATGGGGAGGCGGACGACGAATGCGAACAGGACCGTTCGGATAAACTATACGCGACGTTCGACGAAGACCGCAGTGTCAATCCCTCCACGGGATCCGCAGGCTTTGCGGCGGTTGCGGATACTGACACCCCCTGGCTCCAGGATGGAGACGAACATTCCATCCGTATTGAATACGCCTGGGATGAAACAACGGGCAAACTCAACGTGACGGCCTGGGTGGACTGTACGGATTGTGCGGATCTGGAAACGGCTTTCAGCGGCTCCTGTTCGGGGCAGTGCCGTAAGTTGGACGACAGCCTGGCAATTGGCGCGCATCTCGTACCGTATATGAACGCGGTTCGTTTTGGATGGACTGCGGGCAGCACCGTGAATGGTGAAGTCTACATCGAGGGCTTCAGCGCGTATTTTTATTGAGCGCGAATGTCTGGTTTGCGCCGCCAGGAGCGTCTGTGGTGCGTATCCTGGGCGCCTTTTTGCTCAGCGTATTGCGCCACCACAGGAGACAGATTGTTTTCGAGCTCTGACAAGACTTCGGTCAAGGCCGCGTTGTAGCCTTTGATAAGCGCTTCGGGCGTACGTGCGGCAATGGGTACAGCCTTGTGGAATTCCTTCGTGTAGACCACATGGTAGTCGTAGTCCTGTTCCTGCAGCAGAAAAATCTGCAGGTCGAAAACCGCGCTTGGAGTGGTGCTTTCCCGGAAGTCCCCATAAAACTGGCGAACAGAGGTTTCCAGAACGAAGTTCGGCTCCAGTTCGCTGTTGGAATTTACTACAAATTGAAACACTCCCGAGCTGTTGAGCCAGTCATGAAAACATTGGGCAAGCTGGTTGCCGGGAGCGGTCAACAACAGGTTGTAGTAATCCGTTGCGTATTGATCATCCTGCAGCCGGTACACGAATTCCCGTGAATTGAAATTGGAAACAATGTTCAGGGGTTTGATAATCAAAATGCCTTTGCCCGGTCCGGAAGGGGCTTGCCGGGAGTCTGTATCCGGCTTGAGGACGAAAAAATTCTTTTCCGGAGCAGGTTTCTCGAGTTTCAGAGCGTCTCCGCATCCGGCCAGGACAAGACAGGCGCATGCTGTCAGAAAATATGCCGACAGATTGCGTATGAATCTCAGGGGGCTCATTCCTTTTTCTCCAGTCGGATTTGCTTGGGAGGCGCGCCGAAAAGCAGGCGCGAGGGATTCTGTTCGATATCGCCCATGAGCTGGTTGAAATTTTTCACCAGGTCCCGAGTCCCTTCCACAATGGCGTCGATGTCCGCGCTTTGACTGGTGATGAGGTTGTTGAGATTCTTGAGGATGCGATTCAGCCTGAATGCGCTGCGACGGATATCGTTGGAGGCCTGGCGGACGTTTTGCAACGTATCCGGCAAGGCGTCGGCACTTTTTGAAAGAGCCGGATTGGCGAGCAGGGCATCCACATGGTTCATCACTTTGTTCAGCTTTTTGGATGCGCTGTCGATATTCTGCACGGTTTCGAGTACATTTTTTTCCGAGCCTTTCAGAATGTTTTTTGCACTGGTCATGGCTGCGGATGCGTCCGGCAGTATGCTGTCTACGCTCGGATCGTGCACAAGGGTGTTGATTCTGGCCATGGTGTCACGGGTTTCCGCAAGGGTCTGGATTACGAGCTGGCCGATATCCTTGACGTTGGCTTCCGAAAGCGCCCTGTTCAGGGTTTTCATGAGCTCGTCGATGGATTTTGCAAAGGATTTGAAATCCACCTGTTCGAGCTGGCGCATGACGCCGCCCACTGCGTCCAGCGCACCTTCAATACGGCTCAGGGTGCTGGGTGCCGAAGGAAAATAGAGACTTTCCGGCGTCCAGTTGATGGGCAGAGGACGGTTGGAATAGGGATCGAAAAAGTTGAGCTCCAGGTAGGCCACACCGGTCAGCCCTTTGGTGTTCAGACGAATCCTCAAACCGTTTTTGATCGCTTCCTTCATATGGTCCCCGGGATCTTCGTCGATGACGAAGCTGTCCACAGTCGCCTTGTCCAGCTCCATGGAAACGAGCACATAGCGTCCGGCCTTGGGGTCTTCCCGGCTCTGCGGATATTTGTCTCCGATGAAGGTGATGGCTCTGACCTTGCCGATGGGAACACCGCGGTATTTGACCGGCGCGCCGATGTCCAGGCCTTCCACTGACTCATTGAAATAGGTTTCGGCGGGGATGGTTTCCTTGAACAGCTGCGACCCCCCGATGCCCACGACAACCGCAAAAAGAATGGCGATGCCGATGATCATGAATGTGCCGATGCGGATGTAATGCGTATTGGAAGCCATACTAATACAACTGTTCTGGTTCGCGGTTGAAGAAATGGCGGACCCAGGGATTGGTCGACTTGTCCCGTAATTCTCTGGGATTACCTTCGGCTACTATTTTTTTGACCCGTTTGTCGAGCATTATTACCCTGTCGGCGACAGTATAGATGCTTTCCAGTTCGTGCGAGACAATGACGAAGGTAATGTTCAGGCTTTCACGCAACTTGAGAATCAACTGGTCGAGCTCCACCGATGTTATGGGGTCCAGTCCGGCCGAGGGTTCGTCGAGAAAAAGAATTTTAGGATCCAGGGCCATGGCCCGGGCAATGGCCGCTCGTTTCTGCATGCCTCCGGATAATTCCGAAGGATACAGATGCTCCGAACCGAGCAACCCCACCAGTGACAGCTTCATGCGGGCCACGAGGTCCATGGTTTCATCGGGGAGTTCGGTGAATTCCTCCATGGGCAGCCGGACATTGTCCAGCAGAGTCATGGAACTGAACAGGGCGCCTGACTGATAGGTTACGCCGATGCGGCGCAGGATTTCCTGTCGCTGCTGCCTGGAAGCGGTGGCAATGTCGTCGCCGTCGATGAAAATTCTGCCTGCGGCAGGCGTGTACAGGCCGATCATGTGTTTGAGCAGAGTTGATTTGCCACAGCCTGATCCGCCCAGTATGACGAATATTTCCCCTCGTCCGATGGTAAAGGAGATATCATGGATGACCACTGTTTCGCCGTAGGCCGCGGTGAAGTTCTCCACCCGGATGATAGGCTCGCGATGGCTCTGTTCATTCATGATTTTTTGCAGCCCCCCTCAAATCCCCATTGCGTAAAACATGACAGCCATGATGCCATCCGAGATGGCGATCAGAATCAGTCCGCTGACCACGGATGACGTAGTGGAAGCTCCCACCGCACTGGAGCCCGTACCTGTGGTCAGACCGCGTTGACAGCCGATTCCGGCCACCAGCAGGCTGAAGACCCAGGCTTTGAACAGCCCCCCCCACAGGTCCACCAGTGAAAGCGAGGACTGGACTCTGAGTACGTAGGTCACGAACGAATAGCCGAAGTTCACCACCACGATGGAGCCGCCCAGCAAGGCGAACGCATTGAAAAAGATGGTCAGGACCGGCGTCACGACCATGGCCGCCAGAACTCTGGGCACCGCCAGAAAGGTCAGGGGATCGAGCCCCATTGTCCGCAGGGCGTTGACCTCTTCGTTGACCGTCATGGTGCCGATTTCCGCGGCAAATGCCGAGCCCGAACGGCCGGCCAGCAGAATGGCCGTAACCAGCGGACCAAGTTCGCGCAGTAAAGAAATGGTCAGCATGTTGGCCACAAAAATATCCGCGCCGAACCGCTGCAGAGGCACGGCGGACTGGAACGCCATGATCAGGCCCATCAAAAATCCGATCAGGGCGATGATGGGCAGGGCGTTGACGCCGGCGGTCTCCATGACCCAGAAAACGTCTTTCCAGCGCACCCGGGCAGGATGGGCCAGGGCTTGCACCAGGGCAACCGCCATTTCTCCGACAAAACCGACCAGGATGCCGATATCCTGCCACAGATCCACCGTCGCTTTGCCGACTTGTTCGCGCAGGTTGAATTCCTGCGGACGGCGTTTGCGTACGGTGAAATCGGTTGGAGCGAAAAGCTTTAGAAGTGGCTGGTATTCCTTGGCCAGGTCGACTATCTCCAGGCGCGATTCGGTCTGACCGTGGGCTATCTGCAGTTCCGTCACAAGGCTGGCGCCGGAGATGTCCATATAGTCCACCCCCAGCATGTTGACCACGAGCCTGCCCGTCTGGCAGGCCCTGACATGTGCCATGGTATCATCCCAGATTGCCGCCACTCCCTGATGGTCCAGCCTGCCGGAAAGGGTGATGGTGGTTGTATCTCCCTCGTGACTGCAGCTTACCTTGGGCAGCGGAATATGGGATGAATCCGACACTGCGGATATGGCAGACTCTTTGTTGTCCTTATGCATTGCAGGATGTGAGGAATCTTTGTCCTGTATAGTCATACGTACGTGTCATTTGCCGTGAATATGTCTTTACTACCCGATATTCATCAAAAATCAAGGATCTTCTGGCCTGTCACAACAGGGGGGTTATGGGCATATTGAACGTGGCTGCCGCCTGTTCCAGTGCATTGCGTCCGCCCACTGCGGTAATACGTCCGTACTGCTTCATCGCCTCGATGACTGCGGCGAATTCTCTGAAGTCCTTGATATCGGTACGCAGTATCTGATCCCTGAGGGTCTGCCGGAGAGTGTCGCTTTCATGGGACAGAATTCTGGTAAGGGCGGTAAAACCCTTGGCTTCGGGCAGCAGATGGGCATCCAGATCGCTGATGGCGCCGATGATGCTTTTTTCCAGTTCGTCCTTGTGCAGGTCCAGTTTCCGCAGGTAGTCCGCGAGATGTTCGAAGGCCTGCAGTGTTTGCAAGCAGTGTGGATCCCGATAGGACGCCAGAATGAAGGTGCCGCTCAGATAATTGAATGTGGCAAACGCCCCGTATGCGCCACCCTGCATCCGGATTTTTTCCCAGAGCCAGCCCGTACGCAGGAATTTCGACACCACCATGGCCGAGCCGTTGAACGCGTAACCATGGGCATAGGAGTTGACGGCCCGAGCCACGTAATTGACCGGTGCCGGGACAGCCAGCCCTTCGGCGGGCGGTGGCGGCGGCAATTCGGGCAGATGGGACCGCATGCGTTTTTCCAAAGCAGCCAGGTCCAGGTGGGGAGAGTCCGGAAGACCGTCGACCATGGCATCGAAAGCCTTACGCCTGTCGTCATGGGAATTCTGGTCGATGGTGATGTTGAGCAGGCAGTTCTGTCTGGTGACGATCAGGGCATGGAGTGTTTCCAGGGCCAGCTGGACTGTATCCCAATCTTTTTTGGCCAGGTCGATCAGTGCACGGATGAAAAACAGCTGGCTCGGTCCCTTGAGCAGTTCGTTGCAGCGTCCGGAAAGGCTCAGACCTGAGGCGGCCCTGTACATGGCCGTCATGTGGCCTGCGGGAATCTGGGAGGATTCCAGTCCGGATTTGCGTTCCAGAGCGAGTTGCAGGAAACGATCCTTGTCATTGAAAACAGGCGACAGGGTGATCTCCCGCAGCAATGCGGCCAGTTCCGGGAGGCGGTCCAGGGTGGACTTTCCGCGCAGAGTCAGGCGCAGCACCGGTTGCTCCTGCTCAAAGGCGTGCGCTATGAGCATTTCCGGCTCTATGCCGCCTGTTTTTTGGGCAATGCGGATGTTGAGATCCACAAAATCATTGTTTTTCGTGCCCATGTCCAGGAGCGCCCGTGCGAAAATCGAAGCAAGAGGCAGCAGCCAGGGGGCCTGGTCCCAAAGCGGCATGAGATCGAAAGCCAGATCCACGTAGGCGATGGAAGAGGTGTCCATGGCGTGCAGCAGAGATCTGCACCCGCCGGTCTGCAGTTCCTGGCTGTGGATGGTCTTGTTGCTTTTTTCCAGATCCGAGACCGAAAGGCGCGGAATGGTGGCCAGATTTTCAGGCAGATCCGGGGTGGACTGGTGCGCGCGCAGGGCCGCGTCTTCTTCCTCGATACGCAGGCGGGCCGCGGCGTCCAGATTTTCCGTGATTCCTTCCAGACGTTGTCTTTCCAGTTCGCTCCGCCGGGCTTCGAACTCGACGTCCGGTTCGAGAAGAACCGTGGCCCGGTGCGTATTCTGGAGCATCCACGTACGGATAAGATCTTCGAACAATGGCTTGCCGGCGGCAATATCCGCCTTGATGGATTCCAGGTGCTGTTCGAATTGCAGCGAACCAATGGGATCTCCGTCGTAAATCCAGGCGTTCAATGCGGTCAGCATCAGGGAAAGGCCTTTGGGATAGCGTCCGGAGTTGTTTTCGCGCAGGTCGAACTCCAGTGTGTTGATCGCGGCTTCCACCAGAGCTGCCGGGGCACCTTCGGCAATTTTTTCGAGGGTTTTGAAAATCAGGGCTTCCACCTTTTCCGCGTCCTCGCTGGCAATGCCTTTGAGCCCTGTGGAAAAATACATGGGATCATTTTCGGTTTCCAGATCGTTGCCGGCCAGGTCTTCTCCCAGATTGGAGTCGATCAGGGCTTTGCGCAAGGGCGAAGCGGGCATGCCCACCAGGATGAACTCCAGCATCTCGCACAGAATGCGCGTACGCGTATCTGTGGGTTCGGGAAATACCCAGGCAATGGAGAACATGGACTTGTTCTGCAGTTCGTCAGGGTCGTCGGAAGCGGCCGGATAGGGCTTATACAGACTGACAGGCGTATCAAAGGGCTTTTGCGGCTGAATGCGGGAATCAATCTCCAGCGCGCTGAAGTTGTCCAGGTATTCCGCGGCCTTTTTCAGCCGGCTGTCTTCGTCCATGTCTCCGTAAAAATAGAGCCAGGCATTGGAAGGGTGGTAGTAGCGTTTGTGAAAGTCGGAAAACTGCTCGTAGGTCAGGTCGGGAATATGCAGAGGGTCTCCTCCGGAGTCCTTTCCATACCCGGTGTCCGGGAAAAGCGCGGTCATAAGTTCTTCTTCCAGGATGGAATCCGGAGACGAATACACGCCTTTCATTTCATTCAGCACAACACCTTGAAAGCTGAGCTGCTCGCCTTCGTCTTCTTCCTGACCGGCAGGCGCCAGGCGCCAGCCTTCCTGCTTGAGCACATGTTCTCCCAGGCGCGGATAAAATACGGCGTCAAGATAAACGTCCACCAGATTGAAGAAATCCTGGGGGTGCGTACTGGCCACCGGGTAGCAGGTCTTGTCCGGATAGGTGAAAGCGTTGACAAAAGTCTGCAAAGAGCCTTTGAGCAATTCCACAAAGGGCTCCTTGACGGGAAATTTGCGCGAGCCGCAGAGGACACTGTGCTCCAGTATATGAGCCACACCGGTGGAATCGGTGGGCGGCGTACGAAAGGTGATGCCGAAGACCTTGTTTTCATCTTCATTGATAAGTGACAGCAGCCTCGCACCGGTGCTATCGTGTTTCCATAAACGGACCAGTGAGCTGATCTCAGGAACTTGCTGTTCATTTTGCAGGGTAAATCCGAATCTGGTTTGCATCTGTCCTCCGGAAAAAATAATTGTTGTATGGAGACTATGGTCGTAGCGAGGACTTGTCAAAGAAAATACCACATTACTGACCGATCTTTATCTCTTTTCTTAACCGAGGGAGGAAAATATGACAACGTTGCGGAACAAAACTTTTATTGTCACCGGCGCATCCATGGGAGTCGGTCGCGCAGTGGCTCTTGGGCTGGCGGCAGAAGGGGCGAATCTTGTGCTGAATGCGCGGGCCGCCACACCTGAAAGCGCCCTGGGAGAAGTCTGGTCGGCGTGTGAGGACATGGGCGTACGGGCCGCCCTGGTGGCTGGAGATGCGTCGCGTCAGGCCGTTGTCGCGGACATTATGAAAGAAGCCCTGCGGCTTGGCGATTTCGCCGGATTCATTCATGCGGCCGGAGTGTTCCATCCGGGGCCTTATCTGTGGGAAATCGAGGAGGAAAAATTTCTGGAAGTGTTCAACTCCAGCGTTACCGCGGCCTATCAATTGATACGCCATGCGGTTCCCGTACTTGTTGCCAAAGGAGAAGGGGTGGCCGTTTTTTTCGGTTCCGGCGCCGGCAGCAAGGTTCAACCCGGCATAGCAGCCTACTCCGCCGCCAAAGCCGCGGAAGAGCATCTGGCCCGCCTGCTGGCCGGAGAAGCGCCGGAGGTGACCACGGTCATTTTTCAACCCGGCATAGTGGATACGCGTATGCAGCGTCAGGCGCGTGAATCCAGTGGCGGCGCTTCGGACAACGTCAAACAGATTTTTGTCCCATGGAAGGAGAAAGGACTGCTTCTGACACCGGAGGAGTCCGCTGGGGCTCTGCTGCGTCTGCTGAAAGGCAACGTGGATACGTATCACGGCCGAACCGTCCGCCCCGAACAGATTCCCTGAATCAGAAATTGCGTCCGGCCATCCGGAAAAAGTGTGTACGTTTTAAACGACATTATTGCCGAGCGTGACCAGAAAAGAATTCAGGCTTTGAAAAACGTCAGATTTCGGCGATGACAGCGCCCGTGCTTGAGGCGTCGTATCCGGCCAGGGCTTTCAGCTCGTCCCGCAGGGCGCGCGTCTGGAGCGTGTCCAGAAGGATTTTGACTGCGGCGTGTTCCATGAGGTCCTTGGGCAGAACCAGCTCGCAATGGGCGGCGATCAAGGGCACGAAGTCCAGGCCGTAGAGGGTGGCCACGGCCCGGAATCCCAAAGCCGCGTCTGCCTGTTTATACAGTACGCGCATGGCGCCTTCGGTGTGGCTGTAGACCATCGCGTCGTAGCCATTGATCATTTGCGGTGCAATCCCGCGTTTTTGCAGTAAATCATCCAAAAGCGTCCGCAGTGCGGCACCGGGTTCGCGGTTGATCAGTCTGACGTCGGGGTTGGTCAGGTCTTCGACATTGCGGATCGACAGGGGATTGCCCGGCGCTATCAGAAGACCTTCTTCAATTTGTGAAAATCCGATAATGGAAGCAGCCTGTTTTTTGAGGGTTTTGCGTGCCCGGCGGATGTTGTCCGAATGGTCGTCATCCGGTGAATGGAAATGGGTTCCGGCCACATGGGCGTGCCCTGAGGCCAGCCCGAGCATGGCCTTTGAGCTGGAAGCGAAACGATAGTGCATCCTGATTTCAGGGGACAGGCGCGCGATGTGGGTGGACAGCAGGGCGAATGCCGGATCGCATCCGAGAAGAACAAGCGTTTTTTCCGGTTTTTCCTGCGGACAAAGCAGCTTGATATGCTCATGTCCAGGAGTCAGCAGGCCGTCCGCCGCCTCGAAAGTGCTGCTGAACGGGTCGGCGCCGGGCAAGGGATAAGCCAGCATGTTTCCGCGAATCCTGGCAAGGGTTACACGCGCGGTTTCAGTCGGTTTGGGCCCCACCAGCGTATAGGATACTTCGTTGTCCTGCTCCTCGCTGAATAGGTCTTCTACCTTGCATGAAAGCGTTTTGGCCAGGCGCAGCGCGATCAAGGTGTTGGGCGCGTATTTGCCTGATTCTATGTCGTAGATGGCCTGTCTTTTCAAGCCGACAAGTTCAGCCAGTTGGGTTTGGGAAAGTCCCTTTGCCGTACGATAGGCTTTAACTTGATTGGTCAGGTCACGAAATTGAGGCTTCATAAAACATACTCATAGAGAACCTGCATGTGATTATCCTTCTAATCCATACGAATTCTTTTATTTCTTATTACTATTGACCCGGCAGAGCGTCAAGAAAAACCGCTTTGACCCGTCTGCCGGCGTGTCCCGTCTTCCGTATCTGGAACCAACGGAAAATCGCTGAACAGGATCCAGATATACTATTATCATACTTATTTCATTTAACTAATTATTTTAATCCGTTTGCTCTGGTCCTGATTTGTCTCTGGAATGCGGCATGGGAACTTCAGTCAAGTACTGTTGAACAAAAACACGAATACTGCATTTTGCATGACAAGTGGAGCAGATTGTATGATTGTACGTTAAAAAAATAATTTGACGTTTAAAAACGTAAGTTGTAGTTTGCTTTCACTCCGGATGCTGCAGGGAAATTTTATTATCCATGTGGCTCGGAAGAGCTGTAACAAGACTTCTTGTCAATCGTAAGAATTGTTTCCAGTACGGGTTAACAGACGCCGAAACAATGTAGCAGTCCAACATGGAGGTGATACAACTGAATCGAACATCGGGGGATTTCTGTGGAATGCTGTTGATGCCATTGGTTTTCTGTTCATCGTTTTGTCACACTAAGCCACTCAGGGAAAAGTGCCATGTTCGTTCTGATCGTTGCTGTTTATTATGAACAGGCGCAGGCCTTTTTTGATAAAAAAATTCCAAAGAGTATTTTTTACACTTAGTGTGTAGAAAAAGAGGCAAAGAAAAACGTCATAGTGGATATACTCACAGAAATATAAAAGCAGTATTTATTGTTCGATTGAAAAAGTAATTTATGAAAGCAAACAAAAGCAGCCGGCAGTAATGGAGGGAAGTTATATTTGAAAGAGTAACAGGGAGGTTTTACGTGGAAATATTTAAAAGGAGTTTTTTATATTCCTTGGCAGGAGTTTTTGTATTTCTGCTCTGGAATGCAAGTCTGGCAGCGGCTGATGATAAAAAAGCGACAACAGAAGAAGCAATAGAACAGACTGAAAATATTCCAAGTGAAGAAAATGCTGATGGAATTGATAATGTTTTCAAGCTTGGAGAAATTGAAGTAATATCCAGCAAAGACAATAGCGGTAACCCGACCTCCGTACGGGTGGGCAGCAAAGAGCTCATGGAATTTAATGCCTTTACAGTGCCTGAAGCCGCCAAGCTCGTCCCAGGTCTGAGTCTCGACAAAACCGGCGCACGCAATGAAACCATGGTCAGAATTCGTGGTTTCGATCAGAAGCACGTCCCTATTTATCTGGACGGTATTCCTATTTACGTGCCCTATGACGGCTACCCCGACCTGAGCCGTTTCACCACTTTTGACCTGTCGGAAATGGTCATTTCCAAAGGTTTCACCTCGGTTCTTTACGGCCCCAACACCATGGGCGGCGCAATCAACCTCATCAGTCGCAAGCCGCAGAAAAAAATCGAATTCAATGCCGGTGCCGGAGGCAGTGTCGACGGCTACCACGTATACGGCAATGTGGGCACCAACCAGGGACTC